>NZ_JBWPVO010000001.1:177395-753740 GCF_056590155.1 Isoptericola sp. GX10416 | reverse complement strand
TCGCTACGTTCGGAAGGGATAACCGCTGAAAGCATCTAAGCGGGAAGCCTGCTTCAAGATGAGGTTTCCATCCCCCTCGTGGGGTGAAGGCACCCAGCTAGACCACTGGGTAGATAGGCCGGAAGTGGAAGACAGGACCAACGACTGTCGCAGCTGACCGGTACTAATAAGCCAACAACTTCAACACAACACACATGCATGCACGCGTCCACTGTGCGGTTCCCGAGAAACGGGCACCACCCCACCCAGCCCCACCAGGGCCAGGCACGGGGCCACCCACACAACTCGACAACGTTACGGCGGTCACAGCGAAGGGGAAACGCCCGGTCCCATACCGAACCCGGAAGCTCAGCCCTTCAGCGCCGATGGTACTGCCCTGGAGACGGGGTGGGAGAGTAGGACGCCGCCGGACACCCTTCACAGCCAGGCCCCCCACACCACACGGTGCGGGGGGCCTCGCTGCATCCCCCCGACAACGTGCTCGGCGTGCATGGCACTGTTCACAGGGATGTGACGCGACGGCGCCCGGAAGAGCACCCGGGGACCATTAGACTTGCGGTCATGTCCACCATCTCCCGTGACGAGGTCGCGCGTGTCGCCGCGCTGGCGCGGATCGAGCTGCGCCCGGACGAGCTCGACCGGCTCGCCGGCGAGCTCGACGTGATCGTCGATTCCATCGCCAAGGTGAGCGAGGTCGCGACCCCCGAGGTCCCTGCCACGAGCCATCCGCTCCCGTTGTCCAACGTCTTCCGGGCGGACGAGCCCGTCCCCTCGCTGCCCGTCGCCGACGTGCTGGCGGGTGCGCCGGAGGCAGAAGACGGTCGGTTCGCCGTGCCGCAGATCCTGGGGGAGGAGTGACATGACCGACCTGACCAGACTGTCGGCGTCCGCGATCGCCGAGAGGCTCCGCGCCGGCGAGGTGACGAGCGTCGAGGTGACGCAGGCGTACCTCGACCGCATCGCCGCCGTCGAGCCCGCGGTGCACGCCTACCTGCACGTCTCCGCCGAGGATGCGCTCGCCACCGCGCGCGACGTCGATGCGCGCCGGGCTGCGGGCGAGACGCTGCACCCGCTGGCCGGTGTCCCGATCGCTGTGAAGGACGTCGTGGTGACCCAGGGCATGCCGTCGACGGCGGGCTCGAAGATCCTCGAGGGATGGGTCCCGCCGTACGACGCGACGCTCGTCGAGCGCATCCGTGCCGCCGGCATGCCGATCCTCGGCAAGACCAACATGGACGAGTTCGCCATGGGCTCGTCGACGGAGCACTCGGCCTACGGCAACACGCACAACCCGTGGGACCTGGAGCGTATCCCCGGTGGCTCCGGCGGCGGGTCGGCGGCTGCCGTGGCGGCCTTCGCCGCTCCGCTGGCCGTCGGGACGGACACCGGTGGTTCGATCCGCCAGCCGGGCGCCGTGACCGGCACGGTCGGCGTGAAGCCGACCTACGGGAGCGTCTCGCGGTACGGGCTGATCGCCCTGGCCTCGAGCCTCGACCAGGCCGGGCCCGTGACCCGCACGGTCCTGGACTCCGCGCTGCTGCACGAGCTGATCGGTGGGCACGACCCCCGCGACTCGACCTCCATCCCCGAGCCCTTGCCGGACCTCGTCGAAGCTGCCCGCCAGGGCTCGCTCGGCGACCTGACCGGCCTCCGCGTCGGCGTCGTCGAGCAGCTCCAGGGCGAGGGCTACCAGCCCGGTGTCCAGGCACGCTTCGAGGAGTCGCTCGAGCTGCTCGAGGAGGCCGGGGCGGAGATCGTCCAGGTCTCCTGCCCGCACTTCGAGTACGCGCTGGCCGCCTACTACCTCATCCTGCCGGCCGAGGCGTCGAGCAACCTCGCCAAGTTCGACGGCATGCGGTTCGGCCTGCGCGTCGAGCCCGAGGAGGGCCCGGTCACCGCCGAACGCGTCATGGCCGCGACCCGTGGGGCGGGGTTCGGCGACGAGGTCAAGCGCCGCATCATCCTGGGCACGTATGCCTTGAGCGCCGGCTACTACGACGCGTACTACGGCAGCGCGCAGAAGGTGCGGACGCTGATCCAGCGCGACTTCGACGCGGCGTTCGAGCAGGCCGACGTGCTCGTCTCCCCGACGGCGCCCACGACGGCGTTCAAGCTCGGCGAGAAGCTCGACGACCCGCTGGCCATGTACCTCAACGACGTCGCCACGATCCCGGCGAACCTCGCGGGCGTACCGGGCATCTCGGTGCCGAACGGCCTGTCGGTCCCGCCGGAGGGTGGCCCCGGCCTGCCGACCGGGTTCCAGGTGCTCGCCCCGGCGAAGGCGGACGACCGCCTCTACCGCGTCGGCGCCGCGCTCGAGGCCGCCCTCGAGGCGCGCTGGGGCGGCCCGCTGCTCGATCGCGCACCCGAGCTCGGCTGACCCACGAAGGAGATGACTGTGACCCAGATGGTCGACTACGCCGACGCGGTCCGCCGGTACGACCCGGTGCTCGGCATCGAGGTGCACGTCGAGCTCGGCACCCGCACCAAGATGTTCTGCGCGGCCGAGGCCTCGTTCGGCGCGGAGCCCAACACCCAGACGACGCCGGTGAGCCTCGGGCTGCCCGGTGCGCTCCCGGTCGTCAACGGCACGGCGGTGGAGTACGCGATCCGGATCGGCCTGGCGCTGAACTGCCAGATCGCGGAGTCGTGCCGGTTCGCCCGGAAGAACTACTTCTACCCGGACGTGCCGAAGAACTTCCAGACCTCCCAGTACGACGAGCCGATCGCGTTCGACGGCTGGCTCGACGTCGAGCTCGAGGACGGCACGATCCACCGCGTCGAGATCGAGCGCGCGCACATGGAGGAGGACGCCGGCAAGAACACGCACGTCGGTGGCTCCACGGGGCGTATCCACGGCGCGGAGTACTCGCTCGTGGACTACAACCGGGCGGGGATCCCGCTGGTGGAGATCGTCACCAAGCCGATCACGGGCGTGGGGGACCGCGCACCAGAGGTCGCGCGTGCCTACGTGCAGGCCTTGCGCGACATCTTCCGCGTGCTCGACGTGTCCGAGGCCCGGATGGAGCGGGGCAACGTTCGCGCCGACGTCAACGTGTCGCTGCGACCCACGCCGGAGTCCCCGCTCGGCACCCGCACGGAGACCAAGAACGTGAACTCGTTCCGGTCGGTGGAGCGGGTGGTCCGGCACGAGATCTCCCGCCAGGCGGGGGCGCTCGACGCCGGCGAGACGATCGTCCAGGAGACGCGGCACTGGCACGAGGACACGGGCACCACCACCTCGGGTCGCGTGAAGTCCGACGCCGAGGACTACCGCTACTTCCCCGAGCCGGACCTGGTCCCCGTCGAGCCGTCGCGGGCCTGGGTCGAGGAGATCCGCGCGACCCTTCCCGAGCTGCCGCAGGCGCGTCGCCGCCGGCTGCAGACGGAGTGGGGGTACGCCGACGCCGAGATGCGGGACGTCGTCAACGCCGGGGCGATCGAGCTCATCGAGGCGACCATCGCCGCGGGGTCCAGCCCGGCCGCCGCCCGCAAGTGGTGGATGGGCGAGCTGGCCCGCCGTGCGAAGCAGGACGAGCTGGAGCTGGCGGACCTGCCGATCACCCCCGCGCAGATCGGCGAGCTCCAGGGACTCGTCGACTCCGGCCGGATCAACGACAAGATCGCCCGGCAGGTGCTCGACGGCGTGCTCGCCGGGGAAGGCGACCCGGAGGCGGTCGTCGTGTCGCGGAACCTCGAGATCGTGTCGGACGACGGCGCCCTGCTGGCTGCCATCGACGAGGCCCTCGCCGCCCAGCCCGACGTCGTGGAGAAGGTCCGCGGGGGCAACCAGGGGCCTGTCGGCGCCATCATCGGCGCCGTGATGAAGGCCACCAAGGGCCAGGCCGACGCGAAGCGGGTGCGTGAGCTCGTCCTGGAGAGGATCGGGACGTGAGACCACCGCTGCTGCACGGGGAGATGATGCGGCTCCGACCGATGGTGGCGGGGGACGCGGACAGGCTCTGGGAGTCGCTGCACGATCCGGAAGGCATGCGCCTGTCCGGGACGACGGCGAGGTTCACGCGGACGCAGATCGATGAGTGGGCGGCCACCGTCGGCGACAGCGAGGGCCGCTACGACTGGGCGATCACTCCCGGTGCGGTGCGCGACGGCGAGCTGGTCAGCGACGAGATGATCGGCGAGATCGTCCTGAACGAGCTGGACGACGTCTCGCGCAGCGCGAACCTGCGCCTGCAGATGCTGCCCGACTACCGCGGTCGTGGGTACGGTCGCGAGGCGATCGAGCAGGTGCTGACGTTCGCCTTCCTCGGTGTGCCGGACGCCCCTGGCCCGCGGCTGCACCGGGTGGGCCTCGACGTGCTGAGCATCAACCCTCGGGCCAAGGCGCTGTACGCGTCGCTGGGCTTCGTCGAGGAGGGTCGCCTGCGAGAGGTCTACCGCGACGGCGGCACCTGGGCGGACGCGATCGTGATGAGCATCCTGGAGGACGAGTTCCGCGACCACCAGGGCCGTGCGGGCTAGCAGCAGCGTGGTGGGAGGGCCTCAGGACCGTCCGCGCTGGAGGTCGTCGAGCGCGACACGTCGCTCGACGGCGTGGTCGACGATCGGCGCCGGGTAGTCCGAGGGCGGTTCGTCCAGTCGCCACGGCTCCTGCACCCGGTCCGCCGGGACGTCCCGCAGCTCCGGGACCCAGCGCCGGACGTACACGCCGTCGGGGTCGAACTTCTTGCCCTGGGTCACCGGGTTGAAGATGCGGAAGTAGGGCGCCGCGTCGTGCCCGGTACCGGCGACCCACTGCCAGTTGAGCTGGTTCTGGGACACGTCGCCGTCGACGAGGTGCGCCATGAAGTGCGCCGCACCCTGCTGCCAGCGCACGTGCAGGTCCTTGACCAGGAACGACGCCACGACCATCCTGACCCGGTTGTGCATCCACCCCGTGGCCAGGAGCTGGCGCATGCCGGCGTCCACGAACGGGTAGCCCGTGCGGCCTGCCGCCCAGGCCGTGAGCCGCTCCTGCTCCGCGTCGCCCCGGGCCCAGGTGTCCTCGGCGACGACGGTGCGCAGCGAACGCGTGCGGGCGAGCGGCTGATGGTGCAGCACGTCGGCGTGGAACTCCCGCCAGGACAGCTCTGAGCGGAACGTCGCGACGTCGTCGGCGGGAACGCCGTCCGACCGGGCGGCCGCGAGGTCGGCGAGCATCGTGCGGGGGTGGATCTCACCCCAGCGCAGGTGCACCGACATCGCCGAGGTGCCGGCGAGGTCGGGGCGGTCACGGTTCTCGGCGTAGCCTCGCAGCTTTTCCCGCAGGAACTCCCGCCATCGCCGGTGTGCGGCGGCCTCCCCGGCGCGGGGGAGCCGCGCGGTGGGCGCCGGGGCAGCGGGCAGCGGTTCCGCGGCGAGCTGGAGCCAGGGGACGCTGTGCGGGCGGTGAGCCGGTGCGCGCCAGCCGTGCTCGAGCCAGGCCCGACGGAAGGGCGTGAAGACCCGGTAGGGGGTGCCGCCGCCGGTGCGGAGCCGGCCGGGCGAGACGGCGTAGGCGGAGCCCGTCGCCACGAGACGTCGGCCGGCGGCCGCGAGCGCGGTGCCGACGGCGTCGTCGCGCCGCCGCCCGTACGGCTCGTGGCTCGCGGCGACGTGGACCTCGTCGGCGCCCACGTCCTGCGCGAGGTGCGGGACGACGACGCGCGGGTCCCCGTGCCGCACGACCAGCATTCCCGCGCAGGCCGCGTCCAGCGCTCGCAACGAGTCGAGCAGGTAGGCGAGCCGGTTGCTGCTCGCCCGCGACCACAGGGCGTCGTCGAGCACGTAGAGGGCGACGACGCCGGCATCGTCGGCGTGGGCCTGCTCGACGGCGGCGAGCAGGGCCGGGTTGTCGGCGAGCCGCAGGTCGCGACGGAACCACATCACGGTCGAGGGCACCGGACCACGGTAGTCCGGGTCCCGCGTCGCGGCCCGCCGGCCGCGGCCCGCGGTCGGCGGTCAGCGCAGCAGGGTGCGGGCGCCGGGTACCGGGGAGGCGGCCCAGGCGCGTCCGAGCCCCCAGGTGTCCCCGGCACGCGTCAGTGCCAGCGCCACCAGCAGCGCGGTGTACACGACGTGCTCGTCAACGAGCGGGTTGTGGGATCCGGCCGCGAACGGCCATGTCGACAGCCACAGGGACAGCATGAGCAGGCCGCCGGCGGCCGCGGCGACCCGCATCCCCACTCCGAGGAGCAGCGCCAGGCCCGTGCCGAGCATGCCGAGCATGTACAGCGCGTCGACGACCGGGCCCGAGACGGCTGCCAGGGACTGCGACAGCGGTCCGCTGGCGTGCTCCAGGTAGCCGGCCGTCGGCGACGTTCCGGTGGTCAGCCAGGCGGCCTCGGGCGGCGTGGCGTAGCCCAGGCCGAACGCCTTGTCGGCCACGGGCCACAGGAAGACGACGGAGAGCAGGAGGCGACAGCAGGCGAGCGCACGGCGGGCCGCGACGCTGGTCGCGGACGCTCCGGTGTCGTCGGCGACGGAGCGGGTGCTGATCGGTGCGGAGATCGTGGCCATGGTGTCTCGTCCTCGTTCGTCGGATAACGGGCCTCCGCATCGTGAGCACCGGTGAGAGGCGGTGACCAGCGTCCGGCGCGAGGTGAAGCGTTTATGCGTACGGATCCGTCCATCTGGTGAGACGGTGAGGGACAATCCCGTACGCCCACGTCGCGGGACGGGTGTGCCGGTGCGGCGTACGACGGCGTACGCTGCGCGAGCGTGCCGCCTGCGGCACGCCGACGCACCGAAGGAGCAGTGACATGAGCCGCCCCCTGCGCTCCCGCACGTCCACCCACGGCCGCAACATGTCGGGCGCCCGCGCGCTGTGGCGCGCCACCGGTATGGGATCGGAGGACTTCGGGAAGCCGATCGTCGCGATCGCGAACTCCTACACCCAGTTCGTCCCCGGGCACGTCCACCTCAAGGACATGGGCGACCTCGTCGCCGGGGCGATCCAGGAGGCCGGCGGTGTGGCCAAGGAGTTCAACACGATCGCCGTCGACGACGGCATCGCGATGGGGCACGGCGGCATGCTCTACTCCCTGCCGAGCCGCGACCTCATCGCGGACTCGGTGGAGTACATGGTCAACGCGCACTGCGCGGACGCCCTGGTGTGCATCTCGAACTGCGACAAGATCACCCCGGGCATGCTGAACGCGGCGCTGCGGCTCAACATCCCGGTCATCTTCGTCTCGGGCGGGCCCATGGAGGCCGGCAAGGCGATCGTGGCCGACGGTGTCGCCAAGACCAGCCTCAACCTCATCAACGCGATCAACTACTCGGCGGACGACAACGTCTCCGACGATGCGCTGGCCAAGGTGGAGGAGGCGGCCTGCCCCACCTGCGGGTCCTGCTCCGGCATGTTCACCGCCAACTCCATGAACTGCCTCACCGAGGCGCTCGGGCTGTCGCTGCCGGGCAACGGCTCCACGCTGGCCACGCATGCCGCGCGCAAGGAGCTGTTCCTCGAGGCGGGCCGCACGATCGTGGACCTGGCCAAGCGGTACTACGACGACGAGGACGACTCCGCGGCGCCGCGGGGCATCGCCACGAAGGCGGCGTTCCACAACGCGATGGCGCTCGACGTCGCGATGGGCGGCTCGACCAACACGGTGCTGCACGTGCTCGCCGCCGCGCAGGAGGGCGAGATCGACTTCACCCTCGCGGACATCGAGGACATCAGCCGCCGCGTGCCGTGCCTGAGCAAGGTGGCCCCCAACCACCCGGACTACCACATGGAGGACGTGCACCGGGCGGGCGGCATCCCCGCCCTGCTGGGCGAGCTCCGCCGAGCCGGCCTCCTCGAGACCGACGTGACCAGCGTGCACACCCCGACGCTCGAGGCGTGGCTGGACGACTGGGACATCCGGTCCGGCCGGCCGACGAGCCAAGCCCTGGAGCTGTTCCACGCCGCTCCGGGCGGTGTGCGCACCACCCAGGCGTTCTCGACGTCCAACCGGTGGGAGTCGCTCGACACCGACGCCGCCGAGGGCTGCATCCGCGACCTCGAGCACGCCTACACCGTCGAGGGCGGGCTCGCGGTGCTCCGCGGGAACCTTGCCGAGGACGGTGCCGTGTTCAAGACGGCGGGCGTGGATCCGGACGTCTTCCACTTCGTCGGCAAGGCCCTCGTGTGCGAGTCGCAGGAGGACGCGGTCGACAAGATCCTCACCAAGCAGGTCGAGCCGGGCCACGTCGTCGTCGTGCGCTACGAGGGCCCCGCCGGCGGACCGGGCATGCAGGAGATGCTCTACCCGACCTCCTTCATCAAGGGCCGAGGCCTGGGCAAGGTCTGCGCGCTGATCACCGACGGCCGGTTCTCCGGCGGGTCGAGCGGCATCTCGATCGGGCACGTCTCTCCCGAGGCGGCGGCGGGCGGTCTCATCGGCCTGGTCGAGGACGGCGACGAGATCGAGATCGACGTCGACTCGCGTGCCATCAGGCTCAATGTGCCCGACGCGGTGCTCGCCGAGCGCCGCGCCAAGATGGAGTCCTCGGAGAACCCGTGGCAGCCCGTGGACCGCGACAGGTACGTCTCGCCCGCGCTGCAGGCCTACGCCGCGATGGCGACGTCGGCCGACCGCGGTGCCGTGCGCGACGTCTCGCTGGTCACGCGACGCTGACCCCTCGCCCCGTGCCGCCGCCCGCCCTACGCTCGGGGCATGACGACGCCTGACATCAAGCCCCGCTCCCGCCAGGTCACCGACGGTCTGGAGGCGACCGCCGCGCGCGGGATGCTGCGCGCCGTCGGGCTCGGTGACGACGACTTCGCCAAGCCGCAGATCGGGGTGGCGAGCTCGTGGAACGAGATCACGCCGTGCAACCTGTCGCTCGACCGGCTCGCCGGCGCGGTGAAGAACGGCGTGCACGCGGGCGGCGGGTTCCCGCTGGAGTTCGGCACCATCTCCGTCTCGGACGGCATCTCGATGGGGCACGAGGGGATGCACTTCTCGCTCGTGAGCCGCGACGTCATCGCCGACTCGGTCGAGACGGTGATGCAGGCCGAGCGGCTGGACGGCTCGGTGCTGCTCGCCGGTTGTGACAAGTCGTTGCCCGGCATGCTCATGGCGGCCGCCCGGCTCGACCTCGCCAGCGTCTTCCTGTACGCGGGCTCGATCATGCCGGGCTGGGTGAAGCTCTCGGACGGCACGGAGAAGGACGTCACGATCATCGACGCCTTCGAGGCGGTCGGTGCGTGCTCGCGCGGGCTCATGAGCCGCGAGGACGTGGACCGCATCGAACGGGCGATCTGTCCCGGGGAGGGCGCCTGCGGCGGAATGTACACCGCGAACACGATGGCCTCGGCCGCCGAGGCCCTCGGCATGTCGCTGCCCGGGTCGGCGGCCCCGCCGTCGGCCGACCGCCGCCGCGACACGTTCGCGCACGCCTCCGGCGAGGCGGTCGTGGAGATGCTGCGCCACGGCATCACCGCGCGGGACATCCTCACCAAGGAGGCGTTCGAGAACGCGATCGCCGTCGTCATGGCGTTCGGCGGGTCGACCAACGCCGTGCTGCACCTGCTCGCCATCGCGCACGAGGCGGAGGTCGACCTGACGCTCGGCGACTTCGACCGGGTCGCGAGCCGCGTGCCTCACCTGGGCGACCTCAAGCCGTTCGGGCGCTACGTCATGAACGACGTCGACCGCATCGGCGGCGTGCCGGTCATCATGAAGGCGCTGCTCGACGCCGGCCTGCTGCACGGTGACTGCCTGACGGTCACCGGCCGCACCGTGGCCGAGAACCTGGCGGAGATCGACCCGCCGGACCCGGACGGCAAGATCCTCCGGGCGCTCGCCGAGCCGATCCACCCGACCGGGGGCATCACGATCCTGCACGGCTCACTCGCCCCGGACGGCGCGGTCGTCAAGAGCGCGGGCTTCGACTCGGACGTCTTCGAGGGCACCGCCCGGGTGTTCGAGCGCGAACGGTCGGCGCTCGACGCTCTGGAGGACGGCACGATCCAGGCCGGCGACGTGGTCGTCATCCGGTACGAGGGGCCGAAGGGCGGGCCCGGCATGCGCGAGATGCTGGCGATCACCGGGGCGATCAAGGGTGCCGGCCTGGGCAAGGACGTCCTGCTCATCACCGACGGCCGGTTCTCCGGCGGGACGACGGGGCTGTGCGTCGGGCACATTGCGCCCGAGGCGGTCGACGGCGGACCGATCGCGTTCGTGCGCGACGGCGACCGGATCCGCCTCGATGTCGCGGCCAAGACGCTCGACGTCCTCGTCGGCGACGCGGAGCTCGTCGCTCGTCGCGCCGCGGGCTGGGAGCCCGTGCCGCACGGCTACACCCGGGGCGTGCTCGCCAAGTACACGAAGCTGGTGCAGTCGGCGTCGCGCGGCGCGGTGCTGGGCTGAGACCGGCCGCGGGGGGACGTCCACCCGGAGCCGGTCGAGGTGCGGCACGCCGCAGTGAGGCCGCCGGGCGTCCGGTCGGCGGGCCGGCGGCTCGCGTCATAGCGTGGACCGCGGAGGTGTCACTCATGAGCGATGCGATCAGCGCGGCGGACTTCCGTGCGGCCGCCGGGACCGACGACTGGCGGGTGCTCGACCAGCGGGCCACCGCGACCTTCCGGACGGGCAGCTTCACCACCGGGGTGCAGCTCGTCGAGGCGATCGGTGAGCTGGCGGAGGCGGCGAACCATCACCCCGACGTCGACCTGCGCTACGGCACCGTCGTCGTGCGGCTGACTTCGCACGACGTCGGCGGGCTGAGCGAGCGGGACGTGGCGCTCGCGGTGCAGGTCTCGCAGGCCGCCCGCGAGCTCGACGTGCCGGCCGACGCGACGGCGGCGGCCGGGCTCACCATCGCGATCGACGTGCTCGACGGTGCGGCCGTGCAGCCGTTCTGGCGCGCCGTCCTCGGCTACGAGGAGATGACCGGGAGCGATCCCGACGACGCCGCCCCCGCGCTCGTCGACCCTGCGGGGTCGCGGCCGACCGTGTGGTTCCAGCAGATGGACGCCCCTCGCGAGCAGCGCAACCGGATCCACCTCGACGTCTACGTCGGCACCGACGTCGCGGAGCAGCGGGTGGCCGACGCGGTGGCCGCGGGCGGACGGCTCGTGACGGACCGCTACGCACCGGCCTGGTGGGTGCTCGCCGACGCCGAGGGCAACGAGGCGTGCGTGTGCACGTGGCAGGAGCCCGCGGACCACTGACCTGTGGACGGCCGGACGCCGGCCGGCCGTCGTCGCTACTCTGTCGCGGGTGCCCGTCAACGTCCAGCCGTCCCACCGGACCGCACCCTCACCGACGTCCACGACGGCGGTGATCGCCGGCATCGGCGTCCACCTGCCCGAATGCACCGTCGACGTCCGTGCCGCCGAGCTCGAGCTCGCCCGCCGCAACCCCGGTGCCGTCCCGCGGGTGCCGATGGTGTCCCGGCTGACCGGGGTGCGCCAGGTGCACGTCCTGCCCGGCTCCTGGGACGCGTCCGACCTCGCCGTCGCCGCCGCCGAGAAGCTGCTCGCCGCGGAGGGCGTCGCGGCCGAGGAGATCGACCTGCTGCTGTTCGCCTCGGCGACCCAGGACATGATCGAACCGGCGACGAGCCACATCGTCGCGGCGAAGCTGGGCATCCGTGCGCCGGTGATGGACGTCAAGAACGCGTGCAACTCGGTGCTGAACGGGATCGAGGTCGCCGAGGCGCTCATCGGGGCCGGGCGGTACGCCACGGTGCTCGTCGCCTGCGGCGAGGCGCCCACGCGGGGCGTCCGTCACGACGTGCCGGACCGGGCCACCTACCTGCTCTCCGCGCCCGGCTACACGATGTCCGACGCCGGAGCAGCGGTCCTCGTGCGCAGGGCCACCCCCGAGGAGGCGGGCGCACGGGACGAGCAGGGCCGGCCGGCACCGCGCGGGATCCTCGCGAGCGCCTTCGGCGCGGACTCGACGCGCTGGGACGTCGGCATGCTCCCGGGCGGCGGCACGGCCCACCCGCGGGACCCGGAGCGGACCTATTTCGAGATCGACGGATCGCGCCTGCGCGAGGCGTTCCTCGCGCTCGGGCCGGACGTCGTCCTGCGGGCGCTGGCGCAGGCCGGGGTCACCTGGGACGACGTCGCCCTCGTCGCGGTCCACCAGGTGGCGGTCGCCTACCTCGAGGACGTCCGGGTCGCGCTCGGGCTGCCCCCGGGGCGCACCGTCGTCACGGTCGCCGAGCACGGCAACGTGGCGTCCGCCTCCTTGCCGCTGCAGGTCCGCACCGCCCTCGACGCGGGCCGGGTCGGGCCCGGGGACCTGGTGGTCCTGGTGGGGCTCGCCGGGGGCATCAGCATCGGCGCGACGGTCGTGCGGCTGTGAGCGGCGACCGGCACACCCTGGTGCCCCCGGGCCTGCAGCGGCTGGCCGTGATCGTCCCGGCTCGCGACGAGGTGCACGGCATCGGTGCGACCCTGGCCGCCCTGCGCGACCAGGAGGACGCGGACTTCGACCTCGTGGTGGTGGACAACGACTCGTCCGACGGGACCGGCGAGCTCGTGCGCGCCACGGCGAAGGACTGGGGGATGACGCGCTGGCGCGTGGTCGACGAGCTCCAGAAGGGCACCGGCGCGGCCGCGGACACGGGGATGCGTGCCGCGATCGCCGCCGGAGCGACGCATCTCGCGCGCACCGACGCGGACTGCCTGCCCCCGCCGGACTGGACCCGCCGCGTCCGGGAGGCGTTCGCCGTCGGGCACGACCTCGTCGCCGGACGCCTGGTGCCGCGCACCGACGACCTCCCCGTCTCGCGCGTCCAGCAGGGCGTCCTGGCGACGGCGGTCGTCGTCGCGAGCACGTTCGGTCGGTTCCGGCCGGGCAACCAGGACCCGGCGTACCAAGGCCCGTACGTGATGGCCCCTGGCTGCAACATGGCGATCACCGCCGCCCTGTACGAGGCGGCCGGAGGCTTCCCGCGGACGGCGATCGAGGACGTCCACGAGGACCGTGCCCTCGTCAACGCCGTCCGCCGCCTCACGACGCGCTACGGCGCGCACCGCGAGGTCGTCGTGCGCGCCTCGACGCGCCGCGCGCACGCCTGGGGCCTGGTTCGCACGCTCGGCTGGTACGCCGACCACCGGTACCGGCCCGAGGTGGTGGACATCCGATGACGGCCGTGCGCTGGGAGGACCGGGTCCAGCGGGCGGCTCATCCGCTGGCCTACCCGGCGATCCGTGGGCTGCGGCGGCTCGGACCGGTCGTCCGGGTGCCCGGGATCGGGGTCGTCGTCTCCGACGCCGCGACGGCGCGCGAGGTGCTGCTCGACACGGACCGGTTCTCCAAGGTCGGCCCGGGTGCGCCGTCCGACCTGTGGACCCCTGTGCTGGGACCCTCGGTGCTGCTCAACATGGAGGGTGCCGACCACGCCCGCCTACGCCGGACCCTCGCGGGGCTGTTCACCCCGCGCGCCGTGCGCGAGCTCGTCGCGGTGAGCGTGCCGGCCGCCCTGGCGGCGTTGCCGGAGCGGCTGCTGGCGGGCACGCGGGTCGACCTCGTCGACGAGACCGCAGCCATCGCCGGCACGGTGATCTGTGCGATGACCGGGCTGCCGCCCACGGACACCGCGGTGCGCGAGGCGATGTCGGCCGCCCAGTCCGTCGTGGGCATGGTGCGCCTGCACCGGCACAGCCTGACGCCCGCGCAGGTGCGCCACGCCCGTGCCGTGCTCGCACGGCTGTCGGAACCGGCGCGCGACGCTTACCGGGCCGGCGACCCTGCCACCGTCCCGGGGCGAATGCGCGAGCTGGGCCTGTCGGAGGCCGAGGCCCTCGGCGCCGTGGGGGCCTTCGTGCTCACCGGCACCGAGACGGTCCAGTCCTTCGTCCCGCGCCTGGTGGCGCTCGCGGCGGACACCGGCTGGCTCGACCGGCTGCTGGCCGCCGACCCGGCGACCTCGGAGGGCGCGACCCTGCGTGGTCGCGTGGTCGAGGAGGCGCTGCGCATCACGGCACCCACGCCCGCGATGCTGCGATCGGTGCGCGCGGAGGCGACCGTGGGCCGGGTGCGCGTGCGGCCCGGCGACCGCGTCGTCATCGCGACGATCTCGTGCTGTCGCGACGCCGGACCGTTCGACCCGGGTGTCCCGGCCGACGCCGCTGTCCGGCACCTGTGGTTCGGCGCGGGGCCGCACTTCTGCCTCGGGATGCCCCTGGCCCTGGCCCAGGTCGACGCGGTGCTCGACGCCCTGCGGCCCGTCGCCGAGGCGCGACGCACCGTCACCGTCGTGGACCGGGCGGTCGCCCGCGGCGTCCTCATCCCCGCGTACCGCTCGTTGACGGTGGAGGCAGCATGACCGGATCGACCGACGCCCACCTGCTGGGCCCGGTCCTCGACCGTGGCGCTCCCGGGCACCTCGGCGCGGACGACGTCGCGTTGCGGCGATGGACCCGGGGCGGGCGGCGCGGGCCACGGGTGCGGGAGGAGGTCACCTACGGCGAGCTCGCGCAGCGGATCACCGCGACGGCGACGGCGCTCGGTGCTGACGGGATCGAGGCGGGCGACCGCGCGCTGTTCTCGGTCCGTCCTCGTCCCGAGGGCGTCGTGCTGGCCCTGGGCGTCGTCCGCGCCGGGGGGACGGTCGTGTTCGTCGACCCGGGATCGACGCCGGAGCTGTTCGCCGCGCGCGTGGCCGCCGCCCGGCCGACGCTCGCGATCACCGAGTCGCTGCTCTACGCCGTCTCGCGGGGTCCGCTGCGCCGGCTCGCCCGCGCCCGGGGCATCCTGCTGCCGGACTACGCCACGCTGCCTGTGCGGCACGTGCACGCCGGGCTGTGGCTGCCGGGGGTCCCGAGCCGCTCGCGCTCGGCCGGGTCCCTGGCCCGCGGTGTCCAGGACGGCGGCGCGCTGCCGAGCCTCGACCCGCGGCGCGACGCCCTGGTCGTGTTCACCTCGGGCACGACGGCGCAGCCGCGTGCCGTGGTGCACAGCGCAGGGTCGCTGCTGGCCGGGTGCGATCTGCTGCGGGAGGTGTTCGACCTCGCCCCGGGGGACGTCGTGCACACCGACCAGATGCTCCTGGGCATGCCCGCGCTGCTCGCCGGCGCGACCTGGTCGATCCCCGCGGCCCCGCCGGGTCGGGACGTGGTGACCTTCGGGCGGTGCCTGGCCGACGCCGCGGGGACCTACCTCGTGCCCGCGGACGTCACCGCCCTGCTCGACGCCGTCGAGGCCGGCCGGCTGCCCGCTCGCGGGCCGCGAGTCGCGCTCGTCGGGGGAGCGCCGGTCACGCGCGCACTGCTCGACCGGGCGGCCAGGGTGCTGCCCGGCACGCGGTGGGTCGGTGTCTACGGGATGACCGAGATCTTGCCGGTCGCCGTCGTCGAGGCGGGCGACAAGCTCGCGTTCGAGGGTGACGGGGACCTGGTGGGTCGCCCGCTGCCCCGCGTGGCCGCGCGGCTGGAACCCGTCGAGGGCACGCAGGACGACGGCGTCGGTGAGCTGGTGCTCGGCGGACCCTCGCTCATGGCCGGCTACCTGCACGACCTCGACGGTGCGGGGTCCGCGGTGCGGGCGACCGAGCACCGCACCGGTGATCTCGCCCGGTTCGAGCCCGACGGGCGGGTCGTGCTCGTGGGACGCACGCGCGACATGATCGTCCGTGGCACGATGAACATCTACCCCGGGCTGTACGAGCCGCGGATCGCGGCCCTCGACGGGGTCGGCGAGGCGGTGCTCGTCGGCGTGCCCCGCACCGACGGGGACGAGGTGGTCGTGCTCGTCGTCACGTCGGCGCAGTCATCGACCGACGCCGCGACGCAGCTGGCTCTCGACCCCGGCCACCCGCTCGTCGCGCGGGTGCGCGCCGCCCTGCCGGGCGTGGTCGACCACGACGCGCTGCCCGACGTCGTGCTGCACGCCACGCACGTCCCGACGGCCGGCCGCAGCCGCAAGCCCGACCGGCAGGCGCTCGTGCGCGCGGCGGCCCGCCGACCGGCAGGCCGGCCGGCTACGGAGGTCCCGTGAGGATCGCCGTGACCGGGGCGTCCGGGTTCGTCGGGGGCGCGGTCGCCCGGGACGCCGTCGCGCGCGGCCACGAGGTGTGGACCTACTCTCGCCGGCCGGACGGGATCCACGGTGCCCGGCATCGCCGGTGGGACCTCACCGACGGGCCGCTGGGGGACGCCCCCGCCGTCGACGTGGTCGTGCATGCCGGTGCGGTGGTCTCGGACTGGTCCGACCTCGGCGTGGCGCGCGCCGTCAACGTCGCCGGCACCCGCGCGGTGCGCGAGACGTTCGGCGACGCCCGGTTCGTCCACGTCTCCTCCGGGAGCGTCTACGACCCCTTCGCGCCCAGCGTGCAGGCCGAGGAGTCCGAGGCGCCGGTCGACCACTACCTCGAGCCGTACGGTCGCACGAAGGCCGAGGCCGAGCAGTACCTGTTCGACGACGTGCGCCGCGACGTCCGGGGCGGCGTCGTGATCCTGCGACCGCACGCCGTCTACGGCCCTGGTGACGGCACGCTCCTGCCGCGGATCGAGGCGGCCGTGCGCGGCGGGTTCCTGGTCCTGCCCGGCGGTGGGCGGGTGCGCCAGTCGTTGACCCACGTCGAGACCCTGCTCGCGGCGGTGCGGTCTGCTGCCACGATCGAGGACGGGGCCCTCGCGGCGGCCTGCCCGGCCACCGACGGCGGCGCGGTACCGCTGGTGGTCAACGTGGCCGACGCCGAACCGGTCGTGCTGCGCGACGCCGTCGTCGACGTGCTCCGGCGCCGTGGGGTGCGGGTCCGCGTGGTCGCCGTGCCGACCCGCGCGGCGTGGGCGCTCGCGGGCGCGGCCGAGCGTCGGGCGCGCGCCCGACGCTCGGCCGCGCCGCGGCTGACGCGGTACGCGCTGAGCCATCTCGCCACGGAGCGGACCTACCACCTGAGGGTGCTGCGGGAGGTGCTGGGCGTCATCCCCGCTCCCACGTCGTTCGCCGGTGCCGAGCACTGGTGATCTGGCAGGGTGTGCCCCATGGGAAAGGTTCACGAGCGCATCGACGACCGGCTCCGATCGTTCGTCGAGGCGCAGCACGTCTTCTTCGTCGGCACGGCGCCGTTGTCCGGCGAGGGTCGCGTCAACGTGTCTCCCAAGGGCGTCGACGGGTCCTTCGTGGTGCTCGACGACCACACCGTCGCCTACCTGGACATCACTGCGTCGGGCGCCGAGACCATCGCGCACCTGCGCGAGAACGGGCGCGTCACGCTGATGTTCTGCGCCTTCGCCGGGCCGCCGAACGTCGTGCGCCTGCACGGCCGCGGCCGGGTGGTGAGCCTGTACGACGCCGGGTTCGACGAGCTCGTCGAGCACTTCTCGGAGCGGCGCGGGGCGCGTGCCGTCATCGTGGTCGACGTGGACCGGGTCTCCGACTCCTGCGGGTACGGCGTCCCGCTGTACGACCACGCGGGGGAGCGGGACCTGCTGCCCGGCTACATGGACCGCAAGGGGCCCGACGGGCAGGCGGAGTACCGCCGACGCAAGAACCGCACGAGCATCGACGGTCTGCCGGCGTTCGACGACGATCCGGACACCACGGTGTCCACGATGCGGGACGGTCGGACCACGGCGTGACATCCATCGTCCGACGGCGTAACGTGCGTCACGTGCAGACGATTCTCCTTGTAGTACTTCCTGAGCGCGCCGGCTGAGCCCACGCACAGGCTTCGTCAGCGCGCTCACCCCTCGTCAGTCCCCAGGCACCGGGACCGGGGGGTTTTTCATTGCACAGATTCCTTGGATCCACCCGATCGAGCGGCAGGAGAGACCCCATGGGCCAGCCGAACCCGACACCAGCCCAGGTGGCTGCACGCACCGCGCCGCGCGGCGTCGACCGCGCGGTAGGCGAGCAGGTCACGGGCGCGCAGTCGATCGTCCGGTCGCTCGAGGCCGTCGGGGTCGAGAACGTCTTCGGGATCCCCGGCGGCGCGATCCTGCCGCTGTACGACCCGCTGATGGACTCGGCGAAGCTGCGACACATCCTGGTGCGGCACGAGCAGGGCGGCGGTCACGCCGCCTCCGGGTACGCGCACGCCACCGGCAAGGTCGGCGTCACCATGGCCACCTCCGGCCCGGGGGCGACCAACCTGGTCACGCCGCTGGCTGACGCCAACATCGACTCGATCCCCATGGTGGCGATCACCGGCCAGGTCGCCGAGCCCCTGATCGGCACCGACGGGTTCCAGGAGGCGGACATCGTCGGCATCACCATGCCGATCACCAAGCACTCGTACCTGGTCACCGACGCCGACGAGATCCCACGGACCATCGCGGAGGCGTTCCATATCGCCTCCACGGGGCGGCCCGGGCCGGTGCTGGTGGACATCGCGAAGTCTGCGATGCAGGAGCGCACCACGTTCTCGTGGCCGCAGGAGCTGGCGCTGCCCGGCTACCACCCGGTCACCAAGCCGCACGCCAAGCAGATCCGTGAGGCCGCCAAGCTGCTCGCCACCGCCCGACGCCCCGTGCTGTACGTGGGCGGCGGCGTCATCCGGTCCGGTGCCTCGGCAGCGCTGCGGCGCCTCGTCGACACCTCCGGTGCCGCGGTCGTGACCACGCTGATGGCACGCGGCTCGGTGCCGGACTCGCACCCGCAGCACCTGGGCATGCCCGGCATGCACGGCACGGTGCCCGCCGTGGCGGCCCTGCAGAAGGCCGACCTCGTGGTGGCCCTCGGCGCGCGGTTCGACGACCGCGTCACCGGCAAGCTGTCCAGCTTCGCGCCGCACGCCGCCGTCGTCCACGCGGACATCGACCCGGCGGAGATCGGCAAGAACCGCGCGGTGGACGTGCCGATCGTCGGCGACCTGCGCGAGGTGATCGAGGACCTGGTGCCCGCCCTGCAGGCCGAGCAGGAACGGGTCGGCAAGCCGGACGTCGAGGCGTGGTGGCACCAGATCGACACGTGGCGCGAGACGTACCCGCTGGGCTTCTCGGCGACGGCGGACGGACACCTCGCGCCGCAGCACGTGATCTCGCGGCTCGGTGACATCGTCGGACCCGACGCGATCTACGTCGCAGGCGTGGGGCAGCACCAGATGTGGGCCGCGCAGTTCATCAGGTACGAGCGCCCGAACACGTGGATCAACTCCGGTGGTCTGGGCACCATGGGCTACTCCGTCCCCGCGGCGATGGGCGCGAAGGTCGGCGAGCCCGACCGCGACGTCTGGGCGATCGACGGTGACGGCTGCTTCCAGATGACCAACCAGGAGCTGGCCACCTGTGCCATCAACGACATCCCCATCAAGGTGGCGCTGATCAACAACAGCTCGCTCGGCATGGTCCGCCAGTGGCAGACCCTGTTCTACAACGAGCGGTACTCCAACACGGACCTGCACACGGGCCACGGCACGCTGCGCATCCCCGACTTCGTCAAGCTGGCCGAGGCGTACGGCTGCGTCGGCATCCGGGTGGAGCACGAGTCGGAGGTCGACGACGCGATCAAGAAGGCGAACGAGATCGACGACCGGCCCGTCGTCGTCGACTTCAACGTCTCGCGCGACGCGATGGTCTGGCCCATGGTCGCCGCCGGAGTGAGCAACGACGACATCCAGTACGCGCGGGGCATCTCGCCCGCCTGGGAACGAGAGGACTGAGCCGACATGTCTCGCCACACCCTGTCCGTCCTGGTGGAGAACAAGCCCGGCGTCCTGACGCGGGTCGCCGGCCTGTTCGCCCGCCGCGCCTTCAACATCCACTCGTTGGCCGTGGGCCCCACCGAGCACGAGGAGATCTCCCGGATCACCGTCGTGGTCGACGTGGAGGAGCACCCGCTCGAGCAGGTCACCAAGCAGCTGAACAAGCTCGTGCACGTCATCAAGATCGTCGAGCTCGACGCCGAGGTGTCCGTGCAGCGCGAGCTGCTCCTGGTCAAGGTCAAGGCGGACGCCGCGACCCGTTCCGGGGTGCTCGAGGTCGTCGAGCTGTTCCGCGCGCACGTCGTCGACGTGGTCCCGGACACCGTCGTCATCGAGGCGACCGGCACCTCCGCCAAGCTCGACGCGCTGCTGGCGGCGCTCGCCCCGTTCGGCGTCCGCGAGATCGTCAAGTCCGGGACCCTCGCCGTCGGGCGCGGGTCCAGGTCCATCACCGACCGGGCGCTGGAACGCGTGCGCAGCGCCTGAGACGCGCGCGCCGCCTCCTGCCGACGCCTGGCACCATCGACCCGACACCACCCCGACGTGAACCACCCCGAGAAAGAGGAGCACCACCGTGGCTGAGATGTTCTACGAGGACGCCGCCGACCTGTCCATCATCCAGCAGCGCAAGGTCGCGGTCATCGGCTACGGCAGCCAGGGCCACGCGCACGCGCTGAACCTGCGCGACTCCGGCGTCGACGTCCGGGTCGGTCTGCGTGCCGGCTCGTCGTCGCAGCAGAAGGCCGAGAACGAGGGCCTCAAGGTCCTGCCGGTCGCCGACGCGGTCAAGGAGGCCGACGTCGTCGTCATCCTGGCTCCGGACCAGGTGCAGCGGGACCTCTACCGCGACGAGATCGCCCCGAACCTGACCGAGGGCACCGCGCTCGTCTTCGGCCACGGCTTCAACATCCGCTTCGGCTACATCAAGCCCGAGG
Organism: Isoptericola sp. GX10416; assembly: GCF_056590155.1. Lineage (NCBI taxonomy): Bacteria > Bacillati > Actinomycetota > Actinomycetes > Micrococcales > Promicromonosporaceae > Isoptericola > Isoptericola sp. GX10416. The sequence continues at coordinate 733,230 of NZ_JBWPVO010000001.1, read as the reverse complement.
CCGGCCACGACGTCCTCATGGTCGCGCCCAAGGGCCCGGGCCACCTCGTGCGCCGCGAGTACGTCGACGGTCGTGGCGTGCCGGTGATCGTCGCCGTCGAGCAGGACGCCTCCGGCTCGGCCTGGGACCTCGCGCTGTCCTACGCGGCCGGCATCGGCGGCCTGCGTGCGGGCGGCATCAAGACCACCTTCACCGAGGAGACCGAGACCGACCTGTTCGGTGAGCAGGCCGTGCTCTGCGGCGGCACCTCGCAGCTGGTCCAGTACGGCTTCGAGACCCTCACCGAGGCGGGCTACCAGCCCGAGGTCGCGTACTTCGAGGTGCTGCACGAGCTCAAGCTCATCGTCGACCTCATGGTCGAGGGCGGTCTGGCCAAGCAGCGCTGGTCGATCTCCGACACGGCGGAGTACGGCGACTACGTCTCCGGCCCGCGCGTCATCTCGCCCCAGGTGAAGGAGAACATGAAGGCCGTGCTCGCGGACATCCAGTCGGGTGCCTTCGCGGAGCGCTTCATCGCGGACCAGGACGCCGGCGCGCCGGAGTTCAAGGAGCTGCGCGCCAAGGGTGAGGCGCACCCGATCGAGACCACCGGCCGCGAGCTGCGCAAGATGTTCTCGTGGATCAAGCCCGCTGACTCCGACTACCAGGAGGGCAGCGCCGCTCGCTGACACCCACCCCTCGTCAGCGAACGACGCGTGCGGCCGCCGCCCCGACCCGGGGGTGGCGGCCGCACGTGCATACGCCGGGCGGGTCCCACGGCACGGCGCCGCCCCCGATGGCAGGATGAACCGCATGAGCGACGCGACGTCCCACGGCGGGATCCCGGACCAGGCGCAGGCCCAGCTCGAGGACACGGCGCAGGCCGAGCACATCACGCGGTTCTGGGACGTCGCCCGACCGAGCGCGGGCCGCACCAGTCACGGTGGCACGGTGGGGGAGCGGGCGGAGAACGTGGTCCCGCCGCCCGCCTGGTCCTTCGGTGACTCGCCGGAGCTCGCCGACGAGCTTCTCGGCCTCGTGCTCGCCGGCACGAAGACGGCGACGGCGTCGCTCGTCGTCGAGTACGAGGACGCCGCGGAGCAGCTCCCGCGCAAGGGCGACCTGTCCATCCTGCTGGACGGCGCCGGTGATCCGCGAGCGTTGGTCCGGACGACCGAGGTGACGACGGTGCCGTTCAGCGAGGTCACCGCCGAGCACGCCTGGGCCGAAGGTGAGGACGACCGGTCGTTGGAGACGTGGCGCGAGCAGCACGAGCGGTACTGGCGACGGACCCTGGCCGGGAGTGCGCACGAGTTCGGCCCGGGCGTCGAGGTCGTCTGCGAGCGGTTCGAGGTGCTGTACTCGGAGTGAGGCCCGCGCCCGCGGGCGTCGGGAGGGACGAGGATGTCGCTGCGCTGGTATTCGACGGTCGTGGAGACGACCGACCCACGACGACTGGCCGGCTGGTGGGCCGAGGCGCTCGGCTGGCAGTTCAACCACGAGTCCGACGAGGAGTGCGTCCTGGTGCCGCCGTGGGCGGCTGAGCTCGTGGAGCAGCTCGAGTTCCACCGGGTGCCGCCCGGGATGGTCTTCGTCCGGGTCGAGCACGAGAAGGCGGGCAAGAACCGGTTGCACTGGGACTTCGCGCCGCACACGAGCGACGACCGGGACGCCGAGATCGAGCGGCTGGTCGGGCTCGGCGCCACCGTGATCGACGTCGGCCAGCCCGACGGCGTGACATGGACGGTCCTGGCGGACCCGGACGGCAACGAGTTCTGCGTCTTGTCCTCCCGAACGATCTAGCGTCCGCATGACGAGACGGCCGTCCGTATCATGGCTTGCCGCAGCGTAGGCTCCGTGCATGACGCGCAACATCGACCTCGCAGTGGTGGCAGGAGACGGCATCGGGACCGAGGTCGTCGAGCAGGGGCTCGCCGTCCTGGACGCCGCCGTCGCTGGATCCGACCTCAAGGTCTCGACCACAGAGTTCGACCTCGGGGCGCGTCGTTGGCACGCCACGGGTGAGACCCTCACCGACACCGACCTGCAGCGGATCCGCGAGCACGACGCGATCCTGCTCGGCGCCATCGGCGACCCGACGGTCCCGTCCGGAGTCCTCGAGCGGGGCCTGCTGCTCAAGCTCCGTTTCGCGCTCGACCACTACGTGAACCTGCGCCCCGGCAAGCTCTACGACGGTGTGACCAGCCCGCTCGCGAACCCTGGCGACGTCGACTTCGTGGTCGTCCGCGAGGGCACCGAAGGGCCGTACGTCGGCAACGGGGGATCGGTCCGCACGGGCACACCGCACGAGATCGCCACGGAGGTGTCGATCAACACCGCGTTCGGTGTGGAGCGTGTCGTCCGGGACGCCTTCGCCCGCGCCCAGGCACGGCCCCGCAAGCACCTGACGCTCGTGCACAAGCACAACGTCCTGGTGCACGCCGGCCATCTGTGGCGCCGCACGGTCGAGGCCGTGAACGCCGAGTTCCCCGACGTCACCACCGACTACCTGCACGTGGACGCGGCGACGATCTTCCTCACGACGAACCCGTCGCGGTTCGACGTCATCGTCACCGACAACCTCTTCGGCGACATCCTCACCGACCAGGCGGCCGCGATCACCGGTGGCATCGGCCTGGCAGCGTCCGCGAACATCAACCCCGACCGCACCGCGCCGTCGATGTTCGAGCCGGTGCACGGTTCGGCCCCGGACATCGCCGGTCAGGGCAAGGCCGACCCGACGGCCACGGTGCTCTCGGTCTCGCTCCTGCTCGAGCACCTGGGCCTCGGCGACGAGGCGCGGCGGGTCGAGGCGGCCGTGGCGGCGGACCTCGCGGATCGCGGCGACACGGTGCGTACGACGGCGGAGGTCGGTCGCGATCTCGCCGCACGAGTAGCGGGCTGAGCCCGGTCGTCGGCGCCGGGAAGGGGGCGCACGGCCATTCTTCCCGGATCGGACCGGTGCTCGCGTAGGTCACGGCGGTGAAGCCGTGGAACACTACACAGGTCCGCACGCGAAAGGGTCCGCAGACATGACCAGCACCGACAGTTCCGCCATCCTCCCCGCCGAGCTCGAGGACCTCGTCGCCCTGTTCGACGTCGAGCAGTCCGACGCGCCGACTCCCGACGCCGAACGGGAGGCAGCGCTCGCCGAACCACGCTTCGGCACGGTCTTCACCGACCACATGGCGCGCATCACCTGGCGTCAGGACACCGGCTGGCTGGACCGACGGATCGAGAAGTACGGCCCGCTCCAGCTCGACCCGGCCACCGCCGTCCTGCACTACGCGCAGGAGATCTTCGAGGGAATGAAGGCGTACAAGCACGCCGACGGTTCTGTCTGGACCTTCCGTCCGGACGCGAACGCGGCGCGGTTCGCCCGGTCCGCGCACCGGCTCGCGCTGCCCGCCCTCTCGGTCGACGACTTCATCGGCTCCATCGCGGCGCTCGTCCGCACCGACCGGGCGTGGGTGCCCGGCGGTGAGGACTCGAGCCTGTACCTGCGACCCTTCATGTTCGCCTCCGAGGCGTTCCTCGGGGTGCGGCCCGCGGCCGAGGTCGAGTACCTGTGCATCGCCTCACCCGTCGGCCCGTACTTCGCGGGCGGTGTCAGGCCGGTCTCCATCTGGGTCGCCGAGGACTACCACCGGTCCGGTCCCGGGGGCACGGGCGACGCCAAGTGCGGGGGCAACTACGCCGCGAGCCTGCTGCCGCAGACGCAGGCGCAGCAGAATGGCTGCGACCAGGTGTGCTTCCTCGACGCCGTCACGAACTCCTTTCTCGAGGAGCTCGGCGGGATGAACGTCTTCGTGGTGATGGCGGACGGCAGCGTCCACACGCCCGAGCTCACCGGGTCGATCCTCGAGGGGGTCACGCGCTCGTCGATCCTGCAGCTCGTCTCGGACCGCGGGCGCGACGTCGTCGAACGCCGCATCCCGTTGGCCGAGGTGGTCGCAGGGCTGGCGGACGGCACCGTGCGAGAGGTCTTCGCCTGTGGCACCGCCGCCGTCATCACACCGGTCGGGCGCTTGGCCAGCGGGACGTTCGACCACACCGTCGGCACCGGTGAGCCCGGTGAGCTGACGATGCAGATCCGCACCGAGCTCACGGACATCCAGTACGGTCGCGCCGCGGACCGGCACGGTTGGATGCGCCGCCTGGCCTGAGACCGAGGGCCGCCGAGTGGCCGTGACGACGCGGGTCACGGTCGCCGTCGTATGTCGACGGGGCGGCGTGGTGCGCGGTGGAGGCGGAGGCCGTGGCGCTGCTCGCACACCTCACCGGCGACGCCGCCGAGAGGTCGGTCAGGTGGTCGTGACGGGCATCGACAGGGTGCGGCTCAGCACCGACCCGAGCATGGACGACACGGCCAGGCCGAGGATGACCCACACCAGACCCGTCATGGCCCCCGGGAGAGGATCAGGGTTCCCGGTGAACGGCAGCACGGCGAGGATGACGGTGGTCAGCCCGACGAGCCACCCGAAGAACATCCGAGGGCGCGGGGCGATGACGACCAGCAGGTGCAGCACCACGGCGGCCAGCAGTGCGAACACGGCCCCGGCGCCTGCCCATGACGCGTCGTTGCCGGCGCCGATCGCGTCGGGCGGCGCGTAGAGACCGATGTCGAACACCTCGTCGAAGATCACCGAGGCGGCGAGCCCGAGGAGCGTGCAGACCAGGACGGTCGCGGCGGCGCCGGCCCAGTACCGGCCGACGTCGAGCTGCGGCCGCTGGGGTGGCAGCGGCTCGGCCGGTGCCCAGGCCGGCTGGCCGGCCGGTGGGACGACGCCGGGTGGCTCCTGGCCGGAAGGCACCCGTCCCATGCTCCGGGTGGGGTCATCCGAGCCGTAGGGCCGCTGGGGATCGCTCACTGTCGTCCTCCTCGTGTCGTCGACGCCCCTAGCCGACCACACCTGCGTCTCGCCCACCCGGTGGACACACGGGTGACCTTCCACAAGCCCTGTGGCATTATGTGACCCATGACTCGTGCTTTCCGGCGCCACACGCGCTGCCGCCTCATTAGCTAGCGCGTCCGGTTCACCTGACCGGACGCGCAGACCTTCCGTACCCGGAGGGTCTTTTTTGTTGTCCAGAGCTGTAGCCCTATCGACCTACGGGAGCCACCGATGGCCGCCGCCCCGTTCCACGTGTACGACACCACCCTGCGCGACGGCGCGCAGCAGGAGGGGATGAACCTCTCCGTCGCGGACAAGCTCGCGATCGCGCCGCTCCTCGACGAGCTCGGGGTGGGCTTCATCGAGGGCGGCTGGCCCGGCGCCATCCCGAAGGACACGGAGTTCTTCCGGCGCGTGGCCAAGGAGGTCGATCTGCGGAACGCGGTGCTCGCCGCGTTCGGCTCGACGCGCAAGGCGAGCACCCGGGCGTGGGACGACCCGCAGGTGCGTGCGCTGCTCGACTCGGAGGCCCCGGTGGTGACGCTGGTCGCCAAGTCCGACGTCCGCCACGTCGAGCGTGCGCTGCGCACGACGCCGGACGAGGGCATCGCGATGATCCGCGACACCGTGGAGTTCCTGGTCGGCGAGGGCCGCCGTGTCGTGGTCGACGCGGAGCACTTCTTCGACGGATACCGGTACGACGCCGGCTACACCCGTTCCGCGGTCGCGGCGGCCTTCGAGGCGGGCGCGGAGGTCGTGGCGCTCTGCGACACGAACGGCGGCATGCTTCCGTCCTGGGTCGGGGAGGTGGTCACCGAGCTGCGCGAGTCCCTCGGGATGCCGCACGGCCGCGACGCGCTGCCGGGGGACGCGCTGCTCGGGATGCATGCCCACAACGACTCGGGCTGCGCCGTCGCGAACACGCTGGCGGCCGTCGAGGCCGGCTGCGCGCACGTCCAGGGCACCGTGAACGGTTACGGCGAGCGCACCGGCAACGTCGACCTCCTGGCCGTCGTGGCGAACCTCGCCCTCAAGAGCGGCATCTCGACGCTGCCCGGCGACGGGCTCGCCGAGTCGACGCGGATCGCGCACGCCGTCGCGGAGATCACCAACATCGCGCCCTACGCGCGCCAGCCCTACGTCGGGGCGAGCGCTTTCGCCCACAAGGCGGGTCTGCACGCCAGCGCCATCAAGGTGGACCCGGACCTGTACCAGCACATCGATCCGACCGCCGTGGGCAACGACATGCGCATGCTGGTCTCCGACATGGCCGGGCGCGCGTCGATCGAGCTCAAGGGCCGCGAGCTCGGCTTCGACCTGGCGGGCCAGAGCGAGCTGCTCACGCGGGTCACCACACGGGTCAAGGAGGCCGAGGCGCAGGGCTACACGTTCGACGCGGCGGACGCCTCGTTCGAGCTGATCCTGCGCGAGGAGCTCACCGGGGACCGGCCGCACTACTTCCGGATCGAGTCGTGGCGGGCGATCGTCGAGACCTCGGGCGGCCGGAAGGGCGGGGTCGCGAACGCCGACCGGCGCGACGCCGAGGCGCTGGCCGAGGCCACCGTGAAGCTGCACGCGGGAGGCGAGCGCATCGTCGTCACCGGTGAGGGCAACGGACCCGTCAACGCGCTCGACCAGGCGCTGCGCCACGCGTTGACGCGCGTCTACCCGCAGATCGAGAAGTTCGACCTGGTCGACTTCAAGGTGCGCATCCTGGATGCCGAGCACGGCACGGACGCGACGACGCGTGTCCTGGTGGAGACCACGGACGGGCACCACACGTGGTCGACCGTCGGCGTCGGCCCGAACATCATCGAGGCGGCCTGGGAGGCGCTGATCGACGCGCACGTCTACGGGCTGGTGCACGCCGGCGCCGAGCCGCACTGAGGTCCCGGCCGCGCCGACCTCACCGCGGGCGAGGGTCCGTGCGGTGCTGCTGGACGCGTCGTAGGTGACCGCCAACGCGGCGGTCGTGGACTCGTACCGACGCTGCGCGACGCGCACGAACAGGAAGTCGACGACGGCGAGCTGTGCGATCCGGCTCGACAGCGCGCCGGAGCGGAACTGGGTCTCGCGTGCGGCGGTCGTCAGCACGACGTCGGCCGCCTCGGCCAGCGGTGAGGTGGGGGAGTTGGTCACGGCGATCGTCACGGCGCCGCGCTCCCGGGCCAGGGTGAGCGCCTGGACCGGTTCGACCGTACGGCCGGTGTGGGAGACCGCCACGGCCACGGAGCCGGCGCCGTGCAGCGCGGCCGACTGCAGCTGCTGGTGCGAGTCCACGGGTGCGAGGCACACGAGGCCGATCCGGGACAGCTTCTGCGCGAGGTCCTGGGCGGTCAGCCCGGACGACCCGACGCCGTACACGTCGATGCGGTCGGCGCGGGCGACGGCGGCCACCGCCCTCTCCAGCGCGTCGAGGTCGAGGAGCCGCGCGGTCTCCTCGATCGCGCGCGCCTCGTGGAAGGCGATCTTGGAGACGACGTCGGTGGCGTCGTCGGTCCGGTTGATCTCTCCCTGGGCGACGCCCGAGCGCTCCAGCTCGACCGCCCGGCGGCTGGTGGCTTGCGCGAGGTCGATGCGGAACCCGGCGTAGCCGGTGTAGCCGACGGCCCGGCAGAAGCGCACCACGGTCGCCTGGGAGGCGCCGGCCCGGGCCGCCAGCTCGGAGATCGTGGCGCCGACGGCGGCGGTGGGGGCCGCGAGGACGGCCTCGGCGACGCGCTTCTCGGCGGGTGGAAGTGTTGGCTGTACCTGCCTGAGCCGGACGAGCACGTCACCGTCCGTCGTCGTTCCCGAGGGTCGGTGTCGTGCGCGGGGTGCACCGTTCGAGGTCACAGGCACAGGGTCTCATCCGTGGCACCGGGCGAGCGTGTCGAGGGCTACCGTGGACCCGTGCGAGGAGAGTACAAGGTTCCCGGTGGCAAGTTCGTGGCGGTCGACGTCGATGTCGCGGACGGTCGGCTGGTCGACGTCCGCCTGAGCGGCGACTTCTTCCTGGAGCCGGACGAGGCGTTGGGCGTCATCGATGCGGCGCTGATCGGTCTGCCCGAGCAGACCTCGGCCCGCGACCTGGCCGCCGCCGTCGAGGAAGGGCTCCGTGCCGCGGAGGCCGAAGGTTTGCTGGCCGGTCCCGTCGCGCTCGTCGGGTTCGACCCGTGGGCGGTCGCGGTGGCCGTGCGCCGGGCCCTCGGGCGTGCCACCTCCTGGGACGACCACACGTTCGAGGTGCTGCGTCCTGGACCGCTGCCGCCGCGGACGCTCGCGGCCCTGGACCAGGTGCTGACCGAGGAGCTGGCGGAGGGCCGACGCGGCCCCACGCTGCGGTTCTGGGAGTGGGACGAGCGGGCGGTGTTCATCGGGTCCTTCCAGTCCTACCGCAACGAGATCGACGACGACGGGGTGGACGAGCACGGCGTCACGGTGGTGCGGCGCATCAGCGGTGGCGGTGCGATGTTCATGGAGGCGGGCAACTGCGTGACGTTCTCGCTCGTGGTGCCGGCCTCCCTCGTGGACGGGATGAGCTTCGAGCGGTCGTACGCGTTCCTGGACGACTGGGTGCTCGGTGCGCTCGCGGACGTCGGGGTCGAGGCGCACTTCTCCGGTATGAACGACGTCGCGTCCGCGGTGGGCAAGCTGGCGGGGTCGGCACAGAAGCGGCTCGCCGGGGGAGCGGTGCTGCACCACATGACGATGGCCTACGACATCGACCAGGACAAGATGCTCGAGGTGCTGCGCATCGGCCGCGAGAAGCTGTCGGACAAGGGCACCCGCAGCGCGAACAAGCGGGTGGACCCGTTGCGCTCGCAGACGGGCCTGTCGCGCGAGGCGATCCTCGACGCGTTCGAGAAGCACTTCCGCAGCCGCTACCGCACGACCGACTCGGCGCTGCGTCCCGACGAGCTCGAGCGTGCGGAGGACCTGGTGCGCACCAAGTTCGCGACGCAGGAGTGGATCCACCGGGTCCCGTGAGGTCACCGTCCGGTCACGAAGTCGGGACCGGACTTTCCCTCGTCGCCCGAGGACACTATGGTTCAGGGCAAGCGGCGCGAGGGAAACTATTCTCCACGTTTGTTACCTATCCGAACAGCGCCGCCACGGACAACGAGGTCTTGGCCGGGACGCAGAGGTCCCACGGCCCGGCCTCGCGCCGCCGTCGTGCTCGCCTGCGGGACGGGCCGGGTCAACGCGGAGGCCGCCGTCGACCTCCTCGCCCGCGGGGCGGGACACCGCGAGCCGGGTTCGCCTACGCCGGGGTAGGCCGCGCACCGAAGACGCCGGTGCCCACGCGCACGATCGTCGCGCCCTCGGCGACGGCCGGCGCCAGGTCGCCGGACATCCCCATCGACAGGTCGTGCGCCGCAGCGGTCCCGGGCGCGCCGCTGGCCAGGATCTCGTCGCGCAGCGTCCGCAACCGGGCGTACCCGCCCCGCACCACGCCGTCGTCGTCGGAGCGCGCGCCGATGGTCATGAGGCCGGTGAGCCGCAGGCCGTCCAGCCCGGCCACGTGGTGGGCCAGCGCGACGGCGCCCGACGGCGCCACCCCGGACTTGCTCTCCTCGCCGGAGACGTTGACCTGCACCATGACGTCGAGCGTGCGGCCGGCGCGCACCGCACGCCCGGCCAGGGCGTCGGCCAGCGCGGCCCGGTCGATCGTCTCCAGGCCGGTGACCGTCGGCAGCATCTGGTTGATCTTGTTGCGCTGCAGGTTGCCGATCATGTGCACCTCGACCCGGCCCGCCGCGACGAGACCGGCGAGGTCGGGCGCCTTCGCGACCAGCTCCTGGACGCGGTTCTCGCCGAGCAGCACCGGGCCGTCGTCGCCGCGGGAGGACGCCAGGTCGGTCGCGGCCGCGACCGCGGCGAGGACCGTCCCGGCGTCCTGGGTCTTGGTCGCGAGCAGCACGCGCACCGCGGAGGGGTCGCGTCCCGCTGCGGTCGCGGCGTCGTCGACCCGCGCGCGCACCGCGGCGAGCCGGTCGTGGAGGGAAGGCATGGAGCCAGTCTACGAACGCCGGGGTGCGCTCAGGGTGCCCCCGGATCCCGCACCCCCGTCGGAGGTGGGATCATGGGAGACGTGAAGGCACTGCTCAACATCATCTGGCTCGTCTTCGGGGGACTGGTGCTCGCGCTCGGCTATGCCGCCGCGGGCATCATCTGCTGCATCCTCGTCGTCACGATCCCGTGGGGCATCGCGTCGTTCCGGATCGCCGGGTACGCGCTGTGGCCGTTCGGCCGCACGGTGGTGGACAAGCCGCAGGCGGGCGCCTGGTCGGTGCTGGGCAACATCATCTGGATCGTCGTCGCGGGGATCTGGCTCGCCATCAGCCACGTGCTGACGGCGATCGCCCAGGCGGTCACGATCATCGGCATCCCGCTCGCGATCGCGAACCTCAAGATGATCCCGGTGTCCCTGCTGCCGCTCGGCAAGGACATCGTGCCCAGCGACGCGCGCTACCCGACCTACCAGCGCGCCTGAACCGGGACGTCCGGTGGGGCCGCGGGGTGCGGAGCGTCCACCGGCTCAGCGGCCGATCGTCGCGAGGGTCGCGCCGGTGAGCCGCACCAGGTCGTGCGGTGCCAGCGAGACGTCCAGCCCGCGGCGGCCCGCGGAGACGTAGACGACGTCGAAGGCCTCGGCCGAGGCGTCCAGGACGGTGCGGTGCCGGGTCCGTTGCCCCAACGGTGAGATGCCGCCCGCGACGTACCCGGTGGCCCGCTGGGCTCGGGCCACCTCCGCCATCCCGGCCCGCTTGCCGCCCGCGGCGCGAGCGAGCGCCTTGAGGTCCAGCGAGCCGGTGACGGGGACGACGGCGACGACCAGCTCGCCGTCGACGTCCGCCATCAGCGTCTTGAGCACCTGCTCGGCCGGGACTCCGATCGCCGCCGCGGCCTCCGCGCCGTAGCTCAGCCCGCTCGTCGGGTCGTGGCTGTACGGGTGCAGGGCGTACGCGGCCCCGGCCTTCTCCAGCGCGAGCAGCGCGGGCGTCCCGCCGCTCGCCGTCCTCCTGCTGACCACGGCACCCAGTGTGCCCGACGTCGCGGTCCTCGTGCCGCCGGCAGGTCTGCGCACCGCCGTGGTACGGGCGCGGCGTACCGTGGGGCCGTGCTGACCCTCCTCGTCCTCGCCGTCCTCGTCGGCGGGATCCTGCAGCGGGTGACGGGCATGGGCTTCGGGCTGGTGGCGGGGCCGTTCATCGTGCTGATCGTGGGGCCGCTGGAAGGGGTGCTCTTCGTCAACCTCTCGGGCGCCATCGCCTCGACGATCATCCTCGGGCGGGTGGTGCGCGACGTCGAGTGGCGCAAGTTCGCCTGGCTGACGCTCTCGTCGCTGGTGGTCACGGTGCCGGCGGCGCTGCTGCTGCGGGGCGTCAGCGCGCCCGCCCTCGAGGCGACCGTGGGTGTCGTCGTCATCCTCGCGATGACGCTCGCCGTGCTGACGACCCGCCTACGGCGCGAGGGCGCGCACCCGCTCGGCGCCGGGTCCCGCTGGCCCCTGGCCGTGACGGGAGTGGCGAGCGGGTTCGGGTCGGTGGCGGCCGGGATCGGAGGGCCGCCGGTGGCGGTGTACTCCGTGCTCAGCGGCTGGGACCCGAAGCGGTTCGCCGCGACGGCGCAGCCCTTCTTCGCGGTGAACGCCCTGGCGGCGCTGACCGCGAAGCTCGTGCTGGCGGACGCCTCGTTCCCCACCATGGACCCGTGGCAGTGGGTGCTGCTGATGGTGGCGATCGTCGGTGGTCTCGCGCTGGGTGAGGCGCTCGCCCCGCGGGTGTCGGCGAGCGCCACGCGCCGGGTGCTCATCGTGCTCGCCTACGTGGGCGGGGTCGCCACGCTCACCCGGGGTGTCGCGGGTCTGTGACGGCAGGCGCCGCTCAGGTGTGGTGGCGGCCTTCGCGGTCGGCCGTCCCGCGGTGAGTGTCCGGCGGCGCGTCGGCGCGGTGCTCCGGCTGGTGCCCCTCGCCGGTGTCGTGGATGTTCACGGTGCCGGTGGTGGCCCGGTGGTCGGGGTCGAGCTCGTCGGCACGGCGCAGCCGCTCCTCGACTCCGGCCCGACTCTCGCCGACCTCGGCGTTGCGGTCCTGCGCCTCCTGCTGGAGCCGTGCCGCCTCGGCCGCCTTGCGGTCGGCGTCGGCCTGCTGCAGGCGGGCCTCGGCGTCGAGCTTCTCGGCGGACGCCTCACGCTCCTGCACCGCGATGCGCTCGCTCTCGGCGTCGCGGCGCAGCTCCGCGGCCTTCGCCTGCTCCGCCTCGCGCCGCTTCGCCGTGGCCGTGCGTGACCGTCGCACCAGGAACCACACCAGCAGGGCGAGGAGGATCACGACGACGACCGCGATGACGATCCACATGATGGTCGAGCTGTCCATGGCAGCCTCCCGACTCGTCGAGGCGAGGGAGTGTTCCCTCTGAGCCGATTGCACCGCCGCCCGGGTTGACCCGCAACTTCTCCCGGGACGATCCGGGCGGCGCCGGACGTTCTACGCGAACCGGCCCACGTGCAGGATGCTCACCACCGGTGCGCCCGCCTCGTCGCTCGCGGCGAGGTCGACGAGGGCGGTGATCGCGCGGTCGCGGTCACCGTCGACGTCGTCGAGCACCTGGCGCACCCACCACGTGCCGGCCGGCACGGTCCGGGTGTCCCACGGCGGAGCGCCGGCGGGGAGCTCGGCGCCCGGCTCGAGCATGGTCAGCAGGGCCGTGGAGCGGGCGTCCGCGCCGAACCCGATCGCGTCGTCGCCCTGGGCCTCGAAGAGCTCCTCCAGGGCGTCGGCCCAGGTGTCGCCGTCCCAGCCGGAGGCCTTGTCGAGCGCCTCGAGGGCGTCGTAGTCCTCGCGCGCGGCCAGCTCGACGCGGCGGAACATGGCGTTGCGCACCAGGCGGCGGAAGGAGCGAGGGTTGCCGGTGACGGGTCGGGCGGGAGCCTCGGCGCCGGCCTCGGCGAGCTCGCCCTCGACGACGGTGTCGGCGTCGTCGTCCACCGGGTTCTGCAGCCGCTCCCACTCGTCGAGCAGGGACGAGTCGACGCCCCGCACGAGCTCACCGAGCCACTCGATGACCTCGTGCACGTCCTCGGTGCGGTGCTCGTCGGGGACCACCTGGCGGACCGCTCGGAACGCGTCGGCGAGGTAGCGCAGGACCACGCCCTCGGTGCGCTCCAAGCCGTAGATGCTGACCATCTCGGCGAAGGTCATGGCCTGCTCGAGCATGTCCCGCACGACGGACTTGGGCGCGAGCTCGGCGCCGGCGACCCACGGGTTCGTCTGCTTGTACTGCGCGAACGCGGGTTCCAGCAGCTCGGCGAGCGGCCGGGGCCAGGTGACGTCCTCGAGCAGCTCCATGCGCTCTTCGTACTCGATGCCCTCGGCCTTCATCTCCGCGACGGCGACGCCGCGCGCCTTGCGCTGCTGGCCGTAGAGGATCTGGCGAGGGTCGTCCAGCGTCGCCTCGATGACGGAGACGACGTCGAGGGCGTGCGTGGGGGAGTCCACGTCGAGCAGGTCCATCGCGGCCAGGGCGAAGGGCGACAGCGGGGCGTTGAGGGCGAAGTCCCGGGGGAGGTCCACCTCGAGCCGGACGCTGGGACGGTAGCCCGCCGGGCGCGTCGGGTCCGGGACGCGGACCCGCTCGACCACGCCGGCGACCCGCAGGGAGCGGTAGATGCGCAGCGCCTGGCGCACGTGCGCGGCCTGCTGCGCGGCGGTGTCGTGGTTCGCGGTCAGCAGGTGGCGCATCGCCTCGACCGGGTCGACGGCCCCGGCCTCGTCCGCGGCGCGCTCGTCCCGCGTGCGGGCGAGGACGTTGAGCACCATGGCGTGGTTGACGTGGAACTGGCTGGCCAGCGGCTCCGGCGGCGCGTCGCGGAGGCGTTCGAAGGTCGAGTCCGTCCAGTTCACGGAGCCCGACGGGGCCTTCTTGCGGACCAGCTTCTTGAGCTTCTTCGGGTCGTCGCCCGCCTTGGCGACGGCCTTGCGGTTCTCGATGACGTGCTCGGGGGCCATGACGATGACCTCGCCGAGGGTGTCGTAGCCCGCGCGCCCGGCGCGTCCGGAGATCTGGTGGAACTCACGGGCGGTGAGGTGCCGCATCCGTTCGCCGTCGAACTTCACCAGGGACGTCAGCAGGACGGTGCGGATGGGCACGTTGATGCCGACGCCCAGCGTGTCGGTGCCGCACACGACCTTGAGCAGCCCGCGCTGGGTGAGGCGCTCCACGAGTCGGCGGTACTTGGGCAGCATCCCGGCGTGGTGGACGCCGACCCCGGCGCGAAGGTACTTGCTCAGGACCTTGCCGAACCCGGTGCCGAACCGGAACGCGCCGATCTCCGCCGCGATCGCGGCCTTCTCCTCCTTGGAGGCGAGCTTCGAGCTGAGCAGCGCCTGGGCGCGGTCGACGGCGTCCTTCTGCGTGAAGTGCACCACGTAGACGGGCGCCCGGTGGGTGGTGACCAGCTCCTCGATCACCTCGGGCAGCGGGTCCTGGACGTAGGAGAACGTCAGCGGGACGGGCCGCTCGGCGTCGGCGACCTCGGCCACAGGGCGGTCGGACCGTTCCTCGAGGTCCTCGCGCAGCCGGGTGGTGTCGCCGAGCGTCGCGGACATCAGCACGAACTGGGTGTGCGGCAGCTCGAGCAGGGGCACCTGCCAGGCCCAGCCGCGCTGCGGGTCGCCGTAGTAGTGGAACTCGTCCATGACGACCTGGGAGATGAAGTCGTCGTCGCCCGGCCTGCCGGCCCCTCGCCGCAGTGCGAGGTTGGCGAGGATCTCGGCGGTGCAGCAGATGATCGGCGCGTCCGCGTTGACCGCCGAGTCGCCCGTCATCATCCCCACGTTGCGCGAGCCGAACGCCGCGACCAGGTCGAAGAACTTCTCGCTGACCAGGGCCTTGAGCGGCGCGGTGTAGTAGGTCCGCCCGCCGAGCCCGGACCGCCGGGCTGCCAGGGCCGCGAACTGGGCGCCCATCGCCACCATGGACTTGCCTGACCCGGTCGGCGTCGCCAGTACCACGTGCGAGCCCGTCATGAGCTCGAGCAGCGCCTCCTCCTGGTGCGGGTAGAGGGACCGGCCCGTGGACGCCGCCCACTCGCCGAAGCCCTCGAAGAGCACGTCCGCGTCCGGTGCCTTGCCCGTCGGGGCGGGCAGGTAGGGCAGCAGCATGCCGGCCGGGCGCGGGGTCGTGGTCGAGGCGGTGGCGGCAGTGTCGGTGGCAGTCATCGGGACCATTCTCCCAGTCCCGCCCGGGTCGCACGCCAGGTCGGCAGGTCCGGCTCCGGTCGGCAGCACGAGCTGCCGACCGGAGCCAGACCTGCCGACCGGAGGGTCAGCAGGCGCCGAGGTCGCTCCAGGCGCCCCACTGACCGGCGGCGGAGGGGTCCTCACCCCGGCTCCACCACTTCGCCACGTACTCGCGCCCGTCGTGGGCGACCTCGTCGCCCTTGACGTACGCGGCCGACGGGTCCCAGGCTGCGGCCTCGCAGTCACCCGGCTCCGGGTCCGGCTCGGGGTCCGGGTCGGGCTGGCCGCCACCGTTGCCGCCGACCGTCACGTCGACGCACGCGTAGAAGGCCATGGCGGTGTCCGCGACGTTCCACCGGGCGAGGATCGTGTGGTCACCGGCGGGCAGGCTGTCGAGCGTGTGCTCGACGACGGCGCCGGGCCGCGCGCCGCCGTCGTCGAACGTGCGGTGCAGCACGCCGTCCACGAAGTACTCCCACGTGCTGGTGGCGTGCATCGCGGTGAGCTGCCAGCGCATCGTCACCGAGGAGTCGATGGTGGTGCGGGGCCAGGGCTTGCTCTCGTCGTCGAGGATGTCGAACCCGCTGCCGCCAGAGCACTGCATGGAACCCTTCGGGGCCTCCACGCTCTGCGGCTCGTACTGCAGGCCGCCGCAGTCGAACGACAGGTTGCCGGTGCTGCAGTGATCCTGCCGGCTGGGCGGGTTGGTGACCCACCCGTGGGCGTTGGCGGTGGGGGCGACCGCCAAGGGGGCGAGCAGTGCCACCAGTCCGGTGACCGTGGCTACCAGTGCTGTGCGCCATCGCATCGTGCGTCTCCTGTTCGTCAGGTTTCTGGACAAATTCGACGCTAGGCCGCAGCAATAGTCTGCGCATCGGGTGAAACCCGTCAACGTCGCGCCCGCGGCGGGTGCTCGCTACGGGTTCTCCCGTACGGTGCGCGTGATCAGCCCAGGTTCCACAGGTCCCGGTAGAAGGCGATCCGCTCCGCGTCGGGTGCGATGCCGTACGCCGCGAAGAAGGCGGCCTCGTGGTCGCCGGCGTAGTTCCAGCCCAGACTCATGCTCGCCGTCGCCAGATCCGCCCAGCGATCGCCCACCCCGAGCGTGCCGAGGTCGACGTGCCCGGCCGGTGCGCCGTCGTCGGCCACCAGGGTGTTCGGTGCGCAGGCGTCCCCGTGGCAGACGACGAGGCGGTCCACGGCGGGGATCGGGCCGAGCCGCTCGCGCGCGGCGGCGTCCAGCCGGTCGGCGCGCTCCTGAGCGCTCCAGGAGAACGGGCACGCGTCCACCGGCAGGGAGTCGTGCAGGGCCCGCAGTCCGGCCCCGATCGCGCGGGCGGCCTCGTCGGGCCGCGCCTTCCAGGCCGGGTCGACGGCGGATCGCCCCGGCAGCGCGGCGGTGACGAGCCACGCACCGTCCTCGTCGTGCCCGCGGCCGAGCACGCGGGGCACCGCGGTGTAGCGCGCCGCCCACGCGAGGCGCTCGGCCTCGGCGGCGAGGTCGAGCTCGGGCGTGCCGTGCGCGACCCATTTGACGTACCGCGTCCCGGCCGCGCCGACGAGGCGAAAGGTGAGCCCGCCGAGCTGGTTGCGCCACACGGGGGTGACGTCGTCGTCGGCGGCGAGCGCCCGGACGGCGGCCGGGACGGCGACAGGTTCCCGGGGAGCGGAGGCGAGGGGGAGGGCCATGCGGGCCATCCTCGCCGAGGTCAGGCGCTCGTGGCGAGGGCTTCCGCGCGGCGAGCCGTGGCGGCCTCGCCCTGCTGGACCACGACGACGCCGGCGAGCACGAGCGCTCCGCCCACCAGCTGGACGGGGCTCGGCAGCTCGCCGAGCAGCGCCCAGGCGAGCAGCACTGCGCTGAGCACCTCGAGCAGGCCCATGAACGCGGCCACGCGTGCACCGAGCCGACGTCCGGCCGCGATGCCGGTCACGTAGGCGACACCGGCCGTCACGAGACCGAGGACGGCGAGCACCTGCCACCAGGGCACCGCCGCCGTGCCGAGCGTGGCAGGTGCCGTCGACGCGGTCACGGGCAGCAGCCCGACGGCGGCGAGCGCCCCGAGCGCGACCGCTCCGACCGTGAGCCCGCCGGCGGCGAGGCTGAGCGGCGGCAGCCCGGTGTCCGCCCGGGCATTGATGAGGAAGTAGGCCGAGGCCCCCACCATCGCGCCGAGCGCCCAGGCCGTGCCGACGAGGGAGACACGCGCGCCGGTGAGGTCGAGAACCAGGACGAGGCCGGCCAGCGCGAGCGCGATGCCGCCGAAGGTCGCCGGCGCGGGTTGCTGGCCGTGGCGCAGCCAGAGCCAGACGACGACGGCCACCGGTGCCGAGTACTCGACCAGCAGGGCCGGGCCGACCTGCATGTGCTGCACGGCGGCGAAGTAGCAGAACTGGGTCGCGGCGACGCCGAGCAGCCCGTAGAGAGTGACGAGCCGGACGTTGCGCCGGACGGCGTCCCAGTCGCCGCGCAGCGCCGCGAGGCCGAACGGCAGCAGCACCAGGGCGCCGATCGTGATCCTCACGAGGACGACGGCACCGGGGCTCCAGCCGGTGTCGAACAGGGCGCCGGCGAGCGGTCCGGAGAGGCTGAAGCTGATCGCCGAGACGACGGCGAGAGCGAGCCCCGCGCTGGTCCGCGGACGGCGCGCGGCGGAGACGTCAGGCGTCATTTGCTTCATGGCTCATGACACTACGGTCGCTCTTGATAACGTGTCAACATGTCTTTCACTCCTGACGCCGTGGAGGCGCTGCAGTCTGCGACGGAGCTCGTCAACGCTGCCGAGCCGCCGGCCACCCTCACCACGGTGGCGGAGCTCGACGCGTTCTTCCGGCGCCACCGCTACACCGGGCGCCTCGACGGCACCGAGGGTGAGCTGGACGCCGTGCTGGCCCTCGCGCCACGGCTGCGGGAGCTGCTGCTCGCCGACCGTGACGACGTCGCACCGCTCGTCAACGCGATGCTCGCCGAGGTCGGCGCCGTGCCGCGCCTCGTCCGCCACGAGCACGAGGACTGGCACCTGCACGCCGTCGAGGACGACGCCCCGCTGGCCGACCGCATCCTCGCCGAGACCGCGATGGCCATGGTCGACGTCGTCCGTGCCGACGAGCACTCCCGGCTGGACGTCTGCGCCGACGCGGACTGCTCCGGCGTCGTGCTCGACCTCTCGCGCAACCGGTCGCGACGCTACTGCTCGGTCACCTGCACCAACCGCAACGCCCAGGCGGCGCACCGCGCGCGCCGGGCCGGAACCGCCTGACGCCGGTCAGTCGGCCAGCAGCCGGTCGCACACCTCGACGATCCGGAGCCGCAGGGCGTTCGCGCGATCGGCGAAACCGCGCTGGCGGCGCACGTACTCGGCCTTGCCCTCGGGCGTCTCGACCGACACCGCCTCGACCCCGTACGAGGACACGTCGTACGGCGAGGCCGCCATGTCGGTGTAGCGGATGTCGCGGGCCAGCTCGAAGGAGTCCAGCAGGAGGTCACCGGGCACGGCGGGCCCCAGCTTGGACCCCCACTTGTACAGGTCCATGTTGGCGTGCAGGCAGCCCGGCTGCTCCATCGCGACCTGGCGCTCGCGGGTGGGGCGCAGCCCGTTGGCCTCGCGGGCCTCCGGCGTGAAGAACCGATAGGCGTCGAAGTGGGAGCAGGCGATGCGGTGGGACTCCACCACGGCGTCGGTCCCGTCATGGCCGAGCCGCAAGGGGAGCGGGTGCCGGTGGTCGCGGCCGGCGGCGGCGTCCCGGTACACCATGGCCCACTCGTGCAGCCCGAAGCAGCCGAACGTCCCCGGCCGTGCCGCCGTCGCCCCGACGAGCGAGCGGACGTAGCGCACCGCCTCGCCCCGGTCGGCGAGGAACGCGGACACGTCCAGCGTGGCGCCGTCCGCGCCGTCGGGCAGCGTCGTGCCGCGGTACCAGCGCCACCCGTACCGCTCGTCGCCGTCGGGTACGGGGACGACGGCGCCCGCCCCGGCGTGCCACCGCCGCAGGTGGCTCACCCGCGTCGGGTAGTAGGTGAAGAGGAAGTCCTCGACGGCGTGCTTCTCGCCCCGGTCGCGGGCGTCGCGCCAGACGGCCGTCAGTGCGTCCGCACGGTCGGCGTGCTCGGCGGCCCGGGTGCGCCAGTCGCGTACGACGGCGGTACGCGGCAGGCGCTCGGGGGCCTCGGCGGGTGCGGGGACCGGTGGCGTCACCCTGCCAGAGTAGGTCGGTCCGGCGTATGATCGAAGGGACGGGAGGTGGTGATGATGGCCACCATCGGAACGCAGTCGGACCTCGACGCGGAGCAGGACGGCATCAAGCCCACGCCACACGTGCCCCAGGACTCCTGGATCCAGCAGCACGGCCCCGCCGTGGGGCTGCTCGTCGGCCTCTCGGCACTGCTCTGGACACTGCTGCGCTACGCCGGCTGACCTGCCGGGCGGCTCCTCAGGCCGCCGGACGGTCCGTCGTCGGAGGTGGTGCCGTCCGCCGCGCCACGCCGGTGATCGCCCGTTCGAGCGGTCCGCGCCCGAGGAGCGCCCGCCAGGCGCTCGCCGCCACGAGGGTCACGAGGACCAGCACCGTCAGCGGCCCGTTGGTCGTCGCCTCCACCAGGTCCCACCGCCAGATCGCGACGATCTGCAACGAGTAGACCGTCAGCGCCATCGACCCGACGGCGGCCAGCGGCGCGAGCACGACCGACCCGATGCGTCCGGCGTACAGGCACAGACCGAGCACCGTCAGCGCGAACCCGCCCGATCCCACCACCTCGAAGAACGTGTCGTCGTGCGGCCCGGACCGGACGAGGTACCCGGCGGCGGACCCCGGATCGAACTCCACCGCCAGCGACGAGGAGGCGAGATATCCGACCGCGGTCGCCGCGAGCCCGCCGGTCACCATCCGGCCGCGCAGCCGCGCGGAGCGCGGGTCGCACCGACCGATCGCCATCCCGGCGAAGACGTACGCCATCCACACCACGGCGGGGTAGTGGCCGGTGACCAGGAAGTCCGTCAGTGCGCCGGAGCCGTCCCGCGGCACCCGCAGCCCGGCCCGGCCCAGGTGCTCCGGCACCCAGTAGGCGAGCAGCGGGCCGACGACGGTGACCGCCGCGGCGGCGAGGGCCAGCCGGCGCGGGCCCCAGCGCAGGAACGGCAGCGCGAGCACGAAGTAGGCGGCGTAGAACCCGAGGATGAGCAGCACGCGCGTCCCGAGCAGGTCGAGGAGACCCACGAGGGCGAGCAGCAGCACGGCCCGGACCAGGAGCCAGGCGCGCGCGTGCACCAGGGCGTCACCGGTCTGGGGGCGGGGCCCGCCGGTGACGACGGCGAGCGAGACGCCCGCGACGAGCGCGAACAGGATCGACGAGCGCCCGTCCGCGACGGTGAGCCACACCGTCGGACCCTCGACGACGCCGACGTGCGCCGTGAACATGCCGAGGACCGCCAGGCCGCGGGCGACGTCGAGGCCGGGCACCCGGCCGGGACCACCGCGCAGACGCGTCCCGGCCCGGCGCAGGGCCGGGACGAACCTGCGGGACGCGGCCGGTGCGTCCGGGGCCGGGGCGCCTTCGTCGGAGACCATGCGCCGATGATCCCGCAGCGTCCGTCTCGTGAGAACAGGGTGTCTCGGCGCGGCGCGTTCACTAGGTTGGGCACATGAGCGATCTGCCGATGGAGTCCGAACCCGAGTTCCCGGAAGCGCCGAGCTTCGGCAGCCCGTCCGACGGACCGAGCGGGAGCGCCTCCGACGAGCCGCACGGCGCCGCACTCTCCGACGCGATCGAAGCCCCGAGCACCCACCAGACGGTGCCGAGCCAGGAGTCCGAGTCGTACACGCACGGGCACCACGAGTCGGTGCTGCGCGCGCACCGGGCGCGCACCGCGCAGAACTCTGCCGGGTTCCTGCTGCCCCACCTGCGCGACGACATGCACGTGCTCGACGTCGGCTGCGGGCCGGGCACCGTCACCACCGACCTCGGCCGCATCGTCGCGGGTGGCGACGTGGTGGGCGTGGACGCCTCCGAGACGGTGCTCGACGCCGCCCGCTCGCACGCGGAGGCGATCGGTGCCCACAACGTCCGCTTCCAGCAGGCCAACGCCTACGAGCTGCCCTTCGACGACGACACCTTCGACGTCGTCTACGCCCACCAGCTCTTGCAGCACCTGTCGAACCCGGTCGCGGCGCTGCGCGAGATGAAGCGGGTCGCCAAGCCGGGCGGTCTCCTCGCGGTGCGCGACGCCGACTACGCCGCCATGGCCTGGTACCCGGAGTCCGCCGGCCTGCGCGAGTGGAACACGCTCTACCACGAGGTCACGCACGCCTACGGGTTCGAGCCCGACGCCGGCCGCCGCCTCTTCTCCTGGGTGCTGGACGCCGGCTTCGACGTCTCCGGGACCGTGCCGAGCGCGTCGTCGTGGTGCTACGCGACGCCCACCGACCGTGAGTGGTGGGGTCAGCTCTGGGCCGAGCGGTGCGTCGAGTCGAACTTCGCGCGGCAGGCCGTCGAGTCCAACCTGGCCGACGACGTCGCGCTCGAGCAGCTCGCGCAGGACTGGCTGACCTGGGCGCACTCGCCGGACGGCTGGTTCGCCATCCTGCACGGCGAGGTGCTGGCCCGGGCCTGAGGTCCCCCGCACGCGCACGCCCGCCCCCGTCGAGCACCTCGGCGGGGGCGGGCGTCGTCACCGGGCGAGATCGGCTCAGCTGGTGACGGTGAGCGTCTCGTACTCCAGGAAGCCCGGCTCCAGGTCGACCTGGACGTCGCCCGTGTCCGCGACCATGTACGCGACCGAGAAGGTCAGCGACTTGCCCGGCTGGATCTTCGAGCTCGGCATCATGTCGATGCCGTCGTCGTACACGGCCATGGACTCCGACCCGCCCGAGGCGACGATCGGGTACATCAGGACCGGGTCGAAGACCTCGTCCGTGTCGTTCTCGATCGTGACCTCGAAGACGACCGGGGTGCCCTCGCCCTCGGCGCCGACGGCGTACTCACCGGGTGTGAACTCCTCCGGGGCGGTCACGGTGACGGCCAGGCCGTCGGCGTAGGTGTACGTCTCGTCGAAGCCGACGACACCACCGGCGTTGGTGGCCTCTCCCGACGTGATGGCGTCGACGTCCTCGGAGTCGATGCCGGCGTCCTCGAGGGACTGCTCGATCAGGCTGGTCTGCTCCTCGACGGTGCTGCTGACGAACGCCGCGGTCACCATCGAGATGACGATGGACAGCGCGATCGCCACGACGGAGAGCGCCGTACCGATGATCGCCATGACCTTGCCGCCGCCCGTGCCCCGTGCCGCCTTGACGATGGCGATGATGCCGAGCACGACGCCGACCACGCCGATGACGGCCGAGCCGATGTTGAGGAACGGGATCCAGCAGCCCAGCAGCGCCACGATGCCCAGCACGAGCGCCGTGATGGCCAGCCCGCTGCGCTCCGACGCCGGCCGCGGCTGCGGCGGCCCGTAGGGACCCGGTGCCGGAGGCTGCCCGCTCGGCGGTGCCGGGGCAGCCGGCTGGTTCCCGTACGGCGTCGGCGCGCCGTGGTCGGTGTAAGGGCTGGGCGGTGCGGCGGGCTGGCCCGTCGGGCCCTGCGCGTCGTAGGAGGGCGTGCTCATGCGTCGTCCTTCGTCGGGGGATGGAGGACGTGACGATACCGAGCGTGCGCGGCGTCCGGCCGGAGCGCCGCGGGTGAAATGTCGCGGCTGTCCCGTCGGGTCAGCTGTTCTCCATCTCCATCTCCATGTCCTGCTCGAGCTCCTGCAGGATCTCGGGGTTCTCGTCGATGAACGTGGAGCCGGCGTTGAACGCGATCACGTTGACGACGATCGAGAGCACGATCGCCAGGACGCTGAGCGCCGCACCGACCATCGCCATGACCTTGCCGCCGGCCTCGCCCTTGGAGGCCTTCGCGATCGCGACGATGCCGAGGATCAGCCCGACGAGACCCATGATGATCGAGCCGATGTTGAGGACCGGTATCCAGCAGCCGAGCAGCGCCAGGATGCCCAGCACGAGCGCGGCGATGGCCAGCCCGCGCTTCTCGGTGGGAGGCTGCTGACCGTAGGAAGGCCCGCCGGACGAAGGCTGACCGGGGGCGGGCTGACCGTACGGCTGCTCGCCGTAGGGCTGCTGGGCCGGCTGTCGACCGGGCTCCTGGCCGTAGGGCTGCTGGCCGGGCTGCTCGGGAGGAGGCGTACTCATGGGTCTCCTTCGTGGAGGGTCGTCTGGAACGGCCGCCCGGCGTCGCCCGCGACCGCACTGTGCATGGTGACATTACCCCGGACCGTTAGCCTTGACCTGTGCGCATCGCGAGATTCACCACCGGCGACGACCCCCGCTTCGCCTTCGTCCAGTCCGAGGGGGACACCACCTATCTGGCCGTGCTGAGCGGTGATCCGCTCTACATGCCGGCCATGCCGACGGGGGAGCGGGTCGAGCTCGGCGACGGCGTCCGGCTCCTCGCACCGGTCATCCCGCGCTCGAAGGTGGTGGCCGTGGGCCGCAACTACCTGGACCACGTCCGGGAGATGGGCAGCGAGCCGCCCACCGCGCCGCTGCTGTTCCTCAAGCCGAACACCTCCGTCGTCGGCCCGGACGACCCGGTCGTGCTGCCCGACTGGACGCAGGAGGTCTCCTACGAGGCCGAGCTCGCCGTCGTGATCTCCAAGCTCTGCAAGGACGTCGAGCCGGAGAACGCCCGCGCCTACGTGCTCGGGTACACGGTCGCGAACGACGTCACCGCCCGGGACGCCCAGCGGACCGACGACCAGTGGGCGCGCGCCAAGGGCTTCGACTCGTCCTGCCCGCTCGGTCCCTGGATCGAGACCGACCTGGACCCGGAGGACGTCGCGGTCCGCTCGCGCGTCAACGGTGCGCCGAAGCAGGACGGCCGTACCTCGCAGATGATCTTCGACGTCGAGTATCTGGTGTCCTACGCCTCGAAGGCGATGACGCTGCTGCCGGGCGACGTGCTGCTCACCGGCACCCCGGCCGGTGTCGGCCCGATCGAGGCCGGGGACCGCGTGGAGTGCGAGGTCGAGGGCATCGGGGTGCTCGCCAACCCCGTGGTGCGGCGCGAGGTCTGAGCGGCGCCGCGTCCGGCGCCCGCGTGCGATGCGTCGCGTCGTCGCCAACTAGGCTGTGCCCGTGACCCCCGCAGCTGGTAGTTCCGACGTCCGTGTCCGCTTCGCCCCGTCGCCGACGGGCATGTTCCACGTGGGCGGCGCGCGCTCCGCGCTGTTCAACTGGGCTGTCGCCAAGCAGACGGGCGGGACGTTCGTGCTGCGCATCGAGGACACCGACACCTCCCGCAACAAGCCCGAGTGGGTGGACGGCATCCTCGCCGCCCACGCGGCGCTCGGCATGCACGCGGACGACCCGACCTTCGAGGGGCCGTACTTCCAGTCGGCCAACGTCCAGAAGCACGGTGAAGCACTCAGCAGCCTCCGTGAGGCCGGCCGCGCCTACTACTGCGACTGCACGCGCGACGACGTGGCCGCGCGCACGGGCAACAAGCAGTCGGGCTACGACGGCTTCTGCCGCGACCGGGGCCTCGAGGAGGCGCCCGGCCGCGCGCTGCGCTTCCGGACGCCGGACGACGGCGAGACCCGCGTGGTGGACCTCATCCGTGGCAACCCGGTCTTCCCGAACGACGCGATGGAGGACTTCGTCGTGGCGCGCGGCGACGGGTCGCCGGTGTTCCTGCTGGCGAACGTCGTCGACGACCTGGACGAGGGCATCACCCACGTGATCAGGGGCGAGGAGCACCTGTCGAACACGCCCAAGCAGCAGCTGCTGTGGGCCGCGCTCGGTGCCGAGCCGCCGGTCTGGGCGCACCTGCCGGTCATCGTCAACGAGAAGCGGCAGAAGCTCTCCAAGCGCCGCGACAAGGTGGCGCTCGAGGACTACCTCGCCGAGGGCTACCTGCCCGCCGCGATGGTCAACTACCTCATGCTGCTCGGCTGGGCGCCGGGCAACGACGAGGAGATCCTGCCGTTCGACGAGATGATCTCCCGGTTCCGCATCGAGGACGTGAACAGCGCCTCGGCGTTCTTCGACCTCAAGAAGCTCGCCGCGTTCAACGGCGAGTACATCCGCGCGCTGTCCGTGGACGAGTTCGTCGCCGCCGTCGGGCCGTGGCTGCGCGCCCCGCACGCCCCCTGGGCCGAGGAGCGGTTCGACGCCGCCGCCTTCGCCGCCGTCGCACCGCTCGCCCAGTCCCGGGTGGCGCTGCTCAGCGACATCACCGACAACGTCGATTTCCTGTTCCTCGACACGCCGGTCGAGGACGAGAAGTCGTGGAACAAGGCCATGAAGCCGGGCGCCGTCGAGCTGCTCACCGACGTGCGCGCCGTGCTCGCGCAGCTCGAGCCGTGGGAGGCGGAGCCCTTGAAGGGCGCCGTCGCGTCCACGGGCGAGCAGCACGGGCTCAAGCTCGGCAAGGCGCAGGCGCCGGTGCGCGTCGCCGTGACCGGCCGCACGATCGGCCTGCCGCTGTTCGAGTCGCTCGAGGTGCTCGGCCGCGAGCGCACCCTCGGCCGGATCGACGCCGCCCTGGCCCGCCTCGCGGAGAACCCGCCGCAGGCTCCCGCCCGGTGACGGCGTTCGGGGCCGTCGGCGGGCGGGTCGACGCCGTCCTGCTGGACGTGGACGACACCCTGGTCGACACCAAGGGTGCGTTCGCGACGGCGCTCGCGGCCGTGGCGCAGGCGCACCTGCCCGGCGACGTCGACCATGCCTCGGTGCTCGACCACTGGCGGGCCGACCCGGCGGGTCACTACCGCGCCTACACGCGCGGCGAGACGGACCACCGCACCCAGCGCCGGCTCCGGGCCGACCTGCTGCACCGCACCTTCGGGGGAGCTCCGGTGGGCGAGGACTCGTTCGACGCCTGGGACGAGCTGTTCTGGGGCACGTTCGAGCGGTCGTGGCAGCCGTTCGACGACGCCGTGCCGTGCGTGGACGCTCTGCGCTCCGCGGGCGTCCGCGTCGGGGTGGTGACGAACGCCGCGGTCGCCCTGCAGGAGCGCAAGCTCGCCGCCGTCGGGGTCGATCTGCCGGTGCTGGTCGGGCTCGACACGCTGGGCTACGGCAAGCCGCACCCGGACGTGTTCGTCGAGGGCGCCCGGCTCGTCGGAGCCGCGCCCGAGCGCACCGCGTACGTCGGCGACGAGCCGCGGATCGACGCCCGGGCGGCGCACGACGCCGGCCTGGTCGGCGTGTGGGTCGACCGCCCCGGCGCCCGCCGGGCCGACGAGCACGCGGTGGACGCCGACGCGCTGCGCTCGGCCGGGATGGTGGTCGTGACGGGCCTCGGCGAGGTGCCGCCCGCCCTCGGCCTCTGAGGCGTCGCGGCCCGGCGGGCGCCGGGAACCGGTCAGGGCACGAGCAGCAGGACGGCGCCCAGCGCGGTGCCGGTGACGACGACGGCGGAGCACGCGCCGAGCAGCAGCGCCCGCCCGCCGGTGCGCACCAGCCGCGGCACGTCGACGCCCAGTCCGAGCGCGAACATCGCGGCGACGAACAGGGTGGTCGTGACGAGAGCGGCCGCGTCGAGCACCGGGTCCGGGACGACGCCGAGGCTGCGCAGCACCACGGCGCCGAGGAACCCGAGCACGAACCCGGGGACGAGCGGCGGGCGACGTCCGCCGTCGTGCCGTGCCGCTCGTGCGGTGAGCGCCGCACGGCGCGACCGGAGGGCGCCCGTGCCGGCCACGAGCGGCGCGAGGAGCACGACCCGCGCCAGCTTGGCCACCGTGGCGGTGGTGAGCGCCGTGGCGCCCGCCAGGCCGCCCGCCGCGGCGACGACCTGGGCGACCTCCTGCACGCTCGCGCCGATCCACACGCCGGCCTGCGTGCCCGTGAGGCCGAGGAGCCCGGCCAGCCGGGGGAGCACGACCACGGCTGCCGTCCCGTAGAGCGCGACGAGTGCGAGGGCGACGGCTGCGGCGTCCTGCGGGGCCTCGTCGTCGCGGCGCCGGGGGAGGCGGTCGAGTATCCCTGCCATGGCGGACACGGCGGCGGCGCCGCAGACGGAGAACCCGGTCGCGACCAGCAGCGTCGTGTCGCGCGGCACGCCGAGCCGGGGGCCGAGCGCGACGGTGGCGCCGAAGGTCGCCGTGAGGGTGAGTGCCACGACCGCCAGGCCCCGCCACCCGAGCCCGAGGACGTCGCCCAGCGAGAGCTGCAGGCCGAGGAGCACGACCCCGGCGCGCAGCACGTGCCGCGCCACCCAGCCGGTGCCCGGCTCGACGGCGCGGGCGAGCCGGGCGGCGTGCCGTCGGCCGGGAGTGCGGTCCTGCCGACCGCGTGCGCCGAGCGCCGAGCCGCACGCGGCGCCCAGCAGCAGCGCCAGGACGAGCGGCGACACGGAGGGAGCCGCCCGGGCCAGCAGGGGAGCGAGCCCGAGCAGGGTCGCGGTCGCGCCGGCGGTCAGGGCGAGGCCGGGCGCGAGTCGGGGCATGCGACCACCCTCGTCGCGTCCGGAGCCGGCCGGTAGGGCGAGGTCGTGATCCATCCATAGACTCGCCCTATGGTGGATCGGACGTCGCTGGCCTCGCTGGAGCTGCTCGTCGCCCTGGACACGCACGGTTCGATCAGCGCCGCCGCGCGAGCGCTCGCGATCGCCCAGCCGACGGCGTCCGCGGGCCTGCGCCGGCTGGAGCGGCGCCTGGGTCTGGAGCTCGTGACGCGCGGCTCGCGTGGCACCGCCCTCACCCCGACCGGTCAGGCGGCCGCCGGCTGGGCGCGCGAGGTCGTCGAGGCGTCCCAGCGCTTCGAGACGGCGGCCGCGGGGTTGCGCGCGGGGCCGACGACGGCGCTGCGGGTCGCCGCGAGCCTGACGGTCGCGGAGTACCTCGTGCCCCGGTGGCTGGCCCAGCTGGCCGTGCAGGGGAGCGGCGAGGACGTGGAGCTGCTGGTGCGCAACTCGCACGACGTCATGGAGCTCGTGCTGGAGGGCGGCGCCCAGCTCGGCTTCGTCGAGAGCCTCGGGGTGCGGCGCGGGCTGCGCAGCCGGACCGTGGCCCACGACGAGCTCGTCGCCGTCGTGGCGCCGGGGGATCGCTGGGCGCGGCGTCGGTCGGTGGGGGCGGGGGAGCTGCTCGCCGGCCGGCTGGTCCTGCGCGAGACCGGCTCGGGCACCCGGGAGATCCTGGAACGGGCACTCGCCGCCGTCGGCGAGAGCCTGCCCGCCCACCTGCCGACCCTGGGCTCGACGTCGGCGCTCAAGGCGGCCGTGCAGCACGGCGGCCAGGTCGCGGTGCTGTCCGGGCTCACGGTGGCCGACGACGTCGCGGCGGGCAGGCTCGTCGCGCTCCGGGTCGACGGCCTCGACCTGACGCGACGGCTGCGGGTCGTGTGGCGCGACGGGGCGGCGCCGTCGGCTGCGGCCCGCCGGCTCAGCGCCGTCGCGCGCGGTACGCCGTCGTGACGTAGGGCATGGCGATCTCCTGCGTCCCCGCGAGGTCGGGGTGGGTGACGACGAGGTCGTCGACCCGCTGCAGCAGCTGGTCGCGCTCGGGTTCCGGCAGGGTGAGCAGGTAGCTGCGGGAACCGGCGAGCGCGCGCAGGTCGGCGGTCGGCAGGTGGTGCAGCCAGCGGAACTCGGCGACCTCGATCTCGCCGAACGAGTCGTCGAGGGTCGGGGCGCCGCTGCTCTGGTCGCTGTCCGGCTGGAGCTGGTCGCCGGTGTGCAGGATCTCGCCGAAGCGGCCGACCCAGTCGATGCGCTCGTCGCGGTCGTTCCAGACGACGGCGAGCGTGCCGCCCGGCCGCAGGACGCGGGCGATCTCGGCCGACGCGCGAGCCTCGTCGAACCAGTGCCAGGCCTGCCCGACCACTGCGGCGTCGATCGAGGCGTCCGGCAGCGGGAGGTTCTCGGCGGTGCCCACGTGCGCGGTGACGTCCGGCAGGGTGGCGACCAGCTCGTCCAGCATCGCCGGGGAGGCGTCGACGGCGACGACGTCCAGGCCGCGATCGACGAGCCGCCGCGTGAGCAGACCCGTGCCGGCCCCCAGGTCGAGGACGTGGGCGGCCTCCGGCGGGACCATCCAGTCGACGGCGTCGGCCGGGTAGGTGGGGCGCACCCTGGCGTACACGTCCGCGCCGGTCGAGAAGGAGGCGGCGCGGTCGGAGGGTGATTGCGGGTCGGGAGTCGACGGCATGCCAGCAGCGTCCCACGTCCGGGCCCGGCCGTCAGCCGGTCCGCCCTGGTGCGGGCGGCGGGAACCCGGTGGGACGTGACGAAGGGCACCGAGGATCGAGTTTGGATCCAAGCGGCCGGTCCGGTAATGTTTCGGGTCGTTGGGCCGTACGGAAACCGGCGTTGAAGTCGGATATGTCCGGGTAGGTCCGAACACCATGGGGTATGGTGTAATTGGCAGCACGAGTGGTTCTGGTCCACTTAGTCTAGGTTCGAGTCCTGGTACCCCAGCGCAGTGTTCTTCCGCGCCTCTCCTCGGGATCCTTGGTCCTGCACGGTGCGCTAGAGTACTCACGGCAAATCGGCCCTCGCGGTCGAGGAACCATAGGCCCCCATCGTCTAGCGGCCTAGGACGCCGCCCTCTCACGGCGGTAACGCGGGTTCAAATCCCGCTGGGGGTACGCATCGGTCCGTTCGAGGATCGTCGCACCGGCTCCGGCGACGGAGTCACGTCCGGCCCCCATCGTCTAGCGGCCTAGGACGCCGCCCTCTCACGGCGGTAACGCGGGTTCAAATCCCGCTGGGGGTACAGAGCACGAGGCCCGGTCCTGTCGGACCGGGCCTTCGTCGTTCCCGCACGTTCGTGCGTGCGGCGGGCTCAGAGGAAGGGCTCGGGGACCGTGGGGCCGGCGCCGCTGCTGGTCGGCGGCTCGTACAGGTCCTGCTTCCGCTTCACCGGGAACAGGCCGCGGCGGCGGGTCCGTGAGCGGGGCCCTTCCTGGGCAGGCGGCGCTTCCGGATCGAACGGTGCGACGTCGACGTGGTGGTCGGCGCCCTGCGCGGGGCCGGTGCTCTGCGGGTGGTCGATGCCCTGCGCAGAGCTGTCGGGGCCCGGCTCGCGATACTCTGCCGGCCCGGCCTGCCCGACCGTCGGGAGCTCCGCCGTCGTCGGTCGGGGTTCGCGCTTGCCCACGGGGACGATGGCCGGGGGAGTCGGTGCCGGGCGAGCCTCGGGCGTGCCGGATTTGTTGGGGAAGAAGATGGTGTCCGTCAGCTTGCGGTAGGTGACGTCCGGATCCGGGACGTAGTTGACGCGGCTCAGCGCCTGGTCCTGGCCGGCTGACTCCATCACGAACCGGCCGTAACCCAGCACCTGCCCCATCGGGGTACGGGTGTAGCTCATGTCCGTGACTTTCAACATCGGCATCATCGCCACCTTGTGGACCACGAACCCGTAGGTGAGCAGCAGACGCTTGTCCGTCGCGACGAACCACTGGTAGTTCCACTCGGCCCACCTCAGGGCGAGTCGGCCCGCCGGCAGCAGCCACAGGACCCAGACCCCACCCATGCCGGTCGCCTGGTGCAGCAGCGCGACGACGACGGTCGCGGCCACGGTCGTCAGGATCGGCTCGAGCAGTGTGGCCCAGTGCAGGCGCGACGCGAACACCGCCCGCTCGTGGGCCAGCACGTAGCGGCGCAGGTGGCGGTGCGCGCGCACCGCTCGGTCTGGTGCGTTGTCCACGGCTACGACGTCAGGTTGGCGAGAAACTCCCCGAAGCTGCCGAACGCGTTGGCGATCACGTCCCAGATCGCCTTGATGATGTCCGCAGCGCGGTCCGGGCTCGTCACGATCGCGTAGATCAGAAAGATCACGACGAGCCAGATCAGGAGGGTCTTGGCCTTGGCCGGCATCGGGTCCTCACGCCTCTCGGTCGGCGGGGCAGGGTCGCCCCGCTGGTCGGGAGCCTACTGACCTGCGGGGCGACCCCGCGACAATCAGTTCGGCGCGCCGTCACTCGCCGGCGCGCTGCAGCACCTCGGTGAGGCGGTTGGCCGCCGCGACCACGGACGCCGAGTGCAACCGACCTGGTTGACGGGTGAGTCGCTCGACCGGTCCGGAGACCGAGACGGCTGCGACGATCCGCCCGGACGGCCCGCGGACCGGTGCCGACACCGAGGCGACGCCCAGCTCGCGCTCCGAGACCGACTGCGCCCAGCCGCGCCGTCGGACGCCGGAGAGGATCGTCGCGGTGAAGACCGCCTCGCGCAGACCGCGGTGCAGGCGGTCGGGCTCCTCCCAGGCGAGCAGGATCTGGGCCGCGGAACCGGCGTGCATCGTCAGCGTGGCGCCGACCGGGATCGAGTCGCGCAAACCGACGGGACGCTCGGCGGCGGCCACGCAGACGCGATGGTCGCCCTGGCGGCGGTAGAGCTGCGCGGACTCGCCGGTGTGGTCGCGCAGGGCCGTGAGCACCGGGTTCGCGGCGGCGAGCAGGCGGTCCTCACCGGCGGCCGTCGCGAGCTCGTTGAGGCGCGGGCCCAGCACGAACCGGCCCTGCATGTCACGGGCCACGAACCGGTGATGCTCGAGCGCGACCGCGAGGCGGTGCGCCGTCGGGCGGGCGAGGCCGGTCGAGGAGACCAGTTGCGCCAGGGTGGCGGGACCGGCCTCGAGTGCTCCGAGTACGGACGCGGCCTTGTCCAGTACGCCGACTCCGCTAGTATCGTCCATAGGTCGATACTGACGTCTCGCTTGGTGAGATTGCAAGTTCTACACAAACTTCGGTTCGTGGACAGGGCGTCGGATCGCGTACCCACACGTCGACGACAGCCACCCACAGGTGGCAGAACGAGGAGCTCGAGATGGCCGGCACGCTGGCAGAGAAGGTCTGGGAGGCGCACCTGGTGCGCCAGGGCGCCGAGGGGGCACCGGATCTGCTCTACATCGACCTCCACCTCGTGCACGAGGTGACGAGCCCGCAGGCGTTCGAGGGGCTCCGCCTCGCCGGCCGCCCCGTGCGGCGCCCGGACCTCACCATCGCCACCGAGGACCACAACACGCCCACGCTCGACATCGACCTGCCGATCGCGGACCTCACCAGCCGCACGCAGATCGACACGCTGCGCAACAACGCGGCCGAGTTCGGCGTGCGGATCCACTCCCTCGGCGACGCCGACCAGGGGATCGTCCACCAGGTGGGCCCCCAGCTCGGGCTGACCATGCCGGGGCTGACGGTCGTGTGCGGTGACTCGCACACCTCCACGCACGGTGCCTTCGGTGCGCTCGCCTTCGGCATCGGCACCTCCGAGGTCGAGCACGTGCTCGCCACGCAGACGCTGCCGCTGGCGCCGTTCAAGACCATGGCGATCACGGTCGACGGCGAGCTGCCCCCGGGCGCCACCTCGAAGGACATCATCCTGGCGATCATCGCCAAGATCGGCACCGGCGGCGGGCAGGGCTACGTGCTCGAGTACCGCGGCGAGGCCATCCGCAAGCTCTCGATGGAGGCGCGGATGACCATCTGCAACATGTCCATCGAGGCGGGTGCTCGCGCGGGCATGATCGCTCCCGACGAGACCACGTTCGAGTACCTCCAGGGCCGCCCGCACGCGCCCGAGGGGGAGGACTGGGACGCCGCCGTCGAGTACTGGAAGACGCTGCGCAGCGACGACGACGCCACGTTCGACGAGGAGGTCGTGCTGCGCGCCTCCGACCTCGAGCCGTTCGTCACCTGGGGAACCAACCCGGGCCAGGGCCTGCCCCTCTCGGCGAACGTGCCCGTCCCGGCCGACATCGCCGACGAGGGCGAGCGCGTCAGCGCCGAACGGGCGCTGGAGTACATGGGCCTCGACGCCGGCATGCCGCTGCGCGACGTCAAGGTCGACACCGTCTTCATCGGTTCCTGCACCAACGGACGCATCGAAGACCTCCGGTCCGTCGCGAAGGTCCTCCGCGGCCGCGCGAAGGCCGAGGACGTGCGTGTGCTCGTCGTGCCGGCGTCGGCCCGCGTGCGCCTGCAGGCCGAGGCCGAAGGGCTGGACGTCATCTTCAAGGAGTTCGGCGCCGAGTGGCGCAACGCCGGGTGCTCGATGTGTCTCGGCATGAACCCCGACCAGCTCGCGCCGGGCGAGCGCGCGGCGTCCACGTCGAACCGCAACTTCGAGGGCCGGCAGGGCAAGGGCGGTCGGACGCACCTCGTCTCGCCGCTGGTCGCCGCCGCGACCGCCATCCGCGGCACGCTGTCCTCGCTGTCCGACCTCGACCTGGAGGGCGACGTCGACCTGACCACGTTCGACGGCACCCCGCTGGCACCGCTGACCGCCCCGTCGTTCGTCTGAGCCCCCCGCGCTTTCTACAGGAGTCACCATGGAGAAGATCACCACCCACACCGGCGTCGGGGTGCCGCTGCGCCGCAGCAACGTCGACACCGACCAGATCATCCCGGCCGTCTACCTCAAGCGGGTGACGCGCACCGGGTTCGAGGACGCGCTCTTCGCGGCGTGGCGCAGCGACCCGTCGTTCGTGCTGAACCAGGAGGCGTACTCCTCCGGCTCCGTGCTCGTGGCCGGCCCCGACTTCGGCACCGGGTCGTCGCGCGAGCACGCCGTCTGGGCGCTCAAGGACTACGGGTTCCGCGTCGTGCTCGCCTCCCGGTTCGCCGACATCTTCCGCGGCAACTCCGGCAAGCAGGGTCTCGTGGCCGGCATGGTCGCCCAGGAGGACATCGAGCTGCTCTGGAAGATCCTCGAGGCCAAGCCCGGCACCGAGGTGACCGTGGACCTCGAGTCGCGCACCGTGCACGCCGACGACGTCACCGTGCCGTTCCAGATCGACGAGTACACGCGCTGGCGGCTCATGGAGGGCCTGGACGACATCGGCCTGACGCTGCAGAACGAGCCCGACATCACCGCCTTCGAGGAGACGCGCGCCGCGTGGCGCCCGAAGACCCTCCCGGCCAAGCACCTGCCGAAGGTCGACATCGAGCCGGCGCGGCCTGTCTCCTGACTCTCGTGTCCGGCTTGCGTCCACGGGCGGGCTGACGATGCCGCGCGCGGTCGCGCTCACGGGCGCTGCGCGCCCTGCGCTTTCCGTCTGACGACCGCGCGCGGCATCGTCAGCCCGCCCGTTCGTGCGTCGGTGTCGTGGAGCGGTGCCCGGCAGCGGGGGTCGTCAGAGGCTCGGCGGGCCTTGGCGCACCCGCTCGAGAAGGCTCTCGGGCGTCGTCGTGGTGGGGTCCCACCAGGACTCGACCCACCAGGTGGCACCGGCCTCGGCCGCTGTGCGCGCCTGCTCCTGCGCGACGGCGGGGTCGGCGTCGAGCCGGCCCTGCATGACGACGTCGTAGGTTCCGGCGCCGCCGTCCCGGTGCTCGGCGATCCAGTCGACCAGCTCGCGGATCTGCTCCGGGCCGGCCTCGGCGTCCTCAGGGGAGTCGCCGCGCACCTGCGGCACCATCCCGTCCCACCGCAGGGCACGGTCGAGGCTGCGCCGAGGCGGGCGTTCCGCGTCCCAGACTGCCACCGGCCAGACGGGGACCCGCCCGTGGACCGGTGGGACGGGGAACTGGAACGTGCCCGTGGTGACGTGCTCGCCCGACTGCTCGAACGATTCGCCGGACCAGGAGCGCCCGAGCCACGCCAGCACCTCGTCGAGGGCGTGCGCGCGCTCGCGCAGCGTCGACGGCTGGCCCGGCACGGAGGTGAACGCGCGGTCCATCGGGACGCCCACACCCACGGGGAGCACGAGCCGCCCACCGGAGAGGTGGTCGACCGTCAGGATCTGCTGGGCCAGCTCCCAGGGACGGCGGCGGGGGAACGCGAAGACCATCGCGCCGAGGATGATCCGCTCGGTCACCGCGGCCGCGGCCGCGAGCATCCCGAACGGGTCGAACGTCGGCTGGGCGTCGAAGCCCTCGACGTCCAGGCTCACACCGTCCCAGGTGAAGAACCCGTCCCAGCCGTGAGCCTCGCACTCCTGGGCGAGCCGCACCTGCTGCGTGGGGCTCCCGTAGCTGCCGATGAAACCGAACTTCATGACGTGGCCTCCCGCCGTCGTCCCTGGTTCGTGTCGATGTCGGGACGCTACGCCCGGCCACCGACACACCGGTCCCGGCGGGTCACGGTGGGACATAGGGTGACCGCGTGAGTGACATGCCGATCGTGGAGATGTGGACCGACGGGGCCTGCAAGGGCAACCCGGGGCTCGGGGGATGGGGTGCTCTGCTGAAGTCCGGCGAGCACGCCAAGGAGCTGTTCGGGGGAGAGAAGCTCACCACCAACAACCGCATGGAGCTCACCGCGGTGGTCGAGGCGCTGCGCACGCTCAAGCAGCCGAGCGCCGTCACGGTCCACACCGACTCGTCGTACGTGA
Organism: Isoptericola sp. GX10416; assembly: GCF_056590155.1. Lineage (NCBI taxonomy): Bacteria > Bacillati > Actinomycetota > Actinomycetes > Micrococcales > Promicromonosporaceae > Isoptericola > Isoptericola sp. GX10416. Next base: position 697,851 of record NZ_JBWPVO010000001.1, on the reverse strand, counting down.
TGAACGGGATGAAGACGTGGATCGCCGGCTGGAAGCGCAACGGCTGGACGACGTCGGCCAAGAAGCCCGTCAAGAACGTCGACCTGTGGCAGGCGCTCGACGCCGAGGTGGCGCGCCACCAGGTCAGCTGGGTGTGGGTCAAGGGGCACGCGGGGGACCCGGGCAACGAGCGGGCCGACCAGCTCGCCAACGACGGCGTCGACTCGGTGCGCTGAGGCGCCGTCTGTCGTGCCGTCCTGGCCGGTGCGACACAGATCACGCCGCGCCGGTCACCGAGACCTCATAGGGTGGCCTCATGGCTTCCCACTACGACGTCGTCCTCCTCGGAGCTGGCCCCGGCGGCTATGTCGCCGCGATCCGTGCGGCACAGCTCGGCAAGTCCGTCGCCATCATCGAGGAGAAGTACTGGGGTGGTGTCTGCCTCAACGTGGGCTGCATCCCCTCCAAAGCGCTGCTGCGCAACGCGGAGCTCGCCCACCTCTTCAACCACCAGGCCGACTTCTTCGGCATGTCCGGTGATGTGACGTTCGACTTCGGCAAGGCGTTCGACCGGTCCCGCGACGTCGCGGACGGCCGGGTCAAGGGCGTCCACTTCCTCATGAAGAAGAACAAGATCACCGAGTACGACGGTCGCGGCGCGTTCCGCGACGCCAACACGATCGAGGTGACCCTGAACAAGGGCGGCACCGAGACCGTGACGTTCGACAACGCGATCATCGCGACCGGATCGAAGGTCCGCCTGCTCCCGGGCGTCGAGCTCTCCGAGAACGTCGTGACCTACGAGAAGCAGATCATGACCCGTGAGCTGCCGAAGTCGATCGCCATCGTCGGCGCCGGCGCCATCGGCATGGAGTTCGCCTACGTCATGAAGAACTATGGCGTGGACGTCACCATCATCGAGTACCTCGACCGCGCCCTGCCCAACGAGGACGCCGACGTCTCGAAGGAGATCGCCAAGCAGTACAAGAAGCTGGGCGTCAAGATCCTCACCTCGACGGCCGTGCAGACCGTCGAGGACAAGGGCTCGTCCGTCACCGTCTCCTACCAGGGCGTCAAGGACGACAAGCCCGGCTCGCTCGAGGTCGACAAGGTCCTCATGGCGGTCGGGTTCGCGCCCAACGTCGAGAACTTCGGGCTGGAGAACACCGGCGTGCAGCTCACCGAGCGCGGCGCCATCGCCATCGACGACCACATGCGCACCAACGTGCCGCACCTGTACGCCATCGGCGACGTCACCGCGAAGCTCATGCTCGCCCACGTCGCCGAGGCGCAGGGTGTCGTCGCCGCCGAGACCATCGGTGACGCCGAGACGATGACGCTGGGCGACTACCGCATGATGCCGCGCGCCACGTTCTGCCAGCCGCAGGTGGCCTCCTTCGGCCTCACCGAGGCGCAGGCCAAGGACGAGGGCTACGACGTCAAGGTGTCCACCTTCCCGTTCATGGCGAACGGCAAGGCGCACGGCCTCGGCGACCCGGTCGGGTTCGTCAAGCTCGTCGCCGACGCCAAGTACAACGAGCTGCTCGGCGGGCACCTCATCGGGCCCGACGTCTCCGAGCTGCTGCCCGAGCTCACGCTCGCCCAGAAGTGGGACCTCACGGCCGACGAGGTGGCGCGCAACGTGCACACCCACCCGACGCTGTCGGAGTCCGTCCAGGAGGCCATTCACGGCCTCGCGGGGCACATGATCAACTTCTGATCACGGCCCGACGGCGGTAGCGCCGCGGGCTGGGAGGCCCGGTCCCGCTCGACGAGAGCGGGGCCGGGCCTCCGTCGTCGCCGCCCCCGTCATCCCCGCTGCCCCCGGACCCCGCTGTGGGTGCACGACACGCCGCGGTTCCCTGGGAGCAGGCGGCGTGTCGTGCACCCACAGCGGTGAGGAGGACTCGTCGTCACCTCGGACGGCGCGTGCTCCCGCGCTCCACCAGGGCGACGTCGCCCACGACGTGCTCCGGCCCGGCGCCCCGGTCCTCGAGCTGACGTCGCAGGAGGCGCAGCGCGTGAGCCACCATCGCGTCGTGCCCCGGGTCGACGCTCGTCAGGCCGGGCCAGACGTGCTCCGAGATCCGCAGGTTGTCGAACCCGACGACCTGGACGTCGTCGGGCACGCGCCGGTCCACGTCGCGCAGGCCGGACATGGCGCCGATCGCGATCTCGTCGGTGACGCCGAGGACGCCGTCGACGGCGAGCCCGCCCGCGATCCGATCGGCGATCGCGGAGCGCGCCTCGGCGATCGAGAAGAACTCCAGGGGGATCACGAGCTGCGGATCCGGGTCCAGCCCGGCGGCGTCCAGCGCGTCGGCCCAGCCCTGCGCCCGCGACGACGCCATGTCGAGGTGGGGTGCGTCGAGCCGGCCGCCGAGCACCGCGATGCGCTGAGCCCCGCCCGCCAGCAGATGCTCGGTCGCGAGCCGGGCTCCGGCCACGTTGCCCATCTTGATGCTGTGGTAGCGGTCGGGCACGTCCTGCTCGCCGAGGAGCACGATCGGGACGTCGGGGTGGATGCGGTCGAGGTCGCGGAAGTCGAGGCCGACGGCGCTCAGCAGGACGCCGTCGTACTGCTGGAGGCGGGCGAGCGAGAGGGCGGAGAGCTCACGTTCGCGGTTGGCGCCGGACTGCTCCACCACCAGGTGCAGGCCGTCGGGGGCGAGCGCGTCGGATATCCGGGCCGCCAGCTCGCTGTAGTACTGGTGGTCGAACCGCGGCACGATGAGGCCCACCGTGCCGGTCCGCCCGGTGCGCAGCCGGCGCGCGGTCAGGTTGATCTCGTAGCCGAGCTCGTCGACGACCTCCAGCACGCGCAGCCGCGTCTCGGCGCCGACGTTGGGGCGCCCGTTGAGCACGTTCGACACGGTCATCAGGGAGACCCCGGCAACCCGGGCCACGTCGCTCATCTGGGTCGTCCGTTTCTTTCCCACGACGGGTCACTCTGCCAGGCCCGCTCAGGTCCGCACATCTTGGTCTCGCGCCCGGTCACGGAACGGTGACGATCAGTGGCCTCTCTTGACGGCCTGGGAGTCGTGGTGGTGAACTCTCGATCGCGAGGTTTAACGTTATACCCCGCCGGCAAACAAAGGAGATTGTCAACGATGACCCCCAACAACCGCCGTAAAGCCGCAGGCGCTGCGGCCGGCATCCTCGCGGGAGCGCTCGTGCTCTCGGCATGTTCCGGCACCCCCGAGCCCGGCGGCACCGAAATCGCCGAGGGCGAGCCGTACACCCTCACCGTGTGGACCAACTACACGACCGGGCCCGGCAAGGCGTGGTTCGACGACGTGGCCGCCCAGTACGAGGCAGCGCACGAGAACATCACCGTCGAGGCGCAGCACATCCAGAACGAAGAGGTCGACGGCAAGCTGCAGACGGCGCTCAACTCGGGCGACGCGCCCGACGTCTTCATGCAGCGCGGCGGCGGCAAGATGAAGGACATGGCCGCCGCCGGCCAGCTCGCGGACCTCACCGGGACCGCCGTCGACGCCCCGGAGCTGCGCGAACAGCTCGGCGACGCTGCGTACGAGGCGCTCACGGTCGACGGCGAGCTCGTCGCGGGCCCGCAGCTCATCCAGCCGGGCGGCATCTGGTACAGCCAGGACCTGTTCGCCGAGGCGGGCATCACCGAGACGCCCGAGACGATGGACGACCTGTACGACGCGGTCGACAAGCTCAAGGCGGCGGGCATCACGCCGATCGCCCTGGGCGGCAAGGACGCCTGGCCCGCGGCCCACTGGTTCTACTTCTTCGCCCTGCGCGAGTGCTCGCAGGAGACGCTGACCGCGACGAACGAGTCGCTGGACTTCTCGGACGAGTGCTACCTCCAGGCCGGTCAGGACCTCGCGGACCTCGCGGCGGTCGAGCCGTTCAACGAGGGCTTCCTGTCGACCTCGGCCCAGCAGGGTGCCAGCAGCTCCGCCGGGCTCCTCGCCAACCACCAGGCCGCGATGGAGCTCATGGGCGCCTGGCAGCCCGGCGTCGTCACCTCGCTCACGCCCGACGAGGAGCCGCTGCCGGACCTCGGCTGGTTCCCGTTCCCGCAGCTGCCTGACGGCGGCGGCGACCCCGGCGCGTTCATGGGCGGCGGCGGTGGCTACTCGTGCTCCGCGACCGCCCCCAAGGACCTCTGCGCGGACTTCATCGCCCTGATGAACTCCCCGGAGAACCAGGAGACCTTCTACGCGGCGTTCGGGACGATCCCGCTGAACAAGGAGGCGAAGGACGCCGTCACCGAGCCGTACAACATCCAGATGATGGAGGCGCTGGACAACGCCACCTACGTCTCCGACTGGCTCGACACCAACTACGGCCAGAACGTCGGCACCGCCCTCAACCAGGCCGTCGTCGAACTCCTGGCCGGCAACACCGACGCGGAGGGCCTCGTCCAGGCGATCACGGACGCTGCGGCCAAGGGCTGACCGACATGAACCACGCTCCGACCGCCGTCGTCGACGTGCCTCCGGAGCCCCGTCCGGCCGGTGAGGGTGCCACGCGCGCACCCTCGCCGGCCGGACGGCCGCGGAAGGCCCGGCGCCTCCCGTGGGGCAAGTGGGCGGAGATCGCCCTGCTCGCCGGCCCCGGCATCGTCGTCTTCGTCGCCTTCGTGATCTTCCCCGTCGTCATGGCGGCGTACTACGGGTTCTTCCGCTGGAAGGGCTACGGGCCGCCGACGGACTTCGTGGGGCTCCAGAACTACCGACTGATCCTCACCGATCCCGCCTTCCAGGACGCCCTGGCGCACAACGGGTTCATCCTCATCATGTCCCTGGTGCTGCAAGGGCCGGCCGCCATCGGCGTCGCGCTGCTGCTGAACAAGCGGATGCGGGGCCGTGCGCTGATCCGCGTGCTCATCTTCGTCCCGTACGTGCTCTCCGAGGTCATCGTCGGCATCGGGTGGGGCCTGATGCTGCACACCACCGGTGCGGCCAACGACCTGCTGGCGCGCATCGGCCTGGACGGGCTGACCCGTGACTGGCTCGCCGACCCGGACGTGGCGATCTGGTCCCTCATGGCCGTCCTGGTCTGGAAATACATCGGCTTCGCGGTGATCCTCATGCTCGCGGGGCTGCAGAGCATCCCCGAGGAGCTGCACGACGCGGCAGCGATCGACGGCGCCTCCTACTGGAAGGCGCAGCGGTACATCACGCTGCCGCTGCTGGGCCCGACCATCCGGATCTGGGCGTTCCTGTCGATCATCGGCTCGCTGCAGCTCTTCGACCTCGTGTACGTGATGTGGGGGCAGTACGTGGCCTCGACCGCGGGTACCTCGACGATGGCGACGTACATGGTCGTCAACGGCCGGATCTCCGGCAGCTACGGCTACGGCAACGCGGTCGCCGTCGTGATCTTCCTGATCTCTCTGACCATCGCGCTGGTCTACCAGCGCTTCGTCCTGCGCCGCGACACCGAGGGCGCGCTGACCGGAGGTGCCTCGTGACGGCCACGACGACGACGCCGCAGCCGACGACGCCACAGACGCTCAGGAAGTCGCACGAGAGCGGCGGATGGGGCAGCCCGACGGCGTACCTCGTCGCGTTCGGGCTGGTCGGGGTGTGCCTGGCACCGGTGCTGTACATCGTGCTCGGCGGGTTCCGGACGAACTCGCAGATCATCCAGTCACCGGCGGGCCTGCCCGCACCGTGGCAGATCGACAACTACGTCGGCGTGCTCACGGGCTCGATGTTCTGGCAGCAGATGTTCAACTCGCTCGTCGCCGGTATCGGCACGACCGTCGGCGTCGTGGTGCTGGGCCTCGGAGCGAGCTACGTCATCGCGCGCTACCCGTTCAAGGCCAAGGAGGCGATGTACTCGCTCTTCGCGGCCGGGCTGATGTTCCCCATGACGGTGGCCATCACGCCGCTGTACATCCTGGTACGGAACCTCGGCCTGACGAACACGCTCGCGGGCATCATCCTGCCGCAGGTCGCGTTCGCTCTTCCGGTCACGGTGATCATCCTCGTGCCGTTCCTGCGGGCGATCCCCCGGGACATCGAGGAGGCGGCGTCCATCGACGGCGCGAGCCGGCTGGGGTTCTTCGCCCGCATGGTGATCCCGCTCTCGATGCCGGGCGTCGTGACCGTCGGCATCCTGGCGTTCGTGGCCAGCTGGAACAGCTACATGCTGCCGCTGTTCCTCCTGAGCGACGACGCGCTCTACACGCTTCCGCTCGGCGTACAGGCGTTCGCGTCGCAGTACTCGACCGACACGGCGCGGGTGCTCGCCTTCGTGTCCTTGTCGGCGATCCCGGCCCTGATCTTCTTCTCCCTCTTCCAGCGCCGCATCGTCGGCGGGCTCACAGGAGCGGTCAAGGGCTGACCTGCACGGGCACGGACGACGGCGGCCCTGCCGTACCGCTCGAGCGGTACCGCAGGGGCCGTCGTCGTCGACGACATCCCCCGGAGGAGCTACCCCGGTTGCTCACCCGCGGGCGATTCGCCCGGACGTGCACGCTCGTAGCGTCGTTGCTGGTCGCGGGTCCGCGGCCGCACACCGACGGAGGCCCACATGAGCAGCACGAGCAGCATGAGCACCACACATCGCCACGGCACGCGTGACGACGCCGGAGGCGCGGTCGGCCGCGTCGTCCGATATCCGCTCGTCTGGATGCTGATCGGCCTGGTCGGTGTCGGCGCCGTCGGGGGCCTGACGGCGCAGAGCGAACCGTTCACGCCGCTCCCGGTGCTGGGCGCAGTCCTCGCGATCGTCCTCTACCGGGCCGTCATGCGCTTCGTCGCCGGGCGTCGCACGCCGGAGATCGCCGGTCACCGCGCCGTGCCCGAGGCGTTGTCGGGTGCCGCCATCGGGCTGGGCTTCGTCCTGGTCTCCGCGGTCGTCATCACGGCCCTCGGTGGCTACTCGTTCACCTGGGCCGACGTCGACGTCCTCGCCGTCATGGCCCCGGTGGCCGCCGTCGCGTGCGGGGCGGCCGTCACCGAGGAGCTGATGTTCCGCGGCCTCGGGATCCAGGCCGTCGAGCGCCTGCTCGGGAGCTGGACCGCCCTGGCGGTCACCGCCCTGCTCTTCGGGCTGATGCACATGCTCAACCCGGGCGCCACGCTCTGGACCGGGCTGGCGATCAGCATCGAGGCCGGCGCGATGCTCGGCGCCGCGTTCCTGTGGCGCCGCAACCTCTGGTTCGTCATCGGTCTCCACCTCGCCTGGAACACCGCCGTCGGGCTGCTCGGCATCGCGGTCTCCGGGCACGTGTCCCCGGGCCTCCTGGTCGCCCACGTCTCGGGCCCGGCCCTGCTCACGGGTGGCGCCTTCGGCATCGAGGGATCGCTGGTGACCGTGACGCTCGGCGTGCTCCTCGCCGGCCTGATGATCGTGCTCGCCCGGCGCCGCGGAACGCTGGTCCCGGCGCGCGGCCCTCGCCCGTAGGCTCAGGTCGTGCCCGTCAACTCCCTCACCAGCCGGTTCACCCGTGCCGGCTCACCGCTCCAGGCGTGGCGCGCACTGCGACCGGCCGTCCGGGACGGCCTGTTCGCGGTGCTCCTCGCGGGGCTCGGCTTCGTCCCGACGTTGTCCACCATCGCGGTCGAGCTGGGCGACCTGCCCGAGCGAGCGACGGACCCGCTGGCCGTGGTGCTCGTCCTCGCGCAGTCCCTCCCTCTCGTGGCGCGACGTCGATGGCCGGCGGCCAGCCTCGCGGCGGTCGGCACGGCGCTCGCCCTCAACCAGGCCCTGGCCTACCCGCCGACGTTCGCGAGCGTCGGGCTCTACGTCGCGTTGTACTCGGCGGGGGCACACCTCGCGCGGCGTCGCCGTGTCGTCGCCGTCCTGGCGACCGTCGGCTTTGCCGCCCTCGCGGCGGTGCTGTCGGGCCTCGGCTCACCCAACCGGATGCTGGACTTCCTCACCTTCTACCTCGCCCTGGTGGTGATCTGGACGGCCGGCTCGGTGGTGCGCCGTCGGCGGACGGAGGAGGCCGAGCGCCGACGGCTGGCCGCCGCCGTGGCGACGTCCGACGAACGAGCCCGGATCGCTCGGGAGCTGCACGACGTCGTGACCCACCACGTGACGGCCATGGTCGTCCAGGCCGACGCGGCCCAGTACCACCTGCCCGCGACGCCCGAGCGGGCGGGGGAGGCGCTCGCGGCCATCGGCAGCACGGGCCGCCGAGCCCTGACCGACCTGCGGGACCTGCTGGGCGTCCTCGAGGCGACCGGGGAGTCGGAGCCTGCGCGGCGGGCGCCGGCTCTCGGCCAGGTCGGTGACCTCGTCGAGCAGGCTCGCCAGGCGGCTCAGCCGATCGAGTGGGTGCAGGACGGCGACCCGCGGCCCTTGCCGGACGCCGTCGAGCTCGCGGCGTACCGGGTGGTGCAGGAGTCGCTCACCAACGCGCTCAAGCACGCTGCCGGGCGACCGACCGCCGTGCGCCTGCGGCACGGCGACGAGCGCCTCGAGATCGAGGTGATCACGCACGGGTCCGGCGCGCCGGGTGTCGCGCCGGCCGTAATACCCAGCACCACGTCGCCTGCCGGCCCGGTGTCGTCGACCGGCGGCCGCGGCCTCGCCGGGCTCCGCGAACGTGTCCGGGTGGTCGGCGGAGACCTGCAGGCCGGCCCGTTGCCGCACGGCGGGTTCCGTGTGCACGCCCTGATCCCGTCGGCCTCGACCAGGAGGAGCTCATGACCGTCGCACCGGCGGAAGGCAACCCGATCCGCGTGCTCGTCTGCGAGGACCAGGAGCTGGTCCGGGTCGGCTACGTGACCATCTTCTCCGCACAGCCCGACATGGAGGTCGTGGGCGAGGCGCGAGACGGCCGTGCGGCCGTCGAGGCGGCGCTGCGGCTGCGCCCTGACGTCGTCGTGATGGACATCCGGATGCCCGTGCTGGACGGCATCGAGGCGACGCGCCGGATCGCGGGGCCGGACGCCGAGACGCCGGCCAAGGTGCTGGTGGTCACCACGTTCAACGTCGACGAGTACGTCTACGAGGCGCTCCGGGCGGGGGCCAGCGGGTTCCTGCTCAAGGACTCCTCCCCGGCCGAGCTGATCGACGGCCTCCGGACGATCGCCCGCGGCGACTCGCTGCTCGCGCCCACCGTGACGCGCACGCTGATCGGCCGGTACGCCGAGCGGTTGCGCCCGGCGGACACGGCGCGGCCCGAGCGGGACGACGTCGTGGCCCGTCTGACCGCCCGGGAGCTGGAGGTGCTCGAGCAGCTCGCCGCCGGGCTGTCGAACGCGGAGATCGCCGGCGAGCTGGTCATCACTCCGGAGACGGTCAAGACCTATGTCTCACGGATCCTCGCCAAGCTCGGCCTGCGCGACAGGGTGCAGGCGGTGGTGCTCGCCTACCGGGTGGGCCTGGTCTCGCCGACGGGCTGATCCCCGGCCCCGACGCGCGGAGCCCGTCAGGCCGGGGTGGTCAGGGCGTGCGGGTAGGCGGCGTCCCGACCCTGGAAGCTCAGGATGCTCGGGTTCTTGATCGTCCCGTCGTGGATCTCGATCGCCCGCGAGACGGTGAGGCTCGCCGCCCACGAGGCCGGTCCTTCCAGGACCGTGCGCAGGAAGGGCAGGATCGCCTCGCTGATCTCCCAGGTCGCGGAGTTCCACAGGTAGGACGGGGTGTGGTCGACGGCGTAGTAGCTCACGCCGTCGCCGACGGTGAGCATCGGGTCGTCGAACGTGGTGGGCACGGCCCACTCGAACCCCATGCCCTGGTCGCACGAGACGTCGACGATCAGGCTTCCCGTGGCGAAGCCCGCCAGGTCCTCTGTGCGCAGGTAGGTCAGCGGTGCGGCGACGTCCTGGAGCGTGCAGTTGACGACGATGTCGTGCGAGGCGAGGAACTCCGGGAGCGGGACCTCGCCGTCCTGCGTCGTCACCTCGCTGAGGTAGGCGGCCCCCTCGCTGGTGTGGAGCTGGGTGATGTGCGCGCTGTGGATCGGGGACCCGACCGCTGCGGCGCCTCGCTGCGTGAGCACCTGGATGTCGTGGATCCCGTGCGCTTTGAGCGCGGTGACGGCGCCTCGTGCCGTCGCACCGAACCCGATGACGACAGCGCTGAGCCGCGGGCCGTAGTCTCCGGTCGAGCCGGTCAGGCTCAGGGCGTGCAGGACGGAGCAGTAGCCGGCGAGCTCGTTGTTCTTGTGGAACACGTGCAAGCCGAAGTCACCCCGGGACGTCCAGTGGTTCATCGCCTCGAAGGCGATCAGGGTGAGCCGGCGGTCGATCGCCGTCTGCGTCATCCCGGCGTCCTGCACGCAGTGCGGCCACCCCCACAGCACGCGGCCCTCAGGGATCGCGGCGACGTCCGCCGTCTGCGGCTTGGGCAGGAGCAGCACGTCGGCGGACTCGATCACCTCGGAGCGTTCCGCGACTCGGCCCACCCGGGACTCGACGTAGCCGCGCTCCAGCCGGAAGTCGGCCGCGTAGCCGCGCTCGACGATCATGCGCGCGCGGACGTCCTCGTCGATCCGGTCCAGGTGGTGTGGATGGATCGGCAGCCGCCGCTCGTTCTCCATCGACGAACCGGCGAGCAGCCCGAGGCTGAGCAGCGTGTCGGCAGGGACGGCAGGGGACGGGGGTGTGGCGCCGGGCATCCGGACTCCCATGATCGGGGAACCAGGGTCAGCTCCTCCCGGGAGTGTACGCCGGGCCTCTCGAGGCGCGGACCAGGTCCTCAGCGGACATCCAGGTCGACCGCGTATTCTCAGCGGTCCCCGACGTCCCAGCCCGCCCGCGGAGGCCCCGTGACCCTGCTCGACCTGGTGCTCGTCGTCGTCCTGCTGTTCGCCCTGATGGCGGGGCTGAGCCGCGGGCTGCTCGCCACGCTCGGCGGGCTCGTCGGTCTCGTCGTCGGGGGAGTGGCCGCCTTCCTCGTCGTCCCGCTGGTGGTCGACGCGCTGCCGGAACCGCAGTGGCGCGGTCCGGCGACGGTGCTCCTGGCCGTCGCGCTGCCGCTGCTCGGGGCGTCGATGGGTGCCGGCGTAGGACACAGCCTGCGCCAGCAGGTGGACCGCTCGGGGCTGCGGCCGCTCGACCGGCTCCTCGGTGGCGCCGCCAGCCTGGTGGTGGCGGCTCTCGCACTGTCGTTCGTCGGAACAGCCGTGAAGGCGACCGGCACGCCGGGCGTCGCGTCCGCCGTCTCGTCGTCCGCGGTGCTGCGCACCATCGAGGACCTCACGCCGACGCCGGTGAGCCGGTCCCTGGCCGAGGTCCGCGGCGCGGTGCTGGACGACGGCCTGCCGCGTCTGGACGGCCTGCTGGATCCGCGCCGGACGACGACGGCACCCACGGTCGACCTGGACGACCCGGCGCTCGAGGCGTCTGCCCAGTCGGTCGCGCGGATCTGGGGCACGGCGTACGCCTGCGGGACCGGGATCACCGGGTCGGGTTTCGTCAGCTCCCCGGACCGCGTGGTGACGAACGCGCACGTGGTGGCGGGCGTGGACCGGCCGCTGGTCGAGCTCCCGGGACGACCGGCGCAGGAGGGGCGGGTCGTGTACTACGACCCCGGGGCGGACCTCGCCGTCGTCGCCGTCGACGGGTTGGACGCCGACCCCCTGAGCGTCGCGCCGACGCTCGAGACCGGCGACCCGGCCGCCGTCCAGGGGTATCCGCACGGCGGTCCGTTCACCTCGACGGGCGCCGAGGTGCTCGACGTCGGCCCGGTGCGGATCCCCGGGTCCGGTGGCACGGGAGGTGGCGAGCGCGACATCTATGCGCTCGCCGCCAGCGTGCATCCCGGCAGCTCCGGTGGTCCGGTGCTGTCCACCGACGGTGACGTCGTCGGCGTGATCTTCGGGCGGTCCAGCGGAGGCGACGCCCTCGCGTACGGCGTGACCACCACCGAGCTGATGCCCGTGGTCGCGCAGGCCCCCGACCTGGACGCCGCGGTCACGCCCGGAAGCTGTGCTCGCTGACGTATCGCCAGCACACCCCTGATGACTACACCCGAGTTGTGCCCGGATCGCCGCGCAAAACTTGTCGCATCTCACAGTCTTGGGTGACGTTTTGCGCGGTCAGCACCGGTCCGGCCGTTTTGCCCGCCCTGCGGTGCCCGCCGTACCGCTACGGTCGCGGGCCATGGGCATTCACTGCGAGTACGCGCGGCTCGCGGCCGCGGACATGGACAGGGCGCAGTCGGACGCGGCGTGGGCCGCGGAACGTCTCGACGCGCTCGCCGAGGAGTGGGTCGAGCTCGACCTGGAGCCCGAGGAGGCGCGCTACTTCAGCGTCGGCCGGGCGTGGGGCCCGCTGGACGCCCTGCTCCGTGCGCGGGAGCCGGCGGTCGACGTCGTCCACGGCGGCACGCCGCTGGGGATCGACGGCGGGCTGGGCCCGGTGCGCTCGCTCACTCCCGACGAGGTACGTCACGCCGCCGCGTTCCTCAGCGCGACGCCCTTCGCGGCGCTGGCCGACGGGTACGACGTCACGCGCCTCTGCGACGGCGACGGGTGCCCCGACCCCGCCGAGCACCTGGCCGAGGAACGACCCCAGGTGCTCGGCGAGCGGTACGACGAGCTGCGGCGCTTCTGCTCCGCGGCAGCCGCCGCGGGTGACGGCGTCGTGCTGATGCTGAACTGACACCAACCCGTCGTCACCGCAGCGAGTCGAGCACCTCGTCGTAATGGGCGTTCTCCATCACCCCGAGCAGGTTGCCGAAAGGGTCGACGACGGTCGCGGTGACGAACCCCGGGCCGCGCTCGGTCGGCTCGTCGTGGCCGACGGCGCCCAGGGCGAGCAGCCGCTCGTACGTCGCCGCGACGTCGTCCACCGCCCAGTAGGCGACCGCGCCGGTCGGCTCTTCGGTACGGGCGACCGACGCGAACCGTCGGTCGATGATCCCGAGCTCGTGCTGGTAGTCGCCGATGCGGAACTCGGCGTACGCCAGGGTGCCCTCGACCTCGCGGGCGAAGTAGGCCTCGGCGCCGAGGACCTCGGCGTACCAGTCGCGGGCCGCGGCGACGTCGTCGGCGAAGTACGTGATGGTGGTGAGTCCGCGCAGCATGGTCATCCTCCCGGTGGTGCGGCGCCTCGGTGACACCGTCGAGATCCATCCTGCGCGGCAAAGTGCTCACCTTCTGACTACTTTCTGTGGCAGTCTCGAGATGTGCGAGCCGATCGCCTCATCCAGGTGCTCCTGCACCTGCAGTCCCGGCCGCGGGTGACCGCCGGCGAGCTCGCCGACGCCCTGGAGGTCTCGGTGGCCACCGCACGCCGCGACCTGGAGGCGCTGTCGGCCGCCGGGGTCCCCGTGTACCCGCAGCGCGGCCGGGGCGGCGGATGGTCGCTGCTCGGCGGCGCCCGGACCGACCTCAGCGGTCTCACCGCGCCGGAGGCCCGCGCGCTGTTCCTCCGTGCGGGACCGGCCATCGCCGCGGACGACGACGCGAGCGCGGCGTTGCGCAAGCTCGTCCGGGCGCTGCCCACGCCGTTCCGGGCCGAGGCCGAGGCGGCGGCCGTCGCCACCGTCGTCGACCGCGAGCGATGGGGCGCTGCCGCCCGGGAACAGGCGCCGCACCTCGAGGCGCTGCAGGACGCCGTCGTCCGACGGCGGCGCGTCCGGCTGCGGTACACCGGCGCCACCGGGCGGTCGTCGGACCGTGTCGTCGACCCGTGGGGCGCGGTGGACAAGGACGGCACCTGGTACCTCGTGGCCGGGACGGATCGCGGACCGCGCACCTACCGGGTCGACCGCGTCGTCGCGGCGGAGGTCACCGATGACGCTGCCGAGGTGCCGGCGGACCTGGACCTCGGCGCCGTGTGGGCGCAGGTGGTCGACGAGGTCGAGTCGTTGCGCTCGACGACCTGGGCCACGGTCCGCGTCCCGGAGCGGCACGTCGGGGTCTTGCGAGCCCAGTTCGGCCGGCACGTGAGCGTCGAGGGCGCGGCGGACGACGGCGTGGTCCGGGTGCGCGTCGGCGCACCGACGCCGCTCGACGTCGCGAGGCACCTCGCCGGCTGGGGCGACGGAGCCGTGGTGGAGGATCCGCCCGAGGTGCGTGCGGAGCTCGCCCGCCTCGGCGCCGAGCTGGTCGCCCGATACGTCACGATCCCGTGAAGACCGGCACGCCGTCGCGCGAGTCCGCGTCCGCGGCGTGAAGGTGTGGTGAACGTGAATACTGCGGGCGTGCCGGATGTTGGCACCACCGGGCCTGCGAGGGCAGGATCGAACGCGCTGCGCACACCCGCGCGCCGCGAGCCCTCACGGCCCGCTCCAGGGCAGCACCATCGTGCTGCTGCACCCCGTGACGACAGGATGTACGACGAGCTATGACTGATCTGCTGTACGTGAACGGTGGGACGCCGTTGCAGGGCACCATCTCGGTGCGGGGTGCGAAGAACTTCGTGTCCAAGGCGATGGTGGCGTCGTTGCTGGGTGAGTCCGCGAGCGTGTTGCGCAACGTGCCGCAGATCCGGGACGTGGGTGTGGTCTCGGGGTTGTTGGACCTGCACGGGGTGAACGTGAAGTACGACCCGGACGCGGGGATCTTGGACCTGGATCCGTCGAACGTGGAGTCGGCGCACGTGGCGGACATCGATGCGCATGCGGGGGCGAGCCGGATCCCGATCTTGTTCTGTGGTCCGTTGTTGCACCGGTTGGGTGAGGCGTTCATCCCGGATCTGGGTGGTTGCCGGATCGGGGATCGGCCGATCGACTACCACCTGGACATCTTGCGGCAGTTCGGTGCGGTGGTGGACAAGCGTCCGAACGGGATCCATCTGCGGGCGCCGCGGCGGTTGCAGGGCACGAAGATCACGTTGCCGTACCCGTCGGTGGGGGCGACGGAGCAGCTGTTGCTGACGGCGGTGCGTGCTGAGGGGATCACGGAGCTGTCGGGTGCGGCCACGGAGCCGGAGATCATGGATCTGATCGCGGTGCTGCAGAAGATGGGCGCGATCATCTCGGTGGACACCGATCGGGTGATCCGGATCGAGGGTGTGGATCGTCTCGAGGGGTACAACCACACGGCGTTGGGGGACCGGATCGAGGCGGCGTCCTGGGCCTCGGCAGCCTTGGCCACCGGTGGGGACGTGACGATCAAGGGCGCTTCGCAGCCGGAGATGATGACGTTCTTGAACACGTTCCGCAAGGTGGGTGGGCAGTTCGACGTCCAGGACGACGGGATCCGGTTCTGGCACCCCGGCGGTGATCTGCGTCCGATCGTGCTGGAGACGGATGTGCATCCGGGCTTCATGACGGACTGGCAGCAGCCGTTGGTGGTGGCGTTGACGCAGGCCACGGGGCTGTCGATCGTGCACGAGACGGTGTATGAGAACCGTTTCGGGTTCACCGAGGCGTTGCGGCAGATGGGTGCCACGATCCAGGTGTACAAGGAGTGCTTGGGTGGGGGCGACTGCCGGTTCGGGCAGCGCAACTTCCATCACTCGGCGGTGGTCTCGGGGCCGACGCCGTTGGCGGCGGCGGACATCGAGGTGCCGGACCTGCGCGGCGGGTTCTCCCACCTGATCGCTGCGTTGGCGGCCAAGGGCACCTCGACGGTGCGGGGTATCTCGTTGATCGACCGGGGTTATGAGTCCTTCCAGGACAAGCTCGTCGCCCTGGGCGCCGACGTCACCCGCGGCTGACGCGCCGAGGTCCATCTGCTCGCCGGGGCCGGGCCCACTGGGCACCGTGCCCCCGTCGGGCAGGTAGGCTCTGTGGCCGTGCCCCCCGCCAGACCCGAGTCGCGTCTCTATCGCGTCATCGCGAAGATCGTCCGGTCGACGATGTTCTCGATGTGCCGCTACGAGTGGAGCGGCAGCGAGAACTTCCCGACCGAGGGCGGCTTCATCGCCGCGGCGAACCACGTCACCGAGCTCGACGCCCTGACGTTCGTGCACTACCTGTTCGACCAGGGCTTCGAGCCGCGCGTGCTGGCCAAGCGCAGCCTGTTCACGGCTCCCGTCGTGGGTTCCGCGCTGCGGGCCACCAACATGATCCCGGTGGACCGGGGGAGCGCGGCCGCGGCACGTTCGTTGCAGCGTGCCGGTGAGGAGCTCGGCGACGGCGCCTGCGTGGCGGTCTTCCCCGAGGGGACGCTCACGCGCGACCCGGACTGCTGGCCGATGGAACCCAAGACCGGTCTCGCGCGCATCGCGCTGACCACCCGGCTGCCGGTGGTGCCGATCGCGCAGTGGGGAGCCGTCGACATCCTGCCGCGCTACGGCAAGCTGCCCAAGCCGTTCCCGCGCAAGCGGGTGCAGGTCGTCGCTGGACCGCCCGTGGACCTGTCCGACCTGTACGACCGCCCGCAGGACGCCGCCACGCTGCGCGAGGTGATGAACCGCGTGATGGACGCGATCACCGTGCTGCTCGCCGACCTTCGCGACGAGCAGCCGCCGGAGCAGCGGTTCGACCTGCGCAAGCACCCTGACTACGAGGTGAAGAAGATGCACTACCCACCGGTGGAGCGCCCGTGAGCGGCGTCCTGAAGACCGCCGTCCTCGGTTCCGGATCCTGGGGGACCACCTTCGCCATGGTCATGGCCGACGCCGGCTGCGACGTCACGCTGTGGGGTCGCGACGAGGCCGTGGCGCGAGAGGTCGCGGAGGACCGCCGCAACGCCAAGTACCTTCCGGACGTCGAGCTGCCCGCCATGCGCGCGACGACGGACGCCGCCGCCGCGCTCTCCGGCGCCCGGGTCGTCGTGGTCGCCATCCCGTCCCAGGTGGCGCGCACGACTCTCGAAGGGTTGCGCGAGCACCTGGAGCCGGACGCCGTGGTGGTGTCCCTCATGAAGGGCATCGAGCTCAGCACCGACAAGCGCATGAGCCAGGTCATCGCCGAGGCGCTGGACATCTCGCTCGACCGCGTCGTCGTCGTCTCGGGCCCGAACCTCGCCAAGGAGATCGCGACACGTCAGCCCACGGCGACGGTCGTCGCGTGCCCGGACGAGGCCAACGCGCGCCTCGCGGCCGAGGCGTGCTCCAACGCGTACTTCCGCCCGTACACGAACTCGGACGTCGTCGGCGTCGAGCTGTGCGGCGCGGTGAAGAACGTCATCGCGCTGGCGATCGGCATGGCCCAGGGCCGCGGCTTCGGCTGGAACACCACCGCGACGGTCATCACCCGCGGTCTGGTCGAGATCACCCGGCTCGGCCGGGCGCTCGGCGCGCAGGCCGAGACGTTCGCCGGCCTGGCAGGGATGGGTGACCTGGTGGCGACGTGCGCCTCACCGCTGTCTCGCAACCACACCCTCGGCAAGTACGTCGGCCAGGGGATGTCGCTCGAGGACGCCCTCGTCGCCACCGGCACCACGGCCGAGGGCGTGAAGTCCTCCCGATCGGTGCTGGAGCTGGCGCAGAAGCACGGCGTGGACATGCCGATCACCGCGGGAGTCGTCGCGGTGCTGCACGAGGGGATGTCGGTGGACGACATGGCCCGTGCTCTTCTCTCGCGCCCGCAGAAGGCCGAGCGGCTGACGGACTGAGCCGTCCCGCCTCAGTGGCCGACGTCGACCACGAGGCGCGTCGGGTCCTCCTCGACCGACACGGCGAACGGCCTGGCCTCGCCGTCGACCCCGACGAAGGCCGTGCTCTGCCCCTCGAAGACGAAGCGGTAGACGACCTCCTCGACGGACGTCGCGCCGTCGGGCTCGACCGGTGCGCCGTCGTACTCCTCGACGCCCGAGTCCATCGGTATCGCGGTGCCGAGGACGACGACCTGCAGCACCGCGTCGCCGGCGACGTCCACGGCGTCGCCCTTGCCGGGATCGAGGGCCTGGTCGACGTACTCGACCCGCCAGCCCGGCGTCCCGCTGCCGTCCAGCGTGAAGGTCACCCGGTCGAACCCGTCCTGCGGCTCGACGGCGACGTCGGTGACGGTGAGCAGCTGGTCGCCGCCGGGCTCCCCGCTGGCGGCGTCCGTGCTGCCCTCGAACGTGCCGCCGTCGGGCGATGCCGTGGCGTCAGGCGAAGCAGCGTCCTCCGGCGACGCCGTGTCCTCGGGTGGTGAGGTGATCTCCGTGGCGCCGCCGCCGTCTCCGTAGCCCGGCAGGTCGGCCCCGCCGCCGCAGCCCGCGGTGAGCAGGAGCGCGACGGCCGCGGCCGTGGTGGCAGCCCTCCGTCCGGACCGGCTGTGACGGGTCGCACGCATGAGGCCTCCCGGGTCGCACGGGAGCGCGGTGCGGCCCCTCGTCCCACCCTAGACGGGCAGGCCGTCGAGCGCGCGGGACAGGTCCGCCCAGAGGTCCTCGACGTCCTCGACGCCGACCGACATGCGCACCAGGTCCTCGGGCACCGTCAGGGACTCGGTGGTGAAGCGGCGGCGGCGCTCCAGTGTGGACTCCACCCCGCCGAGCGACGTGGCGGGCACCCAGAGCTCCACCGCGGCGACGACGGCGTCGGCTGCCTCGATGCCCCCGACGGGCCGCATGCCGATGATCGCGCCGAACGACGCCATCTGCGCCGCGGCCCGCTCGTGCCCGGGGTCGGACGGCAGGGACGGGTGCCGCACCTCGGCGACGCGAGGGTGGTCAGCCAGCCGCCGCGCGATCTCGGCGGCGTTGGCGTTCGCGCGTTCGACGCGCAGGTGGAGCGTGCGCAGGCCTCGCAGTGCGAGGAAGACCTCCATCGGCCCGGCGATCGCGCCGTGCAGCGTGCGGTAGGCGCGGACCCGAGCGGCGGCGTCGTCGTCGTTCGTCACGACGGCGCCGAGGACGACGTCGGAGTGGCCGGCCAGATACTTGGTGACCGAGTGGACGACGACGTCGGCCCCGAGGTTGAGCGGTCGTTGCCCGAGCGGCGTGGCGAACGTGTTGTCGACGACGGACGGCACGCCGCGCTCCCGGGCTGCGGCGAGGATCGCGGGCAGGTCGGCGACCTCCAGCATCGGGTTCGTGGGGGACTCGGCCACGAGCAGGTCGGCGCCGTCCAGCGCCGCGACCACCGCGTCGGTGTCCGCGACGTCGACGCGCCGCACCTCGAGGCCGTGGCGCCGAGCGAGGTCGTCGAGGTAGCCGAGCGTCACCTGGTAGGCGTGCCGCGGCACGACGACCACGCCCGACGGCGGCACGTCGCCCAGGGCTGCGGCGATGGCCGCCATGCCGGAACCGAACACGATGCCGTGCGCGCCGCCCTCGAGCGCCGCGAGCGCGGTCTCGAACGGCTCCCACGTCTCCGCGCCGCCGCGGGTGTAGAGCTGCTCGCTCCCGGGGACCCCCTGGGACACGTAGGTGGAGCTGAGGACGACCGGCGCGTTGACCGGCCCACCCTGGACCCGTGGGGGCCGGCCGGCCGTCACCGCGACGGTGGCGGGGGAGTGCGGGGAAACGGTGTCGGCGTGCTCGTGCGTCATGGCGTCAGGGTACGTCGGCGTGGTCAGGGGATGGTCGTCGGAATCAGCCGGGCGTCGGCGAGCGCCGCGGTGCGGTGGCGCGACAGCGCCTGGTACTCCGGTGAGGTGACCATCGCGACGAATGCCGCGGGCGAGGGGTAGCGGACCAGCAGGACGGCGTCCCAGTCCTCGCCGTCCGGCCCGATCACGGTGGGCCCGCACGGGCCGTGGTGAAGCACCTCGACCCCGGCCCGCTGCATGTGGGCCTGCGCCTCCTTGCCGTACCGGGCGTAGGCGTGCGAGCCGGAGATCGTCTCGGCGGGCGCGAGGTCGGGGGCGTGCGAGTAGTCCGCCGTCTCACGGAACCGCATCAGGTTCAGCATGGTGACCGGCTCGTCGGCAGGCAGCGCGGCAAGCCGTGCGAGCTGGTCGGGGCCGGCCTCGACGGTGAGGCGGTCGGCGGGCGGGGTCGGTCGAGTCGTCATACCGGGGAGCATACCGATCGGTATGTTCGCCGGTGGTCGGCGAACAGCCGCTCAGCGCGGTTCGGCCAGCCGTCCGAGCAGCTCGGTGAGCAGACGCTCGGCGACCGGCGCGGGCAGAGCCTCGACGGCGGCGAGCAGGGGGGCCATCGGCCCGAGGCCTGCACCGGTCTCGCCGATCCGCGACGTGTCCAGCCCGAGTCCGCGGAGCAGGGCGGCGGCGGTGTCGGAGTCCGGGACCGTCGCCGGTCCGCCGTCCACCAGCGGCGAGGCCTCAGGGCGCGGCGTACCGCGCACCGCGTCGGCCGCGGCCGCGAGTGCGGGAACCAGCTCGTCGAGCACCCGGGCGGTGACCGGAGTGACCGTCAGGTGGGTGGTGTGCGGTAGGACCGTGCCGTCCGCCTGCCGGAGCGCGGGCTGAGGCTGGAGGACCCAGCCGTGGTTGGCCACGGTGTCGGCCCACACGTGCGGGTCCACCCGACGCGCCGTGGGGACGGACTCGTCGGTGGCGACGGCGAACAGCGGCCCGGTCGGCTCCCCGACGACCCGGAGACCGTCGATCTGACCGACGGCGGCACGCAGCGCGTCCGTGGCCTGGCGGGCCTGTTCGGCGAGCTCGGCGAACCCGTCTCGCCCGAGGGCCTGGGCGATCGCCCACGCCGCGGCCAGCGGCCCTCCCGAGCGGGACCCCAGGAGGGTCGGGCTGACCACCGGGTAGCCGGGCCAGCGGGTCGTGGCGAAGTACTGCCCGCGCTGCCGGTCGCGGCCCCGGTGCAGCAGCATCGAGACGCCCTTGGGTGCGTACCCGTACTTGTGCAGGTCCACGCTCAGGCTCGTCACACCGGGCACACGCAGGTCCCACGGCGGCAGGCCGGGCCAGAACGGCAGCGCCATGCCCCCGATGCACGCGTCGACGTGCACGGGCACCCCGCGGGCGGCGGCGACCGTGGCGACCTCGGCGACCGGGTCCAGTGCGGCGTGCGGGTAGGACGGCGCCGAGACGACGACGAGCGCGACGTCGTCCGGGCGGTCGGCGAGGCGTTCCGCGACGGCGTCGGCCGCCACGGCGCCGCCCGGCCGGACCGGGACGAGGTCCAGCGCCAGCCCGAAGTAGTGCGCGGCCTTCTGGAACGCGGCGTGCGCGGTGACGGGCGCCACCAGTCGCGGCCGTGCGGCGCCCGGCTCCGCGCCGTGAGCCGCCAGCCACGCGTCCCGGGCCGCCTTGACGGCGAGCAGGCAGCTCTCCGTACCTCCGGACGTCACCGTCCCGACGACCGGCTCGCCACCGTCGTCCCCGCCCAGCAGGTCGCGTGTGAACGCCACGAGGTCCCGCTCCAGCGCGGCCACGGAGCCGAACGTGGTGGGGTCGAGACCGTTGACCGGCTGCATGGCGCGGACCGCGGCGGCGGCGAGCTCGTCGAGCTCCGGCTCGCCCGAGTCGTACACGTAGCTCAGCACACGGCCCCCGTGCGTCGGGGCGTCGCGCTCCCGGAGGGCCGCCAGCCGGGCCAGGACGTCGTCGGGCGGTACGGCGAACCTCATGCGGGCTCCTCGTGGACGGCCGCGGGTCCCGCGGCGTGGATGTCGGCCCGACGCAGCGGGTAGCGGCGCAGGGTCGCCAGGCTGGCCGCCACCAGGGCTGCGGGCAGCACGGAGAACGCGAGCACGATACCCAGGACCGCGCTTTCCGGCTGCACCACGAGCTGCTCGGCCCGTGACTCGACGTATCCCGTCACGGCGAGAGTCAGAGCCAGCACGGCGGTCCCGAGCGCGAAGCCGGTCGTCTCCCCGGCGGTCCACACCCCGGAGAACGTCCCGGCCCGGCCCGGCCCGCGGGTGCGGGCGTCGTGCGCGACGACGTCGGGCAGCATCGCCATCGGCAGCGACTGCAGGCCCGCGTAGGCGGCGCCGGCGACCGCGACGACGGCGTACACCCACGCTCCGGGCGACCACGCCATGCCCACCAGGGCGAGCGCCGCGAGCGCGAACACCGACGAGGCCATCCGGAAGGCACGCTCCTTGCCGACCCGGCGCGCGACGGCGCCCCACACCGGCGCGAAGACGACGGCCGGACCGACCAGTGCCGCGAACAGGAACGTCACGGCCGCCTCGTCGCCGAGCACCCAGCGTGCGACGTACTGGGCACCGGCCAGCATGGTCCCCGTCGCGAGCGCCTGCAGGACGAACGTGGCGAGCAGCATACGGAACGGCTGGCTCGTGCTGAGCGCGGCCAGCCCGTCGCGGTACGAGCCGGCGACGCCGTGCCACCGGGACGACGACGGCGCGGCACCGGGTGCGGTGCTCGCGGACCGAGGGCTGGCGGGCAGCCGGGCGTCTCGCCGTCCGGCACCGTGCTCCACACCGGCCGACACCAGCAGCGAGAGGCCGAGGACGAGCCCGGCGACGGCGGCCATGACCAGGTAGCCGGCGTGCTCGTCCGGCACCACCGAGCGGAGCGCCGGCGCACCGCCGCCGAACGCGAGGATCGCGACCGTCAGGACGACGACGCGTGCCGTGAGCAGGCGGGTGCGCTCGTCGTAGTCGTCGGTCAGCTCGGCCGGCAGCGCGATGTAGGGGACCTGGAACAGCGAGAACGCCGTGGCCGCGCAGAGGAACGCCAGCAGCACCCAGGCGGCGCCGGCCGTCGGGCTCCACGACTCGGGCACGGCGAAGGTGAGCACGAAGAATACGGGGAGCAGGAGCCCGCCCGCGGCCATGAGCCGGCGCCGGGAGCCGTGGTGGACGCGGTCGTGGTTGCTGGCGGCGCCGATGACCGGGTCGATGATCACATCCCACACCTTGGCGAGCGTGACGATGAGACCGGCCATCAGGGCGGCCACACCGACCGTGTCCGTGAGGTAGTAGACCAGGACGAGGCCGGGCAGGGTGCCGAAGCCACCCGTCCCGACCGACCCGACGGCGTACCGGGCGACAGTGCCCGCGCGCAGACTCATGCGGGGATCCTACGAGACGCGGCGTGACGGGTGTCACCCTCAGGACGTGATGGTGCTTCCTGCCGCGGGCGGCCGGCGGGTTGGTCGGCTCGGTCGCGGCGGAGATCGCCGAGAGGTCGCCGGGACACCGGTGCCGGACGGCGGCTGGGTCGAGGAGGTCCGGACGTGCTGCCCAGCCGTCTGTGGGGTGGCGCTCCGGCATCCGTGGGCTGCCCGGGTTGCTCGCGTCATGGGCGTCGATCCGGCCCGGCGTCTTCCGGCTCCACGGCCCGAGTTCGAGTTCACGCTCGACCTGCTGCTCGACGGGCTGGAGCGGGCCGCCTCGCCGCGAAGTAGGGCCTCGTGTGCTTCTGGAGTGCCCGCGGCGCTCTCCCGCAGTGCCGGAGGCTCTACTCCGCGAGCGGGCCGAGCAGGGACTGAGCCACCTGGGCGTGGGCCGACTCGTCGTCGCTGGGGTGGAAGATCCCGGCCAGCACGTCGCGGTACAGCCGGCCGAGCTCCGAGCGGTTGAAGTACGTCGAGCCGCCCGAGCAGCGGATCGCCTCGTCCACCACGTACCGCGCCGTCTCCGTGGCGCGCACCTTGAGCCCCGACGTCGCGCGGAAGTATCCGGCGCCCCGGTCGACCTGGCCGTCGATCTCGCCCGCCACCTGGTCGAGCTGCGGCCAGATGCCGTCGAGGGCCAGCGCGGCCGACGCGATGCGCCAGCGGATGTCCGGGTCCTGCGAGTACGCCTTGCCGGACTTCATGGAGGTGCGCCGGCCGGAGGTCTCGACGGCGAGCTCGAGCGCACGGTCCGCGATACCCGTGTACACACCGGCGAGCAGCAGCTCGAAGCTGGTGAAGATGCCCAGCACGTACGGGTCGAGGCTCGGGCCGGGCGGGAGCCGGCGCATGATCCGGTCGGCCGGGGCGCGGGCGCCGTCGAGCACCGTGGTGCACGACTGCGAGGCGCGCATGCCGAGCGTGTCCCAGTCGTCGAGGATCTCGAAGCCGCCCCCGACGCGGGTGACGAAGGCGTGCACGATCCGCGGGTCCTCGGGGTCGGTGTCGTCCAACCCCATCACGCCCAGGCGGGTCCAGCCGGGGGAGTTGGAGGTGAAGATCTTCCGGCCATGGAAGCTGTAGCCGCCCTCGCCGTCGCGCCGGGCCTCGGTGCGTGAACCGAGCAGCACGAGGTCGTTGCCGGCCTCGGAGTAGCCGAACCCGAAGACCTCGCCGCGGACGGTCTCGGCGAGCAGCCAGTCGAGCGAGTCGTCGCCGCGCTCGTGGAGGTAGCGCGCGACCCCCACCCAGACGTGGTGCATGTTGACGGCGAGCGCGGTGGCGGGCGCCGCGCCGGCGAGGCGGGCCTGCTCGCGGATCGTCTCGCGCAGGGTCAGGCCGCCGCCGCCCAGTTCCGTCGGGACCATGGCGCGCAGGTAGCCGGCGCCGGCCAGGTCGGCCAGATCCTCCGTGAAGAACGAGTTCTCGCGGTCGTGGATCGCGGCGCGCCCGCGGATCGTCGCGAGCAGGTCGTCCGAGAGGAGCTGGCGGTGGGTGAAGGAGGCAGGGTCGACGGCCATCCGTCGATTCAACCACCACCCGGCGAGGATGTGTCGCTCCAGGGCATACCGTCCGGTCGGTCTTTTCCGCTAGGCTGCACCCAGAGCGGTCGACGACGACCGCAACGACGAGAGGAGCCACCGTTGGTCATCCGTAGCCCTCAGGCAGACGTGGAGATTCCTGACGTCAGCCTGTACGACTTCCTGTTCGCCGACCTGACCGGTGCGGACCTCGACAGAGTCGCCCTCATCGACGGCCCGAGCGGCGACAAGACCACCTATGGCACGTTGCGCGCCCACGTCGACGCCGTCGCCGGCGCGATCGCGGCCCGCGGGCTCGAGCCCGGCGACGTCGTGGCGCTGCACAGCCCGAACGTGCCCGCCTTCGTCAGCGTGTTCCACGGACTGCTGCGCGCCGGCGTCACGGTCACCACCGTCAACGCCCTCGCCTCCGGGACGGAGGTCGGCAAGCAGCTGATCGCCTCCGGCGCGAAGGCGCTGATCACGGTCTCCCCCCTGCTGGCCCAGGCCACCGCGGGCGCCAAGGCTGCCGGCCTCGGCGCCGACGACGTCGTCGTGCTCGACGGCGCGCAGGGGCACGCGAACCTGCGGGACCTGCTGACCTCCGGGGCGCCGGCGCCCGACGTGACGTTCGACCCGGCCACCCACCTGGCCGTGCTGCCGTACTCCTCGGGGACGACCGGTCTGCCCAAGGGCGTCATGCTCACCCACCGCAACCTCGTGGCCAACGTGCTGCAGGCCGAGCCCTACATCCCGCTGACGAACGACGACGTGATCCCAGCCGTCCTGCCGTTCTTCCACATCTACGGCATCACGGCACTCATGAACGGCGGTCTGTACCAGCGGTCGGCCCTGCTGACCATGCCCCGGTTCGACCTCGAGGAGTACCTCGGCATCATCACGAAGCACCGGGCCACGGTGCTGTTCGTCGCGCCCCCCATCGCGCTGGCGCTGGCCAAGCACCCGCTGGCGCTCCAGGCCGACCTGTCGAGCGTGCGGCTGCTCAACTCCGGGGCCGCACCGTTCGACGCCCAGCTCGCCGCAGCCGTCGTGCAGCGGATGCCGCACGCCCACGTCGGCCAGGGATACGGCATGAGCGAGCTGTCCCCGATCTCCCACATCATCCCGACCGGGCGGTCCGACATATCCCCCGGCTCCATCGGGCTGCTGGTGCCGAACATGCAGGCCAAGATCGTCGACCCCGCCACCGGCGAGGAGATCGAGCAGCCGACCGAGGGCACGAGCGCACCCGGCGAGCTGATGTGTGCCGGTCCCAACGTCATGGTCGGCTACCTCGACAACGAGCAGGAGACGCGAGACACCATCACCGCGGACGGGTTCCTGCACACCGGTGACATCGTCACGGTCGACGCGGACGGCGTGTTCACGGTGGTGGACCGGCTCAAGGAGCTCATCAAGTACAAGGGCTACCAGGTGCCTCCCGCGGAGCTCGAGGCGCTCCTGGTGGCACACCCGCAGATCGCCGACGCCGCGGTGGTCGGGGTACCGGACGGGGCGGGCGAGGAGCTGCCCAAGGCGTTCGTCGTCCTCGCAGACGGCGCCGAGCTGTCCGCCGACGACGTCATGGAGTACGTGGCCGCCAAGGTGGCCCCGTACAAGAAGATCCGGCTGGTGGAGTTCACGCACGCCATCCCCAAGTCCGCCGCGGGCAAGATCCTGCGCAAGGACCTCAAGGCCGCGTGAACGCCCCCGTGCGCGGGGGTCGGAGCAGGTGACAGGTCCGGTAGTGTCGGGGCCGATGTCCGAGAACAAGCCTCCTGCCCCCGCGCGCAAGCCCCGTGTCGCACTGCTGTTCGGAGGCCGTTCCGGCGAGCACTCCGTGTCCGCGTCGACGGCGGCCGGCGTGCTCGGAGCGATCGACCGCGACCGGTACGACGTCATCCCGGTGGGGATCACGCGCGCGGGCCGCTGGGTGGTCGCCGAGGACCGCGTCGAACGCTGGCAGATCGCCGACGGCCGGCTCCCCGAGGTGACGTCCGACGACGGCACGGAGGTCGTGCTGTCCCTCACCTCGGGCGAGGGTGCGCTGCGCGTGCTGGAGCCCGGTCAGGTGCCGAGCCTGCTCGGCGAGGTCGACGTCGTCTTCCCCCTGCTGCACGGCCCGTTCGGCGAGGACGGCACGGTGCAGGGGCTGCTCGAGCTCGCCGACGTGCGCTACGTCGGGGCGGGCGTGCTGGCCTCCGCCGTCGGCATGGACAAGCACTTCATGAAGCTCGTGCTGGCCGGTCACGGCCTGCCCGTCGGACCCTACGAGGTGGTCAAGCCCCATGAGTGGGTGGCCGACCCCGAGGCATGCGTGGCCCGGATCGGTCGGCTCGGCCTGCCGCTGTTCGTCAAGCCCGCTCGCGCCGGGTCGTCGCTGGGCATCACCCGGGTCGACGACCTCGCCGAGCTCCCGGCCGCGATCGAGGCGGCCCGGGAGCACGACCCCAAGGTCGTCGTCGAGGCAGGCATCGACGGCCGTGAGATCGAGTGCGCCGTGCTGGGAGGCCGTCGCGGGGAAGCGGCACGAGCCTCCCTGCCGGGAGAGATCGTCGTCGACGGTACGCACGCCTTCTACGACTTCGAGGCCAAGTACCTCGACGAGGCCCACGTGGAGCTGGACTGCCCCGCCAAGCTGCCGGACGCCGTCGTCGACAGGATCCGCGAGCTCGCCGTCCGCACGTTCGAGGCCGTCGAGGCCGAGGGGCTCTCACGGGTGGACGTCTTCGTGACGCCGGACGAGCAGGTGATAGTCAACGAGATCAACACGATGCCGGGCTTCACGCCGTTCTCGATGTACCCGCGCATGTGGGAGGCGTCCGGCCTGAGCTATCCCGAGCTGGTCGACGAGCTGATCCAGCTCGCGCTGGAACGGCCCACCGGGCTTCGCTGACCACGGGCTCGCCTTTCCGGGGTCGTGTCGGACCCGTCTGGCACGGTGAGCGCATGGACCAGAGGTTGAGTCTTGTCACGCTCGTCGTCGCCGACCTGGGCGCCACCCGTCGCTTCTACCTGGACGGTCTCGGCTGGGAGAGCTACCTGGACGTCCCCGGGGAAGTCCTCATGTTCCAGGTCGGTCCGCACCTCGTGCTCTCGCTGTGGGACGAGAAGGCCGCGCTCGACGAGATCGGCCCCGTCCTCCGCGGTGGGACGCCGCCCGTGACGCTGGCGCACAACGTCGGCCGGCCCGACGAGGTGGACGCGGTGCTGGACGATGCGCGCCGTGCCGGTGCACCGACCATCGGCGACGCCGTGGAGCGTGAGTGGGGAGGCTACTCCGGATACTTCACGGACCCGGACAGCTTCCTCTGGGAGGTGGCCTTCGCGCCGGGGCCGCTGGGGGAGCTCGTGGTCCCCTGACGGCCTCGGCGGGACTGGCACTACCTCGGACGGGTGGGAATCAGGTGCAGTGCCGGGTGGCGGGCACCAGGTCGACGGCCGGGGTCAGGTCCGCGATGAACGACGTCGAGTGGTCCTGGGTCACCGCGGGCGGCACCGTCACCTCGATGGCCGGCTCGCGACCGTAGGTGGTGAAGCGCCAGGTGCCGTCGTCGCCGCTCGCCACGATCCAGTCCACCGTCCCGCTGGAGGACTCGATGCGCTGGCAGTCGGCGGACGGGCCGGGCGGCGTCACGCCACAGCGCAGGGTCACCGCAGCCCCGGGAACGCCCCAGGCGGCGGTCGCCTGCGAGTTGGTCCGTGCCATCTCCAGGTCGCCCGAGACGACGTCCGGCAGGGCCAGCATCACCGACGCGCATTCCGGGTTCGTCGCGTCCTCGGCGGCCTCGACCCCGATCGTGGGGGCGCAGGCAGCGAGCAGTGCGAGGGCGGGCAGGCAGAGCAGCGCGCGGAGGCGACGAACGGGCACGCGCCCACGGTACCCGCCCGCGACCGGCCGGCCGACGGTTAGGGTTCCGTCGTGACCGACCCCACCGAGCGAGTGCGTGACCTCGACGAGACAGAGCTCCTGGCCCGCATCTTCCCGCTCCTGCCGTCCGGCGACGCCGTCGACGTCGGGCCGGGCGACGACGCCGCCGTCGTGCGGGCACCCGACGGGCGAGCCGTCGTCTCGACCGACGTGCTGGTCGAAGGCCGTCACTTCCGCCGGTCCTGGTCCACCGGGTTCGACGTCGGACGGCGAGCCGCCGCCCAGAACCTCGCCGACATCGCGGCGATGGGTGCGCGGACCACGGCTCTCGTCGTGTCCCTCGTCGTGCCGGACGACCTGCCCGTCGACTGGGTCACCGGGTTCGCCCGCGGGCTCGCCGACGTCGCCACCCCCGCCGGTGCTGCCGTCGTCGGCGGTGACCTGTCCGGAGGCGACGCGATCGTCGTCGCCGTCACCGTGCACGGCGACCTCGACGGGCATGCGCCCGTCCTGCGTTCCGGGGCCCGACCCGGCGACGTCCTCGCGCACTCCGGGGTCCTCGGCACCTCCGCCGCCGGCCTCGCGCTGCTCGCCTCCGGTGCGGCGACGCCCGGCGACGGGCTCCCGGGCGCACCCGGGCCGCTCGCGCCCTACGTCGCCGCCTACCTGCGCCCCGAGCCGCCGCTCGCCGACGGCCCGGCCGCCGCTGCAGCGAGAGCCAGCGCCATGCTGGACGTCTCCGACGGACTGCTGCGAGACGCCGGACGGCTCGCCCGGGCCAGCGGCGTCACCATCGACCTGGCCAGCGGCCACCTCACCCGCGACGTGACGACACTGATCCCCGCAACGGTCGAGCTCGCGGTCGGCGCCGACAGCGCGGACGGCTGGCAACGGGCGCACGGCTGGGTGCTGTCCGGGGGAGAGGACCACGGGCTCCTCGCCACGTTTCCCGCCGAGGTCGCCGACCAAGGGCTGCCCGCCGGGTTCCGTGAGATCGGCGAGGTCGGGGAGGTCGCCGGTGACGGACCGCGGGTGCTGCTCGACGGCGAGGAGCCCCACGAGCCGGAAGGA
Organism: Isoptericola sp. GX10416; assembly: GCF_056590155.1. Taxonomy (NCBI): domain Bacteria; kingdom Bacillati; phylum Actinomycetota; class Actinomycetes; order Micrococcales; family Promicromonosporaceae; genus Isoptericola; species Isoptericola sp. GX10416. The sequence continues at coordinate 668,687 of NZ_JBWPVO010000001.1, read as the reverse complement.
TGGGACCACTTCAGGGCGTAAGGTCGGCGCGGCCCGCACCGTCCGCTGCGCTACGGGTCAGCGCTCGTCCTGCCGGTCGCGCTGCCCCTGCACTCCGCTACCGGCGCGTGCCTCGTCCCGCGGCCCGCACCGTCCGCTGCGCTACGGGTCAGCGCTCGGCGGCACGGAGGAAGCGGATCTCCGTCACCGGCACGTCGTCGATGTCCTCGATGCGCTCGATGCCGTCGGGCTGGAAACCGTGACGGCGGTAGAAGTGGTGGGCTCGTGCGTTCTCGTTCAGGACCCACAGGGTCATGCGCACCGTCGGCGAGACGTCCGCCAGCACCGTGCGCATGAGGTCTCGGGCGACGCCGCGCCCCCACGCCTCGGGGTCCAGATAGATGGCGTAGAGCTCCAGGCAGCCGTCCTCGGCGTCCTCGTCGCGGGACGGGCCGTAGCTGGCGAACCCGAGGGTGCGGCCGTCGGCCTCCGCGACGATGGTGGTGCCCCGGCCGGAGGTCAGGATCGTCTCCCACCGCTCGGCGCGCTCCGCCACGTCCAGGGAGTCGAGGTAGGAGGCCGGGAGCACGTGCGAGTAGGCGCTCTTCCAGGAGGTCACGTGCACCCGGGCGATCGCGGCGGCGTCGGAGGTCGTCGCCGAACGGATCACCACGTCGTTGTCGGTCTCCACCATCATGAAATCAGACTGCCACGTCGAGGAAGGTTCGCCTAGAGCTACGGGTGAACACTTCACGAATCCTTTGCCGTCGGCGGACGTCCCGGGCACAGCAGAACGCCCGCCGGGAGGACCCGACGGGCGTCTGTCATGTCGTTGCGCCGAGACGGCGCGGGCTCATGCCTTGCGCTGGACCTTGCCGGCCTTGAGGCACGAGGTGCACACGTTCACGCGCTTGGGAGTGCCCGCGACGACAGCACGCACGCGCTGGATGTTCGGGTTCCAGCGGCGCTTGGTGCGGATGTGGGAGTGCGAGATGCTGTGCCCGAAGCCCGGGCCCTTGCCGCAGACGTCGCAGTTGGCAGCCACGGTTTCTCCTGAATCGTCGTGCACGTCCCGCGCACCATGGCAGCAAGACGTGAGGTGTTGATGGTCTGGGGGCGCCCGGAAGTCCGGGCAACCACACGAGGATAGCCGATAGACGGCTCCGGGCTCAACAGCGCCGACGTCGGGTTGGTCACCGCTACGGTGGGGGACGTGGTCCAGCCCGAGCTTCTCGACGCCTCCGTCGTCCGTGCGTGGGCACGTGCCGCGACCGACGCCCTCGCCACCGCTCGGACGGGGCTCGACGGCGTGAACGTCTTCCCGGTGGCCGACGGCGACACCGGCACCAACATGTACCTCACCGTGCGGGAGGCCGGCGCCGCGATCCACGACGCGGACGACGGAGCGAGCGGTGCACGCCTGCTCCGGCTGGGCGCCCGGGCCGCGCTGCTGCAGGCCCGTGGCAACTCGGGCGTGATCCTCAGCGAGTGGTGGCGAGGACTGGCGCTCGCCGCGAGCCGGCGCGACAGCCTCGGCGTGGCGCTGGACGTCGCCGCGCGGTCGGCGCGCCAGGCCGTCGCGCACCCGGCGCCGGGCACCATCCTCACGGCCGCGGACTCCGCGGCCGCCGCGGCCCGACACGCCGAAGCCGGTGGCATGGTCGGCCCGCTGGGCGCGCCGGAGCGCCTCACGGTCCTGGACGCCGCACGCCGGGGCGCCCGGGAGGCCGCGCTGCGCAGCGTGGGCACGCTCGCTCCCCTCCGGGCTGCCGGCGTGCTCGACGCCGGTGCGTGCGGCCTGCTGCTCGTGCTCGCCGCGCTCGCCGAGGCCCAACGGTTCGTGGGCGTGGCGCCCGGCCGCAGGGGAGTGTCGGAGCCCGAGGGCATTATGGAACCCGTGCTGCTCGACCTGGACCTCAACGGCTACCAGCGCTCGGACGGCGGGACCGGCACCGGTCACCTGTCCCCGGCGACGGAGAGCGAGGCCGGGGTGAGCGACGAGGTGGAGCTCATGTTCGTCCTCCACCGTGCCGCCGACGCCTCGGGGTTCCGGCCGGGAGCCGTGGCCGACGCCCTCCGTGCCGACCTCGACGAGGTGGGCAACTCCGTCGTCGTCGTGGGCGGGGGCACGGGCGACGCGGCCGGCGAGGACGAGTCGGTCTGGCAGGCCCACGTGCACACGCCGGAGCTGGACCGGGCCCTCGAGGTCACGCGCCGATGGTCGGGCCGCGGCGCCGTCTCCCGGGTGCACGTCCGTCACCTCGCCGTGCCGCCAGCGGACTGGGCGGTCGTGACGACGACGTCGGCCCCCGCCCTGGCCACGGAGCTCGCCTCCGGTGGTGCCGTCGTCCTGCTCGACCTCGACGTCCCTCCGGTCGCGGAGGACCTCGCGCAGGCGGTCCTCGGCGCGGGGACGCCGCACGTGCTCGTCCTCGCGCCGCCGGCCGTGCTCGGAGACGCCGGGCTGCAGGACGCGGTCGACGCGCTGGCCGGACGCGACGGGGTGGCCGAGGAACCCGCCGACGTGCCCGTCGTCGTCGTCGTCCCTGCCGCGAGCGACGTGCACCTGGTGACCGCCGTCTCGGCGCTCGCGGGAGCGCTCGACGCCGCAGGTCATGCCCGGCAGCACGCCGACGTCCCCGCCGTCGTCCGCGCGGCCCTCGACCGGTTGCGCGCAGCGCGGGCGGCCGCGGCGGACGCGCCCGACGAGCTGGCGCGGCTCGTGCCGACGCTCGGGGCAGAGGCGGGCATCGTCGCGCTGCTGCCCGACCTGGACGTGCCGGCGGAGGTGGTGGAGTCGCTTGCCGAGCACGCAGCGTCGGTCGCTGCGGGAGCCGACGTCCTCGTGCTGCCCACCGGGCGGGCTGGCGATCAGGTGGGGATCGGCGTCGAACCGGCGGAGGATCCCGGGGACGAACCGGCGATCGGGGTGCTGAGCAGGGAGGCCTGGTGACCGGACGGCTGGCTGAGCCGCTCACGACGACGCTCGGGAAGCGCGCGGCGGGACCGCTGGCCAAGATGGGGCTGGAGACCGTCGACGACCTGCTGCGCCACTATCCGCGGCGGTACGGCGACCCGGGCCGCCTCACGGACATGAACCAGCTGCAGCTCGGCGAGCACGTGACGGTCATGGCGCGCGTCGCCCGGGCTACGGTGCGCCCGATGCGCAGCCGCGGCGGGGCGCTGCTGCAGGCGACCGTCACCGACGGGCACCACGAGCTCGGCCTGACGTTCTTCGCCAAGCGTGCCGGTGCGCTGCGCCCGCACGAGGACAAGCTGCGCCCCGGCCGGTCCGGGCTGTTCACCGGCGTGGTCTCCGAGTACCGCGGCACCCGCCAGCTCACCCACCCGGACTACATCCTGGTGGGCGTCGACGCGGACGACGACGAGGAGGCGATGGTCGAGGCGTCACGCCCCATCCCCATCTACCCGGCGACCGCCTCCGTCCCGACGTGGCGCATCCAGCGGGCGGTGCGCACGGTGCTGGACCCGCTGACCGAGGACGATGTCGACGACCCGGTGCCGGACGAGGTCCGGGCGCGGCTCGGCCTCCCGACACGCCTCGACGCCCTGCGTGCCGTGCACGTGCCCGACTCGGCCGAGCACTGGCAGCGGGGCCGCCGTCGGCTGCGGTTCGAGGAGGCGTTCGTGCTGCAGTCCGCGCTGGCCGAGCGCCGGTCCCGCGCCGCCGCGGAGGAGGCCACGGCCCGGCCACCGCGCCCGGCGGGCCTGCTCGACGACTTCGACGCGACGCTGCCGTTCACGCTCACCGACGGTCAGCGTCAGGTGGGCGAGCAGGTCGCCGCCGAGCTCTCGCAATGCCGGCCGATGCAGCGGCTGCTGCAGGGCGAGGTCGGCTCGGGAAAGACCGTGGTGGCCCTGCGCGCCATGCTCCAGGTGGTCGACGCCGGTGGGCAGGCGGCGCTGCTCGCGCCGACCGAGGTGCTCGCGGCCCAGCACGCCCGCACCCTGCGCGGGATGCTCGGTCCGCTGGCCGAGGGCGGGCTGCTCGGCGGTGCCGCGCACGGCACCCGGGTCGCCCTGCTCACCGGCTCGCTGGGCGCCGCCGCACGCAAGGAGGCCCTGCTGCAGGCGGCGAGCGGCGAGGCAGGGATCGTGGTCGGCACGCACGCCCTGCTCGGCGAGCAGGTGCAGTTCGCGGACCTCGGCCTCGTGGTGGTCGACGAGCAGCACCGGTTCGGCGTCGAGCAGCGGGACGCGCTGCGGGCCAAGGGCCGCGTCGCCCCGCACCTCCTGGTCATGACGGCGACGCCGATCCCGCGCACCGTCGCGATGACGGTGTTCGGCGACCTGGAGACCTCGACGCTGACGGAGCTGCCCGCGGGGCGGGCGGGCATCACCTCCCACGTGGTGCCGGCTGCCAACCCGCGCTGGAACGAACGTGTGTGGGAGAAGGTGCGCGAGGAGGTCGACGCGGGCCGGCGCGCCTACGTGGTGTGCCCCCGCATCCACCCGGACGACGACGTCGACGTGCCCGGCGGCGCGAGCGCACGCACGGCGGAGTTCGACGACGTCCCCGAGTTCCTCGACCTGTCCGACGGCGAGGGTTCCGACCGTGCGCCGCTGCGGGCCGTGCTGGAGGTCGCCGACATGCTGCGCTCGATGCCGCGGCTCGCGGAGATCGAGGTCGGAGTGCTGCACGGCCAGCTCCCGCCGGCCGAGAAGGACGCGGCCATGGCGCGGTTCGCGTCCGGCGAGGCGCCCGTGCTCGTGTCCACCACGGTCGTGGAGGTGGGGGTGGACGTGCCGGAGGCCACCGTCATGGTGGTGTTCGACGCCGACCGGTTCGGCATCTCCCAGCTCCACCAGCTGCGCGGCCGCATCGGGCGCGGGGGCCATCCTGGCCTGTGCCTGCTGGTCTCCACGGCGCAGCCCGGGACGCCCGCGGCGGCCCGCGTCGAGGCGCTCGCGGCGACGACCGACGGCTTCGAGCTCGCCACCCTGGACCTCGAGCTGCGGTCGGAGGGCGACGTGCTGGGGGCCGCCCAGTCCGGCCGGTCGAGCTCGCTGCGGCTGCTGCGTGTGGTCAAGGACGCCGACCTGATCGCCGAGGCGCGCGCCGAGGCCTCGCAGGTGGTCGCGGCGGACCCGGGGCTGAGCGGCCACCCGGCGCTCCGGGACGCCATCGCCGCGCAGCTCGATGCCGAGCAGGAGGAGTTCCTGGAACGGGCCTGAGCGTGGCGACCGGCGCGGTCCGCCGCCGCTGGATACGGTCGGGTCGTGAACACCGTCGCGACGCCCGGCCGCCCGGCGCGCCCCCGGCGACGGCCGGCCGCTCGCCGCTCGGGCCGGGCAGTTCGGCCTGCGGCCCGTCCGGGAAAGCGGCCGTCGAGCCGACCGCAGGACCGGCCCTCGATCCGGGCGGCAGGGCTGCCGGCGGACGGACGCTCCGGGACGGTCCTGGCCGTGGTGGCGGCGTCGACAGGTCTGCTGCTGGTCGCCCACGGAGCGCTGCCGGACGTCGGCGGCCTCGGCAGCCTGGTGGAGACGTTCCTGCCGTGGTCCTGCCTGGTGCTGCTGGTGCTGGGTGTGCTGGCGGCGCGGCGGCGGGCGACGGGTGCCGGGCTCTCGGTGCTCTTCGCCACCGGCATATGGCTGTGGGTCTGCTGGCCCTTCTCCTCCGCGACGCCGGCGCCCCGGCCGAACCTCGTCGTCGTGCACCACAACGTCGCCGACACGAACGCCGAACCGGGCGCGACCGCAGCGGTGCTGCTCGAGCCGGAGCCCGACGTCGTGACGCTGGTGGAGGTGACGCCGCAGCTCGACGAGGCGTTCACCGGGGCCTTCGCCGAGGATCTGCCGTACCGAGCGGTCGAGGGGACCGTCGGCGTGTGGTCACGGTTCCCGCTGGTCGGTGGCGAGCCGGTCGATATCCGCCCGCCGGACGTGGACGCGTCGTGGGAGCGCGGCCTGCGGGTCGTCGTCGACACCCCGGACGGCTCGGACGTGCGGGTGTACGCCGTGCACGCGCCGTCCGTCCGGCTGGGTCTCCAGGGGTTCGGCTCCGGACCGCGGGACGCGTCGTTGCGGATGCTCGCGGAGGTGCTGGCGGAGGACTCCTCGTCCGCGATCGTCGTGGGTGGCGACCTCAACACCACTCTCGCCGACCGTGCCCTGGATCCTGTGCTCGACCAGGTGGCGACGCCTGCCGGGTGGGGCTTCACGTTCCCGGCCGCCCTGCCCGTGGTCCGCATCGACCACGTGCTGGCGCGAGGTGCAGAGATCACGCGGGTCGCCACGCTCGGGCGCACGGGCAGCGACCACCGTCCCGTGGTGGCCGAGGTCGCGCTCCCGTCCGACTGACCCACGGCGGCTACGCTCGGCGGCATGACCAGGATCGTCGCCGGTACCGTCGGCGGGCGCACCCTCGCGGTGCCGCCGTCGGGCACCCGGCCCACCAGCGAACGTGTCCGCGAGGCGATGTTCTCCCGTCTGGAGCACTACGGGGTGATCGACGGCGGTCGGGTCCTGGACCTCTTCGCCGGGTCCGGGGCGCTGGGGATCGAGGCCGCCAGCCGTGGTGCGGCGCAGGTGCTGCTGGTGGAGTCGGCGCGCAGGGCCGCCGAGGTCGCCCGGCGCAACGTCGAGACCCTCGGGCTGGGCGGCACCGTACGCGTCCTGGCCGAGCCCGCGGAGCGTTGCACGGCACGGCTGGCGGCCGACGGCGTCGCGGACGGTCCGGGCGGACCCCTCGACCTGGTGCTCGTCGACCCGCCGTACGACCTGTCCGGCACGGTGCTGGCGGGGATCCTCGCCGACCTGGCCGTGCCGGGCGTGCTCGCACCGGAGGCGGTCGTCGTGGTCGAGCGCGCGCGGCGCAGCGGCGAACCGGACTGGCCGGACGGGCTGGCGGCCATCGCCACGAAGACCTACGGGGACACGGCGGTGCACTACGCGGAACCGGCCGAGCGGTCCTGAGGCCGGTCGCGGTCGGCTGCGGGCCACTCCGGGGAGCCTCGGCCGGATCCGGCGCCCACCGCGTTAGCGTCGGGGCGTGAGCATCGCAGTCTGTCCCGGGTCCTTCGACCCGATCACGTTCGGACACCTCGACATCGTGCGCCGCGCGGCGCGCCTGTTCGAGGTCGTCGTGGTCGGTGTGGCCCGCAACGCCTCCAAGTCCGCCCTTCTGACACCTGACGAACGGATCGAGGTGGTGCGCGGCGCGCTCGCGGAGGACCCGGACCTCGCTGCGGTGCGGGTGGAACCCGTGCCCGGTCTGCTGGTCGAGTTCTGCCGACAGGTCGGGGCCAGTGCCGTGGTGAAGGGCCTGCGGGGTGGCGCGGACTTCGACGGAGAGCATCCGATGGCCCTGATGAACCGACACCTGAGCGGCGTGGAGACCGTCTTCCTGCCGGCCGAGCAGCGCTACGCCCACGTGGCGTCGTCGCTGGTCAAGGACATCGCCCGCTACGGCGGGCCGATCGACGACCTCGTGCCGCCCGCCGCGGCCGAGGCGGTGCGCGCCGCCGTCGCGCACCGAGCGTGAGGAGCACCACATGACCGAGACACAGAACCCGACCGCCGGACTGCTCGAGATCATCGACGACCTGGCCGCTCTCATCGAGAACGCGCGTACGTCGCCGCTGTCGACGAACGTCAAGGTCGACCGTGAGCAGGCTCTGGCTCTGGTCGAGGAGCTGCGTGACGCGTTGCCGACGCAGGTCGCACGGGCCGACGACGTCCTCGCCGATGCCGAGCGGACGCTCGAGAACGCGCATCGCCAGGCCGAGGAGGTCCTCGCGACGGCCCGGGCACGGGCGATCGAGCTGGTGCAGGCCGAGCAGGTCGTCGTGCAGGCCGAGTCGCGTGCCGCGGAGATCGTCGCCGACGCCGAGCGGCAGGCCGCCGCGCTGCGCACGGACGCCGACGAGTACTGCGACGGGCGGCTCGCCGACTTCGAGGCCGACCTCGGCAAGCTGAGTGCCCAGGTCCAGGCCGGCCGCGCCAAGCTCGCCGACCGGTTGAACACCGGTGCGCCGCGGGTGCGCTGGGATGCCGTCCAGGACCCGGAGTGGCCCCAGAACGGCGACCGTGCACAGGAACGCAGCGCCTGAGCGGTCGGCGTTGCGCACGTCACGCCGTCGCACCGTTGGCCGAGGTCGGGGGATCGCGTAGAATGGAGCGCTGGTCCGCTCGGACCACAGAATCCCCACCACCTGCGTGTGCCGCTCTCGGCGCGCCCATCCTCAGGAGCTGCTCATCACGACCGACAAGCGATCGCCACTCGTGCTCGACACGCACGAGCTGTCGCGACGTCCCGGCACCATGCGGGAGGTCGCGCGTGTCGTCGCCGCGCCTGCCGACCTGGGCACGGCGGTCATCGGAGTGCCCGAGGGGGCCGACCTCACGCTGGGGCTGCGCCTCGAGTCGGTGATGGAGGGCGTGCTGGTCTCCGGCGTCGTCCGGGGGACGGCCGTGGGGGAGTGCGTGCGGTGCCTCGACGAGGTCCGTGACGAGGTGACGGTGCGCGTCCAGGAGCTCTTCGTCTACCCGGAGCGGGCCCAGGCGGCCGACGAGTCGGGCGACGACGAGGCCGAGGACGAGCCGGAGCTGACCGACGACCTGGCGGACATCGAGCCCGTGGTTCGGGATTCGCTCGTGACTGCACTACCATTTCAACCGCTGTGCCGGCCGGACTGTCCCGGGCTGTGCTCCCAGTGCGGAGCGCGGCTGGCGGACGACCCCGAGCACCACCATGACGTCGTCGACCCTCGCTGGGCGGCGCTGCAGACCATGCTCGAGCAGTCGAGCGTGTCCGACGAGACGAAAGAGAGCTGACCGTGGCTGTTCCGAAGCGCAAGATGTCGCGCAGCAACACCCGTGCGCGTCGATCGCAGTGGAAGACCACCGCGGCGACCCTCACCACGTGCCCGAGCTGCAAGGGACAGAAGCTGTCCCACACTGCGTGCCCGACCTGCGGCGCGTACAAGGGTCGTCAGTACGCGGAGGCGCTGCGTACCGAGCACGCCGGCTGAGATGCCTGCAACCGGCCCCGCAGCTTCTTCCGGGAGGCCGGCGCCGCGTGATCTCCTCGAGAAGCTCGGGGTCCATCTGGATCCCGAGCTTCTCGTGCTTGCCCTGACGCACCGTTCCTTCGCGCACGAGGCCGGCGGGATCCCCACGAACGAGCGGCTCGAGTTCCTCGGCGACACCGTGCTCGGCCTCGTGGTGACGGAGGCGCTGTACCGACGGCACCCCGGCAAGCCCGAGGGTGAGCTGGCGAAGATGCGCGCCGCGACCGTGTCCCAGCGGTCCCTCGCGGCGATCGCCCGCCGCCTCGAGCTCGGGCGCTACGTGCTGCTCGGCAAGGGCGAGATGCGCACCCGCGGGTACGACAAGGACTCGATCCTGTCGGACACCGTCGAGGCGCTCCTCGGTGCCACCTATCTCTCGCACGGTCTCGAGGTGTCCCGCGAGCTGGTGCACCGGCTCGTCGACGAGACCCTCGACCACGCCGCGGACCTCGGCGCCGGCCTCGACTGGAAGACGTCCCTGCAGGAGGCCGCCGCGGAGCGGGGCTTCGGTGCGCCGGTCTACTCGGTCGTCGGGGACGGCCCCGAGCACGCGCGCCGGTTCGAGGCGCAGGTGACGGCTGGCCCGGTGATCGGCATCGGCCGGGGCACCGCGAAGAAGCACGCGGAGCAGGCCGCCGCCGAGCAGGCCTACCGCGCGATCACGGCGATCCCCGTCGGTGCCTGAGCTCCCCGAGGTCGAGACCGTGCGCGACGGTCTCGACCGGCTCGTCGTCGGCGCCGTGGTGCAGGACGCCGAGGTCTTCCGTGACTACTCCGTGCGCCGGCACGACGGCGGCCCGGGCGGCTTCGCCGACCAGCTCCGCGGCCGGCGCGTCGTCGGCGCGGCGCGCCGCGGCAAGTACCTGTGGCTCCCGCTCGACGAGCCGGGTCACGAGCCGTCGGCGGCGCTGCTCGCGCACCTCGGCATGTCCGGCCAGCTCCTCGTCCGCGACCCGGCGGTCGCGGGGGAGTGGACGCACCCCCACCTGCGCGTCCGGTTGCACGTCGAGGGAGCGCCCTCGGGTGCGCGCTACGTGGACTTCGTCGACCAGCGCACCTTCGGTCATCTCTCGGTCACCGACCTGGCACCGACGGCGGACGGCGCGCCCGGCGGGTACGGCTCGCCGCTGCCCGCGGTGCCCGAGCCGGTGGCGCACATCGCCCGCGACCTGCTGGACCCCGCGCTCGACCGCGAACTCGTGGTGGCGGCGGTGCGCCGTCGTCGGACCGGGATCAAGCGTGCGCTGCTCGACCAGACGGTGGTCTCCGGCGTGGGCAACATCTATGCGGACGAGGCGCTGTGGCGTGCTCGCGTGCACTTCGCCCGCGCCACCGACACGATGACGCGGCCGGTGGTGCACCGCGTGCTCGACGCGGCGGCCGAGGTGATGACCGAGGCGCTCGGCCAGGGTGGCACGAGCTTCGACGCGCTCTACGTCGACGTCAACGGTGAGTCGGGCTACTTCTCCCGCTCCCTGGCGGTCTACGGGCAGGCCGGCGAGCCGTGCCCCCGGTGCGCGACGCCGGTGCGTCGCGACGAGTTCATGAACCGCTCGTCGTTCACGTGCCCCCGTTGCCAGCCGCGCCCGCGGCAGGGTCGCTGGTAGCCGGTTCGCGGGTGGCCGCGCCGTCCGTCGGCGGTTCGAGGCTCCAGCTCACCAGCGCGGCGATCGCGCCCCGGCCGAGGGCCTCACCGCCCGCGTGCCGCATCGCGTAGTCCCCGAGCAGAGTCCGGTAGAGGACGGCGGCGCGGCGGTGGGGGTCGGCCGCGCCGGCCTCGGACAGCAGGCGGGTCAGGTAGTCGGTGCGGGCGGCGTCGACCGCGCTCGCAGCGGCGCGTGCGCGGGCGTCGCGCGCCGCCCAGGCCCGGACCCCGACGTCGAAGCCCCGATCGGTGTGGTCGAAGGAGTGGCGCAGCAGCTCGCGCAGGCGTGCCTCGGGATACCGCGCGGTGTCTTCGAGCTCGGCGATCACGTCGGCGACCCCGGCGTGCTGCCAGTGCACGAGAACGGCGTCGAGCAGGGCGTCCCGGTTCGTGAAGTGCCAGTAGAAGCTGCCCTTGGACACGCCGAGCTCGGTGGCGAGGGGCTCGACGCGCACGGCGTCGACGCCGTCGGCGGCGAGGCGGCGCGCCGCACCGCGGACCCAGTCGGAGGCGGAGCGGGAAGCCATGCGTTGACCATACGCTACCGTACGGTTAGCGTGACCATACGTAACCGTATGGAGGAATCATGCTGGTCGGTGCCGCTCTGCTCCTCGTCCTCGTCGGGATCCTGCACTCCGTGCTCGGCGAGGTCGTCGTCCTGCGACCGCTCCTCGCCGCGCCCGGCTGGCGGATCCGGGTGCCGCGCCGGGACGCCGATGGACTGCTGCGCGGTGCCTGGCACCTCACCTCGATCGCCTGGTGGGCCGCCGCCGGCGTCCTGCTCGGCGCCTCCGTCCCGGTGACGATCGGGGTGATGTGCCTGGCCTCGGCGGTGCTGTTCCTCGTGCTCGTCCGCTGGTACCTGGCCTGGCCGCTGTTCACCGCTGCCGGCCTGCTGTCGCTCGCCGCGGCCGGAGCTGTGCCCCCGTGGGCGTGGTGGGTGATCATCGGGAGCGCGGCGCTGGTGGCGGCGGTGGCGGCCGGGTTCCACGTGGCGTGGGCCGCCGGGGCCTCAGGCGGTCCGCGAGACGTCCTGCCGCAGCGGGCGGGCACCCGTGAGCCGGTCGGTCTGCCCGGCCGATGGGCGACGCTCGCGGTCGCCGCGGCGCTGCTCGGCTACGTCGCGGTCGTGCTCGCGCTCGGACTCGGCGCTCCCGGTGCCTGGTGGGCTTGGTGCGGTATCGCCGCGCTCGTTGTCCTCGTCGCGCGCGTCGTCGGGGACGGGCGGTACGTCGGCGTCCTCAAGCGCGTGCGCGGCACTGGCTTCGCCCGCGCCGACGACCGGTGCTGGACGCCCGTCGTCGGCCTGCTCGCAGCGGGGGCGGGTGCGTCACTGGCCCTCGGCGGTTAGCGCGAGGGGTCGCGGTCGGCCGCAGGAACCGGCCGAGGCGCGTCCGACGGCCGCCACTCACGCCGGAGCAGCCCGTACACCCGGCTGTCGGACACGTCACCGTCCACGACGCAGTCCTCCCGCAGCGTCCCTTCGTGCACGAACCCCAGCTTCTCCAGGACCCGCGCGGAGGCGAGGTTGCGGGTGTCCGTCTCGGCCTGGACGCGGTTGAGGTCCAGCGTGTCGAACGCCCAGCGCAGCAGGGCGTGCGCCGCCTCGGTCATGTAGCCGTGACCCCACGCGGACCGGTCCAGGCAGTAGCCCAGCGACGCGCTGCGAAAGTCGGGGTTCCAGGCCGACACGGCGCACCACCCCACGAAGGCCCCGTCCGAGACGCGGTCGATCGCGACCCGGGCGCCGGAACCCTCCTGCGCGAGCCTCTCGCAGACCTCGACGAACCGATCGGCGCGAACGCGGTCCGTCCAGCGCGGGGAGTCCCAGTAGCGCATCACCTCGGCATCCGTGTGCATCGCGAACAGGTGATCGGCGTCGGCCCCGGCGAAGGGCCGCAGGTGCAGACGAGAGGTGTGCAGCTCGGGTGTCGGCAAGACCATCAGCACATCGTGGGCCACCAGGCGGCGGTGGTCCACGAGAATTCCGGACATCGTCCACGGCTCCGCGACGGCACACGCCTTAGGCTCGGTCGCCGGGCCACCAACCCACCGATCGACCGACAAGGAGCACCCGTGCTGGACGCCGACAGCCTCAACTCCGCCGTGGCCCTGGTCGGGCCGGTGGCGGCGTCGTTCCTCACCACGCGCTACTGGGTGGCGCGCGACGACGATGACACGCGCCGTCACCTCTGGTTCGCCCTCTACCTCGGTGTCGTGCTGGCCCTGCTCGTGGTCGTCCTCGCGACGACGCCGCCCGAGGAGCGCCTCAAGAGCGTCGGCTTCTTCTTCCTCGTCACCATCGGTGCGACCTACCTCCAGGAGCGCCGCCACGTGCGGCAGCGGGGCCGGGCCGCCCGCTGAGTCAGCGGTCGACGACGTTGCGCAGCTCCGCGGCGCCGCCGGCCAGCCATCGCCGTGCCTGCTCGGCGACGAACCGCGCGGCGCCCTGCGGGCGCCCGCCGGCGACGTGCGGGGTGAGGACGAGCCCCGGAGCGTCCCACAGCTCGGAGTCCGCGGGGAGCGGCTCGGTCTCGGTGACGTCCAGCGCGGCGCCGGCCAGCGCGCCCGAGCGGAGCGCGGCGACCAGGGCCGCCTCGTCCACCGTGGCGCCGCGGCCGGCGTTCACGAAGCGCGCGTGCGGGGGCAGCATCGCCAGCACGGAGGCGTCGAGCGCGTGGTGCGTCTGCGGCGTCGCGGGCAGCAGCGAGACCAGGGCGTCCGCCGTCGGCAACACCTCTGCCAGGCGCGACGCCGCCACGACCGGGTGGCCGTAGCGCTCACCGTCCGACGACGCCACACCCGTCACGCGGGCGCCCAGCGCCGCGAGCTGCGGTGCCAGGACGGCCGCGATCGAGCCGAAGCCCCAGATCACCACGTGGGCACCGCGCAGCGTGAACTCGGACTCCGCGTGGGCCTGTTCACGGCCCAGGTCCCGGTCCCACTCGTGCCGCCGCTGTGCCGCCAGCGTGCGGTCGAGCCGGCGCACGGAGGCGAGCAGCATCGCCAGGGTGTGCTCCGCGACCGTCGTGTCGTGCAGCCCCCGGCCTGAGGCGATGACCACGTCCGGCGCGAACCCGGTAGCCAGCGCCTGGTCCGGTCCGGCGTTGAGGGTCTGCACCCAGCGAAGCCGGGACAGCCGGCGCGCGGCGTCGTCCATGACGCGCTGCGGGCTCGCCCACGTGACCATCGCCTCGGCGTCTAGGTGCTCGTCCGGCACCTCCTCACGCATCACGTAGGGGGCGACCTCGACCCCCTCGACGTCGATGGTCAGGTCGAAGGGCACGTTGCTCGGCACGAGGATCTTCACCGTTCGGACGTTACCCGAGACGCCGTGCCAGGATGACGCGCATGAGCGCACCGGACCTCGCCGCCCGCTACGACGCCGTGATCGTCGGCGCCGGCCACAACGGCCTGACCGCTGCCGCCTACCTCGCCCGCGCCGGGCGCTCCGTGCTGCTGCTGGAACGTCTCGCGGAGGTGGGTGGGGCGTCGGTGTCCGCGCGCGTGTTCGACGGCGTCGACGCGCGCCTGTCGCGCTACTCCTACCTCGTCTCCCTGCTGCCGCGCCAGGTCGTCGACGAGCTCGGCCTGCGCCTCACTCTGCGTCGCCGGAGGTTCTCCTCGTACACCCCGTTGGGCGGGGGCGGCCTCCTGATCGACAACGGGTCCGACGCCGCGACGCGCGCCTCGTTCGAGGCGCTGGGCGCCGGCCCGGACCACGCCGCCTGGCAGGACTTCTCCGCCCGGCTCGGACGTCTGGCCGAGCGGCTCTTCCCCACGGTGACGGCGCCGTTGGTCTCCCGCGCCGAGGCCCGCGCCCTGGTGGCCGACGACGAGACCTGGCGTGCCGTCGTCGAGCAGCCGTTGGGCGAGACGTTGCGCGCCACGTTCGGCTCGGACGTGGTGCGTGGCGTGGTGGCCACCGACGGGCTCATCGGCACGTTCGCCGACCTCGACGACACCTCGCTGATCCAGAACCGCTGCTTCCTGTACCACGTCATCGGCGGTGGGACGGGCGACTGGGACGTGCCGGTGGGCGGCATGGGCGCGGTCTCGGGCGCCCTGCGCGATGCCGCCCTGGCAGCGGGCGCCACCGTCGTCACCGGTGCGGACGTCACCGGCGTCGGCCCCGGGTCGTCGCGCTCCGACGCCGAGGTGACGTGGACCGACGCCGACGGCGGCACGCACGCCGTGGGCGCCGGGACGGTCGTGAGCGGGGCGGCCCCCGCCACGCTGGACGCGCTGCTCGCCGCTACCGGCGCGGCGCCGTCGGGACGCGCCACCGCTGCGGCGCCCGAAGGTGCCCAGCTGAAGGTCAACATACTGCTGCGCCGGCTGCCCCGGCTGCGTGAGGGCATCGACCCCGTGGCGGCGTTCTCGGGGACGTTCCACGTCAACGAGACGTACGGCCAGCTCCAGGCGGCTCACCGCCAGGCCGCGGCGGGGCAGGTCCCCGAGGTGCCGCCCTGCGAGATCTACTGCCACTCGCTGACGGACGACTCGATCCTCGGGCCGGACCTGCGGGCGGCCGGGGCGCACACCCTGACACTGTTCGGCCTGCACATGCCCGCGCGGCTGTTCCGCGACGATCCGGAGGGCGCGCGGGAAAGGGCGCTCGCGGCCACGCTGCGCTCGCTCGACTCGGTGCTGGCCGAGCCGGTCGAGGACGTGCTGTGGCGGTCGCCGGACGGGCAGCCGTGCCTCGAGGCGCGCACGCCCGTCGACCTGGAGCGCAGCGTCGGGCTGCCGGGCGGGCACATCTTCCACCGGGACCTGTCGTGGCCGTGGTCGGAGACGGACGGCGACGACGGGACGGACGGCCTCGACGCTCCCGGGACGTGGGGCGTCGAGACCGTCCATCCGCGGGTGGTGCTGGCCGGTGCCGGGGCACGCCGTGGCGGTGGCGTCAGCGGGATCCCGGGCAGGGCCGCGGCGATGTCGCTGCTGGCCCGCTGAGCGCTCAGCGGATCTCGGTCCGGAGCACCCGTCGCGTCGCGAGCGCCAGCGGCACCACGATCCAGATCAGCGTCGAGGTACCCACCTGGGCCCACTGCTCGCCGGTGATCTCGGGTGCCGTGACGAAGGCCGTCGACCAGCTCAGGTCGATCCAGGGGCCGTTCTCGGCCCACCAGCTCCACATGCCGGCGACCATGCTGGACAGGATCGGCACCACGAACATGAAGGCGAGGTAGGCGACCATCGCCGGCGCCGTGCTGCGGATCGCGACACCGACGAGGAACCCGAACGCCACGGCGACGACGTTCGCGAGAGCGAGGCGCAGCGCCAGCTCGAGCGGGAGGTCCCAGACGGTCCCGATGCCGCGGACCTGCGCCGCGACCACCGTGCCGATCGCGCTGAGAGCGAGGACGGTCGCCGTCGCCGCGAGCGTCGCGACCAGCAGGGCGGCGGCCTTGGCAGACAGGACGCGGCCACGGCGAGGAACCAGCGCGAACGTCGTCAGCGCGCTCCGCTGACTCCACTCGCCGGCCACGGACAGGACGGCGACCAGCGGAAGAAGGAGCTCCATCGGCATCATGTTGGTCGTGGTGTGCATGCCGAAGGTCACCTCCTCGTCGCTGCCCCAGAGGGTGACGCCGGTGACGACCACGAGGGTGAGCAGGGGCACGGCGGCGAGCAGCCACCGGCTCGACCGGGTGTCGACCAGCTTGCGGAACTCGACGTCGACCAGCCGGGTCATGGGGATGCGCGGTCGTGCGGTGGTGGCGCGTGGCCCGACGACGGTCGGGTCCAGGACTGGGGCGCTCATGCTGCGACTCCGTTCGGCAAGAAGGTGCGTCGCGAGGGAGCTTCCTCGCGCTGGTCGGATGCGGTGAGCTCGAGGAACATGTCCTCCAGGCCGTGGCCGTCCGCGGAGCGCAGCTCGGTGACGGGCAGCCCGGCGCGGAACGCGACCTGGCCGGCGGTCTCCAGGTCGGCATCGGTGGCCACCGCGCCGTCAGGTCGTCGTGTGGCCTGGAAGCCTGCGGAGGTGAGGGCGTCGACGAGCAGCGTGCCGTCGTCGGACCGCACCAGCGTGCCGACCCCGGCGAGCAGCTCGTGGGTCGCCCCGGAGGCGACGATGCGGCCGCGGCCGATCATGATGATGTCGTCCGCGATCATCTCGATCTCGGAGAGCAGATGGCTGGACAGCAGGACCGTCCCGCCGTCGTCGGCGAAGCCGCGCAGGAGGTCGCGCATCCAGCGGATGCCGGCCGGGTCGAGCCCGTTGGCGGGCTCGTCGAGGACGAGGACCTTCGGGTCACCCATCAGGGCGGTCGCGATCCCGAGACGCTGGCGCATGCCGAGCGAGTAGTCGCGGACGCGGCGCTTCCCCTCGGCCCAGGTCAGCCCGACCAGGTCGAGCATCTCGTCGACCCGGATCGGGGGGAGCCCCATGGTGCGTTGGGACAGGACCAGCGTCTCGCGGCCGGTGCGTCCGCCGTGCAGGGCGGAGGCGTCGAGCAGGACGCCGACGTCGAGGCCGGGGTTCGGCAGGTCCTGGTAGCGGTGGCCCAGCACCGTCGCGCGACCCGCCGTCGGGGTCGCGAGACCGGTGAGGGCTCTCAGGGTGGTGGACTTCCCGGCACCGTTGGGACCGAGGAAGCCGGTGACACGACCGGGGAACGCGGTGAACGAGACGTCGTCGACGGCGGCGAAGGTCCCGTAGCGCTTGGTGAGCGAGTCGATCCTGATCATGGCTGGAACGCTACGGACGCCCGGGAGGCCGGGGCATCAGGGATGACCCCCAACCGCACCCTGGGAGGGGTGCGGGACGCCCAGGGTCCGCTCAGGCGGAGCCAGGGCCGGCTCCGCCCGACGTCAGCTCCTGGGTCGCGGCCCAGCGGTAGGCCGGGACGTCACGGAGCAGCTCGGCATGGGTGCCCCGCGCGACGACGCGAGCCGGCACGCCGGCCGGATCCGCGTCGTCGTGCCCGAGCAGGAGCACCTCGTCGGCCGCTCCGAGCGGGGCGAGGCGGTGGGAGGCGACCACCACGGCCCGGCCGCTGGTGCGGGCGATCTTCGCGAGGGTCTCGACGAGCGCGTCGGCCGTACGGGCGTCGAGGTGCTCCGCCGGCTCGTCGACCAGCAGCACACGCTGCGGAGCGAGCAGCGCCCGCGCGACGAGGAGGCGTCGTCGTTCACCGCCCGAGACGTCGCTGCCGCCGGTGTCCAGCAGCGTGCCGAGGCCGTCGGGCAGCCCGTCGAGCCAGTCGTCGAGCCCGACGGCGGCCAGGGCGTCGTGCGCCTCGCGCTCGTCGACGTCCGCCCGGGCCACGCGAAGGTTCTCCAGCACGGTGGTGCCGAAGACGTGGCCGTCCTCGGCGACGAAGAGGCCCTGCCCGTGCACCTCGCCCTCCGCGGGCGCGAGGAGCCCGGCGGCCGTGAGCAGCAGCGTGGACTTGCCGACGCCCGACGCCCCGGCCAGCGCGACGACCGAGCCCGGCCCGACGGCGAGGTCGACGCCCTCGACGACCGACGTACCCGCCGGGCCGCCCCACCCGGCGGCGACGCCGTCCAGGACCAGCCGGCCGGACGCACCGGCCCGGGTCTGCGGTCCGTCGGGTCCGGGCCGTGCCGGGGCGTCGGACGACGAGAGCAGCTCGAGCAGGCGCCGCGCCGCCGCACGGGACCGGCGCAGCTGGACCGCGGCGGCAGGCAGGGCCGCGGTCACCTCGAACACGGCCAGCGGGGTCAGGACGACCACGGCGAGCTCGGTCGCGGCGAGGTCCCCGGCGAGCGCCGCCGGGACGCCGAGCAGCAGGCAGCCGAGCACGGCGAGGGTCTGGGCACCCGCCTCGAGGCCGGCGGAGACGCCCGCGACGCGCGCGCCGTCGTCGGTCGCGGCGGCGAGGCGGTCCTCAGCCGCGGCCAGGCCGGCCCGGCGGTCGGCGAGCCGCCCGGCGACCCGGAGCTGCTGGCCGTCCTCCAACAGCTCGAGCGTGCGCGCCGATACCTCGCCGCGCGCCGCCGCGCCCCGCACCTCGACGGACGCCGACGCGCGGGACGCCAGCCACGGGGAGACCACACCGGTCAGGAGCAGGCCGGCCAGCAGCACGAGCCCGGCAGGGGGCAGGAAGACCCCCACCAGCACGACGGAGCCGATCCCCGTGACGACAGCGACGGCACCAGGGATGAGCGCTCGGACGACGACGTCCCCCACGTCGTCGACGTCGTTGCCGACCCGCGCGAGCAGGTCGCCACGCCGCAGCGCCACGACGTCGGCGCCGCCGCGGGCGATCCGGTCGTACAGGTTGGCACGCAGCGCGGCCATGCCCCGCAGCGCGACGTCGTGGGACGCGAGCCGCTCGAGGTAGCGGAAGAACGCCCGGCCCGTGCCGAACGCGCGCACGCCGACGGCCGCCACGGACAGCACCAGCACGGGTGGCATCTGCGAGGCACGCGCGACGAGCCACGCGGCCGCGGCCGCCAGCCCGATCGCGCACACCAGGGTCAGCGTGCCGAGCGTGACGGCACGGGCCACCCGGCCCCAGCGGATCTCGAGCAATGGCAGGAGCTGCCGCAGCGGGTCGGTCACGACCCCACCACCTCTCGCGCCTCGACGTCGACGACCTGGTCGGCCAGCGCGAGCAGGGACGCCCGGTGCGCGACGACGACGACGGTCCGCCCGGCCTCCCGCCACGTCCGCACGGTGTCCAGCACCACCTGCTCGCCGCGGGCGTCCAGGTGGGCCGTCGGCTCGTCGAGCACCACCACGGGACGGTCGGTGGCACCGACGAGCGTCCGGGCCAGGGCGATCCGCTGGCGCTGCCCGACGCTGAGCCCGACGCCGCCGAGGCCCACGCGGGTATGCCAACCGTCCGGCAGGTCAGCGAGGACGGCGTCGAGCCCGGTCGTGCGAGCAACGGCGTCCAGCGTGGCCGGGGGGACGTCGCGGCCGTCCGTGACGACGTCGTGCACGGTGCCCGGCCCGATCGCCGGGCGCTGCGGGACCCAGGCGACCTGCTCCCACCACGCCGTGGCGTCGACGTCGGCCAGGTCCTGCGCCGCGTCCTGCGCCGGACCTGGAGCGAGGAGGACGCGGCCGGAGTCGGGGCGCAGCAGGCCGAGCAGTAGCAGCACGAGCGTCGACTTGCCGGCGCCGCTGAGCCCGCGCAGCGCGACCACCCGGCCGCCGCCAGGCTCGCCGGTGCCGAGCGTGATGCGGGCCGACAGGTGCGCGGGCGCGTCGACGTGCCGCCCCGGCGCGCGCACGGTGACGTCGTCGAGCACGAGCTCGCCCCCGACGGGGCGGGGAGGCTGCCGGTCCCCGGCCGGCGCGACGGGGGAGTCCAGCACACCGAAGGCGCGCGCCGTGGCCGCCAGACCGTCGCTCGAGGCGTGGAACTCCGCGCCGACGCGGCGCAGCGGCAGGAAGATCTCCGGAGCGAGGACGAGCACCGCCAGGGCGGGCACGAGCTCGACGCCCCCGTGCACCAGACGCAGCCCGACACCCACCGCGATGATCGCGACGCACAGCGTGGTCAGCAGCTCGAGCACCGCCCCGGACAGGAACGCGACCCGCAGCGTCTTCATGGTGGCCCGCCGGGACGACTCGCCGAGCGCCCGCACGCGAGCGGCCGGGCCGACCTCCCGACCGAAGGCCCGCAACGTCGGCAGTCCGGCGACGAGGTCCAGCACCTGCGATCCCAGGCGCTCCACGGTGGCGAGCCGTCGCTCGGACGTACCCGCCGTCATCGTGCCGATCAACCACATGAAGAACGGCACCAGCGGCAGCGTCACCGCGGCGACCAGCGCCGAGATCCAGTCGAGGCCCAGCACCACCAGGACCGTCGCCGGGGTGACGAGAGCCGTCAGGAGCAGCTGCGGCAGGAACCGGACCAGGTACGGCTCGAGGTCGCCGAGCCCCCGGGTGGCGAGCGTGGCGACGTCGGCGGGCCGGGCGCCCGCGGGGGGACGCGGCCCGAGCTCGACCGCGTGCGCCACCACCTGCCGGCGCAGGTCCGCCACGACCTGCGTGGCGGCGCGGCGCCCGAACCGTTCCTGGGCCCAGGCCACCAGGGCGCGGCCGACGGCGGCACCCGCCAGCACGGCGGACCAGCGGACGAGCTCGGCCCGGTCGACCGGGCCGTCGAGACCGGGGCTCGTGGCGACCACGACGGGCGCGAGCGCGTGTGCGATCGCGAAGGCCTGCACCACCACGAGCGCAGCCGAGGCGGCACCCAGCGCCGTGGTCAGCAGGACGTAGGAGCGGGCGGCGCGGGCCTGGCGCAGCAGCCGTGGGTCGAGCGGCCGCACCTCAGAACGCCGCGTCCTTGATCTTCTGCCACGACAGCCCGGCAGGGGCCGGGATGTCCCGCGTGCTCAGGCGACGGCGGAAGACCCAGTACGTCCAGGCCTGGTAGGCGATCACCAGCGGGGTGAGGAACACGGCCACCCAGCTCATCACCGTCAAGGTGTAGTCGGTGGAGGAGGCGTCGGCCACGCTGAGCGCCACGCCACCGTCCACGGCCGGGATCACGTCCGGGTACATGGAGCCGAAGATGAGCACCACGGCCGCCACGATGGTGACCGCCGACAGGGTGAAGGCGATGCCCTCGCTGCGGGCGCGCGTGGCGACGACCACCCCGACGAGGCAACCGGCCGCCACGACCACTGCCGCCCAGGTCCACGGGACGGAGTAGGCCACCTGCGCCCAGACGGCCCAGCCGCCGGCCACGACCAGCGCGACCATCGACAGGCCCGACGCGAGCCGGGCCGCACGACGGCGGATGTCCCCGTCGGTCTTCAGCGCGACGAAGACCGCGCCGTGCAGCAGGAACAGCGTCGCCGTCGTCAGACCGCCCAGCAGCGCGAAGGGGTTGAGCAGGGCCCAGAAGCCGCCGACGTACTGGTGGTCGGCGTCGAGCAGCAGCCCCCGCACGAGGTTGCCGAACGCCACGCCCCACATCACGGCGGGGATCCACGAACCGGCCTGGATCGCCAGGTCGCAGCGCCGCGCCCAGACGGCGTCGGCGATCTTGCCCCGGTACTCGAACGCGACGCCGCGGGCCACCAGCCCGACCAGGATGATGAGCAACGGAAGGTAGAAGCCGGAGAACATCGTCGCGTACCACTCGGGGAACGCGGCGAACGTCGCGCCGCCCGCGGTGAGCAGCCACACCTCGTTGCCGTCCCAGACGGGGCCGATCGTGTTGACGAGCACGCGCCGTTCCTTCTCCCGGTGCTCGCGGTCGCCGCGGGGCAGGATCGAGAGCAGCATGCCGACACCGAAGTCGAAGCCCTCGAGCACGAGGTAGCCGGTCCACAGCACGGCGATGATGACGAACCAGAGGATCGCGAGGTCCACGTCAGGTCTCCAGTCTCTTCAGGTCCGGGCGGTCAGTACGCGAAGGACAGGGGGCGGTCGGAGTCGTCGGGTTCCTGCGCCTCGGGCGACTCGTCGCGCACCGTCTCCGGTGCGCCCTCGATCGTGTACCGGTGCATGAGGCGGTACCAGACGACGGCGAGCACCGCGTAGACGACGGTCAGGACGATCATCGAGGTCAGGATGACGCCGGCAGGGACCGCGGTGGACACGCCGCGTTCGGTGAGCAGCCGGATCTGGTCGATGCCGGTCGGGTTCGGTACCACCACCCACGGCTGGCGCCCGACCTCCGTGAAGATCCAGCCGAAGGAGCAGGCGGCGAACGGCATGGGGATGGCGAGGAGACCGAGGCGTGACAGCCAGACGTTGTCGCTCACGCGTCCCTTGCGCGTGAACCACAGGGCTCCCAGGGCGAGCGCCACGGAGAACGCGGCGAGGCCGATCATGAGCCGGAACGACCAGTAGGTGATGGCCAGGGGTGGCGTGTACGTGACGGGGTCGCCGGACGCCGTGGTGTCGCCGTACCGCTCGGTGTACTGCTCCTGGACGTCGTAGACGCCGGGCAGGTAGGACTCGGGTCCGGAGAACTGGCCGGTGCCCAGGAAGCTCGTGACGCCGGGGATGGAGATGAGGTGGTCGACGTCCTCGCATCCGGCGTGCAGCGGCCCGACGGCGAGGATGGAGAACTCCGCCGACTCGGTGCCCTCGCACAGCGCCTCGGCGGAGGACATCTTGCCGGGCTGCTGCTCGTACATGAGCTTGCCCTGCACGTCGCCCGACCAGATGAGCCCTGCGCCGGAGACGATCATCACCCAGATGCCGACGCGCACGGCGGGGCGGTAGACGGTCCGAGCGGTCTCGATGTGCTCGGGCCTGCGACTGCGGACGAGGCGCACCATCCACCAGGTCGCGATGCCGGTGACGAACGTGCCGGCGGTGAGGAATGCGGCTGTGATGGTGTGGGGGAACGCGGCCAGGAGGGTGTTGTTGGTCAGCACCGCCCAGATCGACTCCATCTCGGCGCGGCCGGTCTCGGGGTTGAAGACGGCGCCCACGGGGTGCTGCATCCACGAGTTGGCGGCGAGGATGAAGAACGCCGACAGGTTGGTGGCGAGCGCGAAGAGCCAGATCGAGGCGAGGTGGATCTTCTTCGACACGCGGTCCCAGCCGAAGATCCACACGCCCAGGAAGATCGACTCGACGAAGAACGCGGCCAGCGCCTCCATGGCCAGCGGTGCGCCGAACACGTCACCGACGAACCGGGAGTACTCGCTCCAGGCCATGCCGAACTGGAACTCCTGCCAGATGCCGGTGACGACACCGAGGGCGAAGTTGATCAGGAGGAGCTTGCCGAAGAACTTGGTCAGCCGCAGCCAGCGTTCCCTCTGCGTGACGACCCACGCCGTCTGCATCCCGGCGACGATCGGCGCGAGCCCGATCGTCAGCGGGACGAAGATGAAGTGGTAGACGGTGGTGATGGCGAACTGCCACCGAGCCAGGGCGAGAGCGTCCACGAACGGACTCCTTGGGTGCGAGGCACGTCTTGTGAAGATCTTCACGAACGTTCTCGTGAAGATCTTCACAAGTCAAGCCGGAGCGGACGACTGTGAGCGGCGCCACGCCGACCTGGTCGCCTCGGTCTGCACCTTGATCCAGGAGTGCGATACTGGACGGCAGACCGCCGGGGCCACATCCCTCGGCCGGTCGACAAGCTTGCAGCTCCCGCGTCCCGCACGCGGTGCCGCGGCGGGGCGTGAAGGGGCCCGGCGGCCGGCGGCCGCGAAGACGGGGGTGACGCAGCCGAGACCGAGACTTCCGTCCGGGCGGCGCGCTGAGCAGCGCTGCCACCCCGACGGCGACCACCCGGCGGCCGGTAGGTGTGGGCCGGCGACCGGGAGCAGGAGCGTATTTCGTGACGTCCGACATCCCGACCGGCGACCAGGCGACGAACGAGGCCGGGAGCACCCCGCCCCGCCGCGCGACCCGCCGCCGGGTCACCCGGCCGACCTCGGCCCCGCAGACCACCGGCCCCGCACCGATCGTCGTGCCCGCCACGCCGGCACCGGAGACGGCAGGACCCGCTGACGAGCCGACGCAGCCGCCGGCGACCTCCGCGCCCGAGCAGCCCGTCGTCGGCGAGGCTCCGGCCTCCGGCTCCGGGCGCCGCCCGCGCCGGGCGACCCGTCGCACCGCCGGACCCGCCACGAACGCGGCCGTAGACGCCGCGTCGTCGGCCGTCGAAGCACCCATGACCGACAGCGCCGACACCACCGCGAGCCCGGAGCCGATCACGCTGCCCGAACCTGCTCAGGAGCCGGCCGCGTCCGCCTCGTCGCTGTCGTTGGACGACATCGTCCTCCCCGGTGGCCCGGAGACCGCACCGTCGTCCGCGCCGAAGAAGTCCTCGCGCACCAAGAGCGCGGACCAGGCCGAGCAGCCGCCGAGGCGGTCCCGGTCGCGCGCGACGAAGAAGGCCGAACCGGCCGCCGCAGCGGAGCCCGCAGCAGAGCCCGCACCTGAGACGGCGGCGCCCAAGCGGCGCCGGGCCGGCCGCGCGGCTGGTGCGTCCGCGGAGGCCACGGCGCCGGCGGCAGAACCCGAGGCCGAGAAGCCTGAGGCCGAGAAGCCTGAGGCCGAGTCCGAGGCGTCGACCGCGCGCACCGCCGGCGGGGCGGGCACACCGCGCCTCGCGACCACCGCGCTGCTTTTCCAGGCCCCGGAGATTTCCGGGGCCCGCAAGTCCCGCCGGGCCCAGGCGCCGGCAGGCCCGCCGCGGTCGCACGACGACGTCGCCGAGCGCACCGGCTCGGGGCCCGAGCAGACCGGCGAGACCGCCGCGACCACCGAGCCGGCCGAGGAGCCGACGACCGGCCAGCCGGCCGCGAAGACCCGGAGGGCGACGAGATCGACGGGCCAGGGCACCCGGTCCACGAAGGCGCTCGAGGAGGCCGTCGAGTCCTCAGCCGCCGAGGCGCCCGGGACGTCCTCCGCCGAGCCGGAGGAGGCCGCGTCGGAGGAACCGGCGGCGCTCACGCTGAGCGAGGCCGAGGAGGCCGCCGTCTCCGAGCTCGAGATCATCGAGACCGAGCTGGAGTCGGAGGGTGTCACGCTCCCCGAGCTGCGCCCCGAGGACTTCCGTGAGGACGGCGAGGAGTCCGAGATCCGCCCGCGGCGCCGCCGTCGTCGTGGTGGACGGGGTCGCCGGGGTGGCCGCAAGGTCGACCCGCGTGACGACGACGAGCAGGACGACGAGCAGGGCGAGGACAGCGCGGACGAGTCGACGGCCTCGGCGGACGAGGGCACCTCGCAGCCGTCGAAGGCCGCCGAGCAGGACGACGCGCCCGCCGAGACCGGTGCCCAGCGGGAGAGCGGGCCGGAGGACTCCGACTCGTCGAGCTCGAGCCGTCGTCGTCGACGCCGCCGTCGCGGCGGCCGCGGCAGCGACCGGGACACCGGCCGCAGGGAGCGGGCCGAGGACGAAGTCACCGCACTGAAGGGGTCCACCCGGCTCGAGGCGAAGCGTCAGCGTCGCCGGGACGGGCGCGACGCGGGGCGCCGCCGCCAGATCATCACCGAGGCGGAGTTCCTGGCACGGCGCGAGTCCGTGCAGCGCTCGATGTTCGTGCGTGAGGAGGACGGACGCACCCAGATCGCCGTGCTCGAGGACGGCGTCCTCGTGGAGCACTACGTCTCCCAGCAGGAGCAGGCCTCGATGGTGGGCAACGTCTACCTCGGCCGCGTCCAGAACGTCCTGCCGTCCATGGAGGCGGCGTTCGTCGACGTGGGCAAGGGCCGCAACGCCGTGCTCTACGCGGGCGAGGTCAACTGGGACGCCGCCGGCATCGACGGCCAGCCGCGCCGCATCGAGGAGGCCCTCAAGTCGGGCGACTCCGTGCTCGTGCAGGTGACCAAGGACCCGATCGGGCACAAGGGCGCCCGGCTGACCTCGCAGATCACGCTCGCCGGTCGCTACCTGGTGTTCGTGCCCGGTGGTGGCATGACCGGCATCAGCCGCAAGCTGCCCGACACCGAGCGCAGCCGCCTCAAGAAGATCCTGCGCGACGTCGTCCCGGAGGGCGCCGGCGTCATCGTGCGGACCGCCGCCGAGGGAGCCTCGGAGGACGAGCTGCGCGCCGACGTCGGACGGCTCGAGGCGCAGTGGAAGGCGATCAGCGACAAGGCGGCCAGGTCGTCGACCAGCGCGCCCAGTCTGCTGCAGGGTGAGCCGGACATGGCGATCCGCGTGGTCCGTGACATCTTCAACGACGACTTCACCTCGCTCGTCGTGCAGGGCGACCACGCGTGGTCCGAGATCTCGTCCTACGTGGCCGAGCTCGCACCCGACCTCCGGGAGCGGGTCTCGCGGTGGAACGAGCCGGGCGACGTCTTCGCCAAGCACCGTGTCGACGAGCAGCTCGCCAAGGGCATGGACCGCAAGGTGTGGTTGCCGTCCGGCGGGTCGCTCGTCATCGACCGGACCGAGGCGATGACCGTCGTCGACGTCAACACCGGCAAGTTCACCGGCTCGGGCGGCACGCTCGAGGAGACCGTGACCCGCAACAACCTGGAGGCGGCGGAGGAGATCGTCCGTCAGCTCCGCCTGCGGGACATCGGCGGCATCATCGTGATCGACTTCGTCGACATGGTCCTTGAGTCGAACCGTGACCTCGTGCTGCGCCGGCTGGTCGAGTGCCTCGGCCGGGACCGCACCAAGCACCAGGTGGCCGAGGTCACCTCGCTCGGTCTCGTCCAGATGACGCGCAAGCGCGTGGGGCAGGGGCTCGTCGAGGCCTTCTCCTCGACCTGCGAGCACTGCAAGGGCCGTGGCTTCATCGTCCACAGCGAACCGGTCGAGCGGGGCGGTGCCGTGTCGTCGGGTGCCGGCGACGACAGCTCCAAGCGGTCACGCCGCAAGCGTGGCGGTGCCAAGAAGGAGGAGTCGCAGCCGTCGGGCGCCGACATGGCCAAGCTGCCGGACGACAAGTCCGAGGCACGCGAGGCCGTCAAGGCGACGCTGGCCACGATCGCCGCCGCAGCAGCCCATGCCCACGACCACGACGAGCACCACGGCGGCGAGGAGCCGGCACGGGCTGCCGACACCGTGGCCTCGGCGGAGACCGTGGACCCGCCGGAGCCGGTCACCGAGGGCACTGCCGCCGAGTCGGGCGCCGCGGTGGAGGCGGCGGTGGAGGCGATCGTGCTGCCGGAGCCGGCACCCGAGCCGGTCGAGCGGCGGGAGCCGGTCTCGGACCTGCGCGCCGCCGCTGCGGACGCACCGGAGGACGAACCGGCTCCGGAGCCGGCACCCGCCAAAGGAGCCGGAGCCGAGGAGGCTCCTGAGCAGGCTGATGACGAGGCTGCGACGCTGACGGACGGTCCGCCGGCCGACGGCCGGTAGCTCGTCCACGCCGCACGCCCGTGCCCGCCCTCAGGGGACGGGTACGGGCGTGCGGCGTTTCCGGGCCGTTCGACCGCCGGGCGGATGCTTGACTGGACCGTATGGATGACGGTCGAGACGCCGGTCGCCTGACGGTGATCGGCGGCCCCATGTTCGCCGGCAAGACGGAGGAGCTGGCCCGGATGGTCCGGCGCGCGCAGATCGCCGGGCGCGAGGTGCTGACCGTGGCGCACACCTTGGACGTCCGCTACGGGGCGGGGGTGGTGGCGTCCCACTCGGGCGTCGAGATCGCGTCGCGGTCCGTGGACGGACCCGCGGAGATACCCGGCCTCGTCGGTCCACGGACACGGATGGTGGCGGTCGACGAGGCCCAGTTCTTCGGGCCCGAGCTCGTGGCGGTCGTCCTCGACCTGCTCGACTCGGGCCTCGACGTCGTCGTCGCGGGACTCACGGTGACGTTCGACGGGCGCCCGTTCGAACCGGTGCCCGCACTCATGGCGCTGGCCGAGACCGCCGCGAAGCTCACCGCCGTGTGCGCGGTGTGCGGACGGGACGCCGCCTACCACGTGCGGTTGCCCGACGCGGAAGTGCTGCCCGGCGACGCCCTCGTCGCCGTCGCCGCTCACGTCGGGGGCACGGACTCCTACCAGGCGCGCTGCCGGGCGCACCGTCGGGCCTGAGGTCGGCCTCGGACCGCGGCCGACCTGCCTCAGTAGCCGCGCAGCTCCTGCCGCAGCGGGCAGTCGAACGGGTCACGGGCGGCGAGGCCCACGCGGTTGAGATAGCGGACGACGATCGCGTAGGACGCGACGAGGCTCGTCTCCGTGTACGGCAGGCCGTGGTTCGCGCAGTGCTCACGGACCAGGAGGCGCGCCTTCGCCAGGCTCGGCCGCGGCATGCTCGGGAACAGGTGGTGCTCGACCTGGTGGTTGAGCCCGCCCATCAGGACGTTCATGAACCAACCACCGCGGATGTTCCGGGAGGTCAGGACCTGCTTGGACAGGAAGTCCATCTTGACGCCCGCCGGGACGATCTTCATGCCCTTGTGGTTCGGGGCGAAGGAAGCGCCCATGTAGACGCCGAAGACGGCGAGCTGAACACCGATGAACGCCGCGGCGAGCCCGGGCGGCATGAACCAGAAGATCACGGCGACATAGAGCGTGAGTCGGACGGCGATCGTGACGAGCTCGCGACGGCGGGTGGCGAGGGTCTTCGGGGGGCCGGTCAGCAGCGACCGGATCGAGGTCACGTGCAGGTTGAGCCCTTCGAGGGTCAGCAGGGGGAAGAACAGCCAGCCTTGACGTCGGGTGATGTGGCGCAGGGGGCCGCGGACCTCAGCGGCGGCCTCCGGGGTGAACCGGATCGTGTCGGGCGCGATGTCCGGGTCCTTGCCCACGTGGTTCGGGTTGGCGTGGTGGCGGGTGTGCTTGGTCATCCACCAGGAGTAGCTGATGCCGACCACGGCGTTGGCCAGCCACCGCCCGACCCGGTCGTTGACCGGTCCGCTCGCGAAGACCTGCCGGTGCGCGGCCTCGTGGGTCAGGAAGGCGATCTGCGTCAGCACGAGGCCGAGCGCCCCCGCCATGAGGAGCTGGAACCAGGAGTCACCGAGCAGCACCATCCCGGTGATCACCCCGCCGAGCGCGAGGGTCACACCGATCCCGGTCCAGAGGTAGTACCCGTAGGCCCGGCGGAGCAGCCCCGCCTCCCGCACCTGTCGTGCGAGGTCGCTGTAGCTGCTCGTGAACTTCGCAGCAGCGCTGGGCGGGGGACCGTTGTCGTCGATGACGGACGGGGCGGAGGGGGCCATGCATGCCTCGCAGAGGGGTCGGTGTCGACTTCCCAGCCGAGATGGTGGGCAGGTGCCCGGTCGTGCAGATGGCCCGAGCCTACGGGACCGTAGGTTCCGGGGCAGCGACCCCCACGTGAAGGTCTCGCGCAGGTCCGCTCTGAAGATCACCCTCCTGGCGTGCCGCCAACGGGGACTCGGTCCGGATATCCTGAGGGTGCCCTGTTCGGGCGGTCTAACTGGAGAACGAGAGACGACATGAAGCGCAAGATCGTCGCGGTGCTCGTGGGTGCTGCCCTCGGTGTCGGTGTGGCAGTGGGTCCGGCGGTTGCCGCCTCCGGCGGATCGGGTGGCGGGGTAGGCCATCCCGATGTGGTGCTCTACAAGGGGCAGCACAACAAGACCGTCAAGATCTCCTATTCGGTGAAGAAGCCGACCAGCGCACAGGTTCGCGCCTGCTTCGACGCTCACAGCTATCCCGAGTATGGCGAGGTCTACGAGGGCTGGGGAGACTTCGACTGGTCCTACGACGTGGAGTACCACGACCGCTACGGGAACGACGTGGGTGGTGGAGCATTCTTCTACGCGGACAAGGCCGGCGCCGCTGGCAAGGTCACGTCGAGCCGTTGGTACGACTGGGAGGCGTTCGGCAAGTACAAGGCGGTCGCGACGATCGAGCGGGATTTCGAAGTTCAGGGCTTGGACGACGAGGGTTGGACATGGGAGCACTACTGCCAGCTACCAGACGCGCGCTACTCGGACACTTTCTACTTCAAGCGGGCGACGTACCTCAAGGTCAATGCCTCACCGGAGCCCGTCCGCAAGGGACGCTATGCCACGGTCAAGGGCACTCTGAAGTTCTGGAACCCTTCCTACGACTACGGTGAGGGCGCGGTGCGCCCGCTCAAGGGCAAGAAGGTGAAGATCTACTTCGACCCGTCGGGCTCCCGGGGTGCCGTCTACAAAAGGACCGCCACCGTGACGTCCAAGGGCACCTTCGTGAAGAAGATCAAGCAGAAGAAGTCCGGGACGTGGATCGTGAAGTATGCCGGGACGTCGACATTGACGCCGGACCGGGCGACGGACGCAGTCAGGGTGAAGTGAGCTTCGGCCATTGCGCCAAACCCGTCTTGCGTCAGTCCTGGACCAGCGGGACGAAGCTGTACGTGCCGTGCTCCGTGGTGCGTACAGCGCCGTCGTCGGACCGCTCGACCAGCAGCATGGCGTGGCGCACCGGGATGACCATCCGTCCCCCGGGGGCGAGCTGCTCCACCAGTTCCCCCGGTAGCTCGTCGGGCGATGCCGAGACCAGGATGCGCTGCCATCCGCCGTCACGGGGCGACCCGAGCGTGCCGCTCGTGGCCGGCACGACCTGTGCCCACGGCGTCGCCTGCCGAGCCAGGTTCGCGGCGCCCCAGGCCGCGATCTCGGGCACGAGCTCGACGCCGAGCACCTCCCCGGTCGGCCCGACCAGGTGTGCGAGCAGCGCCGTCGTCCATCCCGACCCGGACCCGACGTCGAGCACCGTGGCGCCACGGTGCACCTGCAGGAGCCTGAGCATGGCGACGACGGTCGACGGCTGCGAGCAGGTCTGCTCGTGGCCGATGGGCAACGGCCTGTCGGCGCCCGCGACGTGCCGTTGCGCGCGTGGCAGGAATCCGCGACGGTCGACGGCGCGCATGGCCGTGGCGACGGCGTCGTCGCCCCGTGCCCCGGGCGGCTCGGGAGCGGATCTCACGTGATTATCATGGGTCGCTGCCGAGTCCCTCGCGAACCCGCAGGCGGGGACCAGTGGGTCAGGTCACGCTCTCCTGGGCGCTGCGGCAGTTGATCGCAGCTGGCGGCGTCGCGTAGAGTAATGCGTCGGCGCGCCCTCAGCGTGCCTGTCCCGTGTGCCCTCGGCGCACCGCACTCGACCGCCGCGGCGGACCGAGTCCCAGATCAAGCCGGTGACCGACGTCGTGCGAGCACGCCAAGACCAGGAGAGATGAGCATCAGCATGGTGTACGCGATCGTCAAGGCCGGTGGCCGTCAGGAAAAGGTGTCCGTGGGCGACATCGTCGTCATGGACCGCATCCAGGTGTCGGCCGGAGACAGCGTGGAGCTGCCTGCCATCCTGCTCGTGGACGGGGAGAAGGTGACCTCCGACGCTGAGAAGCTCGCGAAGGTCAAGGTCACCGCGGAGGTCGTCCGGGACGCCAAGGGCCCGAAGATCACCATCCACAAGTACAAGAACAAGACCGGCTACCGGAAGCGCCAGGGTCACCGCCAGCAGCTGACCCGCCTGAAGGTCACCGGCATCAAGTGATGTCCGGCGGGCGTCGCCGCCCGCCAGGTTCCCCACACTCTTCGTACTTCTGAGAAAGCAGGTCAGACATGGCACACAAGAAGGGCGCGAGCTCCTCGCGCAACGGTCGTGACTCCAACGCGAAGTCGCTCGGCGTGAAGCGCTACGGCGGCCAGGTCGTCGGCGCGGGCGAGATCATCGTCCGCCAGCGCGGCACCCACTTCCACCCGGGCGAGAACGTCGGCCGCGGTGGCGACGACACGCTGTTCGCGCTGGCTGCCGGCGAGGTCGCCTTCGCGACGCGTCGTGGTCGCAAGGTCGTCGACATCGTCGCGGCCGCGCAGGCCTGATCCACCGGATCCGAGCCGCGCGCAGCGGACCGCTGCCGCACTTCCCACGAGGGGCGCACCATCTCGGGTGCGCCCCTCGTGCTGTTCTCCGCCTGCCGTCCTGAGAGGATCTACCCATGGCCAGCTTCGTCGATCGAGTGGTGCTGCACGCCGCCGGCGGTGACGGCGGGCACGGGGTCGCGTCCGTGCACCGTGAGAAGTTCAAGCCGCTCGGCGGGCCCGACGGCGGCAACGGCGGCGACGGCGGCAGCGTCCGGCTCGTCGTGGACGCCCAGACGACCACGCTGCTCGAGTACCACCACTCGCCCCACCGCCGCGCGCCCAAGGGCGGGCAGGGCATGGGTGACGACCGGGACGGGGCCAAGGGCGACGACCTGATCCTGCGTGTCCCCGACGGCACCGTCGTCAAGGACCGCGACGGCGGCGTGCTGGCCGACCTGGTGGGCGACGGCACCGAGTTCGTCATCGCCGAGGGCGGTCGCGGCGGGCTGGGCAACCGCGCGCTCGCCTCGCCGAAGCGCAAGGCGCCCGGCTTCGCGCTCCTCGGCGAGCCGGGCGAGGAACGCGACGTCGTCCTCGAGCTCAAGTCGATCGCCGACGTCGCCCTGGTGGGCTTCCCGAGTGCCGGCAAGTCGTCCCTGATCGCCGCGGTCTCCGCGGCCCGGCCGAAGATCGCCGACTACCCCTTCACGACGCTGGTGCCCAACCTCGGCGTGGTGCAGGCCGGAGACGTCCGGTACACCGTCGCCGACGTCCCCGGGCTGATCCCCGGCGCGAGCGAGGGCAGGGGGCTGGGCCTGGAGTTCCTGCGCCACATCGAACGCACGGCCGTCATCGTGCACGTGCTCGACTGCGCCACGCTGGAGCCCGGGCGTGACCCGATCAGCGACCTCGAGGCCCTCGAGGCCGAGCTGGCCGCCTACGCAGGTGACCTGGAGATCGAGGGCGGCAGGGTCCCGCTGCTGGAGCGTCCTCAGCTCGTCGTGCTCAACAAGATCGACGTCCCCGAGGCCCGCGAGCTCGCGGACTTCGTCCGGCCGGAGCTGGAGGCGCGCGGACTGCGGGTTTTCGAGGTCTCGACGGCCTCCCACGAGGGGTTGCGACCGCTGACCTTCGCGCTCGGTGAGATCGTCGCCAGGGCCCGCGCCGCGGCACCGCCGCCCGAGCCGGCCCGTGTGGTCCTGCGTCCCCGGGCCGTCAACGACGCCGGGTTCACCGTCACGCGCCGCACGGACGGCAGCACCGGCCACGTGTACTTCCTGGTCGAGGGTCGCAAGCCGTACCGCTGGGTGCGCCAGACGGACTTCAACAACGACGAGGCGGTCGGGTTCCTCGCGGACCGCCTCGCCAAGCTCGGCGTCGAGGACCGGCTCCTCAAGGCCGGTGCCGTCGCGGGCGACGAGGTGCGCATCGGCACCGAGCGTGACGCCGTCGTCTTCGACTGGGAACCCACCATGGCCACCGGTGCCGAGCTGCTGGGCGCCCGGGGCACCGACCTGCGCTTCGAGCACGAGTCGCGACCCACGCGTGCGCGCAAGCGCCAGGAGCACAGCGAACGGATGGACGCCAAGACGGCGGCGCGCGAAGAGCTGTGGACGGAGCGCGACGCGGGTCACTGGGCGGACCCCGCCGACGACTGACGGCGGTTGCGGGGATGATGGCCTCGTGAACGCCACCTCCCGCTCTGCGCTGCCCGTCGCTCGTCGGCTCGTCGTCAAGATCGGCTCGTCCTCGCTGACGCGACCGGACGGCCACCTCGACGTGGTGGCGCTGCGCGCACTGGTGGACGTCCTGGCCGCGCGCCGCGCGAAAGGCCAGGAGGTCGTGCTCGTCACGTCCGGGGCGATCGCCGCGGGTATCGGGCCCGCCGGGCTGACGTCGCGGCCGCGCGACCTCGCGACCATGCAGGCCTGCGCGATGCTCGGCCAGGGTCAGCTCGTGGCGCGCTACAGCGAGGCGTTCGCCGCGCACGGGCTCCGGGTCGGCCAGGCGCTGCTCACGGCGGAGGACACGGTGCGCCGCGTCCGGTACCGCAACGCGCAGCGCTCCCTCGAGAAGCTTCTCGCGCTCGGCGTGGTGCCGGTCGTCAACGAGAACGACGCCGTGACCATCGACGAGCTGCGCTTCGGCGACAACGACCGCCTCGCCGCTCTCGTGTCCCACCTGGTGCGGGCCGACGCGATGGTCCTGCTCACGGACGTCGACGGTCTGCACGACGCTCCGCCGAGCCGTCCCGGTGCTCGCCGGATCTCCCACGTGGCGGACCTCGCCGACGTGGCGGGGGTCGAGGTGACGGCGCGGGGGAGCAGCGTCGGCACCGGCGGGATGGTCACCAAGCTCGAGTCGGTGCGCATCGCGACGGAGGCCGGGGTGCCCGTGGTCCTCACCGCCGCCGCGAACGTGGCGCAGGCGCTGGCGGGCGACGACGTCGGGACGTTCTTCACCGCCGGAGGCAAGCGCACCACCGCCCGGCGGCTGTGGATCGCGCACGCGGCACGGGCCGCGGGCGTCCTGCACCTCGACGACGGCGCCACGCGCGCGGTGCTCGGCGGTCGCGCCTCCCTCCTGCCCGCCGGGATCACCCGGGTGGAGGGACAGTTCGACGCCGGCGACCCGGTCGAGCTGGTCGGTCCGGACGGCACCGTGGTCGCCCGTGGGCTCGTCGCCTACGACGCGACCGAGCTGCCGCCGCTGCTGGGACGATCCACCTACGAGCTCCGGGAAGACCTCGGCGAGGGATACGACCGTGAGGTCGTGCACCGCGACGATCTGGTGCTCGAAGGACGGAACGGCCTGTCCTCGTCGGCCTCGGCGTCGTAGTCTCGAGGGCATGACCACGACGTTCGAGACCGCAGCGACCGCGACGCCCGGCCCTGCCCAGCGACCGCAGCCGGACGCCGAGGTGACGGCCGCCGTCCAGGACGTCGCGCGCCGCTCGCAGACGGCGTCGCGCGTGCTGGCCACCGCCACCCGGGCCGAGAAGGACGAGACGCTGCACGCGCTCGCCGACGCCCTCGTGGCGGCGTCGGACGAGATCGTGTCGGCGAACGCCGACGACGTCGCCCGCGGGCGGGGGAACGGCATGAGCGAAGGCCTGCTCGACCGCCTCACGCTCACCGGCGACCGCGTCGTCGCCATCGCCGACGCCCTGCGCGAGCTCGCCGCGCTGCCCGACCCGGTCGGGGAGGTGGTGCGCGGACAGACGCTGCCCAACGGCCTGCGGATGCGTCAGCTCCGCGTCCCGATGGGTGTGGTCGGCATGATCTACGAGGCGCGCCCCAACGTCACCGTGGACGCCGCCGGGCTGGCGCTCAAGTCCGGCAACGCGGTCATCCTGCGTGGGGGCAGCGCCGCGGCGTCGTCGAACACCAGGATCACGGCGGTCCTGCGAGCGGCGCTCGAAGCGCGCGGCCTGCCCGCCGACCTGATCCAGTCCATCGACGTGTACGGCCGTCCTGGCGGGGTCGCCCTCATGCAGGCGCGTGGTCTGGTGGACCTGCTCGTGCCGCGCGGCGGGGCCGATCTGATCCGCACCGTCGTCGAGCAGTCGACGGTACCGGTCATCGAGACCGGCACGGGCAACGTGCACGTGTACGTGGACGCCTCGGCGGACACCGCGACCGCCGTCGAGATCATCATGAACGCCAAGACGCAGCGTGTCGGGGTCTGCAACGCCGCGGAGACCCTGCTGGTGCACGCGGACGCCGCCGCGCGCTTCCTGCCCGTCGCGCTGGCCGCGCTCAGCGGGGCGGGCGTCGTCCTGCACGGTGACGAGGGAGCGCGGGCGTCGGCCCCCGGGGACGTCGCCGTCACCCCGGCCACGGACGAGGACTGGGCGACCGAGTATCTCGCGCCAGAGCTCGCCGTCCGGGTGGTCGACTCGCTCGACGAGGCCATCGAGCACATCCGCACGTGGAGCTCGGGTCACACCGAGGCGATCGTCACCCGCGACCTCGCAGCGTCCGAGCGGTTCGTGGCGGAGGTCGACTCCGCGGCCGTGATGGTGAACGCCTCGACCCGGTTCACCGACGGCGGCCAGCTCGGCATGGGGGCGGAGATCGGCATCTCCACCCAGAAGCTCCATGCTCGTGGACCGATGGGGCTCGCCGAGCTGACCACGACCAAGTGGGTGGTGCACGGTGACGGCCACGTACGGCCCTGACCGCACGGCGTGAGAGACTGTGCCCCGACTTGCCCCGACTACTTCTTGAGGAGCCCCCGTGCTGCACACCGCCGTCCAGGTCGCCGAGGAGGCAGCCGAGCACGCGTCGTCCGGCATCCCGCCCGTCATGCTCGGTGTGATCGCC
The DNA here is from genome assembly GCF_056590155.1 of Isoptericola sp. GX10416. Classification (NCBI taxonomy): domain Bacteria; kingdom Bacillati; phylum Actinomycetota; class Actinomycetes; order Micrococcales; family Promicromonosporaceae; genus Isoptericola; species Isoptericola sp. GX10416. The sequence continues at coordinate 632,568 of NZ_JBWPVO010000001.1, read as the reverse complement.
TTCGGGGGATTCGTCGTCGCGCTGCTCGCGACGTTCGCCTTCCGCAACGCCAGCAACAAGCACTGACGAGACCGCCTACCGGTGAGTGAGCAGCGGCGTCCCCGGATCGGGGTGATGGGTGGCACGTTCGACCCCATCCACCACGGCCACCTGGTGGCCGCGAGCGAGGCCGCGGCGTTGCTCGACCTCGACGAGGTCGTCTTCGTGCCGACGGGCAAGCCGAGCTTCAAGCAGGACACCCGCGTGTCGCCCGCCGAGCACCGCTACCTCATGACGGTCATCGCCACGGCGTCCAACCCGCGGTTCACGGTCAGCCGGGTCGACATCGACCGGCCCGGCCTGACCTACACGGTCGACACGCTGCGCGACCTGCGGCAGGATCGGCCCGACGCCGACCTGTACTTCATCACGGGTGCGGACGCGATCGAGCAGCTCCTGACATGGAAGGATGCGGGGTCGCTGTGGGAGATGGCGCACTTCGTGGCCGTCACCCGGCCCGGTCACCGGCTCACGGTCGACGGCCTGCCCTCCGAGGGCGTCACCACGCTCGAGGTGCCGGCGCTGGCCATCTCGTCCACGGACTGCCGTCGGCGCGCGGAGGCGGGCCAGCCGGTCTGGTACCTGGTGCCGGACGGCGTCGTTCAGTACATCGCCAAGCACGGTCTGTATCGAGGTCTCGATGAGTGACAACACGTCCCGGCCGCTGACGCGGCGGGAGATCCGCGAACGCGAGCAGGCCGCCGCCGAGGCGGCGGCCCGACAGGCAGCACCGCCCGGCCAGTCCGCGCCCGCTCCCGGCGCCGGTCCCGCGGCCTTCGGTCGTGGGGCGCAGAGCGCCTCGTCGGCGCCTCCCGCGGCCGCACCGCCGTCGCGCCGCTCGCTGCGCGAGCAGCACCCCGGCGCTGCGAGCCCGTCGCCCGGTCCCGCGCCGACCGTCCGCCCACCGTCGACGTCCGGGGGAGTGCGGGGCGTCGACGAGACGGGCCGGCTGACCCCGGTGCGCCGTCCCGGTGGTGATCCGGGCGCCGGCGGGTCTCCGGCACCCGCCGCTACGCCCCGGACTCCCACGCGGAGCTCGCTGCGTCCGTCGCCGTTCGGTGGCGAGAGCGGCCCGGCGGCCGGCGGTGCGTCGCCCGCACGGACAGAGTCGCCTCGCCCCGCGTTCCCCGGTGGACCTGGCGCGACGCGCCTCGGCGGCGCGCCCGCTCCGGCTCCTGGCCCGGAGGCCGCTCCGTCACCGTTCGACGCCGGCGGGCCGAGCCGGCGTTCGGCCTTCGGCTCGTCGTCCGGATCTCCTGGCGCTCCTGTCGCGCCGCCCGCGAGCACGCCGCCTGCGGCGGCTCCGACACCTTCCCGCACGGCACCGGCGTGGCCTGGCGCGGCGAGCTCCTCGGGCCCGGGCGCTCCCTCGAACCAGGATCCGGACGCGACCGCCGTCGCACCCGCGCTGCCGTGGGGCACAGCGACGAGCGGGTCGGGCGCCGCGGCCCCCGGAGCGCAGGCACCTGCGCCACCGCGACAGGAGGCGCCAGGTGCGTCGCCCTTCGCCTCTGTCGTCGGGGAGGGGCGGCCCGCGCGGGTCGACCAGGACCTCGACGACGACGACGAGTGGGACGAGCCGGAGCCGTCCTACACCTGGCTGCACTACATCGTGCTGGTGGTCGTGGCATTCATCCTCGGCGCACTGGTCTGGAACCTCCTCCTCGACGGTCCCGACACGGAGGACTTCGGCACCGAGGAGGCATCGGCTCCCGTGACGCTGATGCACGAGGGAGGGCCGCGATGACGGCCACGGACCGTGCGGTCGAGCTGGCCATCACCGCGGCTCGTGCCGCGTCCGGCCGCAAGGCGCAGGAGATCATCGCCCTCGACGTCAGCGAGCAGCTGGTGCTCACCGACGTCTTCCTCATCGCGTCCGGCACGAACGAGCGACAGGTCGGCGCCGTCGTCGACGCCGTCGAGGAGGCGATGTTCGCCGCGGGGGCGAAGGCGATCCGTCGCGAGGGCAAGGCGGAGGCGCGCTGGGTCCTCCTCGACTTCGGCGACGTCGTCGTGCACGTCCAGCATGCCGAGGATCGTGTCTACTACGCCCTCGAGCGGCTCTGGAAGGACTGCCCGGCGATCGAGCTGCCCGAGGACGCCCGTGGCGGCGACGGTGCGGCGGCCCGGGAAGAGTTCGGTGACACCCCGCCTGACGGGACGATCCGCCTGGCCGGCGGGCGGTGAGGCGGTCGTGACGGCAGGCACGATCGTGCTGCTGCGCCACGGTCGCACGGCATACAACGCCGCGATGCGGCTGCAGGGTCAGATCGACATCCCGCTCGACGAGGTCGGCCGCTGGCAGGCTGCTGAGGGAGCGTCCGCCCTCGTGGCCTCGCACCGAGCGGCGCGGATCGTCTCGTCGGACCTCGTGCGTGCCGTGGACACCGCGAACGCCTACGCGGCGCTCGTCGGCGCTGCGGTCGAGGTCGACGTGCGGCTGCGTGAGAGGTCCTTCGGCGACTGGGAGGGTCTGACGGCACCGGAGATGGCCGCCGGCTGGCCGGCCGAGCGCGAGGCATGGCGGTGTGGCGGCGAACCGCAGGGCATCGGTGCGGAGACCAAGGCCGCAGTGACCGACCGGATGGTCGCGGCGGTGCTCGAGCACGCCGACCGCCTGGGAGGTGACGAGTGTCTCGTGGTCGTCTCGCACGGGGCGGCGATCTCCCTGGCGATCACCGGCCTGCTCGGGCTGGACGCCACGGGCTGGCGCGGCATCTCCGGCGTGGACAACGTCCACTGGTCCCACCTGCACCGATCCGCGCCGGGAGCGGTGCCAGGATGGCGGCTGGTGGCCCACAACGTGGGGGCCGGGTACCCGCTCGACCGCTGGCAGGCGGGCCCGCACGCGGATTTGGAGCCTGAGCCCAAGTCTGCCTAAGATATCTCCGTTCCCGAGGGGCGAAAGCCCGGAGGAAGTGCACGAACTATCCGAATCCGGCGTCCTCGCCAGGTTCTCGGGGCTGTGGCGCAGCTGGTAGCGCATCTGCATGGCATGCAGAGGGTCAGGGGTTCGAGTCCCCTCAGCTCCACCATTGAAGGCGTACGAGGCGCTTGACACCAGCGGAAGCTGGCGAAGGTGCGAGGGCGGCGATGGGCTCAGCGAGCCGGATCGTCGCCCTTTTCCCGTGCGCGGGTCTCGCTCGCCGAGCCTCGATGCCACCTGACGAAGACCGCACGCGGAGACGTCACCCGTCCATGAAGTCGTCGCTGCCCCGGTCGATGCCGAGGGTGGCGATCAGGTCTTCGTGGAGCTGGAACCAAACTCTGTGACAGGAGTCCACGCTGGTCTGGTCGATCCAGTCGTGCTGCCCGACTCTCGCTCGTCGCAGCGCTGCATCGAACCGGGACGTGTAGCCACCGAAGCGTGGCAGCACTGCGGAGAGGCTCTCGACCAGCGGTGCGAGTTCCTGACCGAGTGCCGTGAGCTCATCGAGGACGCGGTCGTCCCAGGCGGGGTCGGTGTGGTCGTTGAGGGCGAGCTCGTCTGCTCCTGAGGGTTTCGTCTGCCAATCGGAGACGGCACGGAGCAGGCGAGCGTTGGGTGGAAGGAACGCGCGGTAAGCAGTCGCCACCACGCCTGCGGGGTCAGCGTCCGAGCGCTCTGCCGCGAGCTGACGCTCGTTCGCGACCTTGCCCGAGTCGGTGAGCGACCAGCCGTCGAGGTCGGCGAAGGCGGTGTGCTGCACCCATCCTTTGCGCTTCGCCTCGGTCAGCACCCGCAGCACTTCTGCGTGGCTCGTTCCCGCACGTTCCGCGACGTCCCCGCTGTCAGCGAACCCCATGAGGCGCACGGTGTGCAGCACGATCAGCTCTGACGCGGAATGATGCGTCATGCCGTTCTGTCCTGCCTGGCGCTGAGCCTCTTCACGTACTGCTGGCAGGCCTGCGGCGAGCGGAAGCCCATCGCCTCGGCGATCTGCGCCCACGTCAGCCCTTCGCTGCGGGCGACGAAGAGCAGAGCGACCTCCGCTATCTCGACCTCGGCACGAGCTGCCGGGAGCAGCGACAGCGCCCCCAGAAGCTCGTCCTGGGTGAGCTCTGAGGAGCGCCAGAGTGCGTGCTGCGTCAGGTCGACCGCTGAGGGTGGGGCTCCGGCGGCCTGCCACGGTCGGGTTGCCAGCTGGTCTGCGCCGTGGTCGAGAAGGCGGGTTCGGGCGTCGTGCTCGCGCCGAGCCTGCGCGTGGTCGGCGCCGCTGGGCCGCTCGAGATCGTGGTTGCGTTCCATGCGACCCATCCTGTTAGTATCAACATACTATTGTCAATAGATTATTGATGGGTGGTGCGATGCTGACGGCGATGTCGGAAGCGACCCGAACGAGCTCGGGCGGTAAAGCGGCTGCGCTCGGGGTGCTGCTGAGGGAAGGGTTCCCGGTGCCCGACGGGTTCGTCGTGCCACGCGGCGGTCAACCGGCCGGCGCCGACGCCGCGCACTCGTTGCGTGATGCGGTCGCCCGTGAGCTGGGGAGGCTGGGCGACCCCGTGGTGGCCGTGCGTTCGTCGGCGATGGACGAGGACACCACGGAGGCTTCGGCCGCAGGCCAGTACGAGAGCATCCTCGGCGTGCACGGCGCGGTCGACGTGTGTCGAGCGATAGCAGCGTGCAGGGAGTCGGTGCGTGCCGCCCGAGCGGGCAGCTACTGGGCCCGGATCGGCGACACGTCGCCCCACGCCTCAGAGATGGCGGTGCTCGTGCAGCCGGTGATCGAAGCAGAGGCGTCGGGGGTCATGTTCACGCCCGAGCAGCACGGTGCACCGACCAGGATCGAAGCATCCTGGGGTCTGGGGCTGGCCGTCGTGAGCGGAACCGTCTCTCCCGACTCCTACGAGGTCGCCTCGGACGGGTCCATCGGCTGCTCGGTGGGAAGCAAGCAGATGCGCATCGACCTGGACCAGGAGCGCGGCGGCGCCGTCACCCACGCGGTCGCTCCCGACAAGCAGCGCGCACGCGCCCTCGACGATGTCTCGGTCGCCGCCCTGGCCGACCTGGGAGACCGCGTTGCGGGGGTGCTTGGCGACCCGCAAGACGTCGAGTGGGCGGTCGCGGACGGCGTCGTGTGGATACTCCAAGCACGCGCGATCACCGCAACGCCTCCCGCGACCAGAGCTCTCGACCCGACCGACGAGGCCGACGCGCTGAACGGCACTCCCGGTTCCCACGGAAAGGTCACCGCAGCGGCACGGATCGTGCGGGGCCCGTCTGACTTCGCTGGCGTCCGCCGCGGCGACGTCGTGGTCTGCCGCTGCACCGACCCGGCCTGGACGCCCTTGTTCACCATCGCCGCCGGGGTGGTCACCGAGACGGGCGGTGCGCTCTCGCACGCTGCGATCGTCGCCCGCGAGTTCGGCATCCCCGCGGTGCTCGGTCTTGCCGGTGCTACCACCCGTATCGAGGACGGTGCCCGGATCACGGTGGACGGCACGTCCGGATCCGTCACCGTGCTCTGACCCGAAGCTTCGCCCGAGGGGAAGGAGATCAGGGGAGTCGCCGTGATCCCCCTGACACGTTGATGGCGACCAGGTATCTCTACGTCGCACGCCACGGCGACGCTGACGCGTGGGGCAACCTCACCGACACCGGGCGCGAACAGTCTCGCCTCTTGGGCCGGCGCCTGGCGCACCTGCCCATCGACGCCGTCTGGCACTCGCCGCTGCCGCGTGCTGCCGACAGTGCCCAGCAGCTCGACATCCTCCTCACCGGCAGCGCTGACGTGAGTGAAGCGGCCGAGCTGATCGATCATGTGCCCTACGTTCCTCGGCCGGAGGAGACCCCGCCGTCCTGGGTGCCGTTCTTCGACGGCTATGACCGCGACGAGGCCGAGGCGGGGCACAAGATCGCGCAGAGCCTCACCGCGAGGTTCACCACCGCGCCCCAGGGCGACGACGTGCATGAGGTGCTCATCACCCACGCCTACCCGGTCGCATGGCTCGTCCGCCACGCCCTGGACGCTCCGGCGGTGCGATGGCTCGGGCTCAGCAGCGCCAACGCCGCCCTGACCCTGATCGAGTACCGGCCCGGGCTGCCGCCGAGCATCGTCCTGTTCAACGACATGAGCCACCTGCGCCCCGATCTGCGATGGACCGGGTTCCCCCAGACGCTGCGCCCCTGAGTGCGGCCGTCGCCCGGTCGACGGCGCGAGCCGCCGACGCCGCGGTCAACCATGCGCCGCATCTGTTGACAGGCCTCAGGGGGACACGTACAAGTGGTCAATGGAGGCGTTCGCGAAGTGGGAATCTGAGATCCGCGGCTACAGCCGCACCTATCCGACGGTCTTTGCCTCGGCATCGAACGCGCGTCAGGTCGACGAGGCCGGCAAGAGTTATGTCGACTTCTTCGCCGGCGCGGGCGTGCTGAACTTCGGCCACAACAACCCGCGCATGAAGCGCGCGATGATCGAGTTCCTCGAGGCCGACGGCGTGGCGCACAGCCTCGACATGGCGACCACGACGAAGCGCGACTTCATCGAGAAGTTCGCGCAGACCGTGCTGGCCCCCCGGGACATGAGCATGAAGATGCAGTTCATGGGCCCGACCGGCACCAACGCCGTCGAGGCCGCGTTGAAGCTTGCTCGCCGGGTCACCGGGCGCCGGGACGTGGTCGCCTTCACGCACGGGTTCCACGGCATGACGCTCGGGGCCCTGGCCGCGACGGCCAACGACTACTTCCGCAACGCGGCGGGGGTACCGCTGGACAACGTGGTGCGGCTGCCGTTCGAGACGGCGCCCGGCGGGGGCGTCCAGGCGATCGAGGACTTCCGCGCGCTCCTCGCCGACGCCTCGAGCGGGTTCGTTCCGCCCGCGGCGTTCATCGTCGAGACGATCCAGGCCGAGGGCGGCGTCAACGTCGCGAGCGCCGAGTGGCTGCGTGCCGTCCAGGACCTCGCCCACGAGGTCGGCGCGCTGTTCGTCATCGACGACATCCAGGTCGGCTGCGGCCGGACCGGGAGCTACTTCAGCTTCGACGAGATGGGGCTCGACCCTGACATCGTCTGTCTCGCCAAGGGCATCGGGGGGTTCGGGACGCCGCTGGCCATGAACCTCGCCAAGCCGGAGCACGACGCGCACTGGTCGCCCGGGGAGCACACGGGGACGTTCCGCGGCCAGGGGTTGTCCTTCGTGGCCGGCCGCGAGGCCCTGACCTACTTCGACGACGACGTGCTCATGGACGAGGTACGGACCAAGGGCGAGACCATGGCGCGGTCGCTGCATGCGCTCGCCGGCGACGTGGACGCCGGGTTCGACGTCCGAGGACGCGGCATGGTCTACGGGCTCGACGTCGGAGACGGTGCGCTGGGCAAGGCCGTCGTCGCCGACTGCTTCGCCTCCGGGATGCTGATCGGTGCGTGCGGCAGCGGTGGGCGCGTGCTGAAGCTGATCCCTCCGCTGACCATCTCCCAGGAGGACCTCGAGGAAGGCTTGCAGATCCTCGACAAGGCTGTGCGACGTGCTGTCTGACACTTGACCGACAGGAGGCCGGGATGAACCCCCGCGAGGACATGACGTTCCCGTTCGAGGAGTACGAGAGGCGCGTGGGCGAACTGCGCCGACGCATGGCCGACCGGTTGCTGGACGCGGTGGTGATCACCGACCCGGAGAACCTGATGTACCTCACGGACTACCAGACGACGGGCTACTCCTTCTTCCAGGCGCTGGTGGTCCCGCTCGAGGGCGAACCCTTCATGATCACGCGAGCCATGGAGGAGTCGAACGTCCATGCCCGGACCTGGGTCGAGACGACCCGGCCGTACCCCGACACCGGTGACGCGATCCAAGGGCTGGTCCAGGCGATGCGCGAGTTCGGCCTCCACACGAAGGAGGTCGGTTACGAGCGCAACAGCTACTACTTCCCGGCGTACCACCAGGACTACATCCACGCGAGCTTCACGGAGGGCCGGTTGCTCGACTGCTTCGGCATCGTCGAGGAGGGACGGGTGCGCAAGTCCCCGGTCGAGATCGAGGTGATGCGCAAGGCCGCGCAGGCCACCGAGGCCGGGATGCGGGCGGGCCTGGAGGCCTGCGTCGCCGGGGTGACGGAGAACGACATCGCGGCGGAGATCAGCTCGGCGATGTTCCGCGCGGGCGGCGAGTTCCCCGCCGTGATGCCGTACGTGACGTCCGGACCGCGGAGCATGATCGGTCATGCGACCTGGGAAGGACGGACCGTCCAGCCCGGGGAGCACGTGTTCCTCGAGGTCGGTGGGTGCTTCCGTCGCTACCACACGGCGATGATGCGGACCGCCGTCCTCGACGACCTCTCGGGCTCGATGCTCGAGGCGCAGGAGCGCATGAAGCTGGCCCTGGCCGAGGTGAAGGCGGCCATCCGCCCGGGCCTGACCGTGTCCGACGCCGACAACATCGTGCGCAGCATCATCAGCGACAACCGGATCGGTGCCCGGCTGATCACGCGGTCCGGCTACTCGATCGGCATCGCGTTCCCGCCGAGCTGGGACGAGGGCTACATCCTGAGCCTCAACCAGGGCAACCCGGCCATCCTGCGCGAGGGGATGACGTTCCACATCCTGCCGTGGATGTGGGGGGTCGACGGCGACAAGACCGTCGGCATCTCCGACACCGTCCACGTCACGGCCGACGGGTGCGAGTCCTTCTTCACCCTCGACAAGGACTTCGTCACCAAGCCCGATCACGCGGCGAGCGCCGTGCCGCACGAGGGCGCCACGCCCATCCGCCCCGAAGTCGCCTGAGAGGAGCATCCATGCTGACTGCGATCGACCCCAGCACCGGACAGGTCGTGCGAGAGGTCGCGCCGGCCGGCGCGGCAGAGGTGGAGCCGTTGCTCGCCGCCGCAGAGGCTGCGCGGGCGGACTGGACGGACCGAGGCCTGGACGGGCGGGCAGAGGTGCTGCGCGGGGTGGCCGCCCGGCTGCGGGCACAGGTCGAGGAGCTGGCCCCGCTGATGACGGAGGAGATGGGCAAGCCGATCGGTGAGGCGCGCGGCGAGGTGGAGAAGGCGGCGTGGTGCTTCGAGCACTACGCCGACCACGGTGCCGACTACCTGGCTCCCGAGTCCATCGACTCCGACGCCACCCACAGCTATGTGCAGCACCTGCCGCTCGGCACCGTCCTCGGGGTGCTGCCGTGGAACGCACCGTTCTGGCTCGCCGCGCGGTTCGCCGCCCCGGCGCTGATGGCGGGCAACACGTGCCTGATGAAGCACGACCCGCACGTGCCCGGTTGCGCACGGGCGATCGCGCAGGTGGTGGGCGCCGAGCTGGCGGCGGCCGGTGCACCGGCCGGTGTGTTCGGCAACCTGCCCCTGGAGACGCCCGCGGTGGCCGACGTCATCCGCGACCGGCGTGTCGACGCGGTGTCCTTCACGGGGTCCGCGAAGGGCGGCGCGGCCGTCGCGAGCCTGGCGGCCGGCGAGATCAAGCCCACGGTCCTGGAGCTGGGCGGTTCGGACCCGTGCCTCGTGCTGGCGGACGCCGACCTGGACGCCGCAGCCGACACGATCACGCTGTCCCGCATCATCAACGCGGGCCAGTCGTGCATCGCCGCGAAGCGGATCATCGTCGAGTCCGCGGTCTACGCCGACATGGTCGAGCGCCTGCGCGTGCGACTCGAGAAGCTGACCGTGGGAGATCCGCGCTCGGCAGGGACCGACGTGGGCCCCATCGCGCGCGAGGACCTGCGCGACGGTCTGCACCGGCAGGTGGCCGAGACGGTCGACGCCGGCGCCCGCCTGCTCCTGGGCGGCGAGATCCCGCCGGGGCCGGGCTACTTCTACCCGGTCACGCTGCTCGCCGACGTCACGGAGGGCATGACGGCGTGCCGGGAGGAGACGTTCGGGCCGGTCATGGTGGTCATGGAGGCGGCCGACGTCGAGGAGGCGCTCGCCATGGCGAACCGGACCGACTACGGCCTGGCGGCCAGCGTCTGGTCGACGCCGGAGCGCGGCGAGGCGATGGCGGGACGGATCGCGGCCGGACAGGTGGCGGTGAACGGCATCGTCAAGACCGACCCCCGGTTGCCGAGCGGGGGGATCAAGCGTTCCGGCTACGGCCGCGAGCTGGGGCCGCACGGCATCCGCGAGTTCGTCAACGCCCAGCAGGTCTGGGTGGGGCCGCGCCGCGGCTGACCGTGCACCCGGGCCGCACGAGGGCACCCGGCGAGGTGGTCCCCTCCCGGGGACTCGAGGTCACGGTATGAGCGTGCCGGGCAGCACGCGATCCACGACGAGGATCAGCATGCTGACACCTGCCGCGCCGAGCAGCGTGGCCGCGATGAGCAGGGACATCGAGCGTCTGGTCATGACGTTCCCTCCGGGCCTCGCGTGCTCGCGGCGCGGCCGGCCCGGGCGTCGAGGACTGCCCCGACCGCGGCGAGCACCGCACTGGCTGCCACGACGGTCAGCAGCAACTTCCCTGTACGCATCATGGGTCCATCGTCGCGTGCGCGGTGGCGTCGGCGGATCCACCTGAGGTACCTCGTCGCGTCCTCCTTTGGGAGGAGGCCCCCGTCAGCCTCACGGAGGTAGGCGGCCGGCGGAGAGGAAGAAGCACCACAGGCGTTACGCCGTCGTGCTCCGGAGGTAAGACGCGTGGCAGACGCTGGTCCTTCAGCGGTCCCGGGGGCGGGCCGAGGTCCGAGGGAAGGAGCACCGCGTGCCGTATGTGAAGCCGAACGAGCTCGTCACGCAGATGATCGACGCCGGCGAGTCCAAGGTCCACCTGTCCACGCGCGACACGCTGATCCGTGCCTTCATGGGTGCCGCCCTGCTCACCGTCGCGGCGGCCTTCGCCGTGACGGTGTCGGTCGAGACCGGCAACCCGCTCCTGGGAGCGATCCTGTTCCCCGTGGGCTTCTGCCTGCTCTACCTGCTCGGGTACGACCTGCTCACGGGTGTGTTCACGCTCGCCCCGCTGGCCTGGCTCGACAAGCGCCCCGGGGTCACGGTGGCGGCCGTGCTGCGCAACTGGGGCCTGGTGTTCGTGGGGAACTTCGCCGGCGCCTTCATGGTCGCCGTCTTCATGACCATCTACTTCACCTACGGCTGGTCCACGGAGCCCAGCGAGGTCGGGCAGGCGATCGGGCACATCGGGGAGGGTCGCACCGTCGGCTACGCCGAGCACGGTGCCGGCGGGATGCTCACGCTGTTCGTCCGGGGCGTCATGTGCAACTGGATGGTCTCGACGGGTGTCGTCGCCGCGATGATGTCCCGGAGCGTGCTCGGCAAGGTCGTCGGCATGTGGATGCCGATCATGCTGTTCTTCTACATGGGGTTCGAGCACTCGATCGTGAACATGTTCCTGTTCCCGGCGGGCCTGCTCATGGGCGGCAGCTTCACGGTGGGCGACTACCTCGTGTGGAACGAGATCCCCACGGTGATCGGCAATCTCGTCGGGGGTCTGACGTTCGTCGGTCTCATGCTCTACACCACGCACTACCGGACCAAGCCGAAGCGCAACGCGCAGCCGGTCCCGGAGGCGGAGCCGGACGACCTGGTGACGGCCGACCGCTGATACCTCGTCTCACGGAGCGACCGAGTCTCGTCCTCACCCGGTCGAGCAGGTAGGTTGCAGGGGTTTCGACCAAAGGAGGTCAGAGCCCGTGCAGATCGGTATCCCGCGCGAGTCGCGCCCGGGCGAGCGACTCGTCGCCGCCACGCCCACCACGGTGCGCAAGCTCGCCGCGCTCGGCTACGACGTCGTCGTCGAGGCCGGCGCGGGGGAGCGCGCGAACCTGCCCGACAAGACCTACGTCGAAGCCGGTGCCCGGCTCGGAGAACACGCCGACGCGTGGGCGGCCGACGTCGTCACGAGCGTGAACGCTCCTGCCGCACCGGAGCTGGACCTGCTGCGGCCGGGGGCCACGCTCGTCTCGCAGCTCGCCCCCGCGGCGCGACCAGAGCTGGTCGACGCGTTGGCGGAACGTCGGGTGACGGCGCTCGCGCTCGACGCGGTACCGCGGATCTCGCGGGCCCAGGCGCTCGACGTGCTGTCCGCGCAGTCCAACGTGGCCGGGTACCGCGCGGTGATCGAGGCCGCGGAGGAGTTCGGCGGCATGTTCACCGGGCAGGTCACGGCCGCCGGGACGACGCCGCCCGCCACCGTGTTCGTGATCGGCGCGGGCGTCGCAGGCCTCGCCGCGATCGGCACCGCCTCGTCGCTGGGGGCGAAGGTGCGTGCGTTCGACGTCCGCCCCGAGGTCGCCGAGCAGATCGAGTCCCTCGGCGCGACCGCCGTCCAGGTCGAGGGCGCCTCGCAGGAGGTCAGCGCCGACGGCTACGCCAGCGCGCTCACGGACGACCAGGAAGCGGCCACGCAGCGGACCTACGCCGCCGAGTCCGCCGGGGCGGACGTGGTGATCACCACCGCGCTGGTGCGCGGCACCGCACCGACCACCATCACGGCCGAGATGGTCGCCGCGATGCGCCCGGGCTCGGTGATCGTGGACCTCGCCGCCGCCGGTGGGGGGAACTGCGAGCTGACCGTCCCGGGGGAGCGCACGGTGAGCGACGACGGCGTCATCGTGCTCGGCTACACCGATCTGCCGGGCCGCATGCCGCAGCACACCTCACAGCTGCTGGGCACCAACGTCGTCAACCTGCTCACGCTCATGACGCCGGGCCGGGACGGGAACCTCGTGGTCGACCTCGACGACGTCGTGGTGCGTGGCATGACGCTCACCCGTGACGGTGCGGTGCTGTGGCCGCCACCACCGGTCCAGGTCTCGGCGACGCCCGCGCCCGCCGAGGTTCCGGCCGCCGAGCCCGCGCCCCGCACCCCGAGCCCTGGTGAGGAGGCGGCTGCACGGCGCGGCAGGTCGCGACGGAACGGGGTGCTCACGGTGCTCGCCGCGCTCCTGGCAGGCCTGGCCGTCGCCGCGTCGCCGCCGGACGCCGTCGGCCACTTCACGGTGTTCGCCCTGGCGGTCGTGGTGGGCTACTACGTCATCTCCGCGGTCACCCACGCGTTGCACACCCCGCTGATGGCCCAGACGAACGCGATCAGCGGCATCATCCTGGTCGGTGCGCTGCTGCAGATCGGCGTCGACGACTGGCTCGTCACGTCGCTGGCCGTGGTCGCCGCCACCCTGGCATCGATCAACGTGTTCGGCGGGTTCCTCGTCGCGAACCGCATGATCCGTATGTTCCGCAAGGGGGCGCCGTCGGCTGCTCCCGTCACGCCGGGGGTGGCCCGATGACGGTCCTGTCTGTCGTCCAGGCCACCTACGTGGTCTCCGGCGTCCTGTTCATCGGGTCGCTGGCCGGTCTGTCCAAGCAGGAGTCGGCCCGGCGCGGCAACGTGCTGGGCGTGCTGGGCATGACGCTGGCGCTGGTGGCCACCGTCGTCCTGGCACTCGAGCGTTCTGAGCGTCCGTGGCAGGTGACGGCCGTCCTGATCCTCCTGGTGCTCGTCGTCGGGGCGAGCGTCGGCACCTGGCGGGTCCGCAAGGTCGAGATGACGCAGATGCCGGAGCTGATCGCGCTCCTGCACTCGTTCGTCGGCCTGGCGGCCGTGCTGGTCGGGTTCGGCTCGTACCTCACGGAGCCGCAGTCGGACACCGTGCACCTGGTCGAGGTGTTCCTCGGGATCCTCATCGGCGCGGTGACCTTCACCGGGTCGATCGTCGCCAACCTCAAGCTGGCCGCCAGGATCAGGTCGGCGCCGTTGAACCTGCCGGGCCGCAACGCGATCAACCTGGGGCTCGTCGTCGCGTCGGCCGGCCTGCTCACCTGGTTCCTCGCCGCGGCGAGCGCCGGGGCGGACGCCGCCGCGCTGACGGCGCTCGTCCTCGCCGCCCTGGTCGCGCTCGCGCTCGGCTGGCACCTCGTCGCCTCCATCGGCGGCGGTGACATGCCGGTGGTCGTGTCGATGCTCAACTCGTACTCGGGATGGGCTGCGGCGGCGGCAGGCTTCATGCTGGGCAACGACCTGCTGATCATCACCGGTGCCCTCGTGGGCTCCTCCGGCGCGATCCTGTCGTACATCATGTGCCGGGCGATGAACCGGTCCTTCGTCTCGGTGATCCTCGGCGGGTTCGGCACGGACCCGGGCACGGTCGCGGAGGGCGCGGCCGGCGAGCACCGCGAGACGTTCGCCGCCGACGTGGCGGAACAGCTCACGGCCGCGACGTCGGTCATCATCGTGCCGGGCTACGGCATGGCGGTGGCGAAGGCGCAGCATCCCGTCGCCGACCTCACCGAGAAGCTTCGCGCCCGCGGCGTGGACGTGCGCTTCGGCGTGCACCCGGTCGCGGGCCGGCTGCCGGGCCACATGAACGTGCTGCTGGCCGAGGCCAAGGTGCCCTACGACGTCGTGCTGGGCATGGACGAGATCAACGGAGACTTCGGTGCGACGGACGTCGTGCTGGTCATCGGGGCCAATGACACCGTGAACCCTGCCGCCCAGGAGGACCCGGCGTCGCCCATCGCGGGGATGCCCGTGCTGGAGGTGTGGCGGGCCCGCGACGTCGTCGTGTTCAAGCGGTCGATGGCGACCGGCTACGCGGGCGTGCAGAACCCGCTGTTCTTCCGCGAGAACACGGCGATGGTCTTCGGTGACGCGAAGGAGCAGGTGGAGCGGATCATCCAGTCACTGTGAGTGCTCTGAGCGCTACCATCGGGCGATGACCAGCGCGAACGCACACCGCCCACTCATCGCCGTCGTCGGTCCGGGGGCGGTGGGCGGCCTCGTCGCCGCCCTCCTGCAGAAGGCGCGGCACGACGTCGTCCTCGTCGGGCGGCCCGGCACGGCCCGACGCGTCACCGAGCACGGGATCGAGATCGTGACGGACCGGTTCGGTGCCTGGCACGCCCCGCTCCGGGCGACGACGTCGGTACCTCGCGGCGCGCGCGTGCTCGTGGCCGTCAAGGCGGAGGGTGTCGCCGAGGTCGCCGGCACGATCGCGGCGGCGCGGCCGCCCGAGGTGGTCTCGCTCCTCAACGGGATCGAGCACATGGCGGCCCTGCGCGCGTCGCTCGCGGTGCCCGACGGCGAGGACCCGGACGGGAGCGTCGTCGTCGGCGCGTCCTACGCGGGCGAGACGCTGCGAACCGGGTCGGGGCCGGACACGGCCCTGACGGTGCGGCACCGCGGCGGGCTGCTGCGGATCACCGTGCCGGCGGAGGCTGCTGACCTCGACGTGGTCCAGGCCGTGCGCGACACCGACATCGAGGTGGCGACGGCGGGCAGCGAGACCGAGGTGCTGTGGTCCAAGCTGCGCTTCCTCGCGCCGCTGGCGCTGCTGACGTCGGTGCACCGGACCGGGATCGGTGAGGCGATGGACGCCGATCCGGCTCTCACCGACGGGGTCCTCGGAGAGGTGGCCGCGGTGGCCTCGGCCGAGGGGGTCGCGACGACGCCAGGGGACCTGCGCGGCATCCTGCGCGGGTTCCCGCCGACGATGCGGTCGTCGCTGCAGGCGGACCTGGCGGTCGGCCACGCGGGCGAGCTCGACGCGATCGGCGGCGCCGTGGCGCGGCGTGGTGCGGCACGGTCGGTGCCGACCCCGACGATCGAGCGTGTCGTGGCGCAGCTCGGCGCCGGGGTCGGCTGACCGTGGTCCGGCCGGCTCAGATGCGGGAGTCGGCGCGGGACTCGTAGACGCTGGCGGGCAGGACGCCGCCGTTGCGGGCGGCGAGCTCGCCGGCGGAGAGCTCGGAAGCCGCGTCGGTCGTGGTGTCGATCTCGCGGGCGTCCGCGGGGACACCGTCGAGGCTCGGCATCATCGCGGCGAGCCGCGGGCGCCAGGAGGCGAACTCGGTGGGGAAGCAGCGGCCGAGGAGGTCGACCATCGCCGAGACCGCGGTCGAGGCGCCCGGCGAGGCGCCGAGCAGGCCGGCGATCGAGCCGTCCGCGGCGGACACGATCTCCGTGCCGAACTGGAGGACCCCGTTGCCGTCGGCGTCCCGCTTGATCACCTGCACGCGCTGACCGGCGGTGATCGTCTCCCAGTCCTTGGGGTGCGCGGTGGGCATGAACTGCTGCAGCGCGTGGAACTTGGTCTCGGGGGCGGCGACGAGCTGGCCCACGAGGTACTGCGTGAGGTCCAGGTTCTTCAGGCCCGCGCCGATCATCGACGTGAGGTTGTGGGCACGCATCGAGGTGAGCAGGCCCAGGTACTTGCCCTTCTTGAGGTACTTGGGGCTGAACCCGGCGTACGGGCCGAACATGAGATAGCTCTTGCCGTCGACCACGCGCGTGTCCAGGTGGGGGACGGACATCGGCGGGGCGCCGACGTCGGCCTTGCCGTAGACCTTGGCCTGGTGCTGCGCCACGAGCTCCGGGTTGTCGGTACGCAGGAACTCGCCGGAGATGGGGAAGCCGCCGAAGCCCTTGATCTCGGGGATGCGGGCGGACTGGAGCAGCGGCAGGGCGCCACCGCCGGCGCCGACGAACACGAAGCGCGCCGTGACGGTGGACATCCGCTCCGGTGCGTTCCACGTGCGGTCCTTGACGCGCAGGCGCCAGCCGCCGTCACGGGTGCGCCGCAGCGAGCGGACCTCGTGCTGGAGCTGGAGCTCGGCGCCGTGGGCGACGAGGCCGTCGATGAGCTGGCGCGTGAGGTTGCCGAAGTCGACGTCGGTGCCGGCGGCGGACCGCGTCGCCGCGATCGGCTCGTCCGTGTCGCGCTCGGTGGTGAGCAGCGGTGCCCAGCGCTCGATGTCGGCCCGGTTCGTGGAGAGCTCGAGATCGCGGAAGAGCGGGTGCGCGCTGAGCGCCTGGTGGCGGCGGCGCAGGTAGTCGACGTTCTTCGAGCCGCGCACGAACGTCATGTGCGGCGTGCGGCTGATGAACGAGGAGTCCTCGAGGCGCCCGGTGGCGAGCAGGTGGTTCCACAGCTCTCGCGAGGTGTGGAACTGCTCGTTGATCGCCACCGCCTTGGAGATGTCGACGGTGCCGTCCGGCTTCTCCGGGGTGTAGTTCAGCTCGCAGAGCGCGGCGTGCCCGGTGCCCGCGTTGTTCCACGGGTTGGACGACTCGAGCGCGACCTCGTCGAGGCGCTCGATGATGCGGATCGGCCATGTCGGCTCGAGCTGCTGGATCAGCGTGCCGAGGGTGGCGCTCATGATGCCGCCGCCGATGAGGACGACGTCGACAGCGTCGGAGGAGCCGTTGCTGGAGGTCGTTTCGCGCGAAGTCACCTCGCCATGCTACGACGCTGGTGAAAAGTGTCACAAAGAATGAGAGGAAGGTCACAAGCCCTCTGACCTGCAGTGATGTGGATCACATCAGGTGTCGGGGGTCAGGGCCACAGCAGCTCCTTGGTCCAGGGGGTGTCGGTGGTCCCCGGTGCGCCGGTGGCGCCGGCCGGGGCGTCGGTGCGGTATCGCACGCGGGTCTGCCCGGTGCCCGTGCCGGACTGCCAGAACTCGACCTCGCGCGGAGCGAGCCGCCAGGCCGTCCAGGCGGGCGCGACGAGCTCGGGGTCGGCGCGGACGGTGTCCAGGGCGTCGGCCCACGCCGCACGGTGCTGCGCCAGATCGTCCAGCACCTCGCTCTGGTGGTCGACCAGCCCGGCGGCGCGCGAGGCGTCCGGGCGGGCGCGGAAGTCTGCGCCGCCGGCGTCGGGGTGCGACGTGGCGGTGCCGATGACACGCACCTGGCGACCCGTCTCGCGCCACAGGAACGTCAGGGCGGCCCGGGGGTCGGCCGTCAGGTCACGGCCCTTCGGGCTCGTCGAGTGGCCGGCGAACCACCAGCCGCCGGCGGTGAGGTCCTTGAGGATCACCGTGCGGGCGCGCACCTCCCCGCGCCCGTCCGAGGTGGACAGGGTCATCGCGTGCGGACCGGTCGCCCCGGCGGCGACCGTCTCGTCGAACCAGCTCTCGAAGAGCTCGTAGGGCGTCGCGGGGAGGTTCGCGAGATCGTCGACCTCCCAGCCGGGCAGGCCGTCGGGCAGGACGGGCAGCGCGCGCAGGCGCTCGCGGAAGGTGGTCACGGGGTGTGTCCTCGTCCCTCTAGAAGTAGTCGCGCACGTGCACGTCCCGGCCGTGCCACAGGGCGTCCCACAGCCGGTCGTGCGTCGCCGGCCCCCACACGAGGCCGGCGAGCCGGAGGTTCGCGGTCGAGGCCGCACCGGCGTAGCTCAGGGCGAGACCGGCGGAGGTGAACGTCAGCCGCTCTGGTCCCGCCCCCGGGGCGGGCGGGGCGTCAGGGCGGACGTGTGCGACGCCGTCGTCCACGACGAGCGTCCACGCGCCCTCGATGTCGGGGGTCCGCGGATCGACGACGGCGAACGGCACCTGAGCGCTCACCGGCGGTAGGTGAGCGGCGCCGAGCGCCCCGGCGACGTCCAGCAGACGCAGCATGTACGGGCGGCTCGTGGTGGTGGCGGTGTGGTCGGGCAGCACCAGGCGGCTCGGGTCAGAGCCGGTCCACCCGCCCGACGTCGAGAGCCGCACCGAGCCGGCGACGGCGGTGAACGACCCCAGCACGCGCCACAGCGCCCGCGCGGCGTCCGGGGTGAGCGCGACCAGGTCGTCGACCTCGAGGGCGCCCGTCCTGTCGTACCCGGCGCCGCGGGTCCAGCTGGCGAACCCGAGCACCTCGTCGCCCGGGCCGACGGCGAGGCTGACTCCCGTGTAGGCCGCGTCCGGCCCGAACATCTCCTCGGGCTCGACGGTGAACGGCTTCTCCTCGCGGGTGAGCGGGCCGTTCTGCCGGGCGGCCCAGGAGCCGTACACGGCGCGGATCGCCTCGACGTCGGCCGGGGTGGCGCGCCGGGCGCGCACCTCGCCGGACGGCGGCCGCACCGCGGCGAGCGCGGACATCGGCAGCTGCACCTCGTCGTAGGAGCCGATCACCTCGTACCCGAGCCCGCGGTAGATGCCGGCGGCGCTCGGGTAGAGGGTCGAGACGACCTCTCCCTGCTCGCGCGCCTCGGTGAGGGCGGCGGCGAAGAGCGGACCGAGCACACCCTCGCCGCGGTGCTCGGCGGCGACGGTGACCCCCGCGAACCCGGCGGTCGGCACGGCGGCACCGTGGAACCAGGACGTGAAGCGGCGCACCCCCAGGGCGGCGACGAGCTCCGCGCCGTCGTGAGCGGACCACGGGCGCACGTTCGCCGACGGCCAGCGACGGGCCTCAGGTTCTGGCTGCCGCGCCGCGGGAGAGCCGAACGCCTCCTCGCCGAGGCGGCGGGCGGCAGGCGCGTCGGCAACGACGGAACGGCGGATCTCGAGGGCCATGGACCCACGCTACCCACCCGGCGCCCCCGATCTCCGGGTGCGGCTGGTCAGGACCGCCGGGCGGTCGTAGCGTGAAGCGCGTGACCACCACGCCGACGCAGCGACGCGTACTTCTCGTGGCGATCCTGGCGTCCTTCGTCTCGTTCCTCGACGGGACCGTCGTCAACGTCGCGCTGCCCGCGATCGCCGACGAGCTCGGGGGGCCCGGGGAGGCGGGACTGACGCTCCAGCAATGGGTGGTCGACGGCTACCTCGTGACCCTCGGCGCCCTCATCCTCGCGGCCGGCTCGCTCTCGGACGTGCACGGACGCCGTCAGGTGCTCCTCGTCGGCCTCCTGGGCTTCGCCGTCGCCTCCGTGCTGTGCGCGGTGGCACCCACCGGTGCGGTGCTCGTGGGTGCCCGGCTGCTGCAGGGGGTCGCCGGAGCGATGCTCGTACCGAGCTCCCTGGCGCTCATCATCTCGACGTTCGAGGGCCAGGCGCAGGGCAGGGCCATCGGGGCCTGGACCGCCTGGACCGGCACCGCCATGATCGTCGGACCGTTCGTCGGGGGCGGGCTCGTCGACCTCGTCTCCTGGCGCGGGGTGTTCTGGATCAACGTGCCCGTCGTCGCGGTGACCCTGTACCTGCTCCGGGCGGTACCGCCGTCGGAGGCCACGAGCGGCCGCCGCGTCGACGTCCCCGGCGCTGCCCTCGCCGCCGTCGGGCTCGGGGCCACGGTGTACGGGCTCATCGAGGAGACATGGCCGCTCGCCGGTGTCGGCCTCGTGCTGCTGGTGGCGTTCGTCCTCTACGAGCGCCGCGCGCCCGACCCGATGCTGCCGATGCGGTTGTTCGCCGTGCGCAACTTCGCGTGGGGCAACATCGCGACCGCAGCCGTCTACGGGGCGCTCGCCTTCGGCGGGTTCGTGCTCACGCTGTTCCTGCAGCAGGTCGCGGGCTACTCCGCGACGGCCGCCGGCGTGGCGCAGCTGCCCATCACCTTCGCGATGCTGGCGCTGTCCACCCGCTTCGGGGCGCTCGCGGGCCGCTTCGGGGCGCGGTGGTTCATGACGATCGGTCCGATCGTCGCCGGGGGCGGGTTCCTGCTGATGCTCACCATGGACGCCGACGCGAGCTATCTGACCCAGGTGCTCCCCGGGATCCTCGTCTTCGGGCTCGGCCTCGCCATCACGGTCGCGCCGCTGACGGCTGCGATCCTCGGTGCCGTGCCGCCCACCGACGCCGGGATCGCCTCGGCGGTGAACAACGCCGTCTCCCGGGTCGCGGGCCTGGTGGTCATCGCGTTCGCCGGCGTCATCCTCGGCGGGGTGCTCGACGTCGACTCGTTCCACCGGGCACTGGTCGTGACGGCCGCGCTGCTCGTGGCGGGCGGTCTGGTGAGCATGGTGGGGATCAGGGACCGCCCGCGGGAGACCACGCCCGCGGGCTGACGAAAAATCCGTGCACCCGGCCGCTCGCCGTGGGACGGTCGAGGGATGCTCTCGCTCGTCTCGAACCTGGTCATCGACTGCGCCGACGCCTACGGGCTGTCGCGATGGTGGAAGAGGACGCTCGGCTACGTCGACGACGTCGAGGCCCTCCTGAGCCGTGGTGCGACCCTGGTCGCGGACCACCGCGGCATCGGGCCCGGGAGCGGCTGGCAGGTGCTCGCGGACCCCGAGGGCAACGAGTCCTGCGTCCTGCGGTCCGCGGCAGAACGTCAGGCCCGATGACTGCGGCGACCCCCGCGGCCGGAGGGACCGGGTTGATCCGGCCGGAGCGGCCGGCAGACTTCGCCGCCGTCCGTGCGCTGCTCACCGCCGCCTTCGACGACGGTGGTGAGGTGGCCGACGGCGTGGAACGGATCCGCGCGTCGTGGATCTACCGCCCGGAGCTCTCGCTCGTGGCGATCGACGCGGAGACCGCTGAGCGGACCAGCGGGAGCGTCGCGGGCTTCGTGATGGTCACCGGGTGCACCGTGACCGGGCCGGCAGGGTCACGGACGGTGGCGATGCTGACTCCGCTGGCCGTCGCTCCCGACCGGCAGCGGCGCGGGCGGGGCGCCACCCTGGTCCGGTCGGTGCTCGAGCTGGCGGACCGCGCGGGCGAGCCGTTCGTCGTCCTCGAGGGGAGTCCGCACTACTACGGACGCTTCGGCTTCGAGGACGCGCGTCCCCACGGCATCCGTCTCACGCTGCCCGACTGGGCACCGCCCGAGGCCGGTCAGGTGCGGCTGCTCTCGTCCTACGACGCCGGCGACAGGTCGCTGCGCGGTGCGATCGGCTACCCAGCGGTCTACGGCTGAGGTGCGGCGGCCCGGCACAGCGGCAGCCTGCGGCCCGGGTGCCTAGTCCGTGGGGTTGCAGCGGTCGGCCAGCACGGCCACGAGCCCGACGTCGGGCCGCCACGGTTCGAGGTTCCAGGTGTCCTTGTCGGGCGCGCCGATCGAGTGGCAGACGAGCTGGTCGTGCATGCCGGGCTGGTCCACCTCGGGATCTGCCGCGACGAGCTCGGCCCACACGAGGTCCGTCCCGGCCTCGCCGGCGGACCGTGCCCAGCGGGTGGGGGCGACGGCGAGCGACCGGCCGCCCTCGCGCTGGCCCCAGGCGGTGCTCTCGACGGCCTCGGTGCCCAGCATCGTCTCGGCGGTGGTCGCCTCCGACGCCTCGACGTGCACGGTCGTGGTGTCGACCGCGGTGAGTTGCGCGCCGCCGGTGACGCGCGAGAGGCCCGCGACCGGGGCGCCGTCGTCGTCCAGGATCGTCACGGTGGAGTCGGCGTTCACCCGCAGGCGGCCGGGGGAGTCCAGCGTGATCGTGGCCGGTGCGCCCGGGGCTGCGCCGGTCCGGATCGTGGTCACGCCGTCGTCCCCGTGGACCACCTCGATGCCGGAGGGGCCGCTCTCGCCGGGCGCCGAGACGGTGAGGGCGGTGTCTGCGGAGGACGCCTCCGTCGAGGTGCTCTCGGCAGGTCCGGCGGTGCCGGCCGGTGGCCCGGTGCTCGGTGATGCCGCGGCGGCCGGCGACGGCGCCTCGGTCCCGGCCTCGTCGGGCTCTGCCGTGCAGGCTCCGAGCAGGCAGCAGGACAGGACGACGAGGGCGGGGAGCGATGGCCGGCGCACAGGCCCATCGTGCCCGACGACGGCTGCGGCGCCGGGCACCTCGGTCGAGCGTCCGCGTGGCGGGACGCCCCTTCCCTGACGGATGAGGTTCGCCTAACCTTATCTGTATGTCGTCTCACCACGGTCGCAAGCCGGTCGATCCCCAGGTCGTCGTCGCCGAGGTCGTGCGCACCAAGCAGGTCACGCCCCACATGATGCGCGTGACGCTGGGCGGGCTCGACCGGTTCTCCGCACTCGGGTACGACCAGTGGTTCCGGCTGTTCCTGCAGCGGCCCGGCCAGGACGTGCTGCGCCCGCCCACCCGCTCCTCCGAGTGGGGCTGGTACCTGCAGTACCTCGCCACCCCGAAGTCCCGGCGGCCCTGGGTGCGCAACTACACCGTGCGCGCCGCACGCCTCGACCTGGGCGAGATCGACGTCGACTTCGTCCTCCACGCCGACGCGGAGGGCCGCACCGGGCCGGCCGCAGACTTTGCGACGACGGCACGGTCAGGCGACACCGTCGGACTGCTCGACCAGGGCGCCTCCTACGACCCGCAGCACGACCACGACTGGACCTTGCTCGTGGGTGACGAGACGGCACTGCCGGCCGTGGCCGGCATCTGCGAGTCGCTGCCTGCCGACGCCCGCGGCACCGCCGTCATCGAGGTCCCGACGGCGGACGACCAGCAGGACTTCCGGGCGCCGGCCGGCCTCGAGGTGCGTTGGGTCGCCCGCGACGAGACCACCGGCGCGGACGCCGTACCGGGGCAGGCCGCGCTCGCGGAGGTGTGCGGGCTCACGCTGCCCGACGGCGTCGGCTCCGCCTACGCGGCCGGTGAGGCCGGGCTGGCCACCGGCGTGCGACGCCACCTCGTGGCCGAGGGCATGCCGAAGACGCACATCACGTTCCTCGGCTACTGGCGCCACGGCAGGGCCGCGTCGAGCTGAGCGGTTCGACGACCACGGCGGGTGTCACTCCGTGGTGACGTCCTGCGGGGTCTTGTCGGGTCGCCAGCCGCGCCACACCGCGTGCCGCAGCCGCGACTCGTCGTCGGCACCCACGTCGTCCGGCCGAGCGGTCCAGTCGGCGTACTCGACCTCTCCCACCAGGGTCGGTTCCGTCCAGCGGGCGTGCGCCGCCTCCGAGGCCGGCACGCCGTCCAACGGGGCGTCGTCGCGCTCCAGGTCCGCGAGCCGGGCCGCGAGGTCGCGACGGTCGCGCTCGCGGAACCCCGTGCCCACCTTGCCGACGTAGCGCAGCCGCGTCCCGCCGTCGGGCACGGGCACCGGCACGGCGAGCAGCAGCGATCCCACGTTGCGCACGTCGGCCCGACCGCTCCCGGCGTGCAGCGGGCGCCAACCCACCACGACGACCTCCTGGGTGTGCGCGTGCTTCAGCTTGAGCCAGTCGCGCGACCGACGAGAGGTCGTGTACCCGGACCGACGCCGCTTCGCGACGAGACCCTCGAGCCCGAGCCGCCGGGACTCCGCCATCGCCTCGGACGCGTCACCGGGCAGCGCCTCCGGCACGTGCACCGGCCGGCGGGGGGCGATCACCCGCGCCAGGATCTCGCGGCGCTCGTCGTATGTGTGGTTCGTGACGTCGACGCCCGCCACGCGCAGCACGTCGAAGAGCACGAGGTCCACACCCACCCCGCGGCGCGCCCGTTCGACGTCGCGCGGCCTGACCAGGTTGGCCCGCTGCTGCAGGCGCCGGAAGCTCGGTCGCCCCTTCCCGTCCAGCGCCACGATCTCGCCGTCCAGCACCAGGGGCAGCTCGGCGTCGGGCACCATCTCGCCGATCGCGGCCAGCTCCGGGAAGGTCGGCGTGAGGTCCCGGCCCGAGCGGGAGGTGAGGCGCACCCGAGCCGGTGATCCGGGCAGCACCTCCACGACGGCCCGGAAACCGTCCCACTTGGCCTCGAACGCCCACTCGGCGGTGTCCAGCCTGGTCAGCTCCGCGGGGGCGGCGGTGGTCGCGAGCATCGGGCGTGGTGGAGCGCCGAGGCGCGCGCCCGGCGATCCGCGCCCCGTGGTGGACGACGGCGCAACCTCGTCGGGTCCGGTCGTCGGTGCGCCCGCGTCGTCGGGCTGGTCCTTGGTGCGGTGGATGAGCCAGGAGCTCTCGCTGCCGTCGCGCCCGCCCGTCTGGATGAGGGCGAGACGCCGTCGTCCCCGCCGCTCGCTGTGCAGGGTGACGATGACCTCCTTGCCCTCGCGCCACTTCTCGAGCTCGTAGCTGCCCGCGTCCCAGATCGTCACCTCGCCGGCGCCGTACTCGCCGGCAGGGATCGTCCCCTCGAAGCCGCCGTACTCCAGCGGGTGGTCCTCCGTCTGCACCGCCAGGTGGTTCTGGGCCGGGTCGGTCGGTTCGCCCTTGGGCAGCGCCCAGCTCACGAGCACGCCGTCGTGCTCCAGCCGGAAGTCCCAGTGCAGGCGCCGGGCGTGGTGCTCCTGGATGACGAACGACGGGCCGGTCGTCCCCGCGGCCTCTCCGGGCGGGTCCGTGCGGTCGGCACCCGGGCCGAACGGCTCCGGGGTCTTGCCGGGATCGCGCTTGGACCGGTAGGTCTCGAGCCGCTGGAACGAGGCGAGCCGCTCCGGCGTGGGCTCGAGCCGGGACAGGTGGCCGGTGAGCAGCGGGGCGAGCAGGTCGCCGTCGCGCTCGAGTCGGTCCAGGACCTCCGGGTAGCCCAGCTGGCGCAGGTCCGGGTCGTCGAGCTCGTCCCAGGTCCGCGGCGCGGCGACCGTGGGCTCCTCACGGCCGCGCAGCGAGTACGGCGCGATCGTCGTCTTGGCGCCGTTGTTCTGCGACCAGTCGACCAGCACCTTGCCCGCCCGAAGCGACTTCTTCATGTCGCTCACCACGAGGTCGGGGTGGGCGGACTCCAGGTGGCGGGCGAGCTCCTTCGCGACGGCGGAGACGTCGTCGGACGTCAGCTCGCCGTGCGCCGCGGTGAGCGCCGAGTACAGGTGGATGCCCTGGGACCCGCTGGTGACGGGCAGCGGCTCGAGGTTCATGCCGACCAGGATGTCGCGGGCCAGCCGGGCGACCTCGGCGCACTCGGCCAGGCCCGCCCCGGGCCCGGGGTCGAGGTCGAGGACCAGACGGTCCGGGGCCAGCGGAGCACCGGTGCGACCGAACTGCCACTGCGGGGTGTGGATCTCGAGCGTGGCCGTCTGCCCGAGCCAGGTCAGCGTGGCGAGGTCGTCGACCAGCACGTAGTCGTTGGTGGAGGACGTGTGCCGCATGGTGCGCCGCGGCACCCACTCGGGCGTCGAGGCATCGAGGTTCTTCTGGAAGAACATCTGCCCGGTGACACCGTCCGGCCACCGCTTGCGCGTGGCCGGACGGTGCGCGGCGTGCGCCACGAGCGCGGGCGCCACCTGAGAGAGGTAGTGCAGCACCTCACCCTTGGTGGTGCCCGTCGCCGGGTAGAGCACCTTGCCCAGATTGGTCAGCTGCAGCCGGTGGCCGTCGACCGAGACCGTCTGGGGCCGGGTCCGGGGCGCGTCGGCTGCTGCCATGCGCCCATGCTGCCGCGCACCGGGCCGACGCGCAGGTCCGGGCTCACTCCCACCGGAACCACAGCGCGGCCAGGGCGCTGCTGACCACGGTCGCCACAGCGAGCCCGGCGACGGCGGACAGGGGCACGACGTCGCCCGCCCAGGCGGCCCCGAGCGCGTCGACCGCCGCGCCGAAGGGCAGCATCCCGCCGACGTCGGCGAGCGGCTCCGGCAGGTTGTCCCGGGGGCCGAACATGCCGCCCAGCGCGGCCATCGCGAAGAAGGCGACCAGGCCGATCGCGACGGCCGACTGCGGGGTCGGCGCGATCGCGGCGACGAGCATGCCGACGCCGTACATGGCTGCGACGGTCAGGGCGAGCACCGCGACGGCCGTCCAGCCGTCCACCGGCGGGTGGGCGCCGAACGCGACCCAGGCGACGCCCAGCGTGAGCACCAGGCCGAGCAGGATCTGCACGATCCCGACCACCGCCTGGGCGACCAGCACCATCACCGGGGAGGCGGGCGTCACGCCGAGGCGGCGCAGGATCCCGGTGCGCCGGTAGGCGGCCAGGAAGCTCGGCATGTTGACCACGCCGACCATGGCGACCACGAAGGCCAGGGTGATGGGCAGCACGAAGATGTCGAGGGCCGTGCGGCCGCCGGTGCCGGGGATCACGACGTC
This sequence comes from Isoptericola sp. GX10416, assembly GCF_056590155.1. NCBI lineage: Bacteria > Bacillati > Actinomycetota > Actinomycetes > Micrococcales > Promicromonosporaceae > Isoptericola > Isoptericola sp. GX10416. The sequence goes on along the minus strand of NZ_JBWPVO010000001.1, from coordinate 606,103 downwards.
GGTGTCGAAGCTGATGCCGTTCATGACCAGGATGAGCGTCGGCATGCCGAGGGGGACGATGAGCCCGGCGGTGTCGCGTGCGACCACCTTCGCCTCGGCGGCCGTCATCGCCAGCCACGCCCGGGCTCCGGGGCGCACCTCGGGCAGGGACGGGGTCAGGGTGTCGGTCATCGGGTCCCTCCGGTCAGTGTCAGGTACGCCTCTTCGAGCCCGGCGTCCGGGGCCAGGCCGGCGTCGGCGGCCAGGCCGGCCGGCGTGTTCGCGGCGACGACGCGGCCGGCCTCGAGGACGACGGCGCGGTCGCACAGCTTCTCGACCTCGTCCATGTGGTGGCTCACCAGCAGCACCGTGGTGCCGTCGTCGCGCAGGCCGCGGACGAGGTCGAGCATGCCGCGCCGGGCCTCGGGGTCGAGGCCGGTGGTGAGCTCGTCGAGGATCACCACCCGCGGGTTGCCGACCAGTGCCACGGCGATCGAGGTGCGCTGCATCTGCCCGCCGGAGAGGTCGGAGAACCGGGTACGGCGGCTGCCGGTCAGGCCCATGGCCTCGATGAGCTCGTCGGGTTCGCGGCCCGTCGGGTAGAAGGAGCGGTGCAGCCGCACGAGCTCGAGCACCGTCAGGGCGTCGTGCAGGCGGGGCTGCTGGAGCTGGACGCCCAGGACGCCACGGACCTTGGCGCGGTCGGTCCGGGGGTCGTGGTCCAGCACCCGGACGGTGCCGGCGTCGGGGGCGCGCAGGCCGCTGATGAGGTCGACCGTCGTGGACTTGCCGGCCCCGTTGCGGCCCAGCAGCCCGACGATCTCGCCGACCTCGACATGGAGGCTGACGTCGTCCAGCGCCACGGTGGTCCGCCCCCGACGGCGGAACTCCTTGCGCAGGTTCCTCGCTCGTATCGCTGTCATGGTCTCGACGCTAGGGACGCCGGGCACCGGCGGTCGCGTGCCACGGGTCATGACCTGCACCCATGACTTGTGGCACCCGCCGCACGTCGCGGACCTGCCGTAGCGTTAGACCGTGCGACGCCCCGGAGCCGAGACCGTCTCAGGCCTGACCGTGCTGGCGGTGTGCTTCACCGTCGTGCTGATCGTCCCGCTCGCCGTGGAGAGCCCGGCATACCTCATCCCGGTGTGGACCTGGTGGGTCGCGGCCGTGTGCTACCTGTCGGTGACTGTCTGGGTGATGATGCAGCCGTCGGGCGCTCGCCGTACGGTCGCCGGCGTCGCCGCGCAGACGGCGCTGGCCGGCGTCCTCATCATCGGCGTCCCGGGCGCCGGGTGGTTGCCGATCCTGCTCGTGTTCGGCGCGGCGCTGAGCACCTACCTGGTGTCGTGGCGGGCCACCGCGGTGGTCATCGTCGTCAACACCGCAGTCCTGGTGGTCGGCTTGGTGCTGGGCGCCCGGCTGCGGGACAGCGAGGTGCCGGTGGTGGAGATCGTGCTGAGCGCCGGGCTGTACCTGCTGCTCCAGGTCGCGTCGGCACTGGTCAGCGCCGTCCTGCAGCGCGAGCAGCGGCTGCGCACCGAGCTGTCCGTGGCGCACACCGACCTCGCCGCAGCCACCGTGCTGCGCGACGAGACGAGCCGCGCCTCGGAGCGGCTGCGGATCGCGCGCGAGCTGCACGACCTGCTCGGCCACCAGCTCACCGTGCTCACGCTGGAGCTGGAGTCGGCGACCCACCGCACGGGTGCCGCGCAGACCGAGCACGTGGAGCGTGCGCGGAGCATGGCGCGCGAGCTGTTGGGTGACGTGCGGACGACGGTGGGCGAGCTGCGCCGTCGGGCACCCGACCTGCGCGAGGCGCTCGGTGCGGTGGCTGACGCGGTACCGCACCCCCGGGTGGTGGTGTCCGTCGCCGACGACGTCTCCGCGGACGAGGAGCAGACCGCAGCGCTGGTCCGGGTGGCCCAGGAGGCCGCGACGAACGCCGTGCGGCACGCGGAGGAGGTGACGCAGCTGACGTTCGAGGTCGGCGTCGCGAACGGCATGCTGACGTTCGTGGCGCAGGACGACGGCTACGGCGCGGGCCGGGTGACGCCGGGCAACGGGTTGCGGGGGATCGTCGAGCGCACGGAGGCGCTGGGCGGCAGCGTGCGGTACGCCGGCGGACGCGGGTTCCGTCTCGAGGTCGCGATGCCGCAGCGGGTGCTCTCGTGAGCGTCGCGGGCGGCGGGTCACCCGCGACGCGGGTGGTGCTGGTGGACGACCAGACACTCGTGCGCCACGGCATCCGCAGCCTGCTGGAGATCGCGGGCGGGGTGGAGGTGGTCGCGGAGGCGGACGACGGCGGCTCCGGGGTCTCGGCCGTGGTCGAGCACGATCCTGACGTGGTGCTCCTCGACCTGCGCATGCCCGGCACCGACGGGCTGTGGGCGTTGGGCGAGCTCCGCCGTCGTCGGCTGGACGTGCCGGTGCTGGTGCTGACCACGTTCGACGACGACGAGCTCGTGCTGGCGGCGCTGCGAGCGGGCGCTCAGGGCTACCTGCTCAAGGACGTGACGGTCGAGCAGCTCGCGGGCGCGGTCCGCACGCTGGCCGACGGCGGCACCCATGTCCAGCCGTCGGTGACGGCCCGCCTGGTCCGGGCGCTGGGGTCGGGTGCCGTGCCGGAGGTCGCGCCCGGGTTGCGGGAGGCGTTCGTCCAGCCGCTGACCGAGCGTGAGACGCAGGTGCTGCGGCTGATGGCAGAGGGCTGCACCAACCGGGTGATCGCCGACGTGCTCCACCTGGCGCCCGGCACGGTGAAGAACCACGTCTCGGCGGTGCTGCTCAAGCTGGACACGACCGACCGGACCAAGGCGGTGCTGCGCGCGCTGCACCACGGCTTGCTCGGTTGAGACGCAAGCAAGCTGTGTTGTGGGCGGGAAATCTGGCCCGATATGCCTGGTTGGTACGGATGTCGGCGCCAGACTTCCCGCCCACAACCCTGCTCAGCAGGTCTGGTTGCTGCTGTCGTTCCAGGTGATGTTCGTCAGCCGGGTGTTGTCCCCGCAGGGCGACTCACGGATCGACGTGCCGTGCAGGGAGAGGTTCGCGAAGGTGACGTCGCGGGTGTTCGCGAACTCCGAGCGGGCGGCGATGCGGATGTCTCCCGGGCCGGAGACCGTGCCCCCCTGGGACGCGATCGTCACGTTGTAGCAGTTCTCGACGAGGATCGCGTTGGACCCGGTGTCGGCGATGTCGACACGCTCGATCACCGCTCCGCCCGACTCCGAGACGCAGAAGATGCCGCGCCCACCGCCGCGGGCGACGACCTCACCGACCCGGATGTTGGTCGGGTAGGAGCCACCGACGGACCCGTTGCGGTTGGCCATGCGGAACGCGGCATAGCCGGTCCCGGTGCCCGCGCCCTGAGCGTCGACCTTCCCGACCGTGGCGTTGACCGTGTCGTTGAGGAGCAGGCCGGAGTACCCGGTGTTCCGGGCGGTGACGGTCCCGATGGTCAGGCCGTCGACGCCGTAGGTCTCGACCCCGTGGTTGTTCGTGCCGGAGACGTAGACGTCGTCGATCCGGATGTTCCGCGCCTCGCGGACGGCATCGTCGTCCCGGGAGTCGATGCGGATGCCGAGGCCGCCGGACAGCCGCAGGTCGATCTGGCCGAGATGCACGTCGGAGGACGTGCGTACCCAGACCCCGAAGTACGGGGCGCCGGTGAGGCTGAGGTGGGGGACCGACACGTCGCGGGCGTGGCGGATGCGGATCGGGGCGTTGTTCCCGCTGGCCGAGCCCGTCACGTCGATCGTGCCGCAGACCTCGAGGGAGGTGTGGCTCGGCAGGTCGATCGAGCTGGAGGCGGACATCGAGCCGGAGCCGCGCACGACGACGCGCTCCTGGGTCGTGCGGCCGGCGGTGAGCCCGCCGACGGCGGCACGGACGGCCGAGGCCATGTCGGAGCCGGAGTAGAGCGTCGTCCCGCCGCGGTGCGCGGTCCAGGTGGAGCCGGAACGGACGGCCTCGGTGGTGAAGCTCCCGCTGCCGCACTCGGTGCTCCCCGGCTCGTCGCCGACCGGGACGAGGTCCCAGACCTGGTTGGCGCCGCCGAGCGACGTGTACTGGCTGAGCCGGTCCGCCGGGGTGGTGGACCACTCCCACACCTCGAGCGCCTTGCCGCTGTTGCGGTTGACGAGCTGGACGCCGCCGTCGGTGTCGACCGGCCGCCACTGCTGGTTGGCGCCCCCGGTGTCGGTGTACTGACGGATCTCGGCGCCGTCGGCCGTGGACTTCTCCCAGACGTCGAGGGCCTTGCCGGAGTGGACGGAGACGATGCGGTAGTAGCCGGAGCCGGCGTCGACGAAGTGCCACCGTTGCCAGGCCGCGTCGGTGCGGTGCCACTGGATGATCTCGGCGCCGTTCTCGGTGGAGGCGTCGAGCACGTCGGCGACGAGGCCGCTGTGCCGGTTGACCAGCACGTACTCGGTGCCGGTGTCGATCGTGGCGGCCCGGGCCGCGGGCGCTCCGGCGACGGTCAGCGTCGCCGCGGCGATGATCAGGGCGACCAGCGACGCCAGCAGGCGCCTGCTGGTCCGCCACGGGGTGGTGCTCGGGAAAGCGATCGTTCGCACGTCGTGCTCCTTTGCATCGATGGCGTGCCGGGCGGCCCCCTCGCCGCGGCTCTACATCGATGAACGTACAGCGGTTCCGTCGCCGGGGGGAAGCGTTGTCTCACCCGGTGGGATACTCGGGGGCGTGCAGCTCCCTGTCGTGTGGTCCCTCGTCCTGATCCTCGCCGCCGTGTGGAACCTCGTGGTCTGGCCCCAGTTCTGGCGCCGCGTGACGAAGGACCCGCGCGCCCGCGACGAGGCCGGGCGGCCCACGCGCTTCTACACCGTGCACGCGGTCCTCGTCGGCGTCTCGGTCGCCCTCGCCCTCCTGGTCGGGGTCGTGGGGGTGCTCGGCGTCCTGGGGAACGGCGGCTGACCCGCGACGTGCTGCGCGCACGCGCGTTGCGCGTGACCATGGGGTCATGAGGGCCATCTGGAAGGGTGCGGTGACGTTCGGTCTCGTCAACGTCCCGGTGAAGCTGTACAGCGCGACGTCCGACCATGACGTCTCGCTGCACCAGGTGCACGACGCCGACGGCGGCCGGATCCGCTATCGGCGCGTCTGCGAGCTCGACGGCGAGACGGTGCCCTACGAGCACATCGACAAGGCCTACGACGACGGCGAGCGCATGGTGGTGCTGACGAAGGACGACTTCGCCGCGCTGCCGGCCGAGACCAACCGCGAGATCGAGGTCGTGGAGTTCGTGCCGAGCGACCAGGTCGACCCCGTGCTGCTGGACCGCACCTACTACCTCGAGCCGGACTCCAAGAGCCCGAAGGCGTACGTGCTCCTGCGGCGCACGCTCGAGGAGACGGACCGGACCGCGATCGTGAAGTTCGCGCTGCGCCAGCGCACCCGCCTGGCCGCGCTGCGGGTGCGCGAGGAGGTCCTCACCCTGCAGACGCTGCTGTGGGCCGACGAGATCCGGGAGGCCGAGTTCCCGTCCCTGGACGGCTCGACCTCCGTCTCGGACAAGGAGCTGGCGATGTCCGCCCAGCTGGTGTCGAGCTACGAGTCCGACTTCACGCCCGAGGACTACACCGACGAGTACCAGGCTCAGCTGCGCCAGCTCATCGAGGCCAAGATCGAGAAGGGCGACACCCTCGACCCGGCCGAGACCTTCGGCGCCAAGGAGGAGGGCGAGGGTGCGGAGGTCGTGGACCTCATGGAGGCGCTGAAGCGGTCCGTCGAGTCGTCGAGGTCGTCGTCGAAGTCCGGTTCGTCGTCGAAGTCGTCGAAGTCCTCGAAGTCGTCCCAACGCCAGACCGGCTGACCCGCCGGGCGGGAGCGCCCCACCTCAGCCGGTGCGGGTGGGCTGGGTCGCGACGAGCCGATCGACGATCTGCAGGAGCTCGTCCAGGTCGGGCGACTGCGCCCCGATCGAGCTGCGGTGGTAGAGACCGTCGCTGATCAGCATGATCGCGTGCGCGGTCGGCGCGTCCTCGACCTGGGTCGTGACGGCCCGGGTCCAGGTGTCGTGCGCCGTGTCGAGCGCGGTGCGGGCGTGCGGTGCGGATCCCTGCGCGAGCTGGGACACGCCGCGGAACGCGAGGTCGAGCTCGCCGCCCGTCTCCAGCGAGCTCCGCAGCAGGTAGGCCACGGGCCCCTCGGGTGCGGACGTCATGACGGCCACGTCGGCGGCGATGAGGGCGTGCAGGTGGTCCACGAGCCCGTCGACCAGCGCGTCCCGGGTGGGGAAGTGGTACAGCAGGCCGCCCTTGGAGACGCCGGCGCGCTCCGCGACCGCGTCGAGGGTGGCGGACCGCTCGCCCGAGGTGACGAGGAGCTCGGCGAAGGCGTGCAGGACCTTGGCTCGTGCGGCGGGGGCGGGAGGCATGGTTGTCAGGGTAGCGGGCCAAGCGTTACTGTACCGTCTGGACGGTACAGAAGATCGGCGCGCGGCGTCGCCCTGGCCGCCGCTCGTCGTGAGAGGAACGTCGTGACCACCATCTCGGTGACGACACCGCAGCCCTCGGCACCCGCGCTCCGCGACCGTCGCTGGATCGCTCTCGTCGCCCTGATGCTGCCGGTGCTGCTCGTGTCCGTGGACAACACCGTCCTCAGCTTTGCCCTGCCGCAGATCTCGGCAGACCTGCGGCCCACCGGCACGCAGCTCCTGTGGGTCGTGGACGTCTACCCGCTCGTCCTCGCCGGCCTCCTCGTGCCGATGGGATCCCTGGCCGACCGCGTCGGCCGCCGGCGGCTGCTCCTCGTCGGGTCGATCGGCTTCGCCGTGGTCTCCGCCGTCGCCGCCTTCGCGCCGACCGCCGACATGCTCGTGGCCACCCGTGCTGCTCTCGGGTTCTTCGGGGCGATGCTCATGCCCTCGACGCTCTCGCTCCTGCGCAACGTGTTCGTCGACCGGGAGGAGCGGCGGCTGGCGATCGCGATCTGGGCCACGGGGTGGGCGGCCGGCAGCGCTCTGGGTCCCATCGTGGGCGGGCTGCTGCTCCAGCACTTCTGGTGGGGCTCCGTCTTCCTCCTGGCCGTTCCCGTGCTGGTCGTCTTCCTCCTGCTCGCGCCTGCCGTGCTGCCCGAGTCGAAGGACCCGGAGCCCGGCCCGCTCGACCTCGTCTCCGTGGCCCTGGCCATGGTCACCATGACCCCGCTCGTCTGGTCGGTCAAGAAGGTCGCCGCCGACGGCGTCACGGCGACCGCGCTCGCCGCGGTGACGGTCGGCGTCGTGAGCGGCATCCTCTTCGTGCACCGCCAGCTGCGCCGGCCGGTGCCGATGCTCGACGTCCGGCTGTTCCGGATCCCGGCGTTCGGCGGCGGCGTCGTGGTCAACCTGCTCAGCGTGTTCTCGCTGGTGGGCTTCCTGTTCTTCGTCTCCCAGGACCTGCAGCTGGTGCACGGGCTCGCCCCGGTCGAGGCAGGGCTGGCGCTCCTGCCCGGCACGGTCGCCATGGTCGTCGCGGGCCTGAGCGTGGTGCGCATCGTGCGGCGGCTCCCGGCGCAGCGCGTCGTGGCGACGGCACTGCTCGTCTCGTCGCTCGGCTACCTGCTGGTCGCCCTCTTCGGGGGATCGGGACTGTTCGCCCCGCTGGTCGTCGCCTTCGTCGTGCTCTCGCTGGGGATCGGTGCCGCCGAGACGGTGAGCAACGACCTCATCGTCTCCAGCGTGCCGGCCGCGAAGGCCGGTGCCGCCTCGGCGATCTCCGAGACCGCGTACGAGCTCGGCGCCGTCCTGGGCACCGCCGTGCTCGGCAGCATCCTGACGGCGAGCTACGCCGCGTCCGTGGTGGTGCCCGCCGAGGTGCCGGCGTCGGACGCCGCGGCGGCCACCCAGACCCTCGGGGGCGCAGCCGAGGTGGCGGCGGGGCTGCCGGCGGCGACGGCCCGGGCGCTCGTCGAGTCGGCCCAGCAGGCGTTCGCCGGCGGGGTGGGGCTCACGGCGGCGATCGGCGTCGTGCTGATGCTCGTCGCAGCCGGTGTCGCGTTGCTCACGCTACGAGACCAGCGCCGCTGAGCGCGCCGGGTTGTGAGCGGGCCGCTTCGTCGGTGATCGTTGGTCCACCATGCGCGACAGACCCATTCCGCCCCGCTGGCTGCGCTGGGCGCTCGCCGCCCTCGCCGCCGTCGTCCTCTGCGTCGGTCTCGGGGTGACGACCGCGACGGCGACGCTGAGCCTCGGGCCCCATGAGGCCGACTACGCGGTGGACACCGACGGGCTCGTCGTGGTGGACCTCGGGCCGCTCGGCACGCTCGAGATCGACTCGCCGCTGCCGCTCGGTCTCGGGGTCGACATCACCGTCAAGGAGATCCCCGCCGATCTCTCGGCCGTGGGCGCGTCGTCGACGCTCGACCGGCTCGTGGGCGACCTCGACAGCTACCTGCAGTTCTACGACAGCCCCCAGGTGACGGTCGACGCCGTGACCGCGGCGCTGCTCACCGATGCCGCCCGGCGCACGCTGCTCGCGCTCGCGTTCGTCGGCCTCGTCGGCTGGGGGGTGCGGGCGGTGCTCGGCCGGTCCCGGCGGCGCGAGCTGGCCAGGGTCCTCGCGCCGCGGACGTGGCAGATCACGGCCGGCGTCCTGGTGGTGACGTTCATCGGCACGTCGCTCGTCTCGGCCGACGTCGACGTGCCGCGCTCGGGCCGCCCCGCCTCGGCTGTGTTCGAGGGGACGGCGCTGGAGGGTGCGCGGATCACCGGGCGCCTCGCCGGGGTCATCGACACCTACGGCGGTCAGCTCGTGGAGCTGTACGACGAGAACGAGGCGTTCTACGAGGCCGCGCGCGACGACCTGGGCAGCGCGTGGAACGCGTGGGAGATCCGGCACGCCGTCCGGACGAGCCTGGCCGAGCAGCTGGACGACGGTGCGGACGAAGCCGTGGCGGGGGACGACGGCGAGGACGTCGTGTCGATGCTCGTCGTGTCGGACCTGCACTGCAACACCGGCATGTCGACGGTGATCGAGGAGGCAGTCCAGCGCTCGGGCGCCGAGGTGGTGCTCAACGCCGGCGACACCACCATGAACGGCACCGCCGTCGAGAAGGTCTGCGTGGACGCGTTCGCCTCTGCCGTGCCCGACGGCGTCGAGATGGTCGTCGCCGACGGCAACCACGACTCGGTCCTGACGTCCGAGCAGGAGGCCGCCCACGGCCAGGTCGTGCTCGACGGCAGCGTCGTCGAGATCGCCGGCGTCCGCGTGCTCGGTGACCGCGACGTCCTCGAGACCCGGGTCGGGGAGGGGACGCAGGCGGCCCGTGAGCAGCTGCCGGACGAGCAGGCCGCCGAGCTGGCCGTGACGGCGTGCGAGGACGACGTGGACCTGCTCCTCGTCCACACCCCGGTGATCGGCCTGCCCGCCCTCGAGTCCGGGTGCGTCCCGCTGCAGGTCTCCGGGCACACCCACCGGCGCTCCGGCCCGGAGCAGGTGGGCCGCGGGCTCCGGCACGTCTCGGCCAGCACTGCCGGTGCCGCGTCCGGGCAGCCCACCGTGGGCCCGTTGCGTGGCACGGCCGAGATGACCCTGCTGCGGTTCGACCGGGAGGCCCGTCAGTGGTTGGACAGCCAGGTGATCGCGGTCACGCCGACCGGCCAGGCGACGGTCTACGACCGCGTGCCGATGCCCGCCGTCGTGCCGCCGGTCGGCGAGCTGGACGACACGACCACGCCCGTCTCGCCGACGCCGGAGGGCGAGCCGTCCGGCACGAGCTCGCCCTCGGGGTCCCCGGCCGTCGACGGCCCGCTCGCGCCCTGAGCGAGCGGGCCCCGCGTAGGCTTTCAGGCGTGACCGACACCGAGACGCAGCCGGCCGACCTCACGTCCGTGGCGCAGGACTACCTCAAGACCATCTGGTCCGCGCAGGAGTGGAGCGACGAGAAGGTCACCACCGGGCTGCTCGCCGACCGGCTCGGCGTCGGTCCGTCGACCGTCTCCGAGACGGTCCGGAGGCTGACGGCGCAGGGTCTGCTGGGCCACGAGCCCTACGGCGGGGTGTGGCTGACCGATCTCGGACGGCGGCACGCGTTGACGATGGTGCGGCGGCACCGGCTGATCGAGACCTGGCTCGTGCGTGAGCTCGACTACACGTGGGACGAGGTGCACGACGAGGCCGAGGTGCTCGAGCACGCGGTCTCCGACCGCCTGGTGGCCCGGATCGACGCGCGCCTCGGCCACCCGGACCGCGACCCGCACGGGGACCCGATCCCGACGGCGGACGGCCGTGTCGTGCGGCCGGACGCCGTGCTGCTCGCCGACCTCGCCGCCGGGCAGAGCGGTGTCGTCGCGCGGATCTCCGACGCCGACCCGGAGGCGCTGCGGTACCTCGCCGGGCTCGGCCTGGAGCTGGACGTCGAGGTCACCGTGGTCCGGCGCCGGGACTACGCCGGGACGCTGTCGGTGACCTGGACCGGGGCGGAGGGGCCGGTGTCCGTGGATCTCGGGCACCTGGCGGCCTCGCGCATCCGCGTGGTCCCCGCGTAGGCTGGGCGCATCCCCGACGGCGTGCTCGCGATGCTTGCGACGCGCCGTCGAATCGTTTCGAGCGCTTCCGAACCCCGAGGACCCCTGTGACCCTGGCTCCCTCCCGCCCCGCCTCGCGCCTCAGCCCGGCCTCCTGGGCGCTCTTCGCCCTGACGCTCGGGGGCTTCACGATCGGCACCACCGAGTTCGCGACCATGGGCATGCTCCCGCAGTTCGGCGCCGACCTCGGCGTCAGCGACCCGACGGCCGGGCACGCCGTCACCGCCTACGCCATCGGCGTCGTGGTGGGCGCGCCGCTGCTGACCGTCGCCGCGGCGCGGATGTCGCGCCGTCGGCTGCTGCTGTGGCTCATGGGGTGCTACACCGTGGCGAACGTGCTCTCGGCCGCCGCGCCGAGCATCGAGTGGCTGGTGGCCGGCCGGTTCCTCGCCGGGCTGCCGCACGGAGCGTTCTTCGGCGTCGGGGCGGCGGTGGGCGCCTCCGTCGCCGGACCGGGACGGCGCGGGCACGCGGTGGCCGTGATGATGACCGGGCTCACGGTCGCCAACGTGGTCGGCGTGCCGCTGTCCACCGCCGTCGGCCAGGCCTTCGGCTGGCGCCTCGCCTTCGTGCTCATCGGCGTCCTCGGGGGAGCGGCGCTGGTCGGGCTCTGGCGGTTCGTGCCCGAGCAGGGGGCGGTGGAGTCGAGCGTGCGGAAGGAGCTCGGCGCGCTGGCGAACGGGCCGATGTGGGTGGCGTTCGTGGCCGGTGCCATCGGCTTCGGCGGGCTGTTCGCCGTGTACACCTATGTCGCGCCGACGGTCACGCAGGTCACCGGGATGTCGGAGGGCTCCGTGCCCTGGGTGCTGGCGGTGATGGGCGTCGGGATGACCGTCGGCACGCTCGTGGGCGGCCGGCTCGCCGACCGCTCGGTGCTCGGCACGGTGATCGGCGGATTCCTGACCACCGCCGCGGCGCTCGTGCTGTTCGCGCTGACGGCAGGGTCGCCGGTCGGTGCCGTGGCCGGGCTCTTCCTGCTGGGCGTGACCTCCCAGGTGCTGGGCCTGGCGATGCAGACACGGCTCATGGACCTCTCGCCGCGGGCGGAGTCGCTCGGAGCCGCGCTGTGCCACTCGGCCCTCAACCTGGCCAACGCGGGCGGTGCGTTCTTCGGCGGGCTCGTCATCGCCGCCGGGTACGGGTACGTCGCGCCCGCCTGGACCGGCCTCGCGCTGACGTTCGTGGGTCTGGCTATCGTGCTCGCCTCGGCGCGGACCAGGGTGCGTCGCGCCCCGGTGAGCGCCGCGAGCTCCTGACGATGCACCCAGCGCCCTCCCAGAACCGTGCGGTAGCCTCACCCGCGTGAGCGACACGACGGTGAGCACCGACGGCTCCCACGGGAGCCCTGACGACCTCGACCGCGCGGGCGCCGCACCCGGGCTGCGCAGGTTGTCCGGCCGGACCTTCGGCACGCTGCTGGTGGTGCTCGGCGGGATCGGGTTCGGCGGCTCGCTGTGGCTCGCGATCGAGAAGGTCCTCAAGCTGCAGGACCCGGACCGCGTCACGTCGTGCAGCATCAACGTGTTCCTGGACTGCGGTGTCGCCATGGGTTCGTGGCAGGGTGCGATCCTGGGCTTCCCCAACCCGTTCCTCGGGGTGGCGGCCTTCCCGGTGGTGATCACCACCGGGATCGTGCTGCTCACCGGGGCACGTCTGCCGCGTTGGTACATGCTGAGCCTGTTGGCCGGCAGCGTCCTGGGCCAAGGGCTGATCGTCTTCCTGATGTGGACCAGCTTCTACGCCCTCGTGGCGCTGTGCCCGGCCTGCATGGTGGTGTGGACCATCATGTGGCCCCTGCTGTGGGTGCAGGTCGTGCACGCCGTGCAGACCGGTGACCTCCGGGCGGGCGACGGGCTGCGACGCGCCGTCGTGGGCAACCGCTGGGTGATCCTCGCCATCGGCTACGTCGTCTCCGTGGCCTGGCTGCTGCTCGCCGTCGGACCGGCCCTCGTCGCCTCGTTCTGAGCCGTGGAACACCGGCCGGGCGACGATCGCCCGGCCGGTAGACTCGCCGGCGTGAGCACGCCAGAGACCGAGACGCAGCACCGCCCCGCCGAGCCCGCCCACCGCTACACGCCTGCCCTCGCGCAGGAGATCGAGGAGCGCTGGCAGGACCGCTGGGACGAGCGCGGCACGTTCTACGCCGCGAACCCCACGGGCGAGCTCACGGGTGGCGACGGCGAGCGCGCCGGCGGCGGCAAGCCGTTCTTCATCATGGACATGTTCCCGTACCCCTCGGGGGCGGGTCTGCACGTGGGGCACCCGCTCGGCTTCATCGCCACCGACGTGGTGGGCCGGTTCCGGATGATGTGCGGCGACAACGTGCTGCACGCCATGGGCTTCGACGCGTTCGGCCTGCCCGCCGAGCAGTACGCCGTCCAGACGGGCGAGCACCCGCGCGGCGTGACCGGGCGCAACATCACGGTCTACAAGCGCCAGCTGCGGCGCATGGGGCTGGCCCACGACCCGCGGCGCTCCTTCGCGACCATCGACTCCGACTACGTGCGTTGGACCCAGTGGATCTTCCTGGAGATCTTCGACTCCTGGTACGACCCAGAGTTCGTGCGGTCGGACGGCGGCCGCGGCAAGGCCCGTCGCATCGTCGAGCTCGAGGCCGAGTACGCCGACGGGACCCGGACCGTGCCCGGCGGGGACGCGTGGACCGACCTGAGCGAGGGCGAGCAGCGCGACGTGCTGGACTCCCAGCGCCTGGCCTACGTGGACTCCTCGCCGGTCAACTGGGCGCCCGGACTGGGCACGGTGCTGGCCAACGAGGAGGTCACCTCCGACGGCCGCTCCGAGCGTGGCAACATGCCGGTCTTCACCAAGAACCTGCGCCAGTGGAAGATGCGCATCACCGCCTACGCGGACCGCCTGACCGACGACCTGGACCTCATCGACTGGCCGGACAAGGTCAAGGCGATGCAGCGGAACTGGATCGGCCGCTCCACCGGCGCGAACGTGCGCTTCCACGTGGTCGGTTCCGGCGATGCCGCCGTGGACGCCGCGGGCGCCGGCGGCGAGATCGAGGTCTTCACCACCCGTCCGGACACGCTGTTCGGTGCGACGTTCATGGTGGTCTCCCCGGAGCACCCCCTGCTGGACGAGGTCCCCGCCTCGTGGCCCGACGGCACGCGCGACGCGTGGACGGGCGGGCACACCAGCCCGGTCGACGCCGTCGCCGCCTACCGCAAGGAGGCCGCCGCCAAGACGGCGGTGGAGCGGCAGGCCGACGCCGGCAAGAAGACGGGCGTCTTCACCGGCCACCTGGCGGTCAACCCCGTCAACGGCGCCACCGTGCCGGTGTTCACCGCGGACTACGTGCTGATGGGCTACGGCACCGGCGCGATCATGGCGGTGCCCGGCGGCGACGATCGCGACTTCGCGTTCGCCCGGGCCTTCGAGCTGCCGGTCGTGCACACCGTCGAGCCCGCGGGCGGGCTGCCGGACGGCCACGAGGGTGCGTGGACCGGCGACGGCGTGACCGTGAACTCGGCCAACGACGAGATCTCGCTGGACGGCCTGGGCGTCGCGGACGCCAAGGCCAAGATCATCGACTGGCTGGAGGCGAAGGGTGCCGGCGAGGGCACCACGACGTACCGGCTGAACGACTGGTTGTTCAGCCGCCAGCGCTACTGGGGCGAGCCGTTCCCGATCCTGTGGGACGAGGACGGCCGCCCGGTCGCCGTCCCGGGCGACCAGCTGCCGGTCGACCTGCCCGAGGTGCCCGACTACTCCCCGCGCACGTTCGACCCGGACGACGCCGGCTCCGAGCCGGAGGCGCCCCTGGGCCGCAACCAGGACTGGGTCGACGTGACCCTGGACCTCGGCGACGGGCCGCGGCAGTACCGCCGCGACACCAACACGATGCCGAACTGGGCCGGGTCGTGCTGGTACTACCTGCGCTACCTGGACCCGACCTGGGGCTCGGAGCGCTCCGGCGACGCGGCGGACGGCACCCCCGTCGTCGACCCGGAGCTGGAGCGGTACTGGATGGGTCCGCGGCACAACGACACCTCCGGCCCGGCCGGCGGCGTCGACCTCTACGTCGGCGGCGTGGAGCACGCCGTGCTGCACCTGCTGTACGCCCGGTTCTGGCACAAGGTGCTGTACGACCTGGGCCATGTCAGCTCCCGCGAGCCGTTCGGCAAGCTGTTCAACCAGGGCTACATCCAGGCGTACGCCTTCACCGACGAGCGGGGCACGTACGTCCCGGCCGCGGAGGTCGAGGGCGACGAGCAGACCGGCTGGACGTATGAGGGCGCACCGGTGGAGCGCGAGTACGGCAAGATGGGCAAGTCGCTGAAGAACGTCGTGACGCCGGACGACATGTACGCCGAGTACGGCGCCGACACGTTCCGCGTCTACGAGATGGCGATGGGCCCGCTGGACCTGTCGCGCCCGTGGAACACCCGCGACGTCGTCGGTTCGCAGCGGTTCCTGCAGCGGCTGTGGCGCAATGTCATCGACGAGGAGTCCGGCCGTACGGTCGTGACCGATGCCGAGCCGGACACCGAGACGCTCCGCGCGCTGCACCGCACCATCGCGGACGTCCGCGTCGAGATGGAGCAGATGCGGCCCAACACGGCGATCGCCAAGCTCATCACCTACAACAACCACCTGACGGGACTGGAGTCGGTGCCGCGCGCCGCCGTCGAGCCGCTGGTGCAGATGGTGGCGCCGATCGCGCCGCACATCGCCGAGGAGCTGTGGGAGCGGCTGGGCCACGACGAGTCGCTGGCCCGCGAGCCGTTCCCCGTCGCCGACGAGCAGTACCTGGTGGCGGAGACGGTGACCTGCGTGGTGCAGGTCAAGGGCAAGGTGCGGGGCCGCCTGGAGGTGGCGCCGGACATCTCCGAGGCGGACCTGCAGGCCGCCGCGCTGGACGAGCCCAACGTGCAGCGTGCGATCGACGGCGCCGAGATCCGCAAGGTGATCGTGCGTGCGCCGAAGCTCGTGAACATTGTCGTCTGAGCCGGAGCGGAACCGCAGGCTCGGACGACGCAGGGCACGGTCGTCTGGCGGCTTCGTGACGAGCGCACGACTGGCGACGGCGCTCGCCGGGGTCGGGCGCGCCTTCGCCGCGCCCACGCTCGGGCTGCTGCACAAGGCGGAGGCCCCGCTGGTGGTGGCGGTGCTGCGCTGCGTCTTCACCCCGGACCGGCCCACGGTCGCCACGGAGCAGCTGCACGTGGAGGTCGACGACCTGCTGGCCGAGCTGCGAGCAGCCACCCAACCGCGCGACACGGCCGACGACGTCGCTCGGGGACCTGGGGTCCCGGACGACCCGGCCCGCGTGCTGTGCACGCGGTGGGTGCGCGAGCGGTGGCTGGTGCGGTCGTTGGACGACGACGGCGCCGAGCGCTACCGGCTCTCCAGCTACGCGGCCGAGGCGCTCGACGTCGTCGCCCGCACCCAGGGCACCCGCGGCCTGGTCAGCGAGTCGCGCATCCGGACCCTGCTGGTCACGGTGGAGGACCTGGCGCGCGACGCCCACCCGGACCGGGATGCCCGGATGCGCGAGCTGCGGTCCCGCATCGACGAGGCGCAGGCGGAGCTGGGCCGGCTCGAGGCCGGGGGAGAGGTGGAGTCCGTCGAGCCAGCGCGGCTCGCCGAGCAGTACGACCACGTGCTCTCCCTGGTGCGCGAGCTGCCGGCCGACTTCGCGCGGGTCGCGGAGTCGATCGCCGGCCTGCAGCGCGAGATGGTGACGCGGCTGCGGCAGGACGAGCGCACCACGGGCGTGGTCGTCGCCGAGTACCTGGACGCCTCGGAGAACCTCCTGGAGCGGACGCCGGAGGGCCGGGCGTTCGCCGGCGCCATGGAGCTGCTCGGCGACCCGGACCTGCTCGACGGTCTCGAGCACCGGGTCCGGTCGATCCTCGAGCACCCGTTCGCGGCCGAGCTGCCGCCGGACCACCGGGCGGTGCTGCAGTCGTTGCGGGCCCAGCTCGTCGGTGCGATCGAGGTGGTGCTGGCCGCGCAGGCACGGGCGTCCCGGACGGTCACCGCGCAGATCCGCCACCACAACCCGTTGCGCGACCGCGAGCTCGACGACGCGCTGCGCGAGGCGACCGCCGCGATGGCCGAGTGGTTCCCCGCCTCGGGCCGCGCCGCGCGGGTGGAGCCGCTGCGCTGGTTCGAGCGTGCGCGGCCCGGACGGCTGCGCACCGCGCTGCACGACCTGCGCCCGGAGACCCCGCCGGACGATCTGGAGGACTGGTCCGACGGCCTCGTCCCGGGCGACGAGATCGCCGACCTGCGCGCCATGGGGGGACCGCAGCACGCCGAGATCCTCGCGCACCTGGGCACGATCGACGGCGCGTCGAGCATCGGCCAGGCGTTCGCCGCCGGCCCGGGGTCGTTGCGCCGCCCGGTGGAGCTGCTCGGCTACCTGGACCTCGCCGCCGACGACGGCGGGGCGTCGGGCGACGTCCCGGCGGACGGCCTCGAACAGGTCGCCACGAGACGTCCCGACGGGACGGTCCGCGACTTCGTGCTGCCCCGCACCCCGATCAGGAGGACGGATGACTGAGCTGGACACGGAGCCACGCGCGGCGCAGGCGCCGGATCCGGACGAGGCCGCGCCGTCGGGCACGTTCGTCGAGGCCCTGGCGGTGGAGGACGACGATCCGGGGCTCTTCCCGGGAGACACCGGTGTGCTGCCGTTCGAGGCCCGCCGGGTGCTGGCGCTGCTGCTCCAGCGGCGCTACCTCGCCGCGGCGGACCACCCGGTGGAGTGGAAGGCGCTGCTGACCCACCAGCAGGTCGTGTCCTCGCGCCTGCACGACCTGTTCGTCGAGCTGGTGGTGGACCGAGACTACGAGATCGCCTACAAGCGGCAGGTCCGCTCCGACGGTCTGACCATCCCGGTGCTGCTGAAGGACGAGCCGTACAAGCGGGTCGAGACCCTGCTCATGCTGTTCGTGCGCAACCGGTTCCGTCAGGAGCAGGGCGCGGGCCAGGCGGCGGCCTACGTGGACGCCGAGGAGATGGCCGACTACGCGCTGGGCTTCCTGGCGCACGACGAGACCAACCTGTCCGCACGGAGGCGGGAGATCGACAACGCGGTGGCGGCGCTGGCGCGCGAGCGGGTGCTGGAGGAGGTCGCCACCGGTCGCTACCGGATCCTGCCGGTGGTGGAGATCCTGCTGCCGGTGGACCGGCTGCGCGAGCTGACCCGGTGGCTGCACGGGGCCGACGAGCAGGCCGTGCCTGCCCCGCAGCCGGACGAGGACATCGCGGCGAGCCCGCAGGAGGCGGACGAATGAGCGTGACGACCCCGACACGGATGAACGACTCCCTGTTCGGGCTGATCCCCGCGGCCTCGGACGGCCGGCAGTGGACGGCCCGGTCGATGCAGCTCGTGAACTGGGGCGGCTACCACGGGCACCACGAGGTGCGCTTCTCCGCGGCGGCGACGCTGCTCTCGGGTGCGTCGGGCTCCGGCAAGTCGACCCTGCTGGACGCCTACATCGCGCTGATGATGAGCCACACGACGCCGTTCAACGGCGCCTCGAACGGCGCTGCGGCCGGCCGGGCGCGAGGACGCGAGCAGCGCAACGTGCTGTCCTACGCGCGCGGGAAGCTCGACGAGTCCCGCGCGGACGGCACCACGAGCCGCGAGCAGGTGCTGCGCGGGGACGGGGCGGACACGTGGACCGCCATCGCGATGTCGTGGTCCGACCAGTCCGGCGGGGTCCTGACGGCGCTGCGCGCCTGGTACGTGCCCCGTGGGGCGACCCGCAACGAGGAGTGCGTCGTCGTGCGCGCCACCGCCGACGACACGTTCGACCTGCGCGAGCTGGAGCCGCTGGCCGCCGGGCGGTTCGCCCGGGCAGGGCTGACCGACGCAGGGCTCACGACGTACGACACGGATGTCGCCTTCGCCACGCGGCTGCACTCGGCGCTCGGCATCGGCGCCGCCGGTGACGGCCACAAGGCGATGCAGCTGCTGGGCCGCATCCAAGCGGGGCAGGCGATCACCACCGTCGACGCGCTGTACAAGGCGATGGTGCTCACCGAGCCCGAGACGCTCGAGGTCGCGGACCGCGCCGTCGAGCACTTCGACGAGCTCAGCGCCGTGCGCACCGAGATGCTCACCGCGAACCGGCAGGTCGAGGTGCTCCGCCCGATGCGGACCTTGCGCGAGCAGGCGGAGGCCGCGCAGCATTCGGTCGCGCTGCTGGACACCCTCGGGGTGCCCGACAACGGTGCAGGGGGCGAGTCCGCCGGCCCCACGGTGTTCGGTGCCTGGCGGGACGGTCGCCGGCTGGCGTTGGTGCGCGCGGAGGAGGGCGCGAACAGGTCGGCGCACCGTGCCGCCGAGGAGCGTCGTACCGCCGCGGTCGCGCGGATCGCGTCGGCCGAGGCGGACCTCGAGGACGTGCGGGCGTCCCTGCGCAGCCAGGGCGGCGACGCGATCGAGTCCACGGAGCGGGAGATCCGGCGTCGGACCGAGGCTCTGGAGGAGACCCGTACGGCCCGTACCGGCCTGGAGACCCACCTCGGGGTCCTGCAGGAGCAGGTCGCCACGCGCCGGGACCTCGACCGGGTGCTGCGCCGCGCGCACGAGCTGGTCGAGTCGCGCACGCGCCGGGCCGGGGAGCACGAGGAGGAGGTCTTCGCTGCCCGCCAGGCGGTGGCCGAGGCGGAGAAGCGTCTCGCGCGGCTCGAGCAGGAGCGCGCGTCGCTGTCCGGACGTCGCGGCAACATGCTGGCCGAGGACCACGCGGCGCGGCTCGCGCTGGCCGAGGCGGCCGGCCTCGAGGTCGACGAGCTGCCGTTCGTGGGCGAGCTGATCGAGGTGCGCGGCGAGTACGAGCCCTGGCGCGAGGCCGTCTCCGTCGCGCTCGGCGGGTTCGCCACCACGCTGCTCGTCGACGCACAGCGGCTGGCGGACTTCCGGGCAGCCATCGACGGGGTGCCGCTGCGCCGGCGCGTCCGGTTCGAGGGGGTGCCCACCGGGCTGCCGCTCGACGACGACGCCGACCCGTCGACCCTGCCCGGCCGGCTCGAGGTCAAGGCCGGCCCGTTCGGCGGCTGGCTCGCCCGACGCCTGGCCGAGCAGTACGCCTACGTCTGCGTGGACGACCCCACCGAGCTGCGCGCCCACCGGCGGGCGCTCACGCGCACGGGCCAGATGTCCGACGGCGCCCGCGGCGCGCACGGCGGTGCGGGACGCGCGTCGGTGCTCGGGTTCTCGAACACCCGCCGGCGCACGCGCATCGAGCACGACGTCGATGACGCTCGGGCGGCACTGCGCGACGCCGGTGCCGCGCTGGAGGGGGCTCGGCTGCGGCAGGCGGCGCACACCGACGAGTTCGTGGCGGCCAGCCAGGCCCTCCGCCTGTCCTGGGAGGACGTCGACGTCGCCGGCGCCGAGCAGGCGGTGGCCGACCGCACCGCACGGCTCGCGGCGCTGCGCGACGGATCCGACGCGGCGCGAGGCCTCGCCGAGGACGAGCAGCGCCTACGCTCCCGCCTCACGGAGCTCTACCGTGAGCGAGCCGACGCCGAGAACCGGGTGCGCGAGCTGGGTGAGCAGTGGGCGGCCATCACCGACCTCGTGGACCGGGTGACCGACTCGGTCGACCAGGCCGAGCGCGCGGACGTGGCGCCGTCGTCAGTTCAGCGCGACCGCCTGGACGCGGCGCTGGCCGCGGTGGCGCCGTCGGACCCGGAGACGCTGTCGCTCGCCGCGCTCGAGCAGGCGACCGCCGGCGTCGTGCGCGAGCTCGTGCGCGACCGCGACGAGGCGCTCGAGGCGGGTCGCTCCGCACGGGCGGCGCTGCGCAACGTGTTCGAGCGGTTCTGCGACGCGTGGCCCAACCCCAACCTGGGCACGGACCCCGACGAGTCCTACGACGACTTCGCACGGATCCTCGACGAGATCGAGGAGCAGCGCCTCTACCAGCTCACCGAGCGCTGGTCGCGCACGTTGGGTCGGCTCAGCGGGCACGACCTGACGTTGCTCGGCAACGTGATGAACCGGTCGGTCGCGGAGATCCGCGAGCGGATGGAACCCGTCAACGCGATCCTGGCCACGCTGCCGTTCCGCGACGACACCCACCGCCTGCGCATCACCGCCCAGGTGACCGAGGCGCGCGACGTGGCCTCGTTCCGCCGGCAGCTGCGCGACCTGGCCGGCGACCCGGGCGAGCAGACGCCCGCGGAGCGCCAGCGGAGGTACGAGCGCATGGCGCGCCTCGTCGATCGGATCCGGCCCGACTCGCCGGAGCGGCGCCGACTGGTGGACGTCCGTGAGCACGTGCGCATCAGCGCCGAGTGCGTGGACCTCGCAGGACACCACGTGAGCGTCTACGACCACATCGCCGGCAAGTCCGGAGGGGAGTCGCAGGAGCTCGTGGCGTTCATCGTCGGGGCGGCGCTGCGCTACCAGCTCGGTGACGCCGATGCCGAGCGCCCGCGGTACGCGCCAGTGTTCCTCGACGAGGCGTTCATCAAGGCCGACGCGCGGTTCGCCGGGCGAGCTGTGGGCGCGTGGCGCGGACTGGGCTTCCAGCTCGTGATCGGTGCGCCGCTGGACAAGGTCAGCGCGCTCGAGCCGCACGTCGACGTCGTGCTGCAGGCCGTCAAGGACGCTGCGGGGCGCTCACGGCTGGTGACGCTCGTCGGCGCCTGATCGAGTCAGCCGATCGGCCAGACGATGTCGGGCGGTACCGGTCACCGGAGCTCCACGACGTCGGGGGCGGAAGGACGAGCAGAACCATAGAGTGCCGGGACACGGGGCCGGGCGGTGGGTAATGTCGAGACCGTGACCGAATCGACCCCCCTGATCGCCACGCCGGAGCACACCGTCGAGGGCTTCGTCCGCGAGTACCTGCGCGAGCTCAACTTCGCGCAGGGCACCATCCTGCAGCGGGCGAGCGTCAACGACCAGTACCTCGCCCTGGCACGCACAGTGCGCCACTACCTCATGGCCCGGTGGATCACCACCACGACCGAGCACTACCGCCGCCAGCCCAAGGCCGTGGCCTACCTGTCGGCGGAGTTCCTGCTCGGCCGGCAGCTCGACAACGCGCTCGTCGCCGCCGACCTGGAGGAGATCGCCGCCGAGGCGCTCGCCTCGTTGGGCATCGACCTCGCCGTGCTGCGCGAGGCAGAGGTCGAGCCGGGCCTCGGCAACGGCGGCCTCGGCCGGCTGGCGGCCTGCTTCATCGACTCGCTGGCCACGATGTCCGTGCCCGCGATCGGCTACGGCATCCGCTACGAGTACGGGATCTTCCGCCAGACGTTCGTCGACGGCCGGCAGGTCGAGGAGCCGGACGACTGGCTGTCCGGCGGGTCGCCGTGGGAGTTCGCGCACCCTGAGCACGAGGTGACGGTCAGCTTCGGCGGGCGCACCGAGACGTACACCGAGGGCGAGGGCGAGACGGCGCGCGAGCGCACGCGCTGGGTGCCTGGCTGGCAGGTGCTCGGCGTGCCGTACAACTACATGGTCCCGGGCTACCGCAACGGGCAGGTCAACACGCTGCGACTGTGGAGCTCGCGCGCGACGCACGCCTTCGACCTGAAGATCTTCAACCACGGCGACTACGCCGACGCGGTGCGGGCGCGGACCTTCGCCGAGAACATCTCCAAGGTGCTGTACCCAGAGGACTCGACGCCGCAGGGCAAGGAGCTGCGGCTGCAGCAGCAGTACTTCTTCGTGGCGTGCTCGCTGCGGGACTTCATCGACCAGCTGCTGCCGGAGGACTTCGACCTGCACCGGCTGCCGGAGCGCATCTGCTTCCAGCTCAACGACACGCACCCCGTGATCGCGGTGCCCGAGCTGATGCGCATCCTCGTGGACGAGAACGGGTTCGACTGGGACGAGGCCTGGGAGGTCACGCAGGGCTGCTTCGCCTACACGTGCCACACGCTGCTCCCCGAGGCGCTGGAGGTGTGGCCCGTCGACCTGCTGGGGCGCCTGCTGCCGCGGCACCTGGAGATTATCTACCGCATCAACGACGAGTTCTTGGCCCGCGTGCGGGAGCACTCCGGCGACGACGAGCTGCTGGTGCGGCGGATGTCGATCATCGGCGAGCACCCCTCGCGGAGCGTGCGGATGGCCCACCTGGCCACCGTCGCCGCGACCAAGGTGAACGGCGTCGCGGAGCTGCACTCCCAGCTCCTGCGGGACAAGGTCCTGGCGGACTTCGCCCGGCTGTGGCCCGAGAAGTTCACCAACGTGACCAACGGCGTCACGCCGCGCCGGTTCGTCCGGCTGGCCAACCCTGGGCTGTCCGCACTGATCACCGAGGCCATCGGGGACGGCTGGGTGACCGACCTCGACCGGTTGCGCGAGCTCGAGCCGCTGGCCGACGACGCCGAGTTCCGTCGCCGCTTCCGCGAGGTCAAGGCGGCCGGCAAGGACCGGCTCGTCGAGCTCCTGGCGCGCCGGGACGGGATCGAGGTCGACTCGTCCACCATGCTCGACGTGATGGTCAAGCGCCTGCACGAGTACAAGCGTCAGACGCTGAAGATCCTGCACGTGATCAGCGTCTACGACCGGATCGTCTCGGGCGAGCTCGACGTCGACGACGTGGTGCCGCGCACCGTCGTCTTCGGCGCCAAGGCGGCGCCCGGGTACGTCATGGCCAAGGAGATCATCGCGCTGATCAATCACGTCGGAGCGGTGGTGGGTGCCCATCCCGAGGTCTCGAAGGTGCTGCGGGTCGCGTTCCCGGCGAACTACAACGTCACGGTCGCCGAGACGCTCATCCCGGCTGCGGACCTGTCCGAGCAGATCTCGCTGGCGGGCAAGGAGGCGTCCGGCACCGGGAACATGAAGTTCGCCCTCAACGGCGCGTTGACCGTCGGCACCGACGACGGCGCGAACGTCGAGATCCGCCAGCTCGTGGGGGACGACAACTTCTTCCTGTTCGGGCTCACCGAGCCCGAGGCCGCCGCGATGCAGGAGGCCGGGTACCGGCCGTCGTCGTACTACGAGTCGGACCCGCTGCTGCGCAGGGCGCTGGACCTCGTGGCCCACGGGGAGTTCTCCGGGGGCGACCGGTCGACCTTCGAGCCGGTGGTGTCCAACCTGCTGGGGGAGGACCGCTTCATGGTCCTGGCCGACTTCCGGTCCTACCTGGCCGCCCAGGAGCGGGTCGAGGAGGCCTATCGCGACCCGGACGCGTGGAGCCGATCCGCCGTGCTCAACGTGGCCCGCTCAGGATTCTTCTCCTCGGACCGCTCGATGCGGGACTACCTGGACCGCGTCTGGCACGCGGGCGTGCTGCCCTCGCCATGAGCCGCCGTCGTCGGGTGCCGATGGTTCCGGCACCCGACGACGATCGCTCCCCCTGTCAGGGACGTCGCCGGCGGCCGTGGTCCGGACGGTGGTGTCGGGCACGCCCTGGTGCGTGCCTCCCTTCCTCCGGAACGACGGCGTTGCCGGCGGTGACGAGCGCCCGGCCGGTGTGCTCCCCGGCACCTCCGACGGCCCGGACCGCGGCGTGGGCGGCAGGCTTGGCGTCGTCGGGCATGTCGTGCACGCTAACGCGACTCGGCGTGATCCGCGCGCGCAGGAGCCGCCACGACCGCGAGCGCCGTGGTGCGCGGCGTGGGCCTGGCTACACTCGGCAGCGATGCCTGAATTTGTCGCCGTGCGCGTCGTGACCGACTCGACCGCCTGCCTGCCCGCGCCCGACGACGCGGCACATGCCGAGCTCTGGGAGGGGCTGGACCGCGGCCCGATGGTGGTTCCGCTGCGGGTCGTCACCGAGGACGGGACGTTGCGCGAGGGTGTGGACGTCAGCCCGCAGGACGTGGCCGCACGCATCAGCGGTGGCGAGCGCCTGACGACGTCGCAGCCCTCGACGGTCGAGCTCTCCGACGCCTACCGCGCGGCCGCCGCCGACGGTGCCCGCTCGGTGGTCTCCGTGCACCTGTCGGGCGAGCTGTCGGGGACCTTCGCGTCGGCGGAGCGTGCCGGGCACCGGGCGATGATCCCGGTGCGCGCCGTCGACTCGAGGACCGCGGCGATGGCCCTCGGGTTCGCGGCGGTCGAGGCGACCCGGTGCGCCGCCGCGGGTTGTGACACCGAGCACGTCGCGCGGCGTGCCGCGGAGGTCGCCGGTTCGGCCGAGGCGGTGTTCCTGGTGGACTCCCTGGACCACCTGCGCCGCGGTGGGCGGCTCTCGGCCCCCGCGGCGGCACTGGGCACGGCGCTCGGCGTCCGGCCGATCCTCGGGGTGCGGGACGGCCGCGTCGAGCTGGTGCAGCGGGTGCGCACCCGCCGGGCCGCCGTCGCGCGCCTCGTGGCGATCGCGGTCGAGCGTGCGCGCCGGGCCACCCGGCCGGCCGTCGCGGTGCATCATCTCGGCGCTCCGGAGCGTGCCGCTGAGGTGGCCGAGGTGCTGGCCGACCGGCTGGGCCTGCGGCCCGTCGTCACGCCGGTCAGCGCCGTGCTGGGGGCGCACGTCGGGCCGGGGGCGCTGGCGGTGATGGTCGTCGACCGCGGCGGGCACGTCCACGACCTCGAGCCGGGCGGTCCCTGGTAGGCCCGAGCGCCAGAGGCCACCCCCGGGCGGGGACGTCCACAGATCAGCGGTCGACGGCGGCACGACGGTCGACGAGGTCCTTAGCGTCGCGTCGTGACCACCTCCGCCACGCCGCGCACCCCCGACGCCGCCGCACGACTCGACGCTTTGCGAGCAGCCCTCGACGAGACGGTCGCGGAACCGTCCGCACCCGTGGCAGCACCCCTGCCGGGAACGGATGCACGCATGGCGCCCGACGTGCCGGACCCCGAGCTGGTCGAGCGCCTGCGATCCCGCCGGTCGGCCGGGCACGTGGCCGCCGCGTACAGCGCGGCGCACGGCCACCCGGTGACGGCGGACGACGGCGGGGTGCGTCGCCGCTGGGCGCTGTCCGGTCCGGTCGCCGTCGCCGTCTGCGGTGTGACCCTGGCCCTGGCGCTGACCGTCGCAGCGCTCGCCTACCTCTCCGGCGCGAGCAGCGAGGACCTGGGGGTCGCCGTCGGTGGACCGCAGGCGGGGCCCGCGGAGGAGGAGGCGGTGACGGACCTCCTCGCCCCGCAGCCCGGCATCGTGGACGGGTCGGCGAGCCCGGCGCCGGCTGCGGCGTCCGCGACGGCGCCGGCGGCCGTCGTCGTCCACGTGACCGGCGAGGTCGCCGAACCCGGCCTGGTCGACCTGCCGGCCGGAGCCCGGGTGGCCGACGCGGTGGAGGGCGCGGGCGGGGCCGGCGACGACGCCGACCTGGCGGCGCTCAACCTCGCCCGGGCCGTCGTCGACGGCGAGCAGGTCCACGTCCCCGCGCCGGGGGAGGACCCGCCCGCCGTGCCGGCACCCGTCCCGGAAGGCTCGACGGACGGCACGGCGGACGGTGCGGGCGGCGCACCCGTGGCGCTGAACACCGCCGGGGCGGAAGCACTGACCTCCCTTCCCGGTGTGGGACCGGTGATCGCCGAGCGCATCGTGGCCTGGCGCGACGAGCACGGCCCCTTCACGCGTGTCGAGGAGCTGACGGAGATCTCGGGGATCGGCCCCGCGCTGCTCGCGGACGTGCGCGACCTCGTCGTGCTGTGACGTCGGACCTGCGGCTCGCCCCGACGGCACTCGTCGTCTGGGTCGCGGCGTGGTGCCTCACCGGGACCGTCGAGCCCGGTGCGGACGACGGCGCTGACACCGGCAGGGGTGCCGTGCTCGCCGTCGCGCTCCTCGCCGCGGCGGTCGCGCTCGGGTGTCTCGTCGCCGTGCGCCGGTCCCGGCGGCCTGCCATCGGCCACCTCCTGCTGGCCGGCGTGTGCCTGGTCGCGCTCTGCGTCTCGGTGCACACCCAGGTCGCGGCACGTGCCCCGTTGCCGGAGCTTGCCGGTGACGGTGCCGTCGCGACCCTGCGCGGCACGGTCGTCTCCGAGCCGCGGCCGGCGACGTTCGGTGCCGGGACCCGCTGGGAGGTCGCCGTGACACAGGTGTGGGCCCGCGGCACGGGGTCGGCGGCGCGGGGGCACGTCGAGGTCACGGCGCCCGGTCCTCCGCCGCGCTACGGGGCCACGGTCGTCGTCGACGTGCGTCTCGGCCCGCCGGGCATCGGTGCGGGGACGGTCGCGTCCGCGGCCGCGACAGCGGTACGCACCACCACCCCGCCCGGTGCCGTGCTGCGAGCGACGACGATCCTGCGCCAGGAGCTCCTGGAGGTCACCGACGGGCTGTCGCCGCAGGCCCGCGGACTGGTGCCGGGCGCTGCGGTGGGAGACACCACCCGGCTCCCCGACGACCTGGACGAGGCCATGCGGGCCACCGGGCTGACGCACGTCACCGCCGTCTCCGGCAGCCACTTCACGATCGTCGTGGCAGCGCTCACCGTCGCCTGCGTGCTCCTGCGGGTACCCCGCGCCGCACGCGTCGTGCTCCTGGTTCTCGGTGCGGCAGGCTTCGTGGTGCTGGTCCGTCCCGAGCCCAGCGTGCTCCGGGCGGCCTGGACCTGCGCCGTCGCGCTGCTCGCCCTGGCGCTCGGGCGTCCCGCTGCCGGGCCGCCCGCGCTCGCGGTGGCCTCGACGGTGCTGCTCCTCGTCGACCCGTGGATGTCACGGTCGTTCGGGTTCGCGCTGTCGTGCGCCGCGACCGCCGGCATCATCCTGCTCACCGGGCCGGTCGTCCGACGGCTCGCGCCGTGGTGCGGGCGAGCCCTCGCCTTCGCCGTCGGTGTGCCGCTCGCCGCGCAGGCCGCGTGCGGGCCCGTGCTGGTCCTCCTCGACCCTGCGCTTCCCGCGACGGCAGTGCCCGCCAACCTCCTGGCGGCACCGGCGCTCGTACCCGCCACGGTGCTGGGGCTGGTGGCCACGCTCCTGGCGCCCTGGGCACCGGCGACGGCGGGCGTGGTGGCGTGGTTCGCGGGGATGGCGACCGCGTGGATCGCGGCGGTCGCCCGGTTCTTCGCCGGGCTGCCCGGGGCGAGCCTGCCGTGGCCGGGCGGGGTCGGTGGTGCCCTCCTGCTCGCAGCGGCCACGACGGCGGTGCTGTGGGTCCTGCTGCGCAGGCCGCCGGGCCGGGGGTGGCGGCGCCCACCCCACGAGCTCCTGGCGGAGGCGGTGCGCCACGTCGCCCGGGGCTCGCGCCGTCTCGACCGGCGCCCGGGACGCCGGGTCCGCGGCGTGCTGTGCGTGGGCCTCCTCGTCACGGGCGCGCTGCTGGTCGGACTGGTGGTACCACGGCTCGTCCCCGGCGGCCCCGGTGAGGCGCCGGACGACTGGCAGGTGGTGGCCTGCGACGTCGGCCAGGGCGACACCCTGGTGGTGCGCAGCGGCGCACGCGCCGGTGTCGTCGTCGACGTCGGCCCACCGGGCGATGCCGCCGCACGGTGCCTCGGGCGGCTGGGGGTGGAGCGGATCGACCTGCTCGTCCTGAGCCACTTCCACACCGACCACGTCGGCGGGCTGGACGCCGTGCTCGCCGGACGCAGCGTGCGCGCCGCCGTCGTCTCACCGCTCGACGAACCGGCGGCGCCGGCACGGCGCGCCCGGCGTGCGCTCGCCGACGCCGGCGTGCCCGTCGTGGTCGGCAGCCTCGAGCAGCAGGGGGTCGCGGGCACGGTGGCATGGCGGGTGCTGGCGCCCGAGGCGTCGTCCGCGAGCGGCGCGGCCGGGGCGAACGACGCGAGCGTGGTGCTGACACTGCGGACCGCCGGCGGCATCGATGTCGTCACGCTCGGCGACCTGGAGCAGCCGGGCCAGGAACGGCTGGTGCGGCTGCTGGAGGCGTCCGGACTCCCGGAGGAGCCGGTCGAGGTGCTCAAGATGGCCCACCACGGCTCGGCGTCGCAGTCCGCGGAGCTCGCGCGGCTGCTGGCGCCGCGCGTGACGCTGGTGCCCGTCGGGGAGAACGACTACGGCCACCCCACGCAGGCGGCGCTCGCGATGTACACCTCGGTGGGCTCGCGCCTCGTGCGCACGGACGAGTGCGGTACGTCGGCGCTCGCGGTGCGCGAGGGCGGCCTGGTGCTCACCTGCGCGAGGGGCGGATGACATCGGTGGCGCCGACAGCGCCGACGCCACCGTGGTGCCAGGTGAGCCGCCGGGGGAACGGCTCGCACCGTCTCGGGCGCGGCGTCTCGAACCCCGCACCCGATCTGGCTCCATCCTGCGCCGCCGGGTGGGCTCAGCGCGTCTGTCGTTCGACGTATTCTTCGAGCACCCATCGAGCCACCTGGACACGCGAGCCGACGCCCAGTTTGGTGCGGATCCGCTCGACGTGCGTCCGAGCCGTGCCGGGGGAGATGACGAGGCGCTCGGCGATCTGCGGGTTCGTGAGGCCCTCGGCCACGAGCTCGGCCACCTCGAGCTCGCGCGGGGTGAGGACGGCCGCGCCACGCCTGCGGGTCGTCGTGCGACGGCCCAGCGCCACCACCTCCGCGATCGAGAGCGCCGGTTGACCGCCCATCGTCTCGGTGTCCCCAGGCTCGGCGGAGCCGATGCGGCGACGCATCTCCGCCGCGGCGCGGTGGCAGTCGCTCGCGTCCCGCACCCTACCGGTGGCCTCCAGGACGAGCGCCAGCTCGTCGACCAGGGGAGCGGCCTCGGCGAGCGCGTGGTACGGCGCCAGGTCGTCGAGCCCTTCGAGCAGGAGCGTCGCGGCCGCACCGAAGTCGCCGCGGCGTCGAGCCAGGACCCCGAGGTGCCCGCGGACGCGGCCCGCCAGCCAGACCGGAGGGTGGACCGCGAAGATCTCCCGGGCCTCCTCCAGCAGCGGTTCCGCGACGGCGTCCTCGCCGGCCTCGAGCTCGATCCCGCCCAGGTTGGCGCACCAGAGAGCGTGCAGGCGGGGGTCCGTCTGCGGGTCGTACAGCTCCCGCACCTGCCGGTATGCGTCGCGGGCGTCGTCGAACCGCCCCTGGGCGGCCGCGACGTCTCCGCTGACCCCCAGGGCGAAGGGCAGCCAGGAGGCCGGCTCACCGCGACGACGGATCTTCTCGAGGGCGTCGCGCGCGTGCTCGGCCGCGTCGTCGAGGAGGCCGAGGATGCGCTCCTGGTCCGCGAGCATGTACTCCAGGACGGCACGCCCGGCGCCGTCGAGGACGGCGATGGCGGCCTTGCTGCGATCCAGCCCGAACCGGATCCGACCCGTCACCCGCCAGAAGCGGATCGTGCCGGTGAGCAGACCGACCAGGGTGGGGGCGTCGCGGCAGGCGATGGCGCTGTCGATGGCCGCGACGATGTCGTCGTGCAGCTCCTCGAGCTCGTGGATCTGCTCCGGGGAGAAGTAGCGGTCACGGTCGCGCTGTGCGGAGATCCGGGCCAGCACGGCCTGGCGGTGCGCGGCGGTCACCTCGACGCGAGCCGCGTCGTCCAGGCAGGCCCGGGCGTGCTCGCGGACGACGGCGAGCATGCGGTAGCGCGTCGTGGCACCGGTGGTGTCGACGGCCAGCAGCGAGTGGTCGACGAGCTCGGCGAGGCCCGTCACGACCTGTGCTGGCGAGGAGCCGGGCGGGCAGACCGCACCGGCCAGCGAGGCGTCGAAGCCACCCACGAACGTGCCGAGCCGCCGGTAGAGATCAGTGGTGTCGTCGGTCAGGAGCGCCAGGCTCCAGTCGAGCGAGGCGGTCATCGTGCGCTGGTGGGCGGTGCCGCCGCGCATCGCGGGCAGCCGCAATCGCTCGGCGAGGCCGGCGTCGAGCTCGGCCGGCGTCATGGTGCGCAGCTGCGTGGCGGCCAGGACGAGCGGCAGGGGGAGCCCGTCGAGCCGCCGGCACACGGAGAGCAGAGCGGCGCCCTCCGGTCCCCTCGGGTCCACCCGGGCTCCGACGGCGTTCGCCCGTGCGGCCAGCAGCCGTACCGCCGGGCCGGGCTCGCCGTCGTCGGTCAGCGGCAGCGGACCGAGGCCGAGCCGGCGTTCGCCCGGAACGTCCAGGGGACGCCGGCTCGTCGCGACGATCGTCAGCTCGGGGCACGCCGCCGCGACCATGCCGACGAGGTGGGCCGCGGCGTCGAGGACGTGCTCGCAGTTGTCGAGGACGATCAGGGCGGGCCCGCTGCGCAGCTCCGCCGCGAGGA
The DNA here is from genome assembly GCF_056590155.1 of Isoptericola sp. GX10416. Taxonomy (NCBI): domain Bacteria; kingdom Bacillati; phylum Actinomycetota; class Actinomycetes; order Micrococcales; family Promicromonosporaceae; genus Isoptericola; species Isoptericola sp. GX10416. Next base: position 575,573 of record NZ_JBWPVO010000001.1, on the reverse strand, counting down.
CGTCGTGCGGGTCGCCCAGCGAGGAGCGCAGCCCGACCTCGTGCAGCACGTGCACCACGACGTCCTCGGACTGGTCGACGACCGTGAGGTCGACGAACCATCGACGCCCGAACTGACCGGCGAGCAGGTGGCCGACCTCGACGGCGAGGGACGTCTTGCCGGACCCGCCGACGCCGGTGATGGTCACGACGGACTGGCTGGCCGCGTCGACGGCTTCCAGGACCGCCTGGACCTCGTGCTCGCGACCCAGCAGCCGCGTGCGGCGGGCGGCGAAGGTCGGCGCGGCGGCGAGGTAGCGGTCCACCGGATCATGCAACCACGTGCGCGGGGCGACAGCAGCGGAAGTCCACGCTGTGTCAGGCGCGCGCCGGCTTCCCGGCGTCAGGCCGTGAGAAGCCGGTGGAGCGTGTCGAACCGTTGGTCCCAGGTCCAGGCGCCCCGCACCCAGCCCGGCCCGTCGGCCCCCATGCGTCGGCACCGGGCCGGGTCCGCGAGCAGCTCGACCAGGCGGCGGGCGACGTCGTCCGGGTCGGTGCCGTCGACGACGAACCCGGTCCTGCCGTCGCGCACCGCGTCGGGGGCGCCACCGGAGCTGCCCACCACCACGGGCAGCCCGGCGGCCTGGGCCTCGAGGTAGACGATGCCCAGGCCCTCGACCTCGAGCCCGCCGCGCCGGCTGCGCGACGGCATCGCGAAGACGTCGGCCGCCGCGTAGAACGAGGGCATCGCCGTGTGCGGGTGCCCGCCGGCGAGCACCACGCGGTCAGCCAGGTCGCGGTCGTGGACGAGCCGGCGCAGGCGGTCGGCGTCCGGCCCGTCCCCGACGATCAGCAGCCGCGCGTCCGGCACGTCGCGCAGGACCGCCGGCAGGGCGCGGACGAGCGTGTCCTGCCCCTTGCGCTCCACCAGCCGGGCAGCGCACAGCACGACCGGCGCGTCCGGCGGGATCCCGTAGCGGGTGCGCACCTCCCGGCCCCCGGCCGGGTCGGCGCCGGCGAACGTCTCGGGGTCGACGCCGGGGGAGAGGCGGACGGCGCGCGCCGCGGCCTGCGGTCCGACGGCGGCCGCGAGCGTGTCGACCGTGCGGTCCGAGAGGTAGGTGAGGTGGTCCACGTCCCGGCCGATGCGTCGCAGCGCCGCGCGGGTGCCCGGGACCCGGGCCCACCACAGCTCGTGGCCGTGGGTGGTGGCGACGATGCGGCGCACGGAGGTGCGACGACGCAGCGCGGAAGCCATGAGCCCCAGCGGGGCCGCAGCGCCGAACCACACGCTGTCGCAGCCGTGCTCCTCGACGAGCCGCACCACCTGGCGGGTGCGCGCGGGGGTCGGCAGCAGCATGCGGGTGTCCGCGCGCACCACGGGGTAGGGCAGGGTGCGGTCGAACGCGTCCTGGCCGGGGGTGGCGGACGTGTGGACGACCACCTCGGCCGGGTCGAACCGGGAGGTCATCGCGTGGACGAACGTCTCGATACCGCCCTGACGCGGGGGGAAGTCGTTGGTGACGACGAGGGTCCGGGGCACCGGCTCAGGCTACCGGGGGCCGGCACGAGTGGGGAGGGGCGGCGGCGTGGGCACAGGATCGAATCCACTCGGGCACGGGTTCACGTGATCTGTCTCACGCGCTAGGCTCGGGGCGTCCAAAGATGGAAGCGCTCTCACAGAGGAGACAGCGTGAGACCAAGACAGCAACGACGCCGTCCGGTCGTGGCCGCCGCAGCAGCACTCGCCCTCGCCGCCACCCTGGTACCGATCGGTGCCCAGGCCGAGGACGCCCCCAACCTCGTCGCCAACGGTTCGTTCGAACCGGGTGTGGCCGGCCAGTGGTGGGGGATCGACGACAGCCAGGTGAGCGACGGCGAGCTCTGCCTCGGCGTCCCGGAGGTGGAACGGTTCGGCAACTTCGTCGACCTCGACCTCGTCGCGGGCGAGACGTACTCCGTCGGTTTCACCGCGCACGGCGAACCCGGCACGGCCGGCCTGCAGATGAGCGTGCAGTCCGACGGTGCCGCCGGTGACGTGACCTACGACGTCCAGGAGGCGTTCGCCGTCTCGCCCGAGGCGCAGGAGTACGAGTGGTCGTTCACGGCCTCCGGCGACGCGCAGCGGATCCAGTTCGAGCTCTCCGGTGCCGAACCTGCCAGCGAGCTGTGCCTGACGTCGGTGCACGTCAACCCGGTCGCCGAGCTGCTGGCCAACCCGACGTTCGACGGGCTCGAGCCGTGGTGGACCGCGGGCGACGTGACGCTGGCAGAGTCCGACGGCCGCCTGTGCGGAGTCGTGCCGGGCGGCGGCGAGCAGTGGGACGTCATCGTCGGCCAGGGCGGCCTCGCGTTCGAGGCCGGTCGTGCCTACACCGTCACGGTGACCGCGAGCGCCGAGCCGCAGGCCTCGGCCCGCGTCATCGTTCCGGACCCCGAGACCGAGTGGCCCCCGCTCTACTTCGCGGACGTCACGCTGCGGCCCGACGGGCAGTCGTTCAGCGAGACCTTCGAGGTGGCGGCCGACGCCGAGTCGGAGATCCAGCTCCAGCTCGGCGGCAACGAGGACGACTTCGAGGTCTGCCTGGACCTGGTCTCGCTGACCACCGGCGGAGAGGTCGCCGAGTTCGAGCATGACACCGGCCCGCGCGTGCGCGTGAACCAGCTCGGATACCTGCCGGACGGCCCGAAGAACGCCACCCTGGTGACGGAAGCGGTCGACCCGGTCGAGTGGGAGCTGCTCGACGACGACGGCGACGTCGTCGCCTCCGGCGAGTCGGAACCGGCCGGCTTCGACGAGTCGGCGGGCCTGGACGTGCACACCATCGACTTCGGCGACGTCGCCGAGACGGGCACCGGCTTCCGCCTGGCTGCCGACGGCGAGGAGTCGTACCCGTTCGAGATCACGCCGTCGCTGTACGAGCGGCTGCGCACCGACGCCCTCGGCATCTACTACACGCAGCGCTCGGGCATCGAGATCGAGCCGATCGAGATCGACGGCGAGCTGCACAAGGAGGAGTACGTCCGCCCGGCCGGTCACGTGTCGAAGTTCGGCGGCAGCGACGTCAACCAGGGCGACGTCGACGTGCCCTGCCTGCCGCCCACCGGTGCCGTCGACCACCAGGGCTCGCCCCAGCTCGGCGGGGACGACCACTACGGTGCCGACGGGTGGGCCTGCCCCGAGGGGTACACCATCGACGCGTCCGGCGGGTGGTACGACGCGGGCGACCACGGCAAGTACGTCGTGAACTCGGGCATCTCGGTCTACCAGCTGCTCTCGGCCTACGAGCGCTCGCTGCACGCCGGCGTGGTGAACGAGGGCGCGCTCGGCGACTCCACCCTCGTGATCCCCGAGCGAGGCAACGATGTGCCGGACGTCCTTGACGAGGTGCGCTGGAACCTCGACTGGATGCTGAAGATGCAGGTGGCCGACGGCGTCGACATGACCATCGACGGCGACGAGGTCGACGCGGGCGGGCTGGTGCACCACAAGCTCCACGACATCGCCTGGACCGGGCTGAACACGCTGCCCCACGAGGACCCGATGCCGCGCTACGTGCACCGGCCCTCGACGGCGGCCACGCTCAACCTCGCCGCCGCCGCCGCCCAGGGCGCCCGCCTGTACGCCGAGCACGATGCGGCGTACGCCGACGAGCTGCTCGACGCCGCCCGGCGTGCGTGGGAGGCCGCGGGTGCCCACCCGGACATCCTCGCGCCCAACACGAACGACCTCGACCCGAACCCGGGTGGTGGCCCGTACAACGACGACGAGCTCGACGACGACCGGTACTGGGCTGCGGCCCAGCTCTTCCTCACCACGGGTGAGGAAGAGTTCGCCGATGCGGTCCTGGAGTCCGAGTACCACGTCGGCGGTGACCAGGGAGACATCTGGTCGCCCACCGGGTTCGACTGGGGCAGGACGGCTGTCGCCGGCCGTCTCGACCTGGCCACGGTGCCGAACAACCTGCCCGGCCGCGGGGACGTCATCGACTCCGTGGTGGAGGGCGCGGACGGCTACCTGGAGATCCAGCAGGGCGAGCCGTTCGGCCACCCGTACAACCCGGGGGGCTACGTCTGGGGCTCGACCCACCAGGTCCTCAACAACGCGGTGATCATCGCCACGGCGTTCGACCTGACCGGCGAGGAGAAGTACCGTGCCGCGGCGCTGGAGTCGATCGACTACGTGCTCGGCCGCAACGCGATCAACAACTCGTACGTCACGGCGTACGGATCGCACTTCTCGCAGAACATGCACAGCCGTTGGTACGCCTCCGCCGATCGCCTGCCGCCCTTCCCGGACGGGAAGGTGGCCGGTGGCCCGAACTCGGGCATCGAGGACCCGGTGGCGCAGGCCAACCTCCAGGGCTGCGCGCCCCAGGCGTGCTACATCGACGACGCCGACTCGTGGTCGACGAACGAGACCACCATCAACTGGAATGCCGCGCTCGCCTGGTACGCCTCCTGGGCGGCCGACATGGGCGACGGCGCGACGGCGTGGGAGCCGCCGACGCCGACGTGCCAGGTGTCGTACACCCGGCACGGCACGTGGCCCGGTGGCGGGGCAAACTCCCAGGTCTGGGTGACCAACCTCGGTCCGGGTGCGATCGACGGCTGGGAGCTCGCCTGGGAGCTGGGTGACGGCGAGTCGGTGACGCGGTCGTGGAGCGCCGACGTCACGCAGGAGGGCGCCACGGTCACGGCGGGGAACGCCTCGTGGAACGGCCGTCTGGCCGACCCGGACGGCACCGAAGTCCGCGGAGACACCGCGACCTTCGGGTACCTGAGCAGCAGTGCCGACGGCGACGAGCCCGAGGTGTTCCACCTCGACGGGGTGCGCTGCGCCACGGACTGACCGGTCCGAGCGACCGTTCGCCCTGCCTGCCGGGCCGCGCCGACTGTCGGTGCGGTCTGGCAGGCTGGGCCCGTGCCATCGACCTCTTCTCGTCCTCGCCCAGCGCGGCGCCCGAAGGCCTCGGCGAACACCCGGCCCTGGGACGACCCGACGCTCGCCCCGGTCGTGCTCGTGCGCGGACCGGAGGGACTCCTCGCGGAACGCGCGGTCGACGGTGTCGTGGACCTCGCGCGGTCGCGCGACCCGGAGATCGAGAAGGTCGAGCTCGAGGCCGCCGCCTACGTCGGCGGTGAGCTGACGGTCGCCGCGAGCCCGTCGTTGTTCGGCGAGGCCAAGGTGGTGGTGGTCCGCGGCGCGGAGGCGTGCACGGAGGACCTGGTGGCCGACCTGGTCGACTACGTCGCGGCCCCTGACCCGGAGGGCGTGGTCGTCGTGGTGCACGGCGGCGGCAACCGCGGCAAACGGATGCTCGACGCCATCACTACCTCCGGCGCGCCGGTGCTGCAGTGCGACGCGATCAGTCGCGACGCCGACAAGGTGGCGTTCGTCTCCGGTGAGCTGCGCGCTGCTCGGCGGCGGGCTGAGCCCGCGGCCGTGCGTGCCCTGGTGGACGCCCTCGGCAACGACCTGCGCGAGCTCGCCTCGGCGTGCGCTCAGCTCGTGGCCGACACCACCGGCACGATCGGGGAGGCGACCGTCGACCGCTACTACGGCGGGCGCGTCGAGGCGACGGGGTTCAAGGTGGCGGACGCCGCCGTGGCGGGGGACGCCGGGTCAGCGGTGGCGCTCCTGCGGCACGCCCTGGACACCGGGGCGGACCCGGTGCCGGTGGTGGCGGCTCTTGCGCTGCGGCTGCGTACTCTCGCTCGGGTCGCGGCGATCCGTGGTGGTTCGACGACGGCGCGGGAGCAAGGGCTCCAGGAGTGGCAGGTGCGCAACGCGAACCGAGACCTCTCCCGGTGGACACCGGAAGGCCTGGCCGCGGCGATCGCGGCGGTGGCGCAGGCCGACGCGGACGTCAAGGGCGGGGGGCGTGACCCGGTCTACGCGGTCGAGAAGGCCGTCCTGACGATCGCGCGCGCCCGTGGTATGCGCTGACGGCGCGGGCGCTGGAACAGCGAGAGGGCGCCGTCCCGTCCGGGAACGGCGCCCTCTCGCACCAGCGTTCGGTGTCAGCTCAGAGCGAGTCGACAGCCTTCGCGATGGCCGACTTGCGGTTGGCCGCCTGGTTGGAGTGGATGACACCCTTCGAGACGGCCTTGTCGAGCTTGCGCGTCGCGGTCTGCAGGGCAGCCGAGGCGGCCTCCTTGTCACCGGCGGCGACGGCGGCACGAACCTTACGGATGTGCGTCTTCAGCTCCGACTTGACGGTCTTGTTGCGCAGACGAGCCTTCTCGTTCGTCTTGTTGCGCTTGATCTGGGACTTGATGTTTGCCACTGGAGTACTTCCTGGTGTGTTCGCCTGACGGCGAGCGGATAGGTCGTAGAGGGCGGCCGCAGCTCCGGGACTGGGGTGGGGACCCGTGGAGAGGAACTGTGGCTGTGCCCGCCGACCTGGGCGGACACGCAGCGCACTAGATTACCAGCCTCAGGCCCCTCGCGCCATCGCCTCGGCCACCCGGTCGAAGACGTGCCGGTCCAGCACGGCGCCCTCGCGGCGCACCGCCCCCGGGTCTACACGGATCACCCGGTCCAGCCGGACCTCGCTCGGTCGCCGCCGGCGGTCCCACGGGCCGCTGCCGATGTCCATCCAGTACCGGCCGTGCCGGGCCTCCTGAGCGGCGTCGAGGTCGTGGTCCCGGCTGGTGAGCTGCAGGCCGAGCAGCCAGGGGCCGTCGCGGCCCACGAGCAGCACCGGCCGGTCCTTGCCCTGGGTGGCGTCCTCCTCGTAGGGCACCCACGTCCAGACGATCTCGCCCGGGTCCGGTGCGCCGTCGGGGCGCGGGGAGTAGCTGGCGCGGACGGCGCCGTCGTAGTCCCCCGGGTAGGTCCCTCGCGCCGTCGGGGCGCTCGGTGCCGGGCCGCCGGACCGCGGCGTCGTGCCGACCGGGGTGCGCCGGCCCCGCGGCCGGGCGCCGATCGCGGAACCGAGGACTCGAGCCGCACGTCGCAGCGTCGACCAGCGGGGCATTCTCACGCGGGCAGCATAGCTTGACCCTCACGCGGCGTGAGGCCGGAGGGTGGGCGCATGACCTTCTACCACGCGTTCGAGATCAGCCCTGTCCCCGCCCCCGGCCCTGACGCCGTCCCGCCGGAGCCGTTCCGCGGCATCTACGGGATGCCGGCGTTCGTGACGGTTCCCACGACCGATCTTGCCGGCTCGACCGACTTCTGGGTCCGAGGGCTCGGGTTTTTCGAGCTGTTCGGCATCCCCGGCGTCCTGGTGCATCTGCGCCGGTGGACGTTCCAGGACGTGCTGCTCGTCACCGCGGCGAGCGTCCCGGAGGAGCCGCCGGCCATGAGCTACAGCTTCGCGGGGGTGCTGAGCCAGGTCGACGAGGTGGCCGAGGCCTGCCGTGCCCTGCGACCGCACGGGGTCCACGGGCCCCGGGACACACCGTGGAACACCCGGGACGTGGAGGTGATCACGCCCGAGAACGCGCGGGTCGTGCTCACGGCCGCGAAGCAGTACGACGGGGACAGCGAGGAGGCGCGGAACCTCGCGGACATCGGTATCACCGGGCCGACGCACGCCGGGGACGGCGACGGGCGGTGATACTGAGGAGCATGCCTGCTGCCCCGCCCGCGCCCTCCGACGGCTTGACGGTCGGCCAGGTCGCGACCCGCCTGGGGGTGACGGTCCGCGCGCTCCACCACTGGGACGAGATCGGCCTGGCGCGCCCGTCCGCGCGCACCGCCGCGGGGTACCGGCTCTACACGGCGGACGACGTGGAACGCCTGCAGCGGATCGTCGTCTACCGCGAGACCGGCCTCGGGCTGGACGCGGTCCGTGCGGTCCTGGACGGTCCGACGACGGACGTGCCCGCCGCGTTGCGGGCGCAGCGTGCCGAGGTCGCCGCCCGCGCCGAGCGACTCCGGCAGCTCGGCGTCGGTCTGGACCGGATGATCGAGGCCCACGAGCGCGGCCTGCTGCTCACCGCGGAGCAGCAGGCCGCGATCCTCGGCCCGGGCTGGGACCCGGGCTGGTCCGCCGAGGCGCGCCGGCGCTACGGAGACACGGCCGAGTGGTTGCGCTACGCCGAACGCTCGGCCTCTCGTGGTCCGCAGGAGTGGCAGGGCGCGGCTGACGCCCTGGCCGGCGTCGAGGTCGCGCTCGGTGAGGCGATGGACGACGGCGTCGTCCCGGGTGGTCCCGAGGCGAACCGGCTCGCCGAACGGCACCGCGAGGTCTTCTCGGCCTCGTGCTTCCCCCTCAGCCGGCAGATGCAGGTCTGCCTCGCGCGCCGGTTCGAGGCGGAGCCGGGTTTCGCGGCTCACTACGACGGCGTCCGCCCGGGTCTTGCCTCGTGGTTCCGGCGCATCGTCGACGCGAACGCCCGGACCCACGGCATCGACCCCGCCACCGCGACCTGGGAGTAGGTCCGGTCACCGCCCGCCGAACGTCGGGCGGCGACGGGCGAGGAACGCGTCGACCGCCTCGCGGTGGTCGGCAGACCGTCCGAGGCGTTCCTGCTCCTCGGCCTCCGCCGCCAACGTCTCCGCGAACGGCTGGGTCGTCGCCGCGGCGACGAGTCGCTTGGACGCCGCGTGGGCGAGCGTCGGGCCGGCAGCGAGCCGCCCCGCGAGCTCGCGGGCGGTCGTCAGCACGTCCTCGGCGGGCACGACGCGCCCTGCGATACCCCACGCGACGGCGCTCCGGGCGTCGAACGTGTCGCCGAGCAGGACCAGCTCGCGGGCTCGCGCCGCTCCCACCGCCCAGGTGAGCGTGGCCGACAGCCCCGTGTCGAACGTCAGGCCGACGCCGCCGAACGCCGTGCCGAGCACGGCGTCGTCGGCGAGCACCCGCAGGTCGCAGGCCAGCGCGATGCCGAGGCCTGCCCCGACGCACGCGCCGTGCACGGCGGCGACGACCGGCTTGGGCATCGTGGTCAGCGCCTCCGCGATGGGGTTGTAGTGCCGCTCGACGGTGCGCTGGGTGGCCCAGGCGCCCGAGTCGAGCGACGCGACGTGCTCGCGCAGGTCCTGACCGACGCAGAAGGCGGGGCCGGCGCCGGCGAGGACGACGGCGCGCACCTCGGGATCGGCTCCCACCTCGCCGAGCGCGGCCAGCAGCTCCTCCTTGAGCGTCAGGTCGAGGGCGTTGCGGGCCTCGGGACGCTGCAGGGTGACGACGGCGACGGCGCCGTCGTCCTCGACAGTGACGGTGTGCGGCACAGGGTGCTCCTCAGGGCGGTGAAGCGGCCGGGGGAGACCGCGGACGGACCGGTCGGCGGTCCAGTGAACCAGGGCAGCGGACGGGTGGCGAGCGAGACCGTGTCTCCTCAGGGCACGATCGGCGCGGCGAGAGCGCTGCCGAGCGCCGCGACGTCGCCCACGATCTCGACGTCCGCCTCGGCGGGGGTGAGGCGCCGCCAGAGCACCAGGGCGAGGTCGCGGGACGAGCCGCGGACGACGACGTCCGGTCCGGTGCCGCCGCCCAGCGTCCAGGACCAGCCGACGTCGGTGGCCTCCAGCCCGACGGCGACGGTCAGCGGGTCCATCCGACCCAGCCGCACCTGGCGCGGGGCGAACATCCTGACGACCTCGTCGACGGCGTCGGCCCAGACCTCCGCCGCGACGTCGATCGGTGCCCCGTGCCCGACGGCGATGGCGGAACCTTGGCGCGCGGCCCGCAGGTCGTGCAGGTGCACGAGCGTCTCGTGCGCCTGCCGGCGTCGCCAGAACGAGGCGGGACCGTTGCCGAGCAGGGTCCACGACCTGGCGTCAGGGCCGAGCGTCGCGAGGGCCTCGCGGACCTCGGCCGCCTGCTCCGCGTAGAACGGCGCGAGGTCGAACGGGCCGCGGCCGAGCGGTGTCTCCTGCACGCGACGGGCCTGGCCTGCGGCCCAGTGGTGGATGCGCCCGAGGTGGGTGACGAGGTTCCGGACTCGCCAGCGTCCGCACGCCGGGACGCGGGCGTCCGGGTCCGCGCTCTCGACGTCCACAGCGAAGGCCTGCTGCAGGCCGCCCAGCAACGCCAGGTGGTCGAGATCGTCCGCGGCGTCGGGGCGGCGACCGGAGCGGGGGTCGACGACAGGTGCGGCCGTGATCATGACGTCACGCTAGAGGGCGGCGCGTCCGAGATGAAGGTCTCGGCCTGCCAGGGGCCGTCGAGGTGCTGCCATCCGGACCGTCGGCGGCATGGGACAATGACCAGGCCCATCCCCACCGGCCCTGACCCGACGGAGCGAGACGCGTTGCCCATCCCGTCCCCCGCGCTGAGCGAGCGCATCCAGCCCAACGCCACGGCGCCCGAGCTGATCCGCAACTTCTGCATCATCGCGCACATCGACCACGGCAAGTCGACGCTCGCGGACCGCATGCTGCAGCTCACCGGTGTGGTACAGCCGCGCGACGCGCGCGCCCAGTACCTCGACCGGATGGACATCGAGCGCGAGCGCGGCATCACGATCAAGTCCCAGGCCGTGCGGATGCCGTGGGCGATGGCCGGCAGCACGGCCGACGAGCCGTTGACGCCCTACGCGCTGAACATGATCGACACGCCGGGCCACGTCGACTTCACCTACGAGGTCTCCCGGTCGCTCGCCGCGTGCGAGGGAGCCGTGCTCCTGGTCGACGCCGCCCAGGGGATCGAGGCGCAGACCCTCGCCAACCTGTACCTGGCGATGGAGAACGACCTGGAGATCATCCCGGTCCTCAACAAGATCGACCTGCCGGCCGCGCAGCCGGAGAAGTACGCCGAGGAGCTCGCCCACCTCGTGGGCGGTGACCCCGCGGACGTCCTCAAGGTCTCGGGCAAGACGGGCGAGGGCGTCGAGCCGCTGCTGGACCGCATCGTCGAGCGTGTCCCCGCGCCCGTGGGCGACCCGGACGCGCCGGCACGCGCGATGATCTTCGACTCCGTCTACGACACCTACCGGGGTGTGGTGACGTACGTCCGCGCGATCGACGGCGACCTCAACCCGCGCGAGCGCATCCAGATGATGTCGACCCGGGCGACGCACGAGCTGCTGGAGATCGGGGTCCTCGCTCCGGAGCCGATCAAGACCAACGGCCTCGGCGTCGGCGAGGTGGGCTACCTCATCACCGGTGTGAAGGATGTCCGCCAGTCGAAGGTGGGTGACACGGTCACCACGGCCAACAAGCCGGCCACCGAGGCGCTCGGCGGGTACGCCGAGCCCAAGCCGATGGTGTTCTCCGGGCTGTACCCGGTCGACGGTTCCGACTACCCGACGTTGCGCGACGCCCTCGACAAGCTCAAGCTCAACGACGCGGCGTTGAACTACGAGCCCGAGACGTCCGTCGCGCTCGGCTTCGGGTTCCGTGTCGGGTTCCTCGGGCTGCTGCACCTCGAGATCGTGCGCGAGCGTCTGGAGCGAGAGTTCGACCTGGACCTCATCTCGACCGCCCCGAACGTCGTCTACGACGTGACGATGGAGGACGGCACCGAGGTCAAGGTGACCAACCCGTCGGAGTTCCCGGGCGGCAAGATCAAGGAGGTTCGCGAGCCGGTGGTCAAGGCCACGGTGCTGGTCCCCAGCGAGTTCGTGGGCACCGTGATGGGTCTGTGCACCGACCGTCGCGGCACCATGCAGGGCATGGACTACCTGTCCGAGGACCGCGTCGAGCTGCGCTACATGCTGCCCCTGGCCGAGATCGTCTTCGACTTCTTCGACGCCCTGAAGTCCCGCACGCGGGGATACGCCTCCCTGGACTACGAGCCCGTCAGCGACCAGGCCGCGGACCTCGTCAAGGTGGACATCCTGCTGCAGGGCGACCAGGTCGACGCGTTCAGCGCCATCGTGCACAAGGACGCGGCCTACGAGTACGGCGTGAAGATGACCGCCAAGCTCAAGGAGATCATCCCGCGTCAGCAGTTCGAGGTGCCCATCCAGGCGGCCGTCGGCGCCCGCGTCATCGCCCGCGAGACGGTGCGCGCGATCCGCAAGGACGTGCTCGCCAAGTGCTACGGCGGCGACATCTCGCGCAAGCGCAAGCTGCTCGAGAAGCAGAAGGAGGGCAAGAAGCGCATGAAGAACATCGGGTCCGTCGAGGTCCCGAAGGACGCCTTCATCGCCGCGCTGTCCTCCGACGGCGCCGGCGGCAAGGAGACGAAGGACAAGAAGAAGTAGCGTGCCCGCTCTTCCCGACGGCGAGGCCGTCCCGGCGGACGGGGCCCTGCCCTCCTTCGTGGCCGGGCCGGCGACGGACGACGGCGCGCGGTTCGGCGTGTACGTCCACGTGCCGTTCTGCTCGGTGCGGTGCGGCTACTGCGACTTCAACACCTACACCGCCTCGGAGCTGGGCGGTGGGGCGTCGCAGCTCGCGTACGCGACGACGGCGCTCCGGGAGGTCGACCTGGCCGCCCGGGTGCTGGACGACGCAGGCCTGGGTGACCGGCCGGTCTCGACCGTGTTCTTCGGGGGCGGGACGCCTACCATGCTGCCGGCCACCGACCTCGCCAGGGTGCTGACCGGCGTGCGTGACGCCTGGGGACTGGCGCCCGGCGCGGAGGTCTCCACGGAGGCCAACCCCGACTCGGTGACTCCGGAGTCGCTGGCGTTGCTCGCCGAGGCCGGGTTCACCCGGGTCTCCTTCGGGATGCAGTCCGCGGTGCCGCACGTGCTGGCCACCCTCGAGCGCACCCACGACCCCGACCGCATCCCCGACGTCGTGCGCTGGGCCCGGGAGGCGGGTCTGGACGTCTCGCTCGACCTGATCTACGGCACGCCGGGGGAGTCCGCCGCCGACTGGCGGGCGTCGGTGGAGGCTGCGCTGGCCACCGGCGTCGACCACGTCTCCGCGTACGCGCTCGTCGTCGAGCCCGGCACGAAGATGGCCGCCCAGGTGCGTCGCGGCGAGGTCCGGCTGCCGGACGAGGACGACCAGGCCACCAAGTACGAGATCGCGGACGACCTGCTCACCGCCGCCGGGCTCGCCTGGTACGAGGTCAGCAACTGGGCGCGGGGGTCCGAGCACGCCTGTCGGCACAACCTCGCGTACTGGCGCGGGGACGACTGGTGGGGGATCGGCCCGGGTGCGCACTCCTACGTCGGGGCACGCTCGGGGGCCGACGGCAGCGCCGCGGACGGTGGTCGCTCCGGTGTGCGCTGGTGGAACGTCAAGCACCCGCGGCGCTACGCCGCGGCACTCGAGGCGGGCAGGTCACCGGGTGCTGGACGCGAGCTGCTGGCCACGCAGGAGGCGCACCTCGAACGGGTGATGCTCGGCGTCCGGCTGGCTGAAGGGCTCGACCTCGCAGTCCTGGACGCCGACGGCCGCCGCGCCGTCGCGGGGCTCGTGGCCCGGGAACTGCTGGACGGTACGGCCGCCGTGAAGGGGCGCGCGGTGCTCACGCGGCGGGGACGGCTGCTCGCCGACTCCGTGGTGCGGGAGCTGACCGCCTGATCCCGGCGCCCGGCGGCATGCCGCCGGGCGCCGGGATCCGCGTCACTTGATGAACGTGATCTTGAACGGGTAGCGGTACAGCTCGTCGCGCGAGGCGGCCATCGCTCCGAGGATCCCGAAGATGATGGCGCAGACCCAGGCCGCGAAGAGGATGAGTCCGCCGATGAGGATGATCGTCAGGACCGACCCGACGACGTAGGCGAGCAGGAGCGTGAGCTGGAAGTTCAGCGCCTCCTTGCCCTGGTCGTTCAGGCGCTGGCTGCGGTCCTTGAAGATCAGCCAGACGACGAGCGGTGCGACGAAGCCGACGAGGATGCCGCCGGCGTGCGCGACGATCGACCAGGTGCGCTCGTCCGACGGCGAGACGGGGCCGCCCGGCTGCTGGCCGTAGGGCTGCTGGGGCGGCTGCTGGCCGTAGGGCTGCTGGGGCGGCTGCTGGGGGTCCTGACCTGCGTTCGGGTCGGGTGACTGCTCGGTCATCTGATTCCTCTCCATCGTCGGATGGCGCACTCTGGCGCCGGGCGCACCCGGGCGAACCTACCGGTCGCGCAGGGCTGGTGGTGCGGGCCTCCACGGCCGCGACAAGATTTCACCCGGTCACTTCACCAGGCGAAGAATGATCGGGTAGCGGTAGAGCTCGTAGCGGTTCACGGTGATCGCCGCGATGATCGCGAGCACCAGGCCGGTGATCCAGGCCGCGACGAGGACGAGCCAGCCGACGAGGATCATGGTGGTGACCCAGCCGACGATGACCGCGATGAGCAGCGTGATCTGGAAGTTCAGCGCCTCCTTGGCCTGGTCGGCGACGAAGGCGCTGCGGTCGCGGAGCACGAGCCAGATGATCAACGGGGCCAGGAGTCCGAGCGTCCCGCCGGTCATCGCCGCCACCAGCAGGGGGCCGATGTGGGCGAGGATCGCCCAGGTCCGCTCGTCGGGCTGCGAGAGCGGCCGAGGCCCGTAGTGCTGGTCGGGAGGCGGCGGGTTGTGGGTCATGCATCCATCCTGGCAGAGGGCGGTGCGGCTTCCCAGATGCCGGACGAACCGGACGCACCGGTGGCGTGCCCTGTCCGGCGGGCCGAGAGTGGTGCTGGCCCACCTATGAGGAGGAACGATGAGCGAGAACACGCCGAGGCCCCCCGGAGAGCCGGAGGACCCGTACGGCCAGCCGCCGCCGGGTCAGCCGCCCCACCAGCCGTACCACCAGGAGCCTCACCAGCAGCCGGCCCAGCCGTACCAGCAGCCGATCGGCGAGCGGCCGGTCGGCGAGCCGCCCGCGGGCGACCCCCCGTTCTACGCCGGTGCGGCGTCGTCGGCGGCGGACGTGGCCCGCAACGACACCAAGGGATTCTTCGGGGCGCTGTTCGACTACTCGTTCATGAGCTACGTGACGCCCAAGGTCGTCAAGATCGTCTACGTCATCGTGACGGTGCTCATCGCGCTCGGCTGGCTGGTCGCGCTCGTGGCGGCGTTCAGCAACAGCGTGTGGGCGGGCATCGGGTTCCTGCTCTTCGGCTGGATCATCGCGCTGGTCTATCTCGCGATCGCCCGTATCACGCTCGAGTTCTACCTGGCCGTGGTGTCGATCTCCGAGAAGGTCAACCACTACGCCCGGCGTGACGGGATGCTGTGATCACGCCGTCACGAAGTCGATGAGCTCCTCGACCCGGCCCAGCAGGGCCGGGTCGAGGTCTCGGAAGTCCCGGACCGAGGCGAGGATCCGCTGCCACGCCCGGCCGACGTCCGCGGGGCCCGACGCCGGCCAGCCGAGCTCGCGCAGGATGCCGATCTTCCACTCGGTGCCGCGGTCGATCGCCGGCCACGCCGGCAGCCCGACCCGTGCCGGGCGCACCGCCTGCCAGACGTCGACGTAGGGGTGTCCCAGGACGAGCACCGTGCCAGGGCGGACGGTGCGCAGCGCGGCGTCCGCCAGCCGCTGCTCCTTCGCGCCGGGCACCAGGTGGTCGACCAGCACCCCGACACGGCGCTCCGGGGAGGGGCCGAACTCCGCCAGGGCGGCGGCCAGGTTGTCCACCCCGTCGAGCATCTCCACGACCACGCCCTCGACGCGCAGGTCGTCGCCCCAGACCTTCTCGACGAGCTCCGCGTCGTGCTTGCCCTCCACCCAGATGCGTGAGCCGCGGGCGACCCGTGCCCGCGCGCCGTGGACGGCGACCGACCCGGAGGCGGTCCGGGCCGGTGGGGCGGGTGCCCGCGACGTCACGGGCGCGGTGAGCTCGACCGGCTGCCCGTCGACCCAGAATCCCGGCCCCAGGGGGAACGAGCGGGTCTTGCCGCGCCGGTCCTCGAGCACCACCAGGTGCATCCCGCCGGACTTCTCCACGCGGACGACGGCGCCCACCCAGCCGGTCTGCACCTCCTCGACCACCAGGCCGGGCTCGGCTGCCTGGGGTCGTGACGCGGGTCGTCGGCGATGGTGCGCCGACCCGTCGGGGGTGCCCGCCACGCGGGTCGAGGCGGTGGCGAGGACGTCGGATCCGTAGCGGTCGTGCACGCAGGCGAGCCTAGGCAGCGGTCGCGGCCGCGGCGGTGACCGACACCCCGTCACTGCCAAGTAGTGCCTCCGGTGGTGGCGAAGTGGCCCGCGGGCACTCCTGGACGGCAGGCGGCCCTACCTCGCGGTGTGCGAGTCCTTGTGAGAGTCGGTGCGGGCGACGACGGCCGCCTCCGTGCGGGAGGCGACACCGAGCTTGCGCAGGATCGCCGAGACGTGCACCGACGCCGTCTTGCGCGAGATGTACAGCCGCTCGGCGATCTCGCCGTTGGTCAGCCCTTCCGCGACGAGGCCGAGCACCTGGCGCTCGCGGTCGGTCAGGCCGCCGAGGCCGGACCGGGAGCCCTGACGCGGCGCACGTCGAGGGACGGCGGGCCCTGCGTCGTCGAGCAGGGCGAGGGCCCGGTCCCGCACGTAGCCCGCACCGATCGCCTCGGCCGCCTCGACGGCGGCGGTCAGGAGGCCGCGGGCCCCCGCCGTGTCGCCGCCGTCGAGCCGTGCGCGGCCGTCGCGCCACAGGGCGTAGGGCCGTAGATGAGCCGGCGCGCCGTCGTCGGGGCCGAGGTCAGCGACGGCCGACCAGGGCCCCTCGCCGAGCTCGGCGTCGAACACCGCCTCCCACACCGGGTGGGTGGGCCACACGGCGCACCGCTCCAGTGCGTCGCGATAGGGCACGACGTCGACGTCCCGGCCCTCGTCGCGGGCGCGGGCCAGCACTCGTCCGGCCACCCCGAGCAACGAGAGGGCGTACGGGATGGCGCCATCGTGGTGGTCGGTGACGATGCCGACGAGGTCCAGTGCGTCGTCGAGGTCGTCGCGCACGAGGGCCAGCTCGGCCAGCGTGGTGCGGATCCGGTAGCGGACCTGCGTCTCGATGCGCTCGTGGCGCATCCACACCGGACGGTGGCGGCGGGCCATCGCCAACGCCCCGTCGACGTCACCGCGCCACAGGGTCAGCCACGTCCACCGTTCGGCGAGGTACACGGCGAACGTGCTGGGCTCGACCTGGGTCGTGGCCTGCTCGTACCAGGCGTCGGCCTCGCTCCACCGGCCCATCATGACGAGGGCCTCGGCCACGTTCCCCTCGAGCATGGTGCGGCTGACCATGCCCGCACCTCTGCGGCGGGCACGGTCGGCGCCCTCCGCCGCGAGCCGGAGCGCGTCGGCGTACCGGCCGAGCTTGATGAAGGCGTCCGAACCGTTCGTGAAGTACCGACTGACGGCGTGCCAGTCGTCCCCGGCCAGGTCGCGGGCCGCCACGAGCTCGTCGACCGCGACCAGGTCGCCGGTGTTGATCCGGGCCACGGCGCGGGTGTTGTGCAGGATCGACGCGGTGACCGCGTCGCCCGACGCCGTCGCCACCTCGAGACCGCGCGTCGCGGCGTCGATCGCCTCGTCGGCCCGGCCGGCGAGCATCGCGGTGCGTGCCTGCGCGCGCAGCAGCCACAGCCGGGTGTCCGCGTCGTCGGCAGGGGCGATCTCGAGCGCCTCGGACAGCAGGTCCTGACCGGCGGGGTCGCCGGTGCGCAGCGAGTACAGGGCCACCTGGCCGAGGGCCTGTGCACGTCCGCCAGGGTCGCGGGCCGGCCACTCGACGAGCGCCTGACGGCCGAGCGTCAGTGCGCGGTCCGCACGGGTCGCGAGCTGCTGCGTGTCGGCGACCCGCAGCAGCAGGTCGTGGTGGGTCGTGCCGGTGACGGCCTCGGCGTCCTCGACGAGCTCCCAGAGCTCCAGGGCTCGTTCGCCGAGTGCCGCCGCCGTGGAGACCGCGGCGTCGTGCCCGGCGGCCGCGTGGGCGGTGACCGCGGCGGCGAGCGCCTTGCCGGGGACCCGGGCCCGCCACCAGTGGTCCGCGATCTCGGCGAGCCGAGGCACGGTCCGGGGGCCGCTCGCGAGCGTCTGCGCGTACCCGGTGTGCAGGCGACGGCGCTCGGTCGGCAGGAGCTCCGCGTCGACGGCCTCCTGCATGAGCGCGTGGCGGAACCGGTAGCCGTCCGGCTCGGCGAGCAGCACGAGGGCGTCCACCGCCTCGCGTGCGGCAGGCTCGGCGGCGGCGAGCGCGTCGTCGCCCAGCACGCCGGCGAGGACGTCGTGGGTGGCCCGTGCGCCGGCGGCCGCGACGAGTCGGCAGAACTCCTGCGCCCCGGCCGAGAGCTGGGAGTAGCGCAGCAGCAGCACGTCGCGCAGGGAGGTCGGCATCTCCGCGTCGAGGCAGCGGGCGAGCTCCTCGACGTAGAAGGGCACACCCTCGGAGCGTTCGACGAGATCCGCCAGGGCGGTGGTGTCGAGCGCGACGGGGCTGCCGCCGTCGGGCACCGTCCGGGCGAGCTCGGCGACCTCGGGCGCACCGAGGCGCGGGACCTCGACCCGGGTGACGAGCCGCGCCCGGTCCAGCTCGGCGAGGGTGGTGCGCAGCGGGTGCCGGCGGCCGACGTCGTCGCTGCGGTAGGTGGCCACCAGGCACAGGGCTGTGGTGCGTGCCGCGCGGGCCAGGCGGGACACGACGGCGCGGGTGACGTCGTCGGACCAGTGCAGGTCCTCGACGACGACGAGGACCGGCCGCTCGGTGGCGAGCGTCGTGAGGAGGTCGGCCAGCACGTCGGGTGCGCGCCCGGTGCCGACGTCGGGGCGGACGTCGACGAGCTCGGGCAGGACGGCGCCGAGCGCGTCCGCGGCCGGGCCGGCGGCGGCGAGGGCGTCGGCGGGCCCCAGGGCGGCGACGACCTCGCGCAGCACGCCTTCGACGCCCGCGTAGGGGACCGGGCCGGAGCCCGAGTCGGCGCACTGTCCGCGCACGACGAGGACGTCGTCGCCGACGGCGGCGAGCAGCTCGGTGACCAGGCGGGTCTTGCCGATCCCCGCCTCGCCCGACAGCAGCACCGTGTCGCCCTGGCCGTGCCGGGCCGACGACAGGGTGCCGCGCAGCGTGCCGAGCTGGTCGGCGCGGCCCACCAGCGGAGAGGGTTCGAGGCTCACCTGGTCATCGTGCCAGGTGGCGGCGTGGTCGCCCCGGACCGGGGGCACGGCGGTGCTCACGCCGTGCGGCGCCACAGCAGCGTGAGGCGGTGACGTTCCGCCCGAGGCTCCCGTCGCCCCGTGGCGCGCTCCGGCTCTGCGGTGCGGCGCTCGCGTGCCTGACGCACCTGCTCGGCACGTCGGGCGAGCTCGGACTCCTGGCGGCGGTAGAGGGTGTGGTGCTCGATCGGGTGCATGATCGCCTCCGTGACTGTCGTGCCGGGCCGGGTGACCCGTCGTCGACCAGCCTCGACGGGTGAGGCAGGCGCGTGGATCGGGCAGGTGCCCGGTTCTCGGCGCACCGCAAGGCCCTCGAGCGGTCTGAGGTACCTCACCGGGCCGGTGGGCGGCACTCGTGGTTCTGTCCGTCGGGACGCGTAGGATGGCACTCAACGATCGAGAGTGCTAAAGGTACGGCCACGCACGAACGCCAGGGTGCTCGGCGGAGGGAGGCGCAGGAGAGTGAGCGAGGAACGTCGTCTCGAGGTGCTGCGCGCCATCGTGGAGGACTACGTCACGACGCGGGAGCCCGTGGGCTCGCGCGTGCTGACGGAGCGCCACCGCCTGGGTGTCTCGCCCGCCACGATCCGCAACGACATGGCGGCGCTCGAGGAGGAGGGCTACATCGCCCAGCCGCACACGTCGGCCGGGCGCGTGCCCACCGACGCCGGCTACCGGCTCTTCGTCGACCGCCTCGCCGAGGTGCGGCCCCTGACGATCCCGCAGAAGCGCGCCATCGAGACGTTCCTGTCCGAGGCCGTCGACCTCGACGACGTCCTCGTGCGGGCCGGGCGGCTGATCGCCCAGCTCACCGGGCAGGTCGCCGTGGTGCAGTACCCGTCGCTGCGGCGGTCGGGCCTGCGCCACCTCGAGATCGTCCCCGTGGGGGAGGGACGCCTGCTCGTCGTCGTCATCACGGACACGGGCCGGGTCGAGCAGCGCTTCTGCGAGCTGCCCGGCACCGCCGACGGCGGGAGCCCGCTGGCCGAGGCGACGCTGGCCGAGCTGCGCGCCCGGTTCAACGCCGCGGCGGCCGGCAAACGGCTCGCGGACCTCCCCGTGGCGTTCGCCGCCGTGGTGGAGGCCGTCGGCCCGGACCTGGCGGGTGTCGCCGGTGCCGTGGCCGACCTGGTGGTCGACACCCTCGGGCAGGAGAACGAGGAACGGATCGTGCTCGCGGGCACGGCGAACCTCGCCCGCTCCGAGGCGACCTTCGAGCAAGGGCTGAGCCCTGTGCTGGAGGCGCTCGAGGAGCAGGTCATCCTGCTGGGGCTGCTCACCGAGATGTCGAGCGACGGCGTCGGTGTGCGGATCGGTCACGAGAACCGGCTGGACGGCCTCACCGAGGCATCCGTCGTCGTCTCCGACTACGGGTCGGGCGGCGACCCCGTCGCGTCCCTCGGCTCGATCGGCCCGACCCGCATGGACTATCCCGGCACGATCGCCTCGGTGCACGCCGTGGCCCGCTACCTCTCCCGCGTGCTGCCGAGCTGAGCCACGCGGAAACCCTGACCAGACCGCGTACGTCACCGAAGAGAGAACTGTGACCGACTACTACGAGATCCTGGGCGTCGAGCGCGACGCCTCTCCCGAGCAGATCAAGAAGGCATACCGCAAGCTCGCTCGCGAGCTGCACCCGGACGTCGCCGGGGCTGCCGGCGAGGAGAAGTTCAAGGACGTCGCCCGCGCGTACGAGGTGCTGTCGAACCGCGAGAAGCGCGAGCAGTACGACCTCGGCGTGGACCCGACCGCGCCGGGCGGGGGCGCCGGCGGCGGCTTCGGCCAGGGCTTTGGCTTCCAGGACATCTTCGAGACGTTCTTCGGCGGTGGCCAGGCCTCCGGCCCGGTACCGCGCGCGCGCCGCGGCCAGGACGCGCTGGTACGCATGGACATCGACCTCGTCGAGGCCACGTTCGGCGCCAAGCGTGAGCTCCAGGTCGACACGGCCGTCGTCTGCGGCACCTGTGGCGGCAACGGCTGCCGGCCCGGCACCGACGTGCGCACCTGCGAGGTGTGTCACGGCCGCGGCAACGTCCAGCGCGTGGCCCGGTCCTTCCTCGGGCAGGTCATGACCACGGCGCCGTGCGCCGCCTGCCAGGGCTTCGGCACGGTCATCCCCGAGCCGTGCGCCGAGTGCTCCGGCGACGGTCGCGTGCGCTCGCGCCGCAGCCTGACGGTCAACGTCCCGGCCGGCGTCGACACCGGCACGCGGATCAAGCTGACGTCCCAGGGGGAGGTCGGCCCGGGCGGCGGTCCCGCCGGCGACCTGTACGTCGAGATCCGCGAGCGGGCGCACGACGTCTTCGTCCGCCGCGGCGACGACCTGCACTGCACCCTGCCCGTGCCCATGACGGCGGCGGCGCTCGGGACGGTCCTCGAGCTCGACACCCTCGACGGTGCCGAGGAGATCGACCTGCGCCCGGGCACCCAGCCGGGCCAGATCATCACCCTCAAGGGTCTCGGCGTCGGGCACCTGCACGGCAACGGCCGGGGTGACCTGAACATCCACGTCGAGGTGCAGGTGCCCACGGAGCTGAGCGAGGAGCAGTCCGCGCTGCTGCACCAGCTCGCCGGCCTGCGCGGTGAGGAGCGGCCCGAGCCACGGCTCGTCGCGGCGCACCCGGGTGTGTTCTCCCGCCTCAAGGACAAGCTGAGCGGCCGCTGAGGTGAGCGCGCCCGTCTTCCTCTCGGCGGACGACCTGAGCAGGGTCGCACCGGGCGAGGTCTACGTCCTGGGCGGTGACGAGGGCCGCCACGCCGGAGTCGTGCAGCGCCGCGGACCCGGCGAGACCCTCGACGTGGTCGACGGCGGCGGGACCCGGTTGCGCGGCGTCGTCGAGTCGGTCGACGGTACCGACGTCCGCCTGCGGGTGGCCGAGCGTGCCACCGAGCCGGCACCCGGCGTCGTCCTCACGCTCGTCCAGGCGCTCGCCAAGGGCGACCGCGACCAGCTCGCGGTCGAGGCGGCCGTGGAGGTCGGGGCCGACGCCGTCGTGCCGTGGCAGGCGGACCGGTCCGTCGTCGTCTGGCGAGGCGCCCGGGCCGCGAAGTCCCGGGCGCGCTGGGAGTCGACCGTGCGCTCCGCCGTGAAGCAGGCGCGCCGGGCGCACCTGCCCGCGGTGTCCGAGCACGTCACGACCAAGCAGCTCGCGGCGCGCACCCGTGAGGTCGCGGCCGCCGGGGGTACCGTCGTCGTCCTCCACGAGGAGGCGACGACGGCGCTCGCGGACGTCGCGCTGCCCGCGGCCGCCGAGCGGGCCTCCGGGGCCGTCGCGCCCGAGCTGCTCGTGGTCGTGGGGCCGGAGGGCGGGATCGGTGAGGCCGAGCTCGCGTCGCTCGTCGCGGCGGGCGCGACCGCGGCACGCCTCGGCCCGCACGTGCTGCGCACCTCGACGGCCGGACCCGTCGCCGTCGCACTCCTGAGCGAACGTCTGGGCCGGTGGCGGTAGCGTGGACGGTATGACCGACACCACTGATCCCGAGTGCCTGTTCTGCAGGATCGTCGCGGGCGAGCTGCCAGCCGACGTCGTCGAGACCACCGAACGCGTGATCGCGTTCCGCGACATCGACCCGCAGGCTCCTGTGCACGTGCTCGTCGTGCCCAAGGAGCACCACGGTGACGTCTCCGTGCTCGCCGCGGCGGACCCCGGCCTGCTCGCCGAGGTGGTCGAGGTCGCCGACACCGTGGCGCACGACCTCGCCGACGGGCAGTACCGGTTCATCTTCAACTCCGGCCCGCGAGCGGGCCAGAGCGTCTTCCACGTGCACGGGCACGTCATCGCCGGGACCCAGCTCGGATGGAGCCCCGCCTGAGCATGTCGACCTCTGCCGCCTCCGATCGGCCCCCGGGCCAGCAACCTGCCGGGTACACCGCCGAGCACCGCGTCGTCGTCCCGGCCCACGTACCGATGGTCGCCCTGCTGGGCAGCCGCGACTCCGTGCTCCGCGCGGTCGAGGACGGGTTCCCCGGCGTCGACGTGCACGCCCGGGGCAACGAGATCTCCGTGCACGGCCCGGCCGCCGAGGTCGCGATCGTCTCCCGGCTGCTGGACGAGCTCGTCGAGGTCGTCGAGTCCGGGACGCCGCTCACCCCGGACGTCGTCTCGCGGTCCGTGGCGATGCTCACGGCCAAGACCGTCCAGCTCCCCTCCGAGGTCCTGACCTTCGACATCCTGTCCAGCCGGGGCCGCACGATCCGGCCCAAGACCGTCGGGCAGAAGCGCTACGTCGAAGCCATCGACGCGAACACCATCACGTTCGGCATCGGCCCTGCCGGGACCGGCAAGACGTACCTGGCGATGGCCAAGGCGGTCCAGGCCCTGCAGGCCAAGCAGGTCAACCGGATCATCCTGACGCGCCCCGCCGTGGAGGCGGGCGAGAAGCTCGGCTACCTGCCCGGGTCGCTCAGCGAGAAGATCGACCCGTACCTGCGGCCGCTGTACGACGCGCTGCACGACATGGTCGACCCCGACTCGATCCCCAAGCTCATCGATTCCTCCACGATCGAGGTCGCCCCGCTCGCGTACATGCGGGGCCGCTCGCTCAACGACTCGTTCATCGTCCTCGACGAGGCGCAGAACACCTCTGCGGAGCAGATGAAGATGTTCCTCACCCGGCTCGGGTTCGGCTCCACGATGGTCATCACCGGTGACGCCACGCAGGTGGACCTGCCGGGTGGCACGACGTCGGGCCTACGGGTCGTGGAGGACATCCTCACCGGCGTCGACGACGTGGAGTTCTGCCGTCTGACGAGCTCCGACGTCGTGCGGCACCGGCTCGTGAGCGACATCATCGACGCCTACGCGCGGTGGGACACCACGCGGCCCCGCGGCGACGGCGCCGGCCGGGGGAGCCGGAACGACCGAGGGGGACGCCGGTGAGCATCGAGGTCAACAACGAGTCGGGCCACGAGGTCGACGAGGCGGAGTTCGCGGCGCTGGCCCGCTTCGCTCTCGACAGCCTGCACGTGCACCCGGCCAGCGAGCTGTCCGTCCTGTTCGTGGACACGGCCACGATGACGGACCTGCACGTGCAGTGGATGGACGAGCCCGGCCCCACCGACGTGCTCTCCTTCCCGATGGACGAGCTGCGCCCCGGCCGCCAGGGCGAGGAGGCACCGCCGGGGACGCTCGGCGACATCGTCCTGTGCCCGGACGTGGCGGCGCAGCAGGCCAAGGCGGCGGGCCACTCGACGGTGGAGGAGCTGCTGCTGCTCACCACGCACGGCATCCTGCACCTCCTCGGCTACGACCACGCCGAGCCCGAGGAGGAGAAGGAGATGTTCGCGCTGCAGCGACGCCTCCTGCTCACCTTCCTCGCCGGGCGGTGACGGGCGCGGTGGATGCTCCCGACGTCGTCCTGTGGATGACGCTCGTCGTCGCGCTGATGCTCTCGGCGCTGCTCAGCGCGGGGCGGACGGCGGTGCAGCGGGTGACGCGCGCGTCGCTGGCTGACGCTCTCGCCGAGGCGCTCGCCGGGGACGACGACGGTCCGGCGGCTCCCGCACGCACCCGCCGGATCCGGCGTGCGCAGCAGCTGGCTGCCGACCCGGGCGTCCCGGTGTCCCTGGGTCTGGTCGGGGTCCTCGCGGAGGCCGTCGCCGTGGGCTCTTTCGCACTGCTCCTGGCCGACTGGTTCGATGGGTGGTGGGAGGCGCTCCTGGGCGTCGCCGTCGCCGGGCTCGCCGCCGGGGTGCTGCTGCTGCGGTTCAGCCCGCGGACGTGGGCGCACCACCACCCGGCGCGGGCCCTCATCACGCTGGGCGGCCCGCTCGCCGCAGTCCACCGGGCCGTGGACTGGGTCCCGCGGCGACGCGCACCCGGCGAGGCGCCCGCCCCCGAGACCGACGAGCTGCGCGACATGGCCGACAGGGTGCGGGAGAACGAGGCCATCGAGGCCGAGGAGCGCGAGCTGCTCCGCTCCGCCCTGGAGCTCGGCGGCACGCTGGCGCGCGAGGTCATGGTGCCCCGCCCCGACATGGTCACGACGAGCGAGGACACGTCGCTGCGCAAGGCGATGCGCCTGTTCCTGCGGTCCGGCTTCTCCCGGGTCCCCGTCGTGGGCCGGACCGTGGACGACCTGGTCGGCGTCGTCTACCTCAAGGACGTGGCCCGGCTGCTGGACGCCGACCCGTCCGCCGAGGACAGCCCGGTCATCGACCACGTCCGTGCGCCGGTGTTCGTCCCCGAGTCGAAGCCCGCCGACGACCTGCTGCGGGACATGCAGGCGCGGCGCTCGCACATCGCGATCGTCGTCGACGAGTACGGCGGGGTGGCGGGCCTGGTCACGGTCGAGGACATCATCGAGGAGCTCGTCGGCGAGCTCACCGACGAGCACGACACGGCGCCCGAGCCGGAGCCGGAGGACCTCGGCGACGGGCTGTGGCGCGTGCCCGCGCGGCTGCCGGTCGACGAGCTCGGCGAGCTGTTCGACCTGCGGCTCGACGACGACGACGTCGACACCGCCGGCGGCCTGCTCGCCAAGGCGCTCGGCAAGGTGCCGCTCGCCGGCGCGTGCGCCGACGTCGGCGCGCTGCGCCTCGAAGCCGAGCGCGTCGAGGGGCGCCGCAAGCAGGTCGCCAGCATCCTGGTGCGCAGGAGCACACCCGAAGCAGCGGACGACGACGTCGTGCCGCACGATCAGAAGGACGTCCCCGCATGACGCACGAGATCCCCCACCGGTCAGGTTTCGCCTGCCTGGTCGGCCGGCCCAACGTCGGCAAGTCGACCCTCACCAACGCGTTGGTCGGGGAGAAGGTCGCGATCATGTCGGCGCGGCCGCAGACGACGCGACACACCATCCGCGGCATCGTGCACCGCGAGGACTTCCAGCTGGTGCTGGTCGACACCCCGGGCCTGCACCGGCCACGCACCCTGCTGGGCGAGCGGCTCAACACGCTGGTCCAGGACACGCTCAGCGAGGTCGATGTCGTGGCTTTCTGCCTCCCGGCGGACCAGAAGATCGGTCCGGGTGACAAGTACATCGCGAGCAAGCTCGCTCCGCTGATGCAGGGGCGCAGTCCGGTGCCGGTGGTCGCCGTCGTGACCAAGGCGGACCTGGTGGACCGGGGCCGGCTGGCCGAGCACCTGATGGCGGTCGACCAGCTCGCCCGGTCGATGGAGCTCGACTGGTCGGCGATCGTGCCGGTGTCCGCCAAGGGCGGGTTCCAGGTGGACGAGCTCACCGAGGTGCTGGGCGCGCACCTGCCGGAGGGCCCGGACCTGTACCCGGACGGCGAGCTCACGGACGAGCCCGAGGAGGTCATGATCGCCGAGCTGGTGCGCGAGGCCGCCCTCGAGGGCGTCCGGGACGAGCTGCCGCACTCCCTGGCCGTCTCGGTCGAGGAGATCGTGGAGCGCGAGGGCAGCGGGGACGAGAAGGCCGGCCGGCGGCCGCTGCTGGACGTGCGCGTCACGCTGTTCGTGGAGCGGCAGAGCCAGAAGGGCATCATCATCGGGCGTGGTGGTTCGCGGCTGCGCGAGGTCGGGACCGTCGCACGCGAGGGCATCGAGAAGCTGCTCGGCACGCGCATCTACCTCGACCTGCACGTCAAGGTCGCCAAGGACTGGCAGCGGGACCCGAAGCAGCTGCAACGCATGGGCTTCTGACCGCGCCCGCGGGCGTCGACCGCCCGCCGCGCGGTTCCGGCGAGTAGCATCCGACGGGTGGTGTTCCGGACGATCGCGACGAGCGCAGCGCTGCTGGTCGGCCTGGCCGTCGCGGGTGCCGTCGCGGGACCGCAGTGGGACCCGCAACCGGTCACGGAGCACGTCGTGCCGGCGACCGAGGACACGACGATCGGCGGCGTGGACGCTGCCGCCGGTGAGGTGGGCGGGGTGGGCGACCACGAGGTCCGCACCGACCCGGTGACCATCGAGCTCGACGGTGCGACCGTCGACGGCCTGCTGCGCCGTCCGCTGGACGGCGACGGCGACCTGATGACGGGACGGCCGGGCGTCGTCTTCGTCCACGGTGCGGGCACCGGGCGGGCCGCGGAGGCCTTCGCGGAGACGGCAGCGAGCCTCGCCAGCGCCGGGGTGGTCACACTCGTGCCCGACAAGCGGATGGACACCTACTCGCTGCGTGACCGCGACTACGAGGCCATGGCGCTCGACTACCACCACTCGGTCGACCTCCTGCGTACCGTCGAGGGCGTCGACCCGGCGCGCGTCGGGCTGTACGGCGAGTCCGAAGGCACCTGGATCGTGCCCGTCCTGCAGGCTGACGACCCCACGATCGCGTTCACGGTCCTGACGTCGGCACCCGTCGTGCCGCCCCGCGAGCAGGCGGCGTACGCCGTCGACAACTATCTGCGGAACACCCGTGTGCCCGACCAGGTGTTCCGCGCGATCCCGCGGGCGGTCGGGATGCAGTTCCCCGGCGGCGGCTTCACGTACGCCGACTTCGACGTGCGACCCTGGCTCGCGGCCCAGACGGCGCCGGTGCTGGTGGTGTACGGCGCCGCCGACCCGTCGATGCCCATCGAGCAGGGGGCCCGGATCGTCCTGGCCGACACCGCCGCCGGGCCTGGGGACGCACCCGTCACCGTCCGCTACTACGCGGGTGCCGATCACGGGATCCGTGTGCGTGACGGCGTGCCCGAGGGCGGCGTGGCTCCGCTGCACCGCGACTTCGTGCCCGACCTCGCCGCGTGGATCCAGGGTCAGCCGGGAACGGCGGACGCAGCACCGCAGGTGGCGGGCGCGACCCCTGAGCAGCTCTTCCTGGCGGCCCCCGTGCCCCAGCCGCTCTGGTGGGGCAACGGGGACGTGGTCGTGGCGGCGGTCCTCGGCGGGACGGGTCTGGTGGTGCTCCCGCTCGGTGCGTGGGGCGTCGCGGCACTGGTGGTCCCGCTGGCCCGACGGCGCCGTGGCGGCCCGGTGCAGCCCTTCGCGCCGGGCGTCGGGCCTTCGCTCGTGGCGCTCGGAGCAGGGTCCGTCGCCACCACGGGCGCGTTGGCCGCGTACCTGCTGCTCGTCGCGCGCCTCGCGTTCGACTACCAGCGCAACGACGTGATCGTCCAGGGCGGGTGGGTGACCGTCCGGCTCCTCGGCGTCGCCACCGCGGTGGCGGCAGCGGTTCTGCTGCAGCGCATCGCCGACGTACGCTCGGCACGTCGGGCGGGTGGCGACGTCGTCGTGACCCGCGCAGCACCGGCAGCCGTCGTGCTGTGGTGCGTCGTCGTCGGGTCGGTGTCGCTGCTGCTGACGCTCGCGTACTGGGGTGTCTACCAGCTCGGCATCTGACGCGCCGACACGCCCGATCTGACGTGAGGGGGTCGAGTCGGGTAGAAACGACCCGACCGGTCCCCTCGGTCGTCCACTCATGCAGGGAGTCAGTACCCATGTCCGACGTCGCTCATCCCCGGTCTCCGTTCGCGGACGTCCCGACCCGCGACATCGTGCGCGACGCCATCGCCGCCGTCGCGCTCCTCGTGGCGCTGCCGCTGCCGTGGGACGTGGCGCTCCGGGGGAGCGACCTGCTGTGGGTGGTGCTCACGACGGTGGTCGCGCTGCTGGCGGTCGCCGCTCCGTACGCGCGGCGGGCCGGGCTCGTGCCGGAGAGCTGGTCGGGCGTCGCCGCACCGCGGGCGCGTCTCGTCGGGCTCGCCCCCTACGCCCTCGTGGCGCTCCTCTACGTCGTGCTCGACCTGTTCTCGGTGGGCGACGGGGGGATCGGGGCAGGCCTTGCGCTGGGCATCGCGGGCGCGGTGCTGGCCGCCGCACTGCCGACGTCCCGGGGACTGACCGTGTCGGCGGTGCTGGTGGCGGCCGCCGCGGTGCTGACGCCCTTGATCTCGGTCGTGGACGGTCTGCCCTGGCCGGCCGTGGTCGGGGGCGTGCTGGCCGCGCTGCTCGTGGTCGGGGTCCTGTGGCTGACGGCCGGGGCGTTCCTGCGCCACCAGGACGACGCGGCGGGTCTGGTGCTCCTCGCCGTCGGCGGCGCGGTCGCGCTCGAGCTCGCGCTGCTGGGCGGCGGTGCACGGCACGGCTGGGTCGAGTCCCTGCACGCGGACCGCTACGGGCTGCTCCTGCTGCCGGTGGTCGCAGCGTCCGCCGTGCCGGTGGTCCTGCAGCGGGCGGCGACGCGGGCCGGTGAACCGGAGGAGATCAGCGCGGCCCGGTGGATCCGTGTCGCGGTACGTGCGCTCGACCTGGTCATGGTCGTGGCGGCGTTCGTCGCGCTCGTCGCGATCGTGCGACTCGTCGCCGCGGCGACGGCGGACATCCCGGGGTTCGGTTTCGGTGTGGAGCCCGTCCTGCGCCTGATCGTCGGTGTCGTCGTGGTCGTCATGGCGTTCCTCGCGCGGCGCGCCCTGGTGCGTGACGCGCGCACGGCGCACGCCACCGCCGTCGGCGCCGCCTGCGTGATCGTCGTGCTGGGCCTGGTGATCATCGTGGCGCGTGCCGGTGTCGGCACCCGCTCCCACGTCGAGGAACTCCTGCTGGCGCTCGCGCTGCCGGCGATGGTGCTCGTCGCGCTGCTCGTGCCGCCGTCGGTCCGGAATCTCGTCGGGTCGGGCGAGCCGGCAGAGCCGGTGCGGGACGGGACGTCGACCGGCGAGTGGCAGACACCCGGTCCCATGGCGTCAGCGGTGCCCCTGGGCGAGGTGGCACGCCCCGGGCAGCCCGGCGTCGAGCAGACCGCCGTCCAGCAGCCGGTCGCCGCGCCGTCCGCCGCGCCCGCTGCCGACGCGGGCTCGCGCTGGCGCGGCACCTGGGCGGCCGGGACGGACGCGACGCAGCAGATGGCGCCCGTCGAGGCCGCGCGGTCGGCCGCCGACGACCAGCCGGTCCAGCGGCCGGACCACACCCAGGTGCTCCAGCCCGTGGCGGACGTGCCTGGCTCCCGCTGGACGCCGGAGCGCGCCCTCGACCCGACGACGCCGCTGGCGGACCTCGCCCAGATCGTCCAGGAGGCGCCGCACCTGCGCCCCCACGTGGCGGCGAACCCGTCGACGTACCCGGCGCTGCTCGACTGGCTCGGCGCCCTGGGCGACCCGTCCGTGGACGCGGCGCTGCGGACCCGTCGGTGACCGCTCCGGCGTCTGCGGGCACCGACGTGACGTACGGCACGCTCGGTGTACGGTGGCACTGTGCAGCACGCGGTGAGCCTCCTCCTTCGGTGCCGCGGCGAGGCCTACTAAGAGGCCGGAACCTCGCCGCGGTGGATCGTGGTGCGCCGGCCGATCGTGAGCCCCACACCGAAGGACACCCCTGATGCAGACTGCCGAACCGAACACCACCGGGATCGCCGCCGCCAACCCGCAGCGCCCCTCGGGGATGCCGTACCACCGCTACGTACCGTTCCACGAGCAGATCACCGTGGAGCTGCCGGACCGCACGTGGCCGGACCGTCGGATCGAGAAGGCGCCGCGCTGGTGCGCGGTCGACCTGCGGGACGGCAACCAGGCACTCATCGAGCCCATGGACGCGGAGCGCAAGCTGCGCATGTTCGAGCTGCTCGTGCGGATGGGATACAAGGAGATCGAGGTCGGGTTCCCCTCGGCCTCCCAGACCGACTTCGACTTCGTGCGCACCCTCATCGAGTCGGACCGGATCCCCGACGACGTCGTGATCCAGGTGCTCACACAGTGCCGTGACCACCTCATCGAGCGCACCTACGACGCGATCCGTGGCGCGAAGCAGGCGATCGTGCACATCTACAACTCGACGTCGATCCTGCAGCGGGAGGTCGTCTTCCGCTCCGACATGGACGGCATCGTGGACATCGCGCTGCAGGGCGCCAGGCTGTGCCGCAAGCTCGAGGAGACGGTCCCGGAGACCACGGTCTACTACGAGTACTCGCCCGAGTCCTACACCGGTACCGAGCTCGAGTTCGCCGCACGGATCTCCAACGAGGTGCTTGACGTCCTCGAGCCGACGGCGGACCGCCCGGTCATCGTCAACCTGCCGGCCACCGTCGAGATGGCCACGCCCAACGTGTACGCCGACTCCATCGAGTGGATGAGTCGGAACCTGAAGTACCGCGAGAACGTGGTCCTGTCGCTGCACCCGCACAACGACCGCGGCACCGCGGTCGCCGCGGCCGAGCTGGGCTACCAGGCCGGCGCCGACCGCATCGAGGGCTGCCTGTTCGGCAACGGCGAGCGCACCGGCAACGTCGACCTGGTCACGCTGGGCATGAACCTGTTCGGCCAGGGCATCGACCCGCAGATCGACTTCACCGTGGGCGGCGGCATCGACGCGATCCGCCGGACGGTGGAGTACTGCAACCAGCTCCCGGTCCACGAACGGCACCCGTACGTGGGCGACCTGGTCTTCACGGCGTTCTCTGGCTCGCACCAGGACGCGATCAACAAGGGTTTCGACCACATGGCGGCCCGTGCCGAGGCCGAGGGCAAGGACGTCGACGACCTCACCTGGGGCGTGCCCTACCTGCCGATCGATCCCAAGGACCTGGGCCGCTCCTACGAGGCCGTGATCCGGGTCAACAGCCAGTCCGGCAAGGGTGGCGTCGCCTACCTGCTCAAGACCGAGCACCACCTGGAGCTGCCGCGGCGTCTGCAGATCGAGTTCTCGGCCGCCGTGCAGCGACACACGGACACGGCGGGCAAGGAGGTCACGGGCGCCGACATCTGGCGGATCTTCTCCGACGAGTACCTGCCCGTCGACGCGACGTCGGGCCTGGAGCCCTGGGGCAGGCTGCGTCTGCGGCGCACGCGGACCTCGTCGGCGGAGGACGGCGCCACGCTGCTCGAGGTCGACGTGGTCGACCGGGGCGAGGAGCACACGCTGACGGGTGCCGGGAACGGGCCGCTCGCGGCGTTCGTCGACGCGATCGCCCACGTGGGCCTCGACGTCCGGGTGCTGGACTACACCGAGCACGCCCTGTCGGAGGGCGGGGACGCCTCGGCGGCCGCCTACGTCGAGTGCGCCGTCGGCGACGACGTGCTGTGGGGCGTGGGCGTGGACCCGTCCATCACCACGGCGTCGCTCAAGGCGATCGTCTCGGCCGTCAACCGCGCCGAGCGTCGCTGACCGCCGTCTGGTGTCGGCCGCACCTGGGACAATGGCACGGTGCCCCTGTACCGAGACGACGCGATCGTGCTGCGCACCCACAAGCTGGGTGAGGCCGACCGCATCATCACGCTCCTGACGCGCGAGCACGGCAAGGTGCGGGCGGTCGGTCGAGGGGTGCGGCGCACCTCGTCGCGGTTCGGCGCGCGCCTGGAGCCGTTCATGGCGGTCGACGTCCAGCTGCACACCGGTCGCAGCCTCGACTCGGTCACCCAGGTCGAGACGCTCGGCGCGTACGCCGGCGCGATCTGCGCGGACTACGGGATGTACACGGCGGGTGCCGCGATGCTCGAGGCCGCGGACCGACTCGTGGCCGCGGAGCACGAGCCCGCCGTCCAGCAGTACTGGCTGCTGGCCGGCGGGCTGCGCGCCCTGGCCGGCCGTGCCCATGCGCCGGGCCTCGTGCTGGACTCCTACCTGCTGCGGGCGCTGTCGGTGGCCGGGTGGGCGCCGTCGTTCACCGACTGCGCCCGGTGCGGCGAGCCGGGCCCGCACCACGCGTTCGCGGTCGCCCAGGGCGGGGCGGTGTGCCTGCGTTGCCGCCCGCCCGGGGCGACGGCCCCCGCGCCCGAGACCTTCACGCTCCTGGCCGCTCTGCTCGCCGGGGACTGGGCCGTGGCCGACGCTGCGGACCGGCGGCACCGTTCCGAGGCGGCCGGGCTGGTGGCCGCCTACTCGCAGTTCTACCTCGAGCGCACCCTGCGCTCGTTGCGCATGATCGAGAGAGAGGCCTGATGCCCCGCGCCCCGCAGCAGTACGCCGAGCCGTACCCCCACCCGTCCGGAGCCACTGCGCCGGCCATCCCGGCCGAGTTCGTGCCGAACCACGTCGCCGTGGTGATGGACGGCAACGGGCGGTGGGCGAACGCGCGCGGCCTGCCGCGCGTCGAGGGTCACAAGGAGGGCGAGAAGTCGCTGCTGGACGTCGTCGCGGGCGCGGTGCAGATCGGCGTCAAGCACGTCTCGGCGTATGCCTTCAGCACCGAGAACTGGAAGCGTTCGCCCGACGAGGTGCGCTTCCTGATGAACTTCAACCGCGACGTCATCCGCCGACGGCGGGACGAGATGTCGTCGTGGGGCGTGCGGATCCGCTGGGCGGGGCGCCGTCCGCGGCTGTGGGGCTCGGTGATCAAGGAGCTGCAGGTCGCGGAGGAGATGACCCGTGAGAACGACCGCTGCACGCTGACGATGTGCGTCAACTACGGCGGCCGCGCGGAGATCGCGGACGCGGCCGCGGCGATCGCCCGGGAGGCGGCGGCGGGCCGGATCAACCCGGACCGGGTGACCGAGAAGACGGTGCAGAAGTACCTGGACGAGCCGGACCTGCCGGACGTCGACCTGTTCCTGCGCTCGTCCGGCGAGCAGCGCACCAGCAACTTCATGATCTGGCAGGCCGCGTACGCGGAGCTGGTGTTCCTGCCGGAGCCGTGGCCGGACGTGGACCGGCGGCACCTGTGGCGTGCGGTCGAGGAGTACGCCCGGCGCGACCGTCGCTACGGGGGAGCGGTGGACGCCGCGTCGACGACCTGACACATCGACGCCGGCCGGACGAACCCGCCGCACGATCGCGTTCACGCGCCCTGGGGGCGCTCCACTTCGGGAAGGCGACGATCGTGCGGCGGGTTCGTCCGGCCGGCGTCAAAGGTCGGTCAGCCGTAGATCTCGGCGAGCTGGTCGACGATCGCGGGCACGCCGTCGGCCCAGTCGTAGGACAGCGCGGTGGGCGGGGAGACGGACGACACGGCGACGTTGCCGACGACCTTGACCACGTCGCCGGCCGCGACAGCCGGGATCGCCTGGAGCTCCTCGCCCTCGCCGAAGGTGGCGGCCTCCTCCTCGGTGTAGGTGTAGGCGACCAGGAAGTCGGACTCGAGCTTGTCCAGCTCCTCGTAGGACAGCGTGTAGAAGAACCCGCCGTCCGAGGTGTCGAGCTCGGTCACCGACGGTGCCGAGATGACGCCGAGGCCCTCGAGGATCCCGACACGGGGGTCGGCCGGCGTGTAGACGTACACGAGTCCCTCGGAGGGGGAGTCGACGATCGCGGCGAAGGTCTTGCCCTCGATCTCGGGGTGCTCGTCGGCCAGGTCGCCGATGTAGCTGTCGACGTCCGCGAGCACCTGCTCACCGGCGTCGGAGCGGCCCAGGGCCTCGGCCGTCGTCGTGATGACCTCGTCCCAGGGGGTGGTCCACGGGGTGTCGGGGTAGGCCACGACCGGGGCGATGTCCGACAGCACCTCGTACTGCTCGGCCGTGATGCCCGAGTATGGCGCGAGGATGAGGTCCGGGTCGGCCTCGACGAACTCCTCGTAGGGGACCGTGGCGCCGCCCTCGGCGTCGGTGAGGACGGCGGGGTGGTCGACGCCGAGGTCGTCGTACTCCTGCTCGACCCAGGGGAGCAGGGCGCCCTCACCGACGGTCCAGGACTGCTCGGCGACCGCGACGGGGGTGACGCCGACGGCGAGGGCGGCCTCGGTGGAGCCCCAGCCCCACGTCGCGACCCGCTCGGGCGCGGCCTCGATGACCGTCTCGCCCAGCGCGTGGGTGATGGTGACGGGGAACTCGTCGGTAGCGCCTCCGGTCGCCGCCGTCGCCTCGGTCGTGCCCGCCTCGGTGGAGGGATCGGACGCGCAGGCCGACAGGGCGAGCGCGCCGACGGCGGCGAGACCGACGGCGGTGGTCAGGGAACGGTGAAGGCGCACGGGTACTCCTCGGTTGCTCGCGCTCGGAGCGCGAGGGACGGCTAATGAGGCAAGGCTAACCTCACTGGCTCACGACGTGGAACCCTGGAGACCGCTTCGTGAGCAATCGGTGATGTGAGGTCGCTCACGAGGTCGGTTCGGTCGACCCGTCCGGAGCCGGCGTGCCGTCGGGCCGATGGTGCCGCCCGACAGGCACGATCATCGGGCTGCCGGCGACCGGGTCCGGCACGACCCGGGCGTCCAGCCCGAAGGCCGACAGCACCGTGGCCTCGTCCAGGACCTCCGCCGGAGCCCCCTGCGCCACCACCCGTCCCGCGCTCATCACGACCAGGTGGTCGGCGTAGCGGGCGGCGAGGTTGAGCTCGTGGAGCACCATCACCACCGTGGTGCCGCGCTCGCGGTTGAGGTCGTGCAGCAGGTCGAGCAGCTCCACCTGGTGGGTGACGTCGAGGAACGTCGTCGGCTCGTCCAGGAGCACCACGTCGGTCTCCTGGGCGAGCACCATCGCGATCCACACGCGCTGACGTTGGCCGCCGGACAGCTCCGCCACGGGCCGGTCGGCGAGGTCCGCCACGCCCGTCGCCTCGAGCGAGCGCTGCACCACGACGTCGTCGTCGCTGCTGTGCCGCCCGAACCAGCCTTGATGGGGGTAGCGGCCGCGGGAGACGAGCTCGGCCACCCGGACGCCGTCAGGGGCGATCGACGACTGCGGCAGGACGCCGACGAGGCGGGCGAGCTCCTTGCGGGGCATCCCGGTCACGTCGCGGTCCCCGAGGGTCACGCGACCGGCGGTGAGCGGGTGCAGCCGTGCCAGCCCACGCAGGAGCGTGGACTTGCCGCAGGCGTTCGGCCCGACGATCGCCGTGACCACGCCATGGGGCAGCGTGAGGTCGAGATCGTCGATGACCGGGTGGCCGTCGTACCCGATGGACACGCCGTGCGCCGAGAGGTCGCCGGCTCGGGTGCTCGGGCCGTTCGGGGCGTCGGAGGCGCGTGCCACGTCGATGCCGTGCGGGATGTCGATCATGCGCGAGTTCTTCTCTCGTGGGTGGCGAGCAGCCACAGCAGGTAGGGGGCGCCGACGATGCCCGTGACGATGCCGGTCGGGGCGGCGACCCCGAGCAGACCGTGCTGGGCGACGATGTCGGCAGCCAGGACCAGCGTGGCACCGGTGGCGACGGAGACGGACAGGGCAGGCCCGCCGTCGTCGGTGAGACGGCGGGCGATGGCCGGTGCGACCAGCGCGACGAACGCGAGCGGCCCGACGGTCGCGGTGGCCAGGGCAACGAGCCCCACGGCGACGAGGAGGGTGATGACGCGGGCGGAGTCTGTGGCCACGCCCAGGCCGCGCGCATGGTCGTCCCCGAGAGCGAGCGGGTGCTGCCAGCGGGAGACGACAGCGGCGGCGACGGTCAGGGCGACCAACCCGCCGCCCAGGACGGCCAGCTCGGCGCCCCGGACGTCCGCGACGCTCCCGACGGTCCACACGAGGGCGGCGGCGGCGTCGCGCTCCCCGGCGCTCGCGAGCATCCACGCCAGCACGGAGGAGGCCAGGTAGGCGAACCCGACGCCGACCAGCACGAACCGGATCGAGTGCAGGCCCTGGCGCCAGGCGAAGAACCAGATGAGCAGGGCGATGGTGGCCGCCCCGACGAACGCCCCTACCGAGACGGCCAGGCCCGACATGCCGAGGCCCAGCAGCACCGCCACGGCACCGACCGAGGCGCCGCTGGCGATCCCCAGGATGTCGGGGCTGGCGAGCGGGTTGCGCAGGGTCGACTGGAAGAGCGCGCCAGCGAGGCCGAACGCGGCGCCGGCGAGCAGGGCGGTGGCGACCCGGGGCAGCCGCAGGCGCTGGACGACGAACAGGTCGCCGTCGTCGCCGATCCCGAGCAGGGCGAGCAGGGCGCGCCCGGGTGGGAGGGAGGCGGCGCCGAGGGTGAGTGCCAAGGTGGTCAGGACGACGACGAGCACGGCGAGGGAGGCGAGCACGGCGACCCTGCGGCGGTGGCGACGGCTGCGCACGTCCTGGGCCGCGGTGAGGACAGTCATCTCACACCCCCGCGACCTTGCGGCCACGTGCCACCGCGACCAGGACCGGGGCGCCGATCGCGGCCGCCACGACTCCGGCCTCCAGCTCGGTGCCGGGCAGCAGCAGGCGGCCGATGACGTCGGCGCCGAGCAGCATGACCGGCCCGAGCAGCGCGGAGAGCACGAGGATCCAGCGGTAGTCCGTGCCGACGAGGCGCCGGGCGGCGTGCGGGACGGCGAGGCCGACGAGGGCGATCGGGCCGGCGAGCGCCGTCGCGGAGCCGGCCAGGAGCACGATCGTCAGTCCGGCCACGGCCCGGGTCACGCCCACCCGCTGGCCGAGCCCGCGGGCGACGTCGTCGCCGAGGGCGAGCATGTTGAGCCGCTGTGCCAGCCCTGCGGCGAGCACGGTGCCGGCGGCGACGAAGGGCAGGACGACCAGGAGGGTCTCGAGCCCGCGGCCGGTCAGTGAACCGACCGCCCAGAACCGGTAGAGGTTGAAGGCCTGCGGGTCGCGCAGCAGCACGAGGGTGATGAGCGGTGTGATCAGCGCGGTGACGGTTGCGCCGACGAGGGCGAGCCTCACCGGCTGTCCGGAGCCGATGGAGAACACCAGAGCGGCGGCGGCCGCGGCGCCCAGGAAGGCGAACCACACGAACTGCGAGGGCGCCGTCAGCCCGAGCAGCCAGACCGTGCAGACGACGGCGAGCGAGGCTCCGGAGTTCAGCCCGAGCAGCCCGGGATCGGCGATCGGGTTGCGGGTGACGCCTTGGATGACGGCTCCGGTGACGCCGAGGGCGAGGCCGGCGGCGAGGCCGACGAGGGCCCGGGGGACGCGCTGGCCCATGATGACCTGGTGGTCCACGTTGCCGGCTGCGGGGGCGGTGAGTGCCTCCCAGACGACGGGCAGCGAGACGTCGCGGACGCCGAGCACGAGGCTCGCGACCACGATGAGGGCCAGCACTCCGAGGGCGACCGCGCAGGCGGCGATCTTGCGACGGGTCCGCTGTCCCACCTGACGGGCCGCGTCCGAGGACGTGACCGGTGGTGAGGTAAGCATTGCCTAAGTCTGACACAGGCCTCG
This sequence comes from Isoptericola sp. GX10416, assembly GCF_056590155.1. Classification (NCBI taxonomy): domain Bacteria; kingdom Bacillati; phylum Actinomycetota; class Actinomycetes; order Micrococcales; family Promicromonosporaceae; genus Isoptericola; species Isoptericola sp. GX10416. The sequence continues at coordinate 537,834 of NZ_JBWPVO010000001.1, read as the reverse complement.
GGGTGCTCACGCACCCGTCCGGCCCGTGAGAGGTCAGCCCCGCTCGGCCGCCGCCTCGACAGCGGCGACGGGGCGTGCCGCGCCCGCCCGGGCCCGACGGCGGCGCAACAGCCAGGCGGTGAGCCCGATCGCGAGCGCACCGGCAGCCCCGAGGGCTGCCGGGTCGAGCAGGAACAGCAGGATCGCGCCGTAGACCACGGCGGTGCCGACGGTGGTCCAGATGGCCGCCCAGAGGAGGCAGCCGAGGGTCAGTGCCATGAGGTAGCGCCCGAGCGGCATGCGCAGGTAGCCGGCCGCAAGATTGACGACGGTCTGGATGCCCACGGTGAGGAAGGACACGGTCACCGCCGCCGGCCCCCAGCGGTGGATGCGGTCGATCACCTGGACGGCGCGCGGGGAGGCCAGCAGCCGTGCCACTCGGGTGCCGCCCATGCCGCGGGCGACGCCGCGGCCGAGCCAGTACGTCGCCTGGGCGCGAGCCATGACGATGCAGAACGCGATGACGTACACGGCCCAGAACGGGAAACCCTCGAGCGTGAAGACGCCATGGCGCCCGACCTCGTCGGTCGCGGTGGCGGTCAGGGCGGCGAGCATGCCGCCATCATGCCCTACTGAGGTATGCCTGGCCTAACTTTCCTGCCTGCCGACGGTCGGCAGTCGGTGCACGTGCCCCAGAGCTCCACCGTGTGCTCGATGTCCGTGAACCCCTGCGACGCGCCCACCTGCGCGGCCCACGACTCGACGGTGGGCCCGTCGATCTCGACCGCCCGGCCGCAGGAGCGGCACACCAGGTGGTGGTGGTGCTCGGTCCGCGCGCAGCGACGGTAGAGGGCCTCGCCGTCGTCGGTGCGCAGCACGTCCACCTCGCCGCCGGCGGCGAGCGCCTGCAGTGTCCGGTAGACGGTGGCGAGGCCGACGGCGTCCCCGCGGTCGCGCAGCTGCTCGTGCAGCTGCTGGGCGCTGCGGAACTCGTCGGTGGCGTCCAGCGCGCCGGCGACGGCGGCTCGCTGCTTGGTCATGCGCAGCTGCTGGGTCATCTTTCGCACTCTCCTGCTTCGCTGGTGGTCCCCACCTCGACGTCGTCGGGGATGTCGGGGTGCGGGTCGCGTGCCGGCCGGCGGCGGGCCAGCAGCGGGTGCAAGCCTGCCACGACCGCGTACACCGCGATGGCCAGGACCACGATGAGGGAACCTGGGGAGACCGGGTACCAGTAGGTGATGCTGAGCCCGACGACGCACACGACGACCCCGATCACCGAGCCGACGGCCATGGTGCGCCGGAACGAGTGGGTGACGAGCTGGCCGATCGCGACGGGCACGATCATGAGCGCGGAGACGAGCAGCAGCCCGACGACGCGCATCGCGACGGTGACGGTGAGGGCCGCCAGCACGGCGACGGCCATGTTGAGCGCCCAGACGGGTAGGCCGGAGGAGATGGCGAACTCCTCGTCGTGGCTCACGGAGAACAGGGCGGGCCGCAGCCCGACGCCCACCAGGAGGATGAGGGCGCACAGCACCACGGTCAGGATCAGGTCGGTGCTGGTCACCGTCGAGATCGACCCGAACAGGTAGGCCATGAGGTTTCCCGAGGAGCCGCCGGCGATCCCGATGATGAGCACGCCGCCGGCGATGCCTCCGTAGAACATGATGGCCAGGGCCAGGTCGCCCGAGGTGCGCCCGCGCCGTCGGACCACCTCGATGAGGACGGAGCCGACGACGGCGGCCACGACGGCGCCCGGGATGGCCAGGACGTCGTCCGGCACCAGGCCGAGGGCCGCCCCGACGAGCCAGCCGAGCGCCACGCCGGTGAGGGCGACGTGCCCGATGCCGTCACCGAGCAGCGCGAGCCGGCGCTGCACCAGGTAGGTGCCGACCACGGGCGCGCTCACGCCGACGAGCAGGGCTGCGACGAGCGCCCGCTGCATGAGGGGGTCGGTGAGCATGAGGCCGATCTCGCTCACGAGCCCGCCTCCGTCGATCCGGTACCGAGGGGGCCGTCGGAGAGGCCGACCTCCGGCGTCTGCACGGGCAGCTCCGAGGTGTGCGGGTGCACGTGCTCGTGGCCCGTGGCGTCGTGGGCGCCGTGCGGGCGGGGCGGGGCGCCGTCGTGCACCACCTTGCCGTGCCGCAGCACGACGGCGCGGGTGACGAGACCGGCGAGCTCACCGAGCTCGTGCAGGACGACGAGCACGGTCAGGCCGCTGCCGACGAGCCGCGTCATGGTGGCGGCGAACGCCTCCTGGCTGGGCCGGTCGACGCCCGCGACGGGTTCGTCGAGCACGAGCACCTCGGGCTCGCGCACCAGGGCGCGGGCGATGAGGACGCGCTGCTGCTGCCCGCCGGAGAGCTGGCTGGTGGCGTCGTCGGCGCGGTCGGCGAGGCCGACCTGGTCGAGGGCGTCGCGCGCCCGGCTCCGCCAGCCGCGGGGCAGGGCGAGACGGCGGCCGTGCAGCAGCCCGGAGGCGACGACCTCGGCCGCCGTCGACGGGACACCCGCGGCGGCGCTGACCCGCTGGGGGACGTAGCCGATGCGCTGCCAGGGCACGCCGTTGCCGAGCGGATGGCCGAGCATGCTGACCTCGCCCTGCGACGGGGTCAGGACGCCGACCACGGTGCGCACGAGGGTCGACTTCCCGGACCCGTTGGCGCCCAGGAGGGCGACGACCTCGCCGGCGTCGACGCGCAGGTCCACGCCGCGCAGCACGTGGCTCGCGCCGAGGCGTACGTGCACGTCACGGGCGTCGATGACGGGAGAGGTCACGCGCAGCCCAGCCCCTCGGTGATGGCGGCGAGGTTGTTGTCCATGACAGAAAGGTAGTCCGCCCCGGACTCCGCGGCGTCGGTGGACAGGCCCTCCAGCGGGTCCAGGACGGCGGTGGTCACGCCGAGGTCGTCGGCGAGGGTCTCGGCGACCTTCGGGCTGGTGAGGGTCTCGGTGAAGATGGTCCGCACGTCGTTGTCGGCGACGACGTCGCCGATCTCGCGCAGGCGGGCCGGGGACGGCTCGGCCTCCGGGTCGAGGGCGGAGATGCCGATCTGGGACAGCCCGTACCGCTCGGCGAGATACCCGAACGCGGCGTGGCTCGTCACGAGGGTCTCGCCCTGGCACGGCTCCAGCGCGGCGGCGTACTCCGTGTCGAGGTCCTCGAGCGTGGCCTGGAGGGCGTCCGCGTTGGCCGTGTAGGTGGCGGCGTTGTCCGGGTCAGCGGCACCGAGCTCGGTGGCGACCTCGTCGGCCACGGGGATCAGCAGGGTGGGGTCGAGCCAGAAGTGCGGGTCGGTGTTGCCGTGATCGTGGGTGTCGCCGGATTCCTCGTCCGCGTGCTCGGCGGACCCGGGGTTCTCCTCCAGCGTGACGAGCTCGGCGGCGTCCACCACGTGCTCGGGGGCGCGGGCCTCGACGGCCTCGTCGACGGCCGGCTGGAACCCGGACTGGAAGACGACCAGGTCGGCGTCACCGACCTCGCGCACCTGGGAGGGCGCGAGCTCGAGGTCGTGCGGCTCGGCGGCCGGGGGAGTGAGGTTGTCGACGCTCACCAGGTCGCCGCCGACCTGCTCGGCCACGTACTGCAGCGGGTAGAAGGAGGCGAGCACCTGCATCCCGTCGCCCGTGCCGTCGGCTCCGGTACCCACACCGTCGGTGCCGCAGGCGGCCAGGACGAGAGCGAGGGGCAGGGCGGCTGCGACGGGCAGCGCGAGGCGTCGGGGCATGAGAACCATTCTCAGCCTTGGCAGGAACCTCTGTCAAAGAGGTCGGGTGGGGCGTTCGTCACGCTGCGCGCCGAGTGTCAGGCGTGGTAGCCCGACTCGAGTCCGTAGACGTGCCTCCCACGCGCCCCGGCCTCGCGGGCCAAGCGTTGGTCGAAGGTGGCGAGAGCAACGTCGAGGTGCTCGGCGAGTGCGAGCACGCATGCGGCAGGCATCTTCAACGACGTCTCGGCCCGCACCACGGCGAGCGCTTCCGGCGCCGGGTCGCCCTGAGGGGAGAGCGCGAACCCGGCTTCGGCGAGCTTCGCGCGGACTGAGGCGTGAGCACCCACGCGGGCCGGGCCGACGAGGAGCTCGGCGAGGGTCAGGGAGTGCATCGCGATGTGCTCGAGTCCGTGTTCCCGCACGATGCGTCGGGCACCTGAGTGGTGGACGTGGTCCGGTTGGGCTGCGGCGATCACGACGTTCGCGTCGGCGACGATCACTCGCCCCACCCTTCACGCACGTCGTCCAGGTATCCCTTCGAGTAGAAGGCGGCCAAGGAGGTGAGCTCCTCCACGGCCCGATCGTGCTCGACATCGCGAGAGCCGCACTCCTGCTCGATCACGGTGGCGCCCTCTTCGATCAGGTGTGTCAGCAGTCGGGTCGCAGGCTCGCTCCGCCCCGCCCGGTAGGCTGGCAGACCGGCGCCGCCGGCAGTTCGCAGGCGCCGACCTACCGTGCACACCCGCCCCGCAGGAGCCACCTGCGGGGTCGACCTCAGGAGTGATCCGTGGCTGCATCCGCGACCGCCCAGCTCGACGCCGTCGTCTCCCTCGCCAAGCGCCGGGGGTTCGTCTTCCAGTCCGGCGAGATCTACGGCGGGACCCGCTCCGCGTGGGACTACGGCCCGCTGGGCGTGGAGCTCAAGGACAACATCAAGCGGCAGTGGTGGAAGGCGATGACCCGCCGGCCCGACGTCGTCGGCCTGGACTCGGCCGTCATCCTGCCCACCCCCGTGTGGAAGGCCTCCGGCCACCTCGGTGCGTTCACCGACCCGCTGACCGAGTGCCTGAGCTGCCACAAGCGGTTCCGCGAGGACCAGATGATCGAGGAGTTCACCGAGCGCAAGGGCCGCGCGCCTGAGGGCGGGCTCGCCGAGATCGCCTGCCCGAACTGTGGCACCCGCGGCGAGTGGACCGAGCCGCGCGACTTCAACATGATGCTCTCGACGTACCTCGGCCCGGTCGAGGACGAGTCGGGCCGCCACTACCTGCGTCCCGAGACGGCGCAGGGCATCTTCGTGAACTTCGCCAACGTGGCCGCCGCGTCCCGCCAGAAGCCGCCGTTCGGCATCGCGCAGATCGGCAAGTCGTTCCGCAACGAGATCACGCCGGGCAACTTCATCTTCCGCACGCGCGAGTTCGAGCAGATGGAGATGGAGTTCTTCGTCGAGCCGGGCTCGGACGCCGAGTGGCACCAGTACTGGATCGACACGCGCATGGCCTGGTACACCGACCTGGGCATCGACCCGGAGAACCTGCGCCTGTACGAGCACCCCGAGGACAAGCTCTCGCACTACTCGACCCGCACCGTGGACATCGAGTACCGCTTCGGGTTCACCGGCAGCGAGTGGGGCGAGCTCGAGGGCATCGCGAACCGCACCGACTTCGACCTCAGCACGCATGCGAAGCACTCGGGCAAGGACCTGATGTACCGCGACCCGGTGACCAACGAGAAGTACTTCCCGTACGTCATCGAGCCGGCCGCCGGCCTGACGCGGTCGCTCATGGCGTTCCTCGTCGAGGCCTACGCCGAGGACGAGGCCCCCAACACCAAGGGCGGCGTCGACAAGCGCACCGTGCTGCGTCTCGACAAGCGCATCGCGCCGGTCAAGGCCGCCGTGCTGCCGCTGTCCAAGAGCGCCGACCTGCTGCCCACGGCGGACAAGCTCGCCGCCGAGCTGCGCCAGCACTGGAACGTCGACCACGACGTCACCCAGGCGATCGGCAAGCGGTATCGCCGTCAGGACGAGATCGGCACGCCGTACTGCGTGACGGTCGACTTCGACACCCTCGAGGACCAGGCCGTCACGATCCGTGACCGGGACACCATGGCCCAGGAGCGTGTCGCGCTCGACCAGGTCGCGGGCTACCTCGCCCAGCGGATGCCAGGCGTCTGAGGCTGATCCGCCCGAGCACGCGAACGGGGGCCGTCCCGAGTGGACGGCCCCCGTTCTGCTCCCGCACTCGGGCGGGAGCACGTCAAGACGACGATCAGGTCTTGGCGCGCCTCATGAGCGCCAGCACGAGGCTGACGACCAGGACCGCGACGCCGATCCAGAGCAGGAACATCCCGATCTCGGTCGCAACACCGAGAATGACCAGCACCACGCCGATCAGGATCAGAATCAGCCAGAGGGGCATGTCGACCTCCTTCGTCCGTCACGACAGTTTTTGTCGCGACATGTTCCGAACCTGGCACAGGATCGCTGTGCAGGCACGTCGAGCGATCGTCCGGTGACCGGTGTCACGCATCCGGGAGGCTCTGACGGCCCGGTGTCGCCGGGAGACGTTTGCGACAATGGCGGATGTGACTTCCACGCTCGAACCCGTCAGCACGACGACGCCGCAGCCCGCCACCGCGACCGGGGCTCCGTCGTCGGGCACGCGCGTGCTGCCCCCGCTGCAGATCGGGCCGATCACCGTCGGCACGCCCGTGGTCCTCGCACCCATGGCCGGCGTCACCAACCGCGCCTTCCGCACGCTGTGCCGCGAGGCCGGCCGCTCCACCGGGTTCGACCCGGGGCTCTACGTGGCGGAGATGGTCACGAGCCGGGCGCTCGTGGAGCGCAACACCGAGGCGCTGCGCATCGTCACCTTCGGCGACGACGAGACGCCGCGCTCGGCGCAGGTCTACGGCGTCGACCCCGCGACCGTCGGCGCCGCCGTGAAGATCATCGCGAGCGAGGACCGCGCGGACCATGTGGACCTCAACTTCGGCTGCCCCGTCCCCAAGGTGACCCGCAAGGGCGGCGGCTCCGCGCTGCCGTGGAAGAAGCAGCTCTTCAGCGACATCGTGCGCGCCGCCGTGGACGCCGCCGAGCCGTACGGCGTCCCCGTGACGGTCAAGATGCGCAAGGGCATCGACGACGACCACCTGACGTACCTCGACGCCGGCCGGACGGCCGCGTCCCTCGGGGTGGCCGCCGTCGCGCTGCACGCCCGCACGGCGGCGGAGCACTACTCCGGGACGGCGGACTGGTCCGCTGTCGCTCGCCTCAAGGAGGCCGTGACCACGGTGCCGGTGCTCGGCAACGGTGACATCTGGTCCGCCGAGGACGCACTGCGCATGGTCCGCGAGACCGGCGCCGACGGTGTCGTCGTCGGCCGCGGCTGCCAGGGCCGCCCCTGGCTGTTCGCCGATCTGGCCGCCGCCTTCAACGGCTCCGACCAGCGGGTGCGGCCCGGTCTGCGCGAGGTGGCCGGGACGATCCACCGCCACGGCGAGCTGATGATCTCCTACTACGACGGCGACGAGTCCAAGGCGATGCGCGACCTGCGCAAGCACATGGCCTGGTACCTCAAGGGCTACGCCGTCGGCGGCGAGACCCGCCGTGAGCTGGCGATGGTGTCCACGCTCGACGAGCTGCGTACGCTCCTCGACACGCTCGACCTCACGCTCGGCTACCCGGGGGCCGACGCCGAAGGGCCGCGCGGGCGCGCCGGCACGCCGAAGAAGCCGCACCTGCCCTACGGCTGGCTGGACTCGCGCGAGCTGGACGCCGAGTTCGAGGCGAAGCTGCGCGAGGCCGAGCTGAGCGTCTCCGGCGGCTGATCCCCGCCGAGACCGCCCCACTACCTCGGCGCGAACCCTCGGAGCGTCAGACGCGCAGCCAGACCGTCGTGTCGGCCGGGAGCATGCCCTCGGCAAGGTCGCCGGAGGCAAGGAGCACCTCGTTCTCGGGCAGCGCGACCGGATCGGATCCCAGGTTCGCCACGACGGCGACGCCACGGTCGACGAACGCCACGACGTCGGGGGAGTCGGCCCAGGCCTCGAGCCAGGTCAGCCCGCCGTGCCCGAGCCCTTCGGCGCGCCGCGTCGCCAGCGCCGCCCGGTACAGCTCGAACGTCGAGCCGTCGACGCCGTACTGGGTGTCGGCGGCGTAGCGGCCGTAGGACTCGGGCTGGGGGAGCCAGGTCTCACCGGACGGTCCGAACCCGTACCCGGGGGCGTCGGCCTCCCAGGGCAGCGGCACGCGGCAGCCGTCGCGGCCGGCCTCGGCGCCACCGGTGCGGAAGTGTCCGGGGTCCTGGCGCACCTCGTTCGGCAGTGTCGTGTGCTCGGGCAGGCCGAGCTCCTCGCCCTGGTAGATGTAGGCCGAGCCAGGCAGGCCGAGCATGAGCAGCGAGGCGGCCCGCGCCCGGCGCAGACCCAGCTCCTCGTCGGGCTGCGGGTCGGTCGCGAACACGCCGTTCGGGCGCACGCCCACCTCCGGCAGCCCGAGGCGGGTGGCGTGGCGCACCACGTCGTGGTTGGACAGGACCCACGTCGTGGGGGCGCCCACCTCGTCGTTGGCACGGTACGACGCCGCGATCACGCGGCGCAGAGCGGCCGCGTCCCACGCGGTGGTCAGGAACGAGAAGTTGAACGCCTGGTGCATCTCGTCCGGTCGCACGTAGCGCGCCAGGCGGGAGAGGGGCTCCACCCATGCCTCGGCCACGAGGCAGCGGTCGCCGTCGTACTCGGCGAGCACGCGGTGCCAGGACCGGTAGATCTCGTGGACGCCGTCCTGGTCGAACATCGGGCCCTGGTTGCCGGCACCGGTGGAGCCGTCCTCGGGCGCGCCGGGGTCGACGGGCTGGTCCTCCTCGGCGGCGCTGCCCTCGACCATCGAGACGTGACCGTGCCAGTCCGGCAGGCCGTCGGCCTTGACCATGCCGTGGGCGACGTCGATGCGGAACCCGTCCACGCCCTTGTCGAGCCAGAACCGCAGCACGTCCTCGAACTCCGCGCGGACCTCGGGGTGGTTCCAGTCCAGGTCGGGCTGGGAGGCGTCGAACAGGTGCAGGTACCACTGGCCGTCGTCGACGCGCGTCCAGGCCGCGCCGCCGAAGATCGACTGCCAGTTGTTGGGCGGTTCGGAGCCGTCCGGCCCGCGGCCGTCGCGGAAGATGTAGCGGTCGCGCGCGGGCGCCCCGGGCTCGGCGGCCAGCGCCTCGGCGAACCAGACGTGCTGGTCCGAGGTGTGGTTCGGGACCAGGTCGACGATGACCCGCATGCCGCGCTCGTGGGCGCCGGCCAGCATCGCGTCGAAGTCGGCGAGGGTGCCGAACAGCGGGTCGACGTCGCGGTAGTCGGCGACGTCGTAGCCGGCGTCCTTCTGCGGGGACCGGTAGAACGGCGAGAGCCAGACGGCGTCGACCCCGAGGGTCTGCAGGTGGTCGAGCCGGGACGTGATGCCCGGGATGTCACCGATGCCGTCGCCGTTGCCGTCCGCGAAGGAGCGCGGGTAGACCTGATAGATGACGGCGTCGCGCCACCATTCGCGGGCTGCGGCGGATCCGACGTGCACGGTGCCGTCGGCGGTGAGCGGCGCGGGCGTCGGAGGGGTCGGCTCGGTGGTGGCCATGAGGGTCCTCGATGAGTCGGCGGTAGGTATGTCGGTCGAGTGTATTCCTTGCTGCAAGGTTTGCAACGCTGGCGCGGGGCGCGCCCGGGCGTGTCGCACTTGCAGACCAGCCTGCGTGGCAGGCTGGGTGCGGGCAAATCAGGCGCGGGGGGCGATGCCCGTGGATCCGCGCACCACCAGCTCCGGTGCGAACAGCAGCTCCGTGCGCGGGGCCGGGTCGCCGCCGATCTCGGTCAGCAGCGCGCTGACCGCGGCGTGGGCCATCGCCTCGACCGGCTGGCGCACGGTGGTCAGCGGCGGGTCGGTGAAGGCGATGAGCGGAGCGTCGTCGTACCCGACGACCGAGACGTCCTCCGGGACGCGGAGCCCGCGCGCCCGGGCAGCCCGCACGACCCCGAGGGCCATCAGGTCCGAGCCGCAGACGACGGCCGTGTGGCCGGAGGCGAGGAGCTCCGCGGCGGCGGCCTGACCACCCTCCAGCGTGTACAGCGTGCTGGTGACGTGGCCGCGCGCGTCGGCCTCGTCGTCGGCCAGCCCGTGCCGCACGAGCGCCGCCATGAACGCGGCCACCTTGCGCTGGGCCGGGACGTACCGCTCGGGCCCGATCGCGAGGCCGATCCGGCGGTGACCCAGCGTCACCAGGTGCTGGACCGCGACGTCCACGCTGGCGACGTCGTCGGGGGAGACGAACGGGGCGTCGATCCCCGGGGCGTAGCCGTTGACCAGCACGATGGGGATGCCCTGTCCGCGCAGCAGCTCGTAGCGGGTGTGGTCCGCCCGGGTGTCCGCATGCAGACCGGAGATGAAGACGATGCCGTCGACGGAGTGGTCCACCAGCGTGGAGACGTACTCGTCCTCCGTGGTGCCGCCGGGTGCCTGGGTGCACAGCAGCGGCGTGTAGCCGCGTTGCGCCAGGATCGATTCGACGGCCTGCGCGAAGGCGGGGAAGACGGGGTTCGTCAGCTCGGGGACGACCAGGCCGACGAGCCCGGCCGAGCGCCCGCGCAGGGCGGTGGGCCGCTCGTACCCGAGGACGTCGAGGGCGGCCAGGACGGCCTGTCGCGTCGAGCTGGCGACGCCTGGCTTGCCGTTGAGCACGCGCGAAACCGTTGCGGTGGAGACGCCGGCCTGCTCGGCCAGGTCGCTCAGTCGGGTTCGCACGCCGCCGATCGTAGGTGACAACGGACCCCCTCGTCCTGGGCGACCATCGGCTGGACGCCAGTTCGTACGTCGTGTTGCAGAAATGTTATTGCAAGATCTTGCAAAAGGCGACTGAACCTCCTAGATTCTCCGCCAGCAGGGCCCACCGGCGTCCAAGCCGTCGGGCCATCCTTCTGACGCTGGGAGTACCACGATGCGACGGAGCATCCTTCTTGCCTCCGCCCTGGTCACCACCCTCGCCCTGTCGGCGTGCGGCGGGACCGACGATGCCGGTGAGGCAGCCGAGGGGAACACCGAGGAGTCGGCCGCCGAGGACACCGCCGCGGACGGCGGCGCCCTGACGGTCTGGGTCGACGAGACCCGGCAGGCTGCCGTCGAGGCCGCCGCCGAGGACTTCGAGGCCGAGACGGGCGCGGAGGTCGAGCTCGTCCTCAAGCCGTTCGAGGACATCCGCGCCGACTTCATCGCGCAGGTCCCCACCGGCGAGGGCCCCGACGTGACGGTCGGAGCGCACGACTGGCTCGGCGAGCTCATCACCAACGGCGTCGTGGCACCCGTCGAGCTCGGCGACAAGGCCGCCGAGTTCGAGGAGGTCGCCGTCCAGGCGTTCACCGCCGACGAGCAGGTCTACGGCCTGCCGTACGCGATCGAGAACATCGCCCTGATCCGCAACACCGAGCTGGCGGACTCCGCCCCGGCCACGTGGGACGACGCGATCGCCGCCGGCAAGGACGCGGGGACGAAGTTCCCGTTCCTCATCCAGTCCGACGGGGAGAACGGCGACCCGTACACGTACTACCCCTTCCAGACGTCGTTCGGCGCCCCCGTCTTCGAGCAGAACGCCGACGGCTCCTACTCCCCGGAGCTCGCCATGGGCGGCGAGAACGGCGAGGCCTACGCGCAGTGGCTCGCCGACCAGGGCGAGGCCGGCAACCTGACCATCGACACCACCTACGACATCGCGGTCGAGGCGTTCGCCAACGGCGAGTCGCCCTTCATCGTGGGGGGTCCGTGGATGCTCGAGCAGTTCTCCGACCTCGACCTGGCGATCGACCCCGTCCCGGCTCCCGGTGACGAGCCCGCCCAGCCGTTCGTCGGCGTCCAGGGCTTCTACGTCAGCGCGAAGAGCGAGAACGCCCTGCTCGCCAACGACTTCCTGGTCAACTACCTGTCCACCGAGGAGGCGCAGACGGCGCTCTTCGAGGCGGGCGGCCGTCCGCCGGCCCTGACGGCCGCTGCCGACGCCGCGTCGTCTGACCCGATCGTCGGGGGCTTCCGCGAGGTCGGCGCCGACGCCGTGCCGATGCCCTCCATCCCCGAGATGGGTTCGGTGTGGGCCTTCTGGGGCGTGACCGAGGCCGGCATCATCTCCGGCAAGGCCGAGCCGGCCGAGGCGTGGAACAAGATGATCTCGGACATCGAGGGCGCGCTCGACTCCTGACGTCCTGACCTCCCTGTGCCGGGCCGCGGTGACGCCGCGGCCCGGCACGCGAGCCCGGAAGGCCACCGATGACCGACCTGCAGCACGTCGCCGACGCCCGCGAGACGTCCGGCGACGCCACCCCGCCCCCTGACGAGCGCCGCCGTCGGGCCGCGCGACGCGACGAGTCCCCGGCCGGGCGCTACGGCCCCGGGTTCCTCGTCAAGCTCGCGCTGATGGCCGTCATCGACGCGTTCGGCGTCTACGTCGTCTGGTCGGCGTGGGTCGCGGAGTCCTGGGTGATCCTGGGCGCGATGGTGGCGATGCTCGCCGTCGCGAACTGGGTCTACTTCTCCCGGCGCACCGTGCCGATGAAGTACGTGCTGCCCGGCCTGGTCTTCCTGTTCACGTTCCAGATCTTCACCATCGCGTACACCGGCTGGGTGGCCTTCACGAACTACGGCGACGGCCACAACTCCACCAAGGACGACGCGATCACCGCGCTGCTCGCGCAGAACGAGCGCCGCGTCGAGGGCTCGCCCAGCCTGCCCGTGACCGTCGTGACCGACGGCGACGACCTCGGCTTCGCCGTCGTCCGTCCGGACGGCACGACGGCGGTGGGCGACGCGGACGACGCGCTCGCCCCCGTCGAGGCGACGGTGACGGACGGACAGGTCACGGCCGTCGACGGCTGGGAGGTCCTGGACCGCCAGGAGATCCTCGAACGTCAGGGCGAGGTCACCGACCTGCGGGTGCCGGTCTCCGACGACCCGAACGACGGGTCCGTCCGCACCCAGGACGCCCGGACCGGGTACACGTTCAAGCCGACTCTCGTCTACGACGAGGCCGCCGACACGATGACGGACACCGTCACCGGGACGGTCTACGCCCCGAACGACGACGGGCAGTTCGAGGCCGCCGACGGCACCACCCTGCAGGTGGGCTGGCGCGTGTTCGTCGGGTTCGACAACTTCACCACGGCGTTCTCCGACTCCCGGTACGCGGGCCCGTTCTTCCAGGTCGTGGTGTGGACCTTCGTGTTCGCGTTCGCGTCGGTGGCCACCACGTTCCTGCTCGGGATGTTCCTGGCGACCGTCTTCAACGCCCCGATCCGGGGCCGCAAGCTCTACCGCACGCTGCTGATCCTGCCGTACGCGATCCCCGGGTTCGTCGCGCCGCTGCTGTGGTCCGGTCTGCTCAACCGCAGCTTCGGGTTCGTCAACCAGGTGCTGCTCGGCGGGGCCGCGATCCCGTGGCTCACGGACCCCTGGCTCGCGAAGTTCTCGATCATCGCGGTCAACCTGTGGCTGGGGTTCCCCTACATGTTCCTCATCTGCACCGGGGCTCTCCAGTCGCTGCCCACCGACGTGCTGGAGGCGGCCAAGATCGACGGCGCGGGGCGGCTGCGCACGTGGCGCTCGGTGACGATGCCGCTGCTGCTGGTCTCCACCACGCCGCTGCTCATCTCGAGCTTCGCGTTCAACTTCAACAACTTCGCGCTGATCTACATGCTCACCGGCGGCGGGCCGCGGTTCGACGACGCCTCCGTGCCGCTCGGCCACACCGACATCCTCATCACGATGGTCTACTCCGTGGCCGGGCTGGACGGCAGCGCACCCAAGAACTTCGGGCTGGCCAGCGCGCTGTCCATCGTCATCTTCGTGATCATCGCGACGATCTCGGCCATCGCGTTCAAGCGGACCCGCTCGCTCGAGGAGATCAACTGACATGACCGCCTCCACGCTCCCCGAGAACCGTGCCGCACGTCCGGTGGCGGCGGCGTCCCGTCGTCGGCAGCCCGCCGGACGCTGGTTCGCCGAGACCGGCTGGCGGCACGTCGTCGGCGTCGTGTTCGTCGTCTACGCCGTGTTCCCGATCGTCTACGTGCTCTCGGCGTCGCTCTCCGAGGGCGGCACCCTGACGGGGTCCAACCAGCTCTTCGACTCGATCGACGGCGGGAACTACGCCGCACTGTCCGGCACGGCGTTCTGGTCCTGGTTCGTCAACTCGGTCCAGGTGGCGGTGGTGACCTCGATCGGCACCGTGCTGATGGGGGCGGCCGCGGCGTACGCCCTCAGCCGGTTCCGCTTCCAGGGCCGCCGGGCCGGGCTCACGACGCTGCTGATCGTGCAGATGTTCCCGCAGATGCTCGCGTTCGTGGCGATCTTCCTGCTGCTCATCAGCCTCGGAGAGGTGGTGCCGGCCCTCGGGCTCAACTCCAAGGTGGCGCTCGTGTGCGTCTACCTGGGCGGGGCGCTGGGCGTGAACACGTTCCTCATGTACGGGTTCTTCAACACGATCCCGCGCGAGCTGGACGAGGCCGCGAAGATCGACGGCGCCACGCACGCGCAGACCTACTGGACGATCATCCTGCGGCTGGTCACGCCGATCCTCGCCGTCGTCGCGCTGCTGTCGATCATCGCGACGTTCGGCGAGTTCGTCATCGCGCGCGTGCTGCTGCAGTCCGAGTCGAACTGGACCCTCGCCGTCGGCCTCTACTCGTGGGTGTCCAGCCTGCTCGAGGCCAACTGGGGGTTGTTCGCCGCCGGCGCCGTCATCTCGACGATCCCGATCCTCGCGCTGTTCCTGTTCCTGCAGAAGTACATCGTCGGCGGGCTGACCGCCGGGTCGGTGAAGGGCTGACGAACATCCGCGCGGGCTGTGGCGGTGGTCACATCCCGGCTCTAGCCTGAGCACATGACGGATGACACGCGCAGCTACACCCCGGATCTCGGGCGCCTCACCGACGCCGCCGACGACTCGTTCTCCGTGCGCCGCGCGTACGGCGAGCCCTATGAGCATCAGGGCCACCTCGTCATCCCCGTCGCCAAGGTCTGGGGCGGGATCGGCACGGGCTCCGGAGGTGGCGGCGGCACGGGCGCAGGCCACGGCTCCGGGCAGGGGACCGGCACGGGGAAGGGCTCCGGCCACCTCGGCGGCTGGTCCCGGAGCTTCCAGCTCGGTTCGCGCTCCAGGGCTGCCGACGAGCCCGGCGACGACTCGGCGAACGGGTCCGACGCGGGTGACGCCTCCGGTGACGCCCAGGGCGAGATCCGCGCCGAGACCCACGGCGAAGGGTCGGGCGAAGGTGGGGGCGGGGGCGGCGGCTTCGGTCTCCAGGTCAAGCCGCTCGGCGTCTACGTCGTCTCGCCGGAGGGTGCCCGCTGGCAGCCCGTGCTCGACCTGAACAAGGTGATCCTCGGCGGGCAGGTCGTCGGGATCGCGGTCGCGCTCGCCGCCGGGTGGGCGCTCGGCCGCCGCCGACGCTGAGGCCCGCCCCGAGCCGAACCACCCGGAAGCACGGAGGACTGATGGACGGCATGCAGCTGCTGGAGGACCTGTACGCACGGATCGGGCCCACGCTGCGCCGTGGCGTCGAGGGGGTGTCCGACCACGCCCTGACGGCACGGCTCGACCCGGCGTCGAACACCATCGCGTGGCTCGCCTGGCACGCCGCACGGGGGCAGGACCTGCAGGTGTCCGAAGCCTGCGAGCGTGAACAGGTGTGGACCGCGGGCGCGTGGGACGAGAAGTTCGCGCTGCCGTTCGGCCCGGAGGACTCCGGCAACGGCCACACCGCGGACGACGTCGCAGCGGTACGCGCACCTGCCGAGCTGCTGCTGGGCTACGTCGAGGACGTCCAGAACGAGTCCCTCGACGTGCTCACCGGTCTGGCCGACGTCGACCTGGAGACGGTGGTCGACCGGTCGTGGGACCCGCCGGTGACGCTCGGTGCCCGCCTCGTGAGCATCGCCGTCGACTCCCTGGAGCACGCCGCGCAGATCGACTACCTGCGCGGCGTCCTCGAGAGGACGGGGCGGGCGTAGCCGTCGGCTGTGGGAGCATCGGGCGTGGCCACCGAGCGGATCGCGATCATCTCCGACGTCCATGGCAACCTCACCGCGCTGGAGGCGGTCCTCGCGGACGTCGCGGCGCGCGGCATCGAGCGCGTCGTCAACCTCGGGGACGACGTCGGCAAGGGGCCGCGGGGGCGTGCCGTCGTCGACCGCACCACCGAGGTGTGCGAGGTCAACGTGCGCGGCAACTGGGACGACTTCCTGCCGCAGATCCTCGACGACGGCGCACCGGAGATGGTGTGGTGGCGCGACGAGGTCGGCGCCGACCGGCTCGCGGCGATCCGGCGCCGACCCTTGTGCCACGACCTGCGGCTGTCCGGTCGGCGCATCCGCCTGTTCCACGCCTCGGCGGCCAGCGTGCACACGCGCGTGCACTTCCACCACACGCCGGAGGAGTTCGCCGGCATGTTCGCCGCCACCGAGCTCACCGGTCCCGGCCCGGAGCCCGACATGGTGGGCTACGGCGACGTGCACGACGCCTACGTCGAGACGGACCGCGGCCGCACGCTGTTCAACGTCGGCAGCGTCGGCAACGCCCTCGACGAGCCGAGCGCCGCCTACGCGATCCTCGAGGGCGTGCCCGACACCGTCTACCCCGCTCCGTTCGGTCTGCAGCTCGTGCGGCTGCCTTACGACGTCGACGCCGAGCTCGCCGCCGCCCGCGCGGCGGATATGCCGCAGTACGCCGCCTGGGAGCAGGAGCTGCGTACCGCCGTCTACCGGGCGCTGACGCCGTGAGCACCGTCGGTGGTGCTCGGTAGGCTGCTCCCCGTGCAGACGTTCTCGCAGGACGCGTTCGACCCGACCGTCGTCGGGACCGGGCCGCGCCCCGCCCCGGGCGAGGAGGGTACGGCGTCGTACACCGACGCCGACACCGAGCGGTGGGCGGTCGAGCCCGCCAAGTCGAAGCACCGCACGCCCTTCGAGCGGGACCGGGCGCGGGTGGTGCACTCCTCGGGGCTGCGCCGCCTCGGCGCCAAGACCCAGGTGCTCACCCCCGGCAGCGACGACTTCGTACGGACGCGCCTGACCCACTCCCTCGAGGTCGCCCAGGTGGGGCGCGAGATGGGCCGCGCGCTGGGCTGCGACCCCGACCTCGTGGACACGGCCTGCCTGACGCACGACCTCGGCCACCCGCCGTTCGGGCACAACGGCGAGCGGGCGCTCGCGGACATCGCGGCCGGCATCGGCGGGTTCGAGGGCAACGCCCAGACGTTGCGGCTCCTGACCCGCCTCGAGCCGAAGATCATCGCCGACGACGGCGCCCCCCGCGGTCTGAACCTCACGCGTGCCTCGCTGGACGCCAGCGTCAAGTACCCGTGGCGTCTCGGCGAGGGACCGCCACGGCCCGACGGCCGCTCCACCCACAAGTTCGGTGTCTACCCGGACGACGCCCCGGTGTTCGCGTGGCTGCGCCAGGGAGCGCCGCGCGGGGGAGTGCGCTGCATGGAGGCCCAGGTGATGGACCTGGCCGACGACATCAGCTACTCGGTGCACGACGTCGAGGACGCCGTGGTCGGCGGCCGGGTGGACCTGCGCCTGCTGGACGACGAGTCCGAGCGCCGGCGGGTGGTGGAGCACGTGCGGTCCTGGTACGGCGACTGGCACGACCCCGAGGCGCTCGACGCCGCCCTGTGCCGGCTGCTGGGCACCGGCCATCTCGTGACCGACTTCGACGGCTCACGGCGGTCGCTCGCCGCGCTCAAGGACGCCACGAGCCAGCTCATCGGCCGGTTCAGCGGCGCGGCGCAGCGCGCGACGCGTGACGTCTACGGCGACGGCCCGCTCACCCGGTACTCCGCCCGGCTGGTGGTCCCGGACGACACGGCCGACGAGATCCTCGCGCTCAAGGGCGTGGCCGTGACCTACGTGATGGCGCCGCGCGAGTCCGAGCCGGTCTACGGTGCGCAGCGGGAGATCATCGCCGACCTGGTGACGGCGATCGCGGACCGGGCGCCGGTGGCGCTGGAGCCGGCCTTCGCGGCCGACTGGGCCGAGGCGGCCGACGACGACGCCCGGCTGCGCGTCGTCGTCGACCAGGTGGCCTCGCTCACCGACGTCTCGGCGATGCAGCTGCACGCGCGGCTGGTGCGCGGCGACTGACCGCGTACCGGGCCGGCGGGTCAGACGAGCCCTGCCGCGGCGAAGGCGCGCGCGTAGATCTCCCGCACGACCTGCTGCTTGCGGGCGTTGTACTGCATGACGTGCTCTCCGGCCGCGTTCGCCGCCTCGGCCGCTGCGAGCTTGGCGTGCCCGTAGCGGGCGCGGTCCTCGGGCGCGGAGCGCAGCCAGTCGCGGAACAGGCGGTGCCGGAACGCCTCCGGGCTCCCCGGGGACCAGACGTGCAGGTTGGTCGGCAGGCCGTCGTGGCGGAGGCACCGGTGCTCGTACCACCACGGCTCGCGCACGCGGAGCACGAACCCGGCAGCGGTCAGGGCGGGCACGTACGCCTGCTCGTCGGTGCAGTCGGCGACCGTGAGGTCGATGTCGATGATCGGCTTGGCCGGCAGGCCCGGCACCGCGGTGGACCCCACGTGCTCCACGACGAGCGCGCGGAAGTCCAGCGCCCCGCGGACCAGGCTCTCGACCTGCGCGAAGCGGTCTGCCCAGGCCGGGTCGTGGTCGGCGATCGCCACGTCGGTCTCGAGGAGGGCGCCGTCCACCCACGGCGTGCTGCCGGGTGGTCCGGGTGCGTCGTCGAAGGTCACGATCTGCGCGGCGGTGGGCATTCTCCGCACCCTATCCGGACGCGGGCGGCGCCGGTGCGGCACCGGCCCGTCGCCGCAACGACGTCACGACTGCTGGTCGGCCATCCACGCGTCGCTGGCCCGCTGGATGTCCGCGGTGGTGACGTGGTCGGCGACGGTCACGAGGAACCAGCGGTGCCCGGCCGGGCATCGCACGGCGGCCTGCCGGAAGCCGGGGAACCAGTCCTCCGGAGGCTGCACGCTGGTGGCGCCCGCCGCGACGGCGCGGTCGTGCGCGGCGTCGGTGTCCTCGACGTGCAGCGTGAACGACGCCGTCGTGCCGCCGTCCGGCTCGGGAGCGACGGCGCCGGCCCCCGGGAACGCCGCGGCCACGGTGAACGTCGAGCTGCCGCGCGCCGTCGTGATCCTCAGGTCGGAGTGGATGATCGCGTCGCCGGCGGTGATCTCGTCGAGGAGCTCGGCGCCGAGGCCGGCGACGTAGAAGTCGATGGCGGCACGGGGGTCGGCGACGGTCAGGTTGGGGTGCAGCGGGGACAGGTCCATGGTTCCTCCCGGTCTGGTGGTGGTCGTGCTCCCATGGTGCTGTCGGCGGTGCGTGCCATTCTTGGAAGAATGCGACAGGTGTTCGAGCGACCGGTGCCCGGGCCACGGGGCGAGGCGGGCATCGTGGACCCGGCGGCGGCGCGCCGCGCGTTCGAGCTCGTCCGGCTGGAGCCGGCACCCGACCTGGCCGACGTCGTCGAGCGGCACTGGGTGATCCGCTGGGACCTGCCGCCCGGCGCGGAGTTCACTCAGACCGTCATCCCGCACCCGCACGCCAATGTCGTCGCCGAGGCCGACGTGTTCGCCGCACACGGCATCCCCTCCGGGCTGTTCGACCGGACGCTGCGAGGGAGCGGCGCCGTCGTCGGGACCAAGCTCCGCCCCGGAGCGCTGCGCCTGCTGGTCGACCACCCGGACTCCGTCCGGCCCGACGTCGTGCTGCCCGCCGAACGGGTGCTCGGACCGGCGGCCGGCACCGCGGGAGCAGCAGCCGTCCTCGCGGCGCGGGACGGGCGCGACGCCGAGGCGGTCGCCGCGGTGACGCCCCTGCTGCTCGCCGCCGCGGAGCGCGGGCGCACCCGGCGGTCGGCCGCGGCGCTCGCCCAGGTGGCCGACGTGCTGAGCGCGGTCGTGAGCGGCGCCGTCGGCCCGCACGCCACCGTGCCCGACCTCGCGACGCTCGCCGGGACCACACCACGCACGCTGCAGCGGCTGTTCGCCCACTGGGTCGGCGTGAGCCCCAAGTGGGTGCTGGCGCGCCACCGGGTGCACGTGGCGGCGGAGGCGCTCGCAGCGGACCCCTCGGCCGACCTCGCCATGCTGGCGACAACGGTCGGCTACTACGACCAGGCGCACCTCGGGGCCGACTTCGCCCGCGTCCTCGGCACGACACCGGCCGCCTACGCCCGGCGTTGTGCACGAGCGCGGGAGGGGGCTCTCTCCCGGGCATAGACTCCCTGCGTGGCTGGGCTGATCAAACGGGAGGACGTCGAGGCCGTTCGCGAGCGCGCGCGGATCGAGGAGATCGTCTCGGCGTACGTCACCCTGAAGACGGCCGGCGTCGGCTCGATGAAGGGTCTCTGCCCCTTCCACGACGAGCGCACGCCGTCGTTCCACGTGCGCCCGGGGGTCGGCCGCTGGCACTGCTTCGGCTGCGGCGAGGGCGGCGACGTCATCTCGTTCGTGCAGAAGATCGACGGCATGGGCTTCACCGACGCCGTCGAGCACCTCGCGGACCGGGTCGGCATGCAGCTGCGCTACGAGGACTCGCGAACCGGCGGTGCCGCCCAGCGCGGACCCCGGGAGGAGCCGGGACGGCGGCAGCGGCTCATCGAGGCCCACCGCGTCGCCGCGGAGTTCTACGCCGACCAGCTCTTCGCCCCCGGGGCGCAGGCCGCGCGGGCGTTCCTCGCCGAGCGCAGCTTCGGCCGCGACGACGCCGAGACGTTCGGTCTCGGCTTCGCGCCCACCGGATGGGACGCACTGATGCGCCACCTGCAGGGCCGCGGCTTCACCCAGGCGGAGCTCGTTGCCTCCGGGCTCGTCAGCCAGGGCCAGCGCGGCATCTACGACCGCTTCCGCGGCCGGCTCGTCTGGCCGATCCGCGACGTCACCGGTGCGGTCATCGGCTTCGGCGCACGCAAGCTGTTCGACGAGGACCAGGGACCCAAGTACCTCAACACCCCCGAGACCAGCCTCTACAAGAAGGCGCACGTCCTGTACGGCATCGACCTGGCCAAGCGTGCGATCGCGCAGTCCAAGCGCGTGGTGATCGTGGAGGGGTACACCGACGTCATGGCGGCCCACCTGTCCGGCGTGGAGGTGGCCGTGGCGACCTGCGGTACCGCGTTCGGCGGCGACCACGCCAAGGTGGTGCGGCGGCTCATGGGGGACACCACCGCCGGTGGCGGCCTCCAGCTCGCCTCGGGAGCCTCCCTGGGCGGCGAGATCATCTTCACGTTCGACGGCGACGCCGCCGGGCAGAAGGCGGCGATGCGGGCGTTCGGCGAGGACCAGCGTTTCCACGCCCAGACGTTCGTGGCCGTCGAGCCGAGCGGCATGGATCCCTGCGACCTGCGCATGGCTCGCGGCCCCGAGGCGGTCAAGTCCCTCGTGGACGGCCGTGTCCCGCTGTTCGAGTTCGTCATCCGCACCACCCTGGACGCCTACGACCTCGAGACCGTCGAGGGCCGGGTGGGCGCGCTGCGAGCAGCGGCGCCGCTCGTGGCCGGTATCCGTGACCGCTCGATGCAGCTCGGCTACAGCCGCTCTCTCGCCCGGTGGATCGGCCTCGACCCGGACGAGGTCCGCCGAGAGGTGGGCAGCGTCTCCGGACGCCCTGCGCCGGGCCGACGGCGGGACGAGCGCGACGTCCGGGGCTCGCGCGCCGAGGCGCCGGCGTCGGGCACGGACGGGCCGGTCACGCCCCTGGTGACGGCACCGGACCCGCGCGACCCGGTGGCGCGCATCGAGCGGCTCGCCCTGGTCGTCGCGCTGCAGTATCCCCAGCACGTCCCCGCGACGTTCGACGGGCTGGACGAGGACGCGTTCGCCACGCCCGCGTGGCGTGCCGTGCACGCAGCCGTCCGGGCGGCCGGCGGCGTCGGCACCGGCCGAGGGCTCGGCGGGAGCCGCTGGGTCGAGTCGGTGGTCGAAGAGGCTGGCGACGCCGTCGGGCCCCTCGTCACGGAGCTGGCCGTGGCTCCCGTGCCCGAGGACCGGGAGAACGTGATCGCGGCCTACGTGGCCGACGTCGTCCGCAAGGTCATCGACCTCGGCCTCACGCGCCGCATCGCGGATGCCAAGAGCCGCGTCCAGCGGCTCGACCCGGCTGCGGACGCCGAGGCCTACCGGATCGCCTTCGAACGCCTCGTCGCGATCGAGAAGGAGCGTCGCGAGCTGCGCGACAGCGCGTGACGCCCCGGTCGCGGCGGCGAGCACACCTGGGCACGATGGGCGGACCCGAGAGAAGGAGCTGCTGATGTCCGCTGCCAAGCACGTGCCCACCTATACCGTGCCGTCGCTGACGGCCGAGGACGGTGCGAAGGTCGCCGAGATCCTGCAGGGCCGGCTGAACTCGCTCACCGACCTGCACCTGACCCTCAAGCACGTCCACTGGAACGTAGTGGGCCCGCACTTCATCGCGGTGCACGAGATGCTCGACCCGCAGGTCGACGCGGTGCGCCTGATGACGGACGCCACAGCCGAGCGGATCGCGACGCTCGGTGCGGAGCCCGTGGGCACGCCGGGAGCCCTCGTCGCGTCCCGCACCTGGGAGGACTACCACCTCGGCAGGGCCACGACCATCGAGCACCTCGGCGCGCTCGACGAGGTCTACGAGGGCGTCATCACCGCACATCGCGAGGCCGCCAAGGCGACCGAGGAGCTCGACGACGTCACCAACGACATGCTGATCGGGCACCTGGGCGACCTGGAGCAGTTCCACTGGTTCGTGCGGGCACACCTCGAGTCGGCGTCGGGGAAGCTGTCCACGGCTGGTGAGAGCTCCGAGCTCGGTGCGGCTCGAGCTGCCCGGGACGCGGACTGACCACCTGACCGCCGCTATGCCGCGCGGGTGGGGGCGGGATCCTCCGCCACACCCGCGCGGCGTCCGCGCGCCTCCTGCCGGTCGACCGGCATCAGCGTGGTCAGCGCCACGAGGACCACGGCGCACACGGCCAGCATGATGAACACGACGTGCATCGCCGACAGGAGTCCGGGACCCTCCGGGACGCCGTCCGGCCCCGCGGTGGTGCGGGCGTTGACGATCGCCCCGCAGACGGCGACCCCGACGGCGGAACCCAGCGACCGGGCGAACATGTTGGTCCCCGTCACGGCGCCGCGCTCGGAGAAGGACGCCGACGACTGGGCGGCGATCAAGGTGGGAACCGCGGTGAGGCCCATCCCGACGCCCACCAGGAAGCACACGCCGGCGACGGCGACGACCGCGCTCGACGCGCCGAGCAGCAGGGCGAGCACCAGCCCGGTGAGCACGAGGGACGAACCGATCATCGCGGTCAGCCGGAACCCGATCCGGAGGTAGAGGCTGCCGGCGTTGGTGGCGGACAGCGGCCACCCGACCATCATCGCCGCGAGGGCGAAGCCGGCCACCAGGGGTCCGACGCCGAGCACCCCCTGAGCGTAGATCGGGACGTAGGTGGCCAGCCCCAGCACGATGACGCCGACCATCAGCGCCACGGCTGTGGGGACGGCGACCACCCGCCGTCGCAGGATGCCCAGGTCGATGATCGGGTGCCGCGCACGGCGCGCCCGCAGCCCGAACCCGGCGAGCAGGGCCGCGGCGGCCACGAAGATCGCCACGGACGCGGGGGAGTCCCAGCTCCACGAGCTGCCGCCCTCCAGCAGTCCCAGGAGCAGGAAGGTGCTGCCGCTCGCCAGCAGGGCCGCACCGAGGTAGTCGATGGGCTCCCGTGCGCCCTCGCGTGGGGACTCGTGGTAGCGGCGCACCAGCATCCAGGCGGCGAACGCGCAGAGCGGGATGTTGACGAAGAAGATCCAGCGCCAGCTCACGAACTCCGAGAAGACCCCGCCGAGCGTCGGGCCGACGACCGACGAGATCGCCCACACCGACGCGAGATAGCCCTGCGTTCTGGCGCGCTCCTCGAGCGTGTAGATGTCCGCGGCGATGGTCAGCGACGCCGGCATCACGGCACCTGCGCCCAGCCCTTGCAGGACGCGGCCCGCGATGAGGGCACCCATCGACCATGCGGCCCCGCAGAGCACCGACCCGAGGAAGAACAGCGCGACACCGGCCAGCATCATGCGCTTGCGGCCGAGGACGTCCGCCAGGCGGCCGGACAGCGGCGTCCCCACCGCCTGCGCCAGGAGATAGGTCGAGAAGAGCCACGGGAGCTGCTCGAACCCGCCCAGGTCTCTGGCGATGGTCGCCGACGCGGTCGCGATGATCGTCGCGTCCAGCGCGACCAACGCTGTGGAGAGCATGAGGGCGAGGAGGATCGGTCCGCGTTCGGAACGCAGTCCGACGGAGGTGTTGTGGGCCACGTCACTGGCAAGCGTGCGGCGGCGGTGCGATATTCCGCTACGGAAGGAACCTCGGCAAAGAGGCCCTGCCACCGAACTCGGTGACAGGGCCTCTTCTGGTGCTCCCGCGACTGGACTTGAACCAGTGACCGTCCGATTAACAGTCGGATGCTCTGCCAGCTGAGCTACGCGGGATCGGCGAACCGGAGAAAACAATACCAGGTTCACAGGGGTAGTCCGCACGCACCCCGCAGGTTGGACTCGGTGGCGTTCACCACGTGGGCGATCTCCGGCCGGGCGAGGTCGACACCCTCCTCGGCGAGCGCCTGGGAGAACAGCGAGCCGTCGGGCCGGCGCCGCACCGCCACCTTCACCCGACCGCCCGGCACGTCCACGGTCTCGGCCAGGACGACGGACCACAGGACGCGTTCGTGCAGGACGGCGGGAAGGTCGGTCACCGTCGGGTCGGTCATCTGCAGGCGCAGGTCGGGCTCGGCGTCGACCCACTCCACCGTCAGCACCGACCGCTCCGGGTCGAACGCCGCCCGGTCGACGTCGCACCACGGGCGCCGCAGCGTCAGCAGAGCGTCGTCGCCGCCGCTGACGACCGCCAGGCTCGCCGTCGTCGCCACGGCCCGGCCGCCGTCGGCCAGCTCGGCCGCTGCCAGGTGCCGTTCGCCTCCCCGGACGGGGACGGCACGGCGGGCGGCGGGCGTGAGCTGTCGGCGGCGCGAGAACATGGGGCCACGGTAGCGGCCGCCGGACAGCCGATGTCCCGGGTGCGACGACACCCTGGCGCTCGTATCGTCGATAGCCCGACGAAGGAGGCCACTCATGGGTATCGGCGACAAGGCCAAGCACGCCGCGGAAGAGGCGGCGGGCAAGCTCAAGGAAGGCGCGGGCAAGGCGTCGGACGACGAGAAGCTGCAGGCGGAGGGCGAGACGGACCAGTCCAAGGCCAACTTCAAGCAGGCGGGGGACAACGTGAGGGACGCCTTCAAGAAGTAGCGACACGAGCACTCACGACGTGCGTCAGTGCGCGCGCGTCGTGAGCGCCTCCGTCGGGAAGCCCGCGACGATGTAGTCCCACACCGCCTTGGCCTCGTCGAGCACGAACTTGGGCTGCTGCTCGACGAGGATCAGTGACGGCAGCGTCCACCACGTGACGGGTGCCGTCCCGGCATCGGGGTTCGCCGTGTACATGATCCGGTGGTACCCGTCCACATGGGTCAGACCGAAGTAGTGGCCCAGCTCGTGCGCGAGGACGTACTCGTAGACGAGGTCGGGGACGCGGTCCCGTACGGACACCCCCGACGTGAAGCTCCCGGGGAACGGCGTGCCGTCGACGCCGGTGGCGTCGTCGAGGTGGGCGCTCAACCCGATGAGGGTGCCCGCATACGCGAAGACCGTCCCGGCGTGCGGCGTCGGGAGGTCCTCGCGTGCACCCACCGGGTCGACGCGCTCGTTGACCCGGCCCAGCACGTCGATGTCGTAGTCGTCCTGACCCGTGGTGAGCACCACGTGGGCCGGGTCGGTGACCTCGCGCTCGTCCAGGACGAACTGGTAGATGAGGCCCAGCTCGCGCGACCGCTCGGCACAGACAGACGTCTTGTGCCGCAGGGTGCCCTCGCTCATCGGGTAGATCTGAAAGCTGCGGCCGCCGCGGTCGCGCAGGTAGGCGTCCACCTGCCTCTCATCGGCCCCGACGACCTGCGGGCGTCCGTGTCGCCAGAAGCCCTCGCTGTCGTAGCCGGCCAGCACGCGGACGTCGATGTCGAGCGCAGGGTCCTCGTGCCAGCGGACCAGCTCGGGGACGCCACCGTCCGGACCGGTGCGGTCGGACCGGACGAAGGCCCGCGTGGCCCGGCCCAGCAGGCGCAGGCCGAACGCGCCGTGGTCCACTCCCGTCGCCCGACGTGCCGCTGCGAGGGCCTCGGGATCCCTGGCGAACCGGCGAGCGAGCAGTCCGCGGACGTGATCGCGCAGCCGCGACTCCTGGATCTCCTCGCGGACGAAGTCGACCGTGTCCAGCAGCAGGCCGACGCGCAGCAGCCCGAGCACGGCCACGAGCGCGCCGCCGAGGACCGTGACGAAGCCGTCCCGCACCCGCTCCCAGTCCCACGTGAAGATGCCGACGACGACGTCCCACAGCCCGGTCGCGAGCGCCACGACCAGGTCGACGACGATGGCGATGATCGTGCACACGGTGCGGGTCACCCAGCGCCCGACGGTGACGACGATCCAGCGCACCACCTTGACCAGTACCGTCACCAACCAGCAGAAGAGCTTGTTCAGGCAGAGCATCCACCAGTTGCACTCCTCCTCGCGGCACCTCTCCTCCTGTCGCTCCTCCCACTCCTCGATGGGGCGGGAGACCTCCTCCTCGATCCATTCGTCGATGTCACGGCAGATCTCTGCCATCGGACTCACCTCGGCCGGTCAGCGCGCCGAGCCGCCGCAGCTCGGTGCGCAGTCGGGCCCGGCTCGCGGCGAGGAGGTGAGCGCGCGGAGGCGAACCTGGACGTCGTCGACGCGACGCCGGTTCAGCCAGGTGGCGCTCTCCAGCATCTCGGCGAGATCGGAGCTGTCGTCGAGGACGAGCACGGAACGTGCGATGTCCATACCCGAAGAGAGGCCGGGCGGCGGCCTGGTGATACCCGCAGGGGGGATGGTGCCCCGTGCGGGACTTGAACCCGCGACCGATCGATTATGAGTCGACTGCTCTGACCAGCTGAGCTAACGGGGCGCGGCGTGAGCCTATCGGAACGTCACCGACCCGCCGGTGTGACGTACCGTCGTCGGGCGCCTGGATGCCGCAGGTCATGGCCTCGACGTGGAAGAATGACCGCCATGGCGATGCGAGAGATCCGGGTGGTGCCCGACCCCGTGCTGCGCACGGCGTGCGACGAGATCACGACGATCGACGACCGGGTCCGCGGACTCGTCGACGATCTCCTCGAGACCGTGGACGCCGAGGGCCGTGCCGGACTGGCCGCCAACCAGATCGGGGTGAGCCTGCGGGCGTTCTCGTGGAACGTCGACGACGAGATCGGCTACGTGCTCAACCCCCGGATCGTCGACCTCTCCGAGGAGACGCAGGACGGCGACGAGGGCTGCCTCTCCGTGCCCGGGCTCTACTACCCGACCGAGCGTGCGTGGTACGCCCGGGTCGAGGGGATCGACCTGGACGGCGAGCCGGTCGTGGTCGAGGGGACCGACCTCATGGCGAGGTGCCTGCAGCACGAGTGCGACCACCTCGACGGCAAGCTCTATCTGGACCGCCTCGAGCGGGGAACCCGGAAGAAGGCCATGCGGGAGCTGCGAGAGCGCCTCTGAGGTGCCTCAAATGTCTGGATTCCTCTCGCACGGGCGTGGGGGTTCGGGCAGACTGTGACGAGGAACGCAACGCGACACGCCGAAGAAGTGCGCTGACCAGCAGCTTCATGGGTCTTGAGGACGTAGGGGAAGACGGACCTCGAAACCCAGGGAGGACAAGATGGCTGGCGCAATCACCCGCGGCGTGCTGTTCGTGCACTCTGCGCCGCGCGCGCTCTGCCCCCACCTCGAGTGGGCGGCGGGCAACGTGCTGGGCGGAGACGTGTCGCTCGACTGGTCGCCCCAGCCGGCGGCCAGAGGGCTCTACCGCGCGGAATATCCGTGGCAGGGCACCCAGGGGACGGGTGCAGCGTTGGCCTCCGCCCTGCGCGGGTGGGACCACCTGCGCTACGAGGTCACCGAGGATGCCAGCCATGGGGCGGACGGTGCCCGGTGGTCGCACACCCCGGACCTGGGTCTCTTCCACGCGATGACCGACGTCCACGGCAACGTGGTCGTGCCCGAGGACAGGGTGCGCAGCGCGATGGAGTCGATCCACGACCCGCACGCGTTGCGGGCAGCGATGAACCTCGTGCTGGGCAGCGCGTGGGACGACGAGCTCGAGCCCTTCCGGTACGCCGGTGAGGGCGCCCCCGTGCGCTGGCTGCACCGCGTCGGGTGAGAACGGCAGACGGCCCGGCGCGAGAACCTCTCGCGCCGGGCCGTCTGCCGTTGCACCCGCTCGGGCTGCTCCGCAGGTCAGACGTTCGTCACCGCCAGCGCCACGTTGTGTCCGCCGAACCCGAACGAGTTGTTGAGCGCCACGATGTCACCGTCGGGCAGCGCCGACGGCTGGTCGCGGACCAGCGGGACCTGGAGCTCTGGATCAGGGTTCGCGACGTTGATCGTCGGTGGTGCGAGCCGCTCGTGCACGGCCTTGACCGCGAACAACGTCTCCAGCGCCCCGGCACCACCGAGCAGGTGGCCCGTCATCGACTTCGTCGCGGAGAGCTGCACGTGGTCGGCGTCCGATCCGAGCAGGGCACGGATCGATCGCGTCTCGGTCAGGTCCCCGACCTTGGTGGAGGTGGCGTGCGCGTTGATGTGCACGACGTCGGGCCCGGTCGCGCCGGCGTCGGCGAGCGCCCGGCGCATGGCCGAGACCTGCCCCTTGCCCTCGGGGTCCGGGGAGGTGATGTGGTAGGCGTCGGCCGAGAGGCCCACTCCGGCGAGCTGCGCGTACACCCGGGCGCCGCGGGCAGCGGCGTGCTCCGCGCTCTCCAGCACGACGACGGCCGCGCCCTCGCCGATGACGAAGCCGTCGCGGTCGACGTCGTACGGCCGCGAGGCGCCGGCCGGGTCGTCGTTGCGCAGGGACAGGGTGCGGGACGCCGCGAAGGCCGCGATCGGCATCGGGTGGATGGTCGCCTCCGTGCCGCCGCAGACGACGACGTCGGCGCGGCCGTTGCGGATCATGTCCATGCCGTACCCGATCGCCTCGGCGCCGGAGGCGCAGGCCGAGACGAGCGCGTGCGCGCCGGCCTGCGCACCGAGCTCGAGCGAGACGTAGGCGGCCGGCGAGTTCGGCATGAGCATGGGCACCGTCATGGGGAGCACGCGGCGTGCGCCCCGGTCCCGCAGGGTGTCCCAGCCGTCCAGGGTGGTCCAGATGCCGCCGATGCCGGACGAGACGACCGCACCGAGCCGCTCGCCGTCGACCTCCGGGGCGCCGGCGTCCTGCCAGGCCTCCCGCGCCGCGATCATCGCGTACTGCGCGGACGGGTCCATCCGCTTGATCTCGGGCCGGGGCAGCACCTCGTCCGGCTTGACCTTGATGGTCGCGGCGAAGGTGACGGGGATGCCGTACTTCTCCGACCAGTCGTTCTCCATGGTCCGCGCGCCCGACTCGCCGGCCAGCGCGGCCGACCAGGTGGTGGGCACGTCGCCGCCGAGCGGGGTGGTGGCGCCGAGGCCGGTGACGACGACCTCGCGCGAGGCAGCAGCGGTCATGGGGGAGCTCCTGAGGTTCAGTGCGTGTGGTTTTGCGGGGGACCGCGCGGGCGGGCCGGAGGAGGCCCGCCCGCGCGGCGACGGCGTGGGAACGCCGATCAGGCTGAGCGGATCAGGCCTGCGCGCCCTCGATGTACTTCACGGCGTCGCCGACGGTCGCGAGGTTCTTGACCTCGTCGTCCGGGATGCGGACGCCGAACTTGTCCTCGGCGTGGGTGACGATCGTCATCATCGACAGCGAGTCGATGTCGAGGTCGTCGGTGAAGGACTTCTCGGCGACGACGGCGTCGGTCGGCAGGCCGGTCTCCTCGGCGACGATCTCGGCGAGGCCTTCGAGGATCTCGGAAGCAGTGTGAGCCATGAGGTGCGTATCTCCTTGTACTGGGTACCGGCCGTCCGGCACCGGGTCGGGGTGTGGCAGTGCGATTCTCGCGCACCACCGGGTTCGGACTCTACGGGGCGTGGCTACGGGAGCACGACCACCTGTGCGGCGTAGACGAGGCCGGCGCCGAACCCGATCTGCAGCGCCAGGTCGCCGGGACGCGCGCTGCCCTCGGCGAGCAACCGCTCGGTGGCGAGCGGGATCGACGCTGCCGAGGTGTTCCCGGAGTCGGCGATGTCGCGGGCGACGACCACCGACTCGGGCAGCTTGAGCTGCTTGACCATCTGGTCGATGATCCGCATGTTCGCCTGGTGGGGCACGAACACCTGGATGTCTCCCGGTTCGACGCCCGCCTCGGCCATCGCCTTGGCCGCGATCGGGGCCATCTGGAAGCTGGCCCACTTGAAGACGGTCTGGCCGTCCTGGCGGAGTGTCGGCATGCCGAGCGTCCCGTCGGCCGCCAGCTCCTGCAGGGAGTGCGTCTGGCGGATCGCCTGCGCCTTCGAGCCGTCCGAGCCCCAGACGGTCGGGCCGATGCCCGGCACGTCGGAAGGGCCCACGACGGCCGCGCCCGCGCCGTCTCCCAGCAGGAACGAGATCGACCTGTCGGTGGGGTCGATGATGTCGCTGAGCTTCTCCGCGCCGATCACCAGGACGTTGCGCGCGGCGCCGGAGCGCACCAGGGCGTCCGCCTGCCCGATGCCGTACGCGTACCCCGCGCAGGCCGCCGAGATGTCGTAGGCCGCGGCCGGCGTCGCCCCGAGACGGTCGGCCAGCACGGCGGCGCCCGACGGTGTCTGGTGGAAGTACGTGATGGTCGACAGGATCACCGCGTCGATGTCGGCACCGCGCAGGCCGGCGGCGTCCATCGCCTTGCGGGCCGCGGCCTCTGCGAGGTCGAGGACGTCGACGTCGGCGGTGGCACGACGACGCGTGACGATGCCGGTGCGCTGACGGATCCACTCGTCGGACGAGTCGATCGGGCCCGCGACGTCGTCGTTGGTGACCGTCTCGCTGCCGCGCTCGGCGGCGACGGCGAGGAGCCGCGAGTACCGGACGGGCTCCGCCTGGCGCAGCGTCCTGCGCGCGCTCATGCGGCCGCGCCGACGGCCGAGTGGCGAGCGATCAGATCGCGGGCGGCCTCGACGTCCGCGGGCGACTTCACGGCCACCGACTCGACGCCCTTGAGCGCCCGCTTGGCCAGGCCGGTCAGGACACCGCCGGGCGCCAGCTCGAGGATGCCGGTGACGCCCCGCTCCGCGAGCGTCTCCTGGCACCGGTCCCAGCGCACGGGCGCCGTGATCTGCGCAGTGAGCCGTGCGAGGACGTCCGGGGAGCGGCCGTGGCCGTGGGCCCCCTCACCGAGCCCGGAGTAGTCCCTGCCGTCGGCGTTGCTGAGCAGCGGCAGGCGCGGGTCGGTGGCGAGCCACGTCGTCGCGACCTTCTCGAAGGAGGTGCGCGCCGCGTCCATGAACGGGGTGTGGAAGGCACCGGCCACCGGGAGCGGGATCACGCGGGTGCGGGCAGGAGGGTTCTCGGGGAGCGCGGCGAGGCGCTCGTCGTCACCGGCAGCGACGACCTGTCCACCGCCGTTGACGTTCGCGGGGAAGAGCCCCGCGGCCTCGATGGCGGCCAGCACCTCGTCGGGGTCGCCGCCGACGACGGCGCTCATCCCGGACGAGGCCGACGCCGCGGCGTCGGCCATGGCCCGACCGCGGTGCGACACGAGGCCGACGGCTCCGGCGTCGTCGAGCACGCCGGCCACGGCGGCGGCGGACAGCTCACCGACCGAGTGCCCGGCCGTGACGTCCACGACGTCGGTCGCCGGGCGACCGTCCAGGATCGCCCGCAGGGCGGCCAGGGAGGCCGAGACGATGAGCGGCTGGGCGACGGCGGTGTCACGGATGGTCTCCGCGTCCGAGGTCGTGCCGTGCAGCGTCAGGTCGCAGCCCGCGGCCGCGGAGAACGAGTCGAGCAGGTCGGTGGTTCCGGGCAGCTCCAGCCAGGGGCTGAGCATCCCGGGGGTCTGAGAGCCCTGTCCAGGGCAGACGACGGCGAGCACGAGTCCACGGTGCCACCTGGAACCCGCCATGGAGCGTGGCGACCCGTACCAACCTCACGGTGGGCGATTGTGGGAATCCTCAACCGCCGTCGGCCGCCTCAGTCCTCGGGGCCGAGCTGGCCGAGCGCCAGCGCCACCTGCAGGACGAACGACTCGCGGGCGTCGAGCGGGTCCCAGCCGGTGATCTCGGAGACCTTCCGGAGCCGATACCTGACCGTGTTGGGGTGCACGTAGAGCCGGCGCGCGGCCGCCTCGAGCGAGCGGCCCGTGCCCAGGTAGGCCGACAGTGTCTCCAGGACGGACCCCGTGGCCTCCTGCAAGGGGCGGTACGCCTGCGCGACGAGGATCCGGCGGGCGGTGCGGTCGCCGGTCAGCACGCGTTCCGGCAGCAGGTCGTCGGCCAGCACCGGCCGCGGCGCCTGCGGCCAGGCGGGCGCCGCGGCGAGCCCGGCCAGGGCCGACCGGGCGGACGACGGCGCCTCGGTGATGTTCGCCACGACCGGCCCGAAGACCACGGGACCCGGGCCGAACCGGCCGATCAGGGAGCTCGCCGCCGTGACGAGGTCACCCTCGCCGCCGAGCACGAGCACGAGGCGGTCGCCATGGATCCCCACGAGGGTGTCACCGGCCGCGCGCCGGGCTGCGCGCCGCAGGTCCGCGGTGCCGACGTCGTCCAGGCCGGTCGTGGCTTCGCCGACGACGACGAGCGCGTGGCCCCGGCCGGTCCACCCGAGCGCCGAGACGCGGGAACGCAGGGCGTCGTCCGTGTCGCCACGCACGATCGCGTCGACGACCAGTGCCTCCAGGCGGGCGTCCCAGGCGCCACGCACCTCGGCGGCCCGGGCGTAGACCTCCGCCGCGGAGAAGGCGACCTCCCGGGAGTAGCGCAGCACCGCCTCCCGCAGCTCACGCTCGTAACCGGGCGAGGCGATCTGGTCCGAGTGCGACTCCACGACGTCGACCATGAGGCGGACGAGCTGCAGCGTGTGCTGCAGGGAGATCGAGCGGGTCAGCTCGGGCGGTGCGGCGGCGAACATCTCGCCGACCCCGTGCGGGGTCTGCTGGGGGTCCGCGAACCACGTGACGAACGCGTTGATGCCGGTCTGGGCGACGAGCGCGACGTAGGAGCGGTCCTCGGCGGGGAGCTGGCGGTACCAGGCGATCTCCTCGTCGAGGCGGCGCATCGCCGCCGCGGTGAGCAGGCCGAGGCCTTCACGGACGCGCTGGACGTTCTCGTCGCGCGAGACGGTCGAGGTCGGCATGCCACGAGGATAGGCCCCTCGTTGTGGAGAGTGCACAAACCAGCGGTGACGAGCGCACGCCGGACGCTCTGTCCGGCCCCGAGAGCCGCTAGCGGATATGGTCGAGACATGGCTCTGATGCCCCGACTCCGCCAGCTCCTGCACCGACAGCGCTCGACGTCGCGCGTGGGGACGCGGCGACCGACGGAGACCCGCCGGTTCGGGGACACGGCCCACGAGGACGCGCTACGGGCGCTGCTGCAGGACGACCCGAACGATGCTCGTGCTTTCGATGCGCTGGCCGATCTGGTCCGGCGCCGGGCGGTGGAGCCCACGGTCGAGGATCCGTTGACGGCGCCGGAGGAGGAGGTTCACCGCCAGGAGGCGGCGGACCTGGCGGTGTGGTCGCTCGCCGAGGAGCTCGCGGGCCATCCCAAGGCGTGGCGGCCCCTGCTCGAGCTGGGGCGGCTCTCGGTGCTCGAGGACCCGGAGGGCGCGGCACGCCGGTTCGCCACGGCGGCGGAACGCGAAGGGACGGGCGAGGCCCTCGCCGAGAGCCTGCAGATCCTGCGTGACGCCGGGATGCCCGTCGAGGCGCTCGGCCTGGGCATCGGGCACTGGCGGGTGCGCGAGCAGACGCCCGGGGTGGGGCGCCAGCTCGTGCTGGCGGCGATCGAGGCGGAACGCGTCTTCGAGGCGCGACAGCATCTCGCCACCCTGGCGGAGCACCCGGACACGCAGGCCGTGGCGCCGATGCACGCGGAGCTCACCGCGCTGGTGGAGGCGGCGGAGAGCGCCGACGTCACCACGCCCGGATCCCCGACCTAGCTTCCGAGGGAGGAGCGTTCGCGCCGAGGTAGTAGCCGGGGACGACGACGGCCCCCGCACCGAGAACATCGGTGCGGGGGCCGTCGTCGTGCGGGCAGGCGGTCAGCTGTCCCCGCCGGCGGAGCCGGACGTACCGGCCGTGACGTCGGTCAGCCGGTACTTCTCGACCGCCTGGGCGACGACCTCGCGAGGCACCTCACCGCGGCGGGCGAGCTGCTGGAGCGTCTTGACGACCATCGACGGACCGTCGATGAGGAAGTGTCGACGGGCTGCCGCGCGGGTGTCCGAGAAGCCGAAGCCGTCGGCACCGAGCACCGCGTAGTCGCCCGGGACCCATGCCCGGATCTGGTCGGGGACCAGGTGGTCGTAGTCGCTGGAGGCGATGAACGGACCGGACGCGTCGCCGAGCTTCTGCGTCAGGTAGGGGACGCGGGGCTCGGACGCGGGGTCGATCAGGGCGTCCTTCTCCGCGGCCAGCGCGTCCCGGCGCAGCTCGTTCCAGCTCGTCACGGACCACACGTCGGCGGAGACGCCCCAGTCGTCGCGCAGCAGCTGCTGCGCCTCGAGCGCCCACGGAACACCCACACCGGATGCCAGGAGCTGAGCACGGGGGCCCTCGCCGCCTTCGACGGAGATGCGGTGGATGCCTCGCAGGATGCCCTCGACGTCGACGTCCTCCGGCTCGGCCGGCTGGACCATCGGCTCGTTGTACACCGTGAGGTAGTACATGACGTTCTGGTCCCGGCCGTCGGAGCCGTCGCCGTACATCCGCTCGATGCCGTCCCGCACGATGTGCCGGATCTCGTAGCCGTACACCGGGTCGTACTGGACCATCGCGGTGTTGGTGCCGGCCAGCAGGGGCGAGTGGCCGTCCGCGTGCTGGAGGCCCTCACCCGTCAGGGTGGTGCGTCCCGCCGTCGCGCCGATGATGAAACCGCGCGTGAGCTGGTCGCCGGCGGCCCAGAACTGGTCGCCCGTGCGCTGGAAGCCGAACATCGAGTAGAAGATGTAGAACGGCACCATCTGCTCACCG
This sequence comes from Isoptericola sp. GX10416, assembly GCF_056590155.1. Classification (NCBI taxonomy): domain Bacteria; kingdom Bacillati; phylum Actinomycetota; class Actinomycetes; order Micrococcales; family Promicromonosporaceae; genus Isoptericola; species Isoptericola sp. GX10416. The sequence continues at coordinate 502,955 of NZ_JBWPVO010000001.1, read as the reverse complement.
TGCGTGGCGTAGGAGGTGCCGACCGCCTGGAAGGCAGACGCGGAACCGGCCTCGTTGATGCCGGTGTGCATGATCTGCCCGGACTCGGACTCCTTGTAGCTCAGCATGAGCTCACGGTCCACCGCGAGGTAGTTCTGGCCGACGGTGTTGAAGATCTTCGCGCTCGGGAAGATCGCGTCGAGACCGAACGTCCGTGCCTCGTCAGGGATGATCGGCACGATGCGCGGGCCGATGCCCTTGTCCTTGATGAGGTCCTTGAGCAGGCGCACGAACGCCATGGTCGAGGCGACCTCCTGCGTGCCCGAGCCCTTCTTGAGCAGCTCGTACGTCTTCGCCTCGGGGAGCTTGATCGGCTTCGCCTTCGAGCGGCGCTCGGGGACGAACCCGCCGAGCTGGCGGCGACGCTCCAGCATGTACTGGACCGCGTCGTCGTCCATGCCCGGGTGGTAGTACGGCGGCATGTTCGGCTCGGCGTCGATCTGCTCGTCCGTCAGGGGGATGTGCAGAGTGTCGCGCAGCACCTTGAGGTCGGTGTTCTTGACCTTCTTCATCTGGTGCGTGGCGTTGCGGCCGGCGAAGCCCGAACCGAGGGCGTAACCCTTCACGGTCTGGGCGAGGATGACGGTCGGCTGGCCGGTGTGCGCGCGAGCGGCCGCATAGGCCGCGTAGATCTTGCGGTAGTCGTGCCCGCCGCGCTTCATGTTCCAGATGTCGTCGTCGGTCATGTTCTCGACGAGGGCCTTGGTGCGCGGGTCGCGGCCGAAGAAGTGCTCGCGGATGAACGCGCCCGACTCCGCACGGTAGGTCTGGAAGTCGCCGTCCGGAGTGGAGTTCATGAGGTTGACCAGGGCGCGGTCCTTGTCCGCGTTGAGCAGCGCGTCCCACTCGCGGCCCCAGACGACCTTGATGACGTTCCAGCCGGCGCCGCGGAACTGCGCCTCCAGCTCCTGCATGATCTTGCCGTTGCCGCGGACGGGACCGTCGAGGCGCTGCAGGTTGCAGTTCACGACGAACGTCAGGTTGTCCAGGCCTTGGTGCGCCGCGTGCTGGATCAGGCCGCGCGACTCGGGCTCGTCCATCTCGCCGTCGCCGAGGAACGCCCAGACGTCCTGCTGGCTGGTGTCCTTGATCCCGCGGTTCTCGAGATACTTGTTCGTCCAGGCCTGGTAGATGGCCGAGGCCGGGCCGAGGCCCATGGAGACCGTCGGGAACTCCCAGAAGTCCTGCATGAGCCGCGGGTGGGGGTACGACGGCAGGCCGCCGCCGGGGTGCGACTTCTCCTGCCGGAACCCGTCGAGCTGGTCGGCGCTGAGCCGGCCCTCGAGGAACGCCCGCGCGTACATGCCGGGGGAGGAGTGGCCCTGGAAGTAGATCTGGTCGCCGCCGCCCGCGTGGTCCTTGCCGCGGAAGAAGTGGTTCAGGCCGACCTCGGTGAGCGTCGCCACGGAGGCGTAGGAGGAGATGTGCCCGCCGACGGACAGACCGGGACGCTGGGCGCGCGTCACCATGACGGCGGCGTTCCAGCGGTTCCAGGAGCGGTACTTGCGCTCCATGGCCTCGTCGCCGGGGAAGTAGGGCTCCTCGTGCACACCGATGGTGTTGACGTACGGGGTCGCCACCGAGGTGGGGATCTGCACGCTGCGCTCGCGTGCGCGACGCATCAGGTTGAGCATCACGTAGCGCGCCCGTGGGCCGCCCTTGTCGTCGATCAGCCCGTCCAGGGACTCCATCCACTCCGACGTCTCCGACGGGTCGATGTCCGGTACCGCGCTGAGCGGACCGTCGATCAGCGGTCCGGTCTCGTCGTACGAAGCCACCAGCAACCTCTCTCTTCTGCGGGCTGCCGCCGTGGTCCGGCGACCGCTCGTGTCAGGCGTCCCGTGCACGGGCGGCCGCGTCGCCGGGGTCGCGACGGCGCGGTCCACCCACGGGGTGGTCACTACTCATTGTGTCCTGACTTTCTCAGCCCGGACACCAGGCGGCGGTCAAGAATCCGTGATCTACGTCATGGTGATGTGTCCGGACTCGGTCGAGGGCGCCGCCGGGGGCGGTGGACCGGCGCGCACGACGGCGCCGCGTGCACTACCTTGACGCTCACAGGCGCACCGCGGGGTGCGCCTGACGACGACGGAAGGAACGTAGGTCCACGTGGGACAGCAGGCGGAAAGCCCGGCCGAGCGATTCGGGTTCACCACCGGTCAGGTCGTGCAGGAGTTCGGGTGGGACGACGACGTCGACGAGCCTCTGCGCGAAGCGCTCGAGGGCCTGGTCGGCGGCGAGCTCGTGGACGAGGACTACGGGGACGTCATCGACGGGGTCATCGTCTGGTGGCGCAAGGAGGACGGCGACCTGACGGACACGCTCGTCGACGTCCAGACCGCGCTCGACGACGGAGGCCAGGTCTGGCTCCTGACGCGCAAGCCGCGCCGGGAAGGCCATGTGGCCCACGACGAGATCATGGAGGCCGCCACCACGGCAGGCCTGCACGCGACCAGCACGTTCGCCGCGGGCGACGACTGGTCCGCCACGCGACTGGCACCGCGCGGTCGGTAGCCCCGGATGAGCAGCCCCGTCCTGCGTGCCGGCGACCCGGCACCGGACTTCACGCTGCCGGACACGCACGGCACGCCCACCCACCTCGCCGACCTGCGCGGTGAGAGCGTGCTCGTGGTCTTCTTCCCGTTCGCCTTCTCCGGTACCTGCACGGGCGAGCTGAGCGAGCTCCGGGACAACATCGAGGACTTCGAGGCGGCCGGCGTGCGTCTGCTGGCCGTCTCCACCGACCCGGTCTTCACCCTCAAGGCGTGGGAGGAGATCGAAGGCTTCGGGTTCGAGATGCTCAGCGACTTCTGGCCGCACGGGGCCGCCGCGACCGCCTTCGGTGTGTTCGACCCGGAGTCCGGTCACGCGCTGCGGGGCTCGTTCCTCGTGGACGCCGACGGCATCGTCCGCTGGACGGTCGTGCACCCGCGCGGCGAGCGCCGCGAGCTCGAGGCGTACCGGGCGGCGCTCGCAGAGATCTGATCCGGAGCCCGTCGACGGCGCGCCCGCCCGAGTCGTCCCGAACCGGGTCGCGGGGCCGGTATCCTTGCCTGCGCTGCCAGGGCCTGTAGCTCAGTTGGTCAGAGCGCCACGCTTACACCGTGGATGTCGGGGGTTCGAGTCCCTCCGGGCCCACTCTGGTCGCCTCAGTTCGGCGTTGTCCTCATCCCGGATGCCGACCTTGGTCCGGCGTGGGGAGCACGAGACGAAAGCACGCGCCTTCGCCGAGTGCTGTGGTGAGCTCGATGTCTCCGCCGTGCGCTCGCGCGAGCGAGCGCGCGATCGCCAGGCCCAGCCCGGCACTGGCGCCGCCGGACCGGCTGCGCGAGCGGTCGGCGCGGTAGAAGCGCTCGAAGACGCGATCCGCCTGTGCGGCGGTCATCCCCGGCCCGTGGTCGGCCACCTCGAGTATCGCTCCGCCGTCGAAGGTCCCCACGCCGAGGCGGACGGGCGTTCCTGGCGGGGTGTGGACGGTGGCGTTGCCGACGAGGTTGGTAGCGACCTGGCGCAGTCGGGCCTCATCGGCGTGGGCGGGAGCCGGCCCTGGTGGACCGTTGCCGCCCGGGCCGGTGAGCTCGACCGGGCGGTTGGGGTCGAGAGCGCGCAGGATGCTCCGCGCGTCACCTGCGAGGGTACGCAGATCCATCGGCGCCCGGTCGAGCTGTCCGTCGGGTGCCTCGTCGAGCTGCGCGAGCAGCAGCAGGTCCTCGGTCAGCGCCGTCAGCCGAGCTGCCTCCCGGCGGATGCTGCTGATCGCTTCGTCGACGTCGGCCCGTTCGGGAAGCGCACCCATCCGGTAGAGATCGGCGGTGCCCGTGATGCCGAACAGCGGGGTGCGAAGCTCGTGGCTGACATCCGCCACGAAGGTTCGCATCCGTGCCTCGGAGGCAGCCCGGTCGGCGAACGCTCGCTCCAGCTGACCGAGCATGGCGTTGAGCGAACGCGCGAGCCGCCCGATCTCCGTTCCCGCCACGGCCAGGTCGGGCACGCGCTGGGTGAGGTCTCCGTCGGCTATGGCCGACGCAGTGGTTTCGACGCGGCGCAGCGGCCGAAGCCCTCGTCCGAGCGCGAACCAGCCGACGGCCGTCAGCGTGACCAGCAGGACCAGACCGCTGATCAGACTGCTCGCGCGGATCTGAGCGACGGTGGCATCGATGTCGGTGCGCGGTGCGGCCGCGATCACCGTTCCGTCCCCACCGGAGGCCGGCTGGGCGACCACTCGCCACCGTGCCGACCGGTCAGCGGCGGGCAGGTCGGTGGCCGACCCGTCCGTGGGCACCGCCCGAAGGTCGTCGAGGCTCGGCAGGCTCGCCGGGTCCAGCTGCGGTGAGCGGATCGTGCCGTGCGGAGTGCCGTCGCGATCGAGGCGGACCAGGTAGGGATCGCCGAAGACGTCGAGGGCGGGTTCGAGGAGTGCGGCGTCGGCGGTGCGCTCGAGGTCCGGCGCCCTCGTACCGGGCCCGGTCGCGATGATCGAAGCCATCATGCCCAGCTGATCATCCAACCGACCGAGCTGGTACCGCTCCAGGTGACCAGTCAGGACCGTGCCGATGATGCCCAGTCCGGTCAGCAGGAGGCCCGCCGTGATCAGCAGGAGCCTCGTCCGAAGCGAGAACCGGTGGACAGGGCCCCTCACGGCCGGGGTTCCCGCATCACGTAGCCGACGCCGTGGACGGTGTGGATGAGCTTCGGCCCGGCCCCGTCGACCTTGCGCCGCAGGTACGAGATGTAGGTGTCGACGATGCTGGCGTCGCCGCCGAAGTCGTATCGCCATACCCGGTCGAGGATCTGTGCCTTCGAGACGACCTGCCCCGCGTTCTCCATCAGGTAGTGCAGCAGCCGGAGCTCGGTCGGGGAGAGGCGCACCGGCTGCCCCTGCCGGGTGAGCTGGTGGCCCGCCACGTCGAGCGTCAGTGTGCCGAGCGTCAGCAGGTCGGTCTGCCGGCCCGTGGTGCGGCGGAGGATCGCGCGGATCCGGGCGATGAGCTCCTCCAGGTCGAACGGCTTGGTCACGTAGTCGTCGCCCAGCGAGAGCCCGGTGACCTTGTCGATCTGCTGGTCCCGTGCGGTGAGGAAGAGGACCGGGACGGGGCCGCCATGGCTCTCCTGACGCTGTTCGCGCAGCTGACGCACCACCTCGAAGCCGTCCAGGTCCGGAAGCATGACGTCGAGCAGCACGAGATCGGGAGGATTCTCGGCTGCGGCGGCCACCGCTTCCGCAGCGGTGGCGGCAGAGCCCACCTGGAAGCTGGCGAACCGGAGCGCGGCCGAGAGCAGGTTGCGAACCGTGTCTTCGTCGTCGACCACCAGCAGGCGCTCGCTGGTGCTGCCCTTGGTCATCGCCTGACCCGGTCGGTCCATGCCCGCCACCCTACCGACGCCATGCTTCTCGTCCCGGTGACGAGAAGGCTGCCGGTGAAGCCTGCGACCGCGCCCGCCACCAGCCCGGTTCCGGCTGCGGTCCACAGGTCGGTGTGAAGACTCACGTCCAGCACGGGCTGGACGAAGCCGCGCACAGCGACGCCGAGGTCGACCGAGATCCGGGTGGCCAGTGCGAGGATGGTCAGCACGAGGCTCATCACCGGAGCCAGCGCGGCGGCAGCGCCGAGTGCCCGGCGCATCGGACCGCCCGTGGGGGGAACGGCTCGCGCGCCGACGATCCCGATGCCCAGGAGCAGTGCGAGCGCCACCCAGGTCAGCGGACCGCCCGGGGCGATCAGCCCGGAGCCGAGGAGGGAGCCGGTGCCGTCGAGCAGACAGGCGAGGATCTCTTCCCTGTGCAGCGTCCAGGGCACGCCGAGCCCGGTCAGCAGGGCCGCCGACAGCGCCAGCGGCGAGCCGAGCAAGACGCCGCCGCCCGCCGAGGACCCCCAGAGCACCCAGGCACCGGCGACAAGGAGCACCGTGAGCGCGCCGATGGACGATGCTGCGGCGCGTGCTGCTCGCGCGACGGACCGCACTCGCGTCACCACCCAGCACGCCGCGACGACAGCGACTGTCCAGCATGTCGCCGCCACCATCGTCGGTCCGATGGCCACGGAGAGCCCGACGTCGAACGCACCGACCGCGTCGCCCAGGCCGCCCAGGCCGCCCAGGCCGCTCAGGCCACCCAGGGCCGCCCCTTCCGGGCAGCTGCGAGCGGTGGAGCCGCTGGCTGCCGTGGGCGCGATCTGGGGCAGTCGCAGGGTGATCGTTCCGCGCACGGACAGCGGCACCACAGCGATACCCGCCAGCAGGACGGCGACGGCCGTCGCGCCGCGGACGAGCAGCCCGACCCTGCCGCCGCGCACCAGCAGCGCGCCCAGCACCAGAGCCCCCACGAGCGAGACCCCCAGCGGCATCACCTCGACGAACCCTCGCAGGCCGACCGGAAGCCCGGACAGGATTGCCTCGATCTCGACGGAGCCTCCCGCGGCCAGCACGAGCACGGCCACCGTCTGCGTCGCGAGCCCACCGAGCCGGTCTGCGTCGAGAAGCAGGAGACCGGCCGCGGCGACAGCCGCCATCGCGGCCAACGCCGCGACCGACGCACCGGCGCCCCGGCTCATGTCGCGCAACGTCACCTGACCACGCATCACACGTCACGGCGCCGGAAGAGGACGAACGCGGCGACCAGCAGGGTGCCGACTCCGAGGCACATCCCGCCGAGGTTCAGCCAGGGGTACGGAAAGTCGGCGTCGGGCATCGTGGTCATGACCGTGGCCGCACCCTGGGTCGGCCAGTAGTCCAGCAGGAACTGGACCCACGAGGGAAACAGCCCCGCGAAACCCGGGATGACGAAGATGATTCCCACGAGGATGGCGAGGGCACCAGCCGTCGCTCGTGTGATCACGCCGAGCGTCACCGCGAGCAGCGCGACCGCGGTGAGATAGACCCCTCCGCCCACGACGGCGGAGAGCACGCCGGGATCACCCAGCGTCGCGCGGGGTGCGCCGTGTGCGGCGAGGACGGCCTGCCCCCCGCCGAACGCGGCGAACATCAGCGACTGGCCGGCGATCGCCGCGACGGCGGTGACCGTCACCACCTTGGCCGCCAGCAGACGGTAGCGGCGCGGGCTGGTCATCACGGACGTCTGCATCTCGCCGGTGGCGTACTCCGAGGTGACCACGAGGATGCCGATCACGCCGACGATCAGTTGGGCGACGATGTATGACGTCAGGCTGCTCCCGGTCGGATCCCACGCCGCCCGCTCCGCCGCGGTCGCGTCCGAATATTGCGCTCCCGCGGCGCTCGTCGCCAAGAGGCTGATCCCGATCCCGACCACGAACAGGCACACCAGGGTGAGCCATGTGGAGCGCAGGCTGCGCAGCTTGATCCATTCCGCACGAAGCGCATGCGTGAACTTCACGCTGCTCGGCGCACCGACGGCGCTCACGCCACTGTCCCGTGGTAGTCGATGTTCTCGCGGGTCATCTCCATGAAGACGTCCTCCAGCGAAGCGTGTTGCGGCGTGAGCTCGCTGAGCACGATGTCGTGGTGAGCTGCGAGCGCGCCGATCTCGTCGGGCGTCATGCCGGAGACGACCATCGAGGTTGCGTACCGGTCCCGCACGGCGCCCCCGGCCTCGACCAGACGCGGTGCGAAGAAGTGCGGGTCGGAGGTGCGCACGAGCACGGTTTCCTCGCCACCGGACCGCACGAACTCGTCGACAGTCGTATCGGCGATGAGCCGGCCTCGTCCGATCACGACCAGGTGGTCGGCGGTCTGTGCCATCTCGCTCATGAGGTGGCTGGAGAACAGGACCGCACGGCCTTCCCCGGCGAGTGAGCGCATGAGCCGTCGAACCCAGCGGATGCCCTCGGGATCCAGCCCGTTGACAGGCTCGTCGAAGACCAGCACCTTCGGTTCGCCGAGCAGAGCTGCCGCGATACCGAGTCGTTGCCGCATCCCGAGGGAGAACCCACCGATCCGCTTCCCGGCGACGGATTCCATGCCCGCCCGGGTCAGTACGTCGTCGACCCGGTGTCGCGCGAGACCGTTGCTCGCAGCGAGCGCCAGCAGGTGTTGGTACGCCGTCCGGCTGCCGTGCACCGCGCCGGCATCGAGCAGCGCACCCACCTCGGTGAGTGGGACGGGAAGGTCGCGGTAGCGGCGGCGGCCGATGGTCACCGAGCCTCGCGTCGGAGCGGCCAGGCCGGTGATCATCTTCAGGATCGTGGACTTGCCGGCTCCGTTCGGCCCGAGGAAGCCGGTCACCTGTCCCGGTTCGACGGTGAACGACACGTCATCCACCACGGTGTCAGGCCCGTACCGCTTGGTCAGGCCGCGGACGTCGATAGTTGTCATGCTCCGGATCATCGCCAACCGGACCGAGAGGTCTCTCAGTGGTTCTGTGAGACTTCTGGGAGCCAGGGAACGAGCACGAGGCGCCGCAACGGAGCCGTTCGCCGGGCACGGGTGAACTCACAGGTCTGTATGAGCGATCAACTGCGCACGAGCCGCGCGGAACCGGCAACTCGTGCGACCGCCCGGACCCGGGCAGCCCGGGGCAGGAGCCCGACCATGGACGACATGATGCTGCTTCCCGGCCTGGCACTGGCGCTCGGCCCGGGTGACCGGCGCTCGAGCACACGGAGCGCCGCGTCGGCCACCTGCTCGGGCGACTGGTAGCTGCCGCCGTACTGCTCGGTCCCGATCTCGTCGAAGAACTCGGTCGCGGTCAGGCCGGGCGCGAAGGCGAGCGTGCGGATGCTGCTGTCGCGCAGCTCCCACCAGAGCGCCTCGGTGAAGCCGAGGACGAACGCCTTGGTCGCGGCGTACACGGCCATCCCGGGGATGGGCGCGTACGCGGCGTCGCTCGTGATGTTGACGAGAAAACCGTGGCCCGCCGCGCGCAGATCGGGCAGGAAGGTGTGGCAGAGATCGACGACGGCGCCGATGTTGACCGCGATCTCGTCGGCGAGCCGGTCCGGGTCTTCGTCGTCGAACCGGCCGTCCGTGCCGAAGCCGGCGTTGTTGACGAGGCTGGTGACCTGCACGCCGCGACGCTGCAGCTCCGCGCGGACCGCGGCTCCGGGGCGTGCGACGGCGAGGTCGGCCGGCACGGTCTCGACGCGCGTGCCGTGCGCCGCGCGGAGCTCGGCGGCGAGCGCGTCCAGCCGGTCGATCCGGCGCGCCACGAGGACGAGGTCGGAGCCGCGGGCGGCGAGCGTGCGGGCGAGCGCGCGGCCGATCCCCGAGCTGGCGCCGGTGACGAGGGTGGTCTGCGAGGAGAAGTCGAGTGAGCTCATGATGACACTGTAGGACATAGATGGCACTGAGTGCCAAACGTGGCGCTAGCTGCCGAAGATGGCTACCTTGGCCGGATGACCGGCAACGCTCCAGAAAGTCTTCGCGAACGCACCCGCCGCGCGGTCCACCAGGAGATCGCCCGCACGGCGATGCGGCTGTTCGCCGAGCGAGGCTTCGAGGAGACGACCATCGACGAAGTCGCCGCACAGGCGGGCATCAGCCGCCGATCGTTCTTCCGGTACTTCGCCACCAAGGAGGACGTGGTGCTGGGCGAGCTCGTCGAACGCGGCCGGATCGTCGCCTCGGCGCTCGCCGGGCGGCCGGCGGACGAGCCGCCGTGGGCGGCGGTCAGGGCGGCGTTGCTGGCGCTGCGTGACGCCGTCACGACCGACGAGGCGGACGAGCTCGAGATCGGCCGGATGCTCTACGGCAACCAGACGCTGCGCGCACGGCACCTCGAGAAGCAGCTCGCCTGGCAGGACCTGCTGGTGCCGATCCTCGCCGAGCGCATCCGGGCCGCGGACCCTGACGCCGGCGTCGACCCGGAGCTCGCGGCCGCAGCCGTCGTGGTGGGCGCTCTCGCGTGCCTGGACGTGGCGGGTGCCTGGTGGGTGCGCCGGGACGGGGCGATCCCGCTCGAGCGCCTCTACGACGACGCGGTGGCCGCGATCCGCCGCTGACCGACCCCGCTGGAGGACGTGGTGCCGTCAGGACCCCGCGGGGGCGTCATCGCCCACCGGGTCGCCGCCGTCTGCCGAGTCGTCGCCGGGGCTCGGATCCGCTGGTGCGCTCGGCTCCGTGGGCGGTGTCGCGTCACCGGTGGGATCCGGGTCGGGCGTCGAGGTCGGCTCCGGTTCGTCGGTCGGTTCCGGGTCGGCCGTCGGGGTCGAGGTCGGTTCGTCGGTCGGTTCGTCCGTCGGTGACGGCGTGGGCGTCGAGTCGTCCGTAGGCGTCTCGGACGGCGTCGGCGTCGGGTCCGCGGTCGGCGTCGACCGGGTGGTCGGGTCGGCCGGCGGTGGCGGCGCCGTCGTCGCCTGGGACTGCGACGGGCTGGGCGTCGGTGACGGGCTGTGCGTGGCCGGCGAGACCGGTCCACCGTCGTCGGTGTCGCGCAGGGCCCAGAACGCGAACGCTCCGACGGCGCCGACCAGGACGAGCGCGAGGACGACGGCGAGTATCCTCCGCCGGGAGCGCTTGTCCTGCTCCGGCCCTTCCGGCCCTTCCGGCCCCTCTGGCGCCGGCGGTGCGGCGTCGTCCGCCGCCGTCGTGGCGGGGACACCCTCGGGCGGGGTGGCAGAGGCGCCCACGGCACCGACCTGACGGGTGCGCTGGAGCTCGGCCTCCTCGCCCGCCGCGGCTGCGGCCGCAGCCGCCGCTGCGCCTGCCGCCCCGACGACGGCCGTCCGGTGCGGATCGTTCGCAGCGATCTGACCCAGCGTCATCGTCGCGTCCGAGCTGGCCGCGTCTGCCTGGGTGTCGGCGGCGCCGGTTCCCAGCAGGGCCGCGGCCGCCGCGCGCATCGCGTCGGCGGAGGCGAACCGCTGTGCCGGGTCCTTGGCCATCGCCTGTGCCACGAAGCGGTCGACGGAGACCGGGACTGCGGCTCGCCGTGCCGACGGCGCGGGGACCGGTGCTCCGACATGGGCCCGCAGGACGTCCTCCGGCCGGGCGCGCTCGTACGGCGCATGTCCGGTGAGGGCGTAGTAGGTCAGCGCCCCGACCCCGTACAGGTCGCTACGGGCGTCGAGCGGCCGGCCCTGGGCCTGCTCGGGCGACATGCCCACCACGGACCCGGCGACCGTCTTGCCGTCGCCGTCCCCGCCGGCGGGGCCGGCGAGCCCGAGGTCGAGCAGACCGACCGTCAGCCCGCCGTCCTCGCGCCGGTCCACCACGACGTTGCGCGGACCGACGTCGCGGTGCACCAGCCCGGCGGCATGGACCGCCGCCAGGGCGTCGAGCAGCCCGTCGATCAGGGCGAGTGCCTCTCGCCACGGCAGGCCGTCTCCGCCGGCCACCTCGGAGACCGGTGCACCAGGAAGGCGGCGGGTCAGGAGCCAGGGCACGTCGGCCCCCGCGACCTCGTCCTCTCCGGTGTCCAGCACCTTCACCACGCCGCGGTGGTTCACCAGGGCCGACGCCACGATCTCGCGGGTCATGGCGGCGCGGGCCGTCTCGTCGTCGACCAGGTGCGGGTGCAGGACCTTGACCAGGAGCGCGGCCTCGGGCTCGGTGGCGGTCTCCTCGGCGTCCGTGACCCGCAGGCGGGCGGCCTCGTAGACGGTGTAGGTACCGCCCGTGCCCAGGATGTCGCCCAGGACGTACTTCCCGCCAAGGACCACCTGCCCGTCGCTCGGCTCCTCGGTCGGCCCGGTGGGCGTCATGCCGTGCACCTCTGCCCGGACGGGGCGTCGACGAAGGCTGCCGTGCACCGCGGCACGAGTGGGCGGGAGGTCGTGGTCATCTCAGTCATCAGCCCCCACAGGATAGGCGGTAGGGGGCGTGACGTGCGCGTTCCTGGTGCGCCGGTGACCCGGCTCGCTCACGTGGAGCTGCGGCCGACGGGCGTCGGAGACGTCGCCGTGCCACGCGAGGACAGGGCGCGCAACGCCCGCTCCGCAGGCCCGCGCAGACCTCGGCGGTCGAGCGTCACCGCGACGGCGACCGTGACCAGCCACGCAGCCACCGCCACGAGCGCGGCCTGCCACTGGTCCAGGACACCGCCGAGCCCCAGTCCCCAGGCGCACAGCAGCGGGGCGAAGATCACCGACTGCAGCAGGTAGCTGGTCAGGGACCGTTTGCCGACGGCCGTCAGCGCCTCCACGACACGTCCTGGCCGGCGCTCGTCCGTGAAGCGTGCCGCGACCAGCGCGAAGGCCGCGGCGTAGCCGAGCGCGCCGAAGAGGCCCGTCACCAGGTGCAGCAGGGTCGGCGCCCACTCGGGCAGCGCCCACTCCCCGTGGTGCATCATCACCGAGGGGATCGCTCCGGCCCAGCCGAGCGTGATGCCGAGGGCGGCGGTGCGCACGAGCAGCCGGCGGTGGGCGCGAGGCTCCTCCAGCACCCGGGCGCGTGCGCAGGCGATGCCGAGGAGGATCGCGGCGGGCACCACGAGGCCGAGGATTCCCTGCGTGACCGTCATGGGCAGCCAGAAGGCGAGCCGCGGCAGGATCGAGGCGAGGTACGGGCTGATGCCGGCGAGCTCGGGCGTCATGTCGCCGGACATGGCGGTGATCTCGGGAGGGAGGAGCGCTCCCGCCCCCATGGTGATGACCGCTCCGATCGCCAGCAGGCCCGTCAGAGCCCCGGCCCACACCAGCAGGGTCCTGGTGCGGCGGTGCAGGAAGAGCCAGACGACGAGGAGCCCGGCCAGTCCGTAGGCGCCGAGGACGTCGCCGTACCACAGCAGTGCCGCGTGGACGGCACCGAAGGCGAGCAGCCAGAGGTGGCGACGCTGCAGCACCCGCCGCGCGGTCCGTTCGTCGAGCCCCGCGGCGCGCTGGCGCGTGAAGGACTGCCAGATGCCGTAACCGAAGAGGAAGGCGAAGAGCGGATAGCTGCGACCGTCGACGGCGATGATCGCGACGGTCTGCCACATCGCGTCGAGCCCGGTGGCCCCGGGGCGGTGCGCGCTGGTCTGGGCGACCTCGGACCCGTAGAGGAACCAGGGGACGTTCGCCAATGCGATGAGCAGGAGCATCAGTCCGCGGGCGAGGTCGGGTGCGACGGCCCGGACGTGGGGCGTGCCGCCGTCGGACATGGTCATCGTGCTCCTTCGGGCCGCTGGGGGTGAGTGAGCGGGCTGGGGGAGAGGCGGCCGATGATGGCGGGAGCCTCGTGGACCAGGGTGTCATCGCTGAGCGCGTGCCGTCACTGCGTGCCCTGCGCCCCGGGTCCGGCAACGCTGCGCCGCCACGACGCCGTCCTCGACGCCCTCCCACCGGGGGCGGTCGAGGCGGAGTGTCGGTAGCACCGGGCACGATGGGCCTGTGCACGTCGTCCTCGCCCCGGAGCCCGCGGGCTCCGTCCGCCTGGTCCGCGTCGCCGACGACGGCGGCACACCGGGGGACGAGGGCGTTGCGGACTCGCTGGTGGTCGCCCCCGACGACCTCCCCGCCGTCGTGCGGGACGTCGAGGCGTCCGCCGCCGTCCCGCCGCGGTGGACGGGGCAGGACACCAACCGGTGGTACCCGGCGTTGCTCACGGCGGGCGTGCGCGTCGAGCGCGGGCACGACCTGCGCCTCGCGCACCGGATCCTGCGCGGCTCGAGCCTGTCCGCCGGCTCCGCCCTCGCCACGGCGCCGCCCGGCGACTGGGACGCGATGGGCCTCACCCCGCCCGGCGGCGAGGTCGCCGTCGGCGCGCTGCGCCGTCCGCAGGAGGAGTCGTTGTTCGACCTCGACGCGACCGCACCGGCGCGCGGCGTCGACGGACCCGCGGGGCCGTCGACGGGCCGGGCGCCCGACCTCCTCGCCGAGCTGGCGGCGCAGCACGCCGCGGTCGCCGGGTCGACCGGGGCGGGCCGGCTGCGGCTGCTCCTCGCCGCCGAGTCCGCGGGAGCGCTCGCCGCGGCCGAGATGCACCACGCCGGGCTGCCCTGGCGGGCGGACGTCCACGACGAGATCCTCACCGCGGTGCTCGGTCCCCGGCCTGCCGAGGGCCGGCGGCCCGAGAAGCTGGAGGCGCTCGCGGGGAAGATCCGTGCTGCCCTCGACGCGCCGGCCTCGCTCAACCCGGACTCCCACCCGGACCTGCTGAGAGCCATGGAGTACGCGGGCGTGGGCGCGCGGAGCCTGCGCAAGTGGGAGCTGGAGAAGATCGACCACCCCGTCGTCGCGCCGCTGCTGGAGTACAAGAACCTGTACCGGCTCTACACCGCGAACGGGTGGTCGTGGCTCGACCACTGGGTGCGCGACGGTCGCTTCCGCACGGACTACGTGGTCGGTGGGGTCGTGACCGGGCGCTGGTCGTCCACCGGCGGAGGGGCGCTGCAGCTGCCGAGGTCGGTGCGCCGGTCCGTCCAGGCCGACCCCGGGTGGGTGCTCGTCGTCGCCGACGCGGCACAGCTCGAGCCCCGCGTGCTCGCGGGCCTCGCGGCGGACGAGACGATGGCCGCCGCGGGCGCGGGTGGCGACCTGTACGCCGGCATCGTCGCCACGGGCGCGGTGCCGACCCGTGAGCTCGCCAAGGTCGGGATGCTCGGCGCGATGTACGGCGGGACGACGGGCGCGAGCGGCCAGGTGCTGCCGCGGCTGTCGCGCGCGTTCCCCCGCGCGATGGGGCTCGTCGAGGATGCCGCGCGCACCGGCGAGCGGGGCGGCGTCGTCAGCACCTGGCTCGGGCGCACCTCGCCACCGCCGGGAGAGGCGTGGGACGCGGCGCAGTCCGGGGCGCTCGGGGATGGGGCGCCGGCCGACGCCGCCACCCTGGCGCGCTCCTCGGCGCGGTCCTGGGGACGGTTCACCCGCAACTTCGTGGTGCAGGGCACCGCCGCCGAGTGGGCGCTGTGCTGGATCGCGTTCATCCGGCGACGGCTGTGGAACCTGCCCGTCGCCACCCGCTCGAACGAGGGGCCCGCACCGTTCGCCGACCGTGCGCACCTGGTGTTCTTCCTCCACGACGAGGTCGTGGTGCACGCCCCGGCGGCGCTCGCCGCCGACGTCGCACGGGAGCTGCGCGAGGCGGCGGTCGAGGCCGGGCGCCTGCTGTTCGGCGACTTCCCGGTCTCGTTCCCGCTCACGGTCGCGACCGTCGACTCGTACGCCGACGCGAAGTGAGCCCGGCCGCCCAGCCCGCACGCAGCGCCCGGCTCAACCGATGGCTGCCCGGCGGACGTGCGAGCGTGCGTGCTCGACGGCGTCGGCGAGGGTGTCGAAGGCGTGCTTCTCGTGCCGGAGCTCGTCGAGCACCCCGACCCGGACGATGAGGGAGCGGTGTCGGTCCTGGACTCCCTTCACGAGGACGGTGACGCCACGGCGTTCGAGCTCGGTGATGAGGTCGGCCAGAGCCTTGGCTCCGGTGGCGTCGACCATCTGCAGCTGGGACAGGCGCAGGATCACCACCTCGACGTCGCCGCGGGTGGAGGCCTCGGTGAGCTCGGTGAGGATGCGGTCCGCCGCGCCGAAGAACATCGCGCCGTCGAGCCGGAACAGGGCGATGCGGTCGTCGCCCTCGTGCGCCGGACCGGGCAGCGGTTCGCGGTGCACGGCGGATGCCCGGGCGACGTGGCGCAGCGCGAAGAACGCGGCGACGACGAGCCCGATCTGCACGGCCTCGATCAGGTCGAACGCGACGGTGATGAACGCCGTGATGGCGAACGTGCTGGCGTCGGACCGCGTCGAGCGCAGGATCGCCCGCACGGTGCGAGGGCCGATCATGCGCGTGGCGGTGACCATGAGCACGCCGGACAGGGCGGCGAGCGGGATCTGGGAGACCGGTCCGGTGGCGAGGTAGATCACGCCGAGGATCACGATCGCGTGGACGAGGGCGGCGAGTCGCGTGCGGGCCCCGGAGCGCACGTTGACGGCGGTGCGAGCGATCGCGCCGGTCGCTGGCATCCCCCCGAAGAGTCCCGACGCGACCGACGCGAGGCCCTGACCGAGGAGCTCGCGGTCCGGAGCGTAGACGGAGCCGCCCGGTGCCATGGAAGCGGCGACGCGCGCGGACAGCAGGGACTCGATCGCCGCGAGGGCGGCGACCGCGACGGCGGCGCCCACCACCTCCCGCAGGGCACCCGCGTCGAGGCTCGGCAGGACGGGGGAGGGCAGCGTGTCGGGCAGGGCGCCGATGCGCGCGACGGGCGCGGAGGTGATCTCGGCGAGCGCCGTGACCACGACGACGGCCACGAGGGAGGCGGGGACGGCGTGGTGCAGGCGTGGGAGGAGCACCATGAGCAGCACGACCACGGCCACGGTGCCGAGGGTCCACGCCGTCTCGGTGCCCGGGTCGGTGGCCGTCGTCGCGACGGAGCTCAGGGCGGTGGCCAGGGAGTTCTCGCCGACGGCCGCGTCCGTGCCGAGCGCAGCGGGCACCTGCTGCAGGAAGATGATGGCGGCGATGCCGAGCGTGAACCCCTCCACCACGGGCCACGGGATGTAGGTCACCGCCCGGCCGAGCCGGAGCAGGCCGAGCGTCAGGACCAGGACTCCTGCGAGCACGGTCACGAGTGCGACGGACCCGACGCCGTGCGCCGCGACGACCGGTGCGAGCACCACCGCCATCGCACCGGTCGGCCCGGAGACCTGGAACCTGGAGCCGCCGAACACCGCGGCGACGATCCCGGCGATGACGGCGGTGACGAGACCCGCGGCGGGCCCGACCCCGGAGCTCACGCCGAAAGCGAGCGCCAGCGGCAGCGCGACGACGCCGACGGTGATGCCGGCGACCAGGTCGGCGCCGAGCGTGCGCGGCCGCAGGTCGTAGTCGGACCGCCCGGGGAGCAGGTCGCGGACGTCGAGCCGGGCGATGGTGTCGCGGATCGTCACCGGGACTCCTCCGTGACGGTCGTGCGGACCTTGTCAGGCAGGTCGGCCTCGGCGGCGTCGAGGACGCCGCGTGCCGTCGCGCCGGGCAGGGTGGGGAGCCTGCGGACCACGTCGAGGCGACTCGCGTCGTCGTCGGCGGCGAGGCGCCGGAGCAGGAACGCGCGCGCGACGACGAGGAGCTCGGCGACCAGTGGTTCGGTGAGCCGGTAGCGCACGGCGTTGCCGGACCGCTGGGACTCGACGACACCGGCCCGCTTGAGCACCGCGAGGTGCTGGGAGAGCGCGGACGGCTCGGCTCCGGTGGCCTCGAGCAGGCGGGGGACCAGGACCGTGCGGTCGGGCTCCACCGCCAGGACCTCGAGCACCTGGATACGGGCCGGGTGGGCGAGAGCGCGGAAGAGGTCCGCCTTGACGGTGTACAGGGGCTGGGTGTCCACGGTGAGATCGTACCAATGGATTTAGGGATCGCTAAATCCAGTGCCGGGGGGAGCCGATGGTTAGGGTCGGCCCATGAGCTCCGCGCCCCGCACCCTCGCCGACGTCGTCGCCGCCCTGGACGACCTGTACCCGCCGTCGACGGCGGAGGGCTGGGACGCGGTCGGCCTGGTGGCCGGCGACCCGCACCGCGAGGTGCGCCAGGTGATGTTCGCCGTCGACCCCGTCGACGCGGTCGTGGACGAGGCGATCGAGTGGGGTGCCGACCTGCTCGTCACCCACCACCCGCTGTTCCTCAAGCCGGTGACGTCCGTGGCCGCCACCACCTTCAAGGGCAGCGTGGTGCACCGGCTGCTCGCCGCGGGCTGCGCCCTGCACGTGGCGCACACCAACGCCGACTCCGCGCCGCGCGGCGTGGCCGACGCCCTCGCGGACCTCGTCGGCATCACCGACCGGCGACCGCTGGTGGCGCGCGTCGACGACGTCGAGCGAGGCATCGGGCGGGTCGGTCCGCTCGAGCGGCCGACGACGTTGGGCGAGCTCGCCCGGCGGGTCGCCGACGTGCTGCCCGCCACGGCCCAGGGGGTGCGCGTGGCGGGCGACCTCGACGCCGAGGTGACCACCGCCGCCGTCGTCGGAGGGTCCGGGGACTCGCTGTTCGACGCGGTCCGGGCCGCCGCCGTCGACGTCTACGTCACGGCCGACCTGCGCCACCACCCCGCGTCCGAGCTGCGTGAGCGGGCGGCCTTCGAGGCGGGGCACGACGCGCCGCCGGAGAGCGGGCGTCCGTTCCTGATCGACGTCGCCCACTTCGCCTCCGAGTGGCCCTGGCTGGCCTACGCCGCCGCCGATCTCACCGACCGCCTGGGAGACGGTACGGTGACCACCAGAGTGAGCACCCTGGTGACGGACCCGTGGACGACCCGGGTCGCGAGCACGGGTCGCTGACCGTCATCTGAAGAGCTGCACGAGAGGACCCCACCATGGCTACCGCACCCGTCGAGGACCAGCGTCGCCTGCTCGAGGTCCAGGCCCTCGACACCAGGCTCCAGCAGCTCGCGCACCAGCGCCGGAACCACCCGGCGCTCGCCACGATCGCCGATCTGGACGCCCGCATGCGCGACCTGCACGGCTCCCTGGTCGACTCGCGGACCGCCGTCGCCGACCTGGAGCGGGAGGTCACCAAGGCCGAGCGCGACGTCGAGCAGGTCCGCAACCGCGCGACGCGCGACCAGCAGCGCCTGGACGCCGGCGCGCTCGGGGCGAAGGACGCGACGGCCGTCATGAGCGAGCTCGAGTCGCTCGCGCGCCGCCAGAACGTCCTCGAAGAGGCCGAGCTCGAGCTCATGGAACGGCTCGAGGCGCACCAGGAGGCGCTGGCCAAGGTCGAGGCCGCGCACGGCGAGCTCGTCTCCGCCCAGGAGAAGGCGATCGCCGAGCGCGACGCGGCCTTCGCGGAGATCGACGGCACGGCCGCGGGAGTGACGGCCGAGCGGTCCAAGGCCGCCGAGGGCCTGGACGCAGGGCTCGTCACCCTCTACGACCGGCTGCGTGCCCAGCTCGGCGGGTCGGGCGCGGCCGCGCTGAACGGCAACCGCTGCGAGGGCTGCCGGCTCGAGCTGAACGCCGGTGACCTGGCCGCCGCCAAGAACGCCGCGCCGGAGCAGGTCGTCCGGTGCGAGGAGTGCGGCCGGATCCTCGTCCGAGCCGCCCAGGGCTGATGCGGCGCCCTCCGTCCGGTGCGCTCGCCCGGTACGACGGCGTGGTCCCGGCCACCGTGGTCCTCGTGCGCCACGGGGTCACCCCGTTGACGGAGGTCGGTGCGCTGTCCGGCGGTGACGTGCCTGGACCCTCGCTGACGACGGCGGGCCAGCGGCAGGCGGCGCAGGCAGCCGACGCGGTGTTCCGGATCGGCAAGGACCTGTGGCCGGACGTGCCGCGCCCGGACGCGCTGTTCGCCTCGCCCACCGTGCGCACCCAGGAGACCGCCGCGGCCGTGAGCCGGCGGATCGGGGCGGACGTGCGGACCGACGAGCGCTTCGCGGAGATCCGCTTCGGCGAGTGGGAGGCCATGGTCCCGGAGCAGGTGCACGCCGGCTGGCCCGGCGACCTGGTGCGGTGGGTCACCGAGGGCACGTTCGCCCCGCCCGGTGGCGAGTCGTACGCCGACCTCGCCACGCGCGTGCAGCCTGCCCTGGACGACGTCGTCGCGCGAGCCGAGAGCTCGACGTCGGTCGTCGTGGCGCACGCCGCGGTGATCCGGACGCTGGTGGGCCTGGCGCTCGACGCCCCGCCGAACGCCTGGGGCCGGGTGCGTGTCCCGCCGGGCTCGCTGTCCCTGCTGAGGCTCTGGCCCGACGGCGCCCGCGAGGTCAGCGTCGTCGGGTTCCCGGCCGCGGACTGACGCGGCCGGGGCCGGCTCTCTAGGCGATGACGAGCTCGAGCGTGCGCGGACCGCTGCGCGCCCGGCCCGCCGCGTCGCCCAGCGTCGCCTCGACCATGCGATAGCTCAGGCCGGTGCCGATCTCGGTGCCGATGACCTGCCCGTCGAGCTCGCGGGCCGCGTCGAGCAGCGCCTCTGCCGACGACGGCGGGGCGCCCGCGCGGCGCAGCAGGTGACCCGTGAGCACGCCGCGGGTGTGCTTGGCGTTGTGCGAGACGACGGTGCGCTGACCGTCGACGTCGCGCACGACCCGGACGGTGACCCAGTCGGCGGCGTCGGGACCGGTGGTCGTGGGCTTCCACGCCGCCAGGTACGCGGCGGAGCGGCAGTCGACGACGACGTCGCCCGCCGCGCGCCCCGTCAGCGCGTCCGCCAGGTGCGGACGCCAGGCCGTGGCGAGCCTGCCGACGCCCGGCAGGTCGACGCCCATGGAGAGCCGGTAGGCCGGGATACGGTCCTGCGGCGCGACGACCCCCCACAACCCGGAGAAGATGCGGACGGAGTCCGCGCAGAGCGCCGCCGCCGGACCTGTCAGGTCGCCGAGGCCCGCCGCGGCGTAGAGCACGCCGGTGTAGACGTCCGTGGCCGGTGCCGCCGGCGCCGTGCGCAACGCGGTGTTCCGGGTGACCTCCTTGGCCAGCGTCGCGCCGACCTTCAGGACCTTCGTGGCGTCGGGTCGGGCGCTCACCGTCGCGAGGGCGTCCAGGACGGCTTCCCGCTGGGGGGCGAGCTGCGGCGCGGCGAGCGCCCGCAGGTCGACCGGGGCGCCGCCGTCGGGCGCGGGCGTCTTGCCCTCGGAGGGCGGGAGGCAGATCAGCACCCGGACACCCTAGAGCCTGGCGGGCGGCTCCTGGTCGTTGGCCGGTGGTCCGCCTCGTTGTGGGAGCATCGGGAGCATGACGTCCGACGAGCAGTGGCTCACCCGAGCGGTCGAGCTGGCGGTGACCGGCGTGCCGTCAGGACAGGGCCCGTTCGGAGCGGTCGTGGTGCGCGACGGCCAGGCCGTGGGGGAGGGGACGAACCGTGTGACGGTCGACCTCGACCCGAGCGCGCACGCCGAGGTGGTGGCGATCCGGGCGGCCTGCCAGGAGGTCGCCGCGTACTGGCTGCCCGGCGCCGTGCTGTACAGCTCGTGCGAGCCGTGCCCCATGTGCCTGGCGACCGCGCTGTGGGCGCGCGTCGACCGGGTGGTGTTCGCCGCTGATCGCCACGACGCCGCGGCAGCCGGCTTCGACGACCGGATGTTCCACGACGTGCTCGCGGGCCGCGCACCCGCCCCCGTGCCCGTGGAGCGCCGGTCCGTGGACCGTGCGCTGGCGCCGTTCGAGGCCTGGACCGCGTTCGACGGCAAGTCTCCCTACTGAGGCCGTGACGTCCGTAGGATCGCGCCATGGCTCAGGTGAAGATCTACGGGAACCGGTCGGTGTGGGGCGAGCGACGGGCGCAGGTGTCCGACGCCGTCCATGCGGCCCTGGTCGGCGCGTGGCAGCTCCCCGAGGGCAAGCGGTTCCACCGCTTCCTGCTGCTGGACGACGGCGATTTGGTCGCGCCGCGCTCCGAGGCCTACCTCGTGATCGAGATCCTGTGCTTCACCGGTCGCACGGCGGCGGCGAAGAGGGCTTTGGTCCGAGCGATGTACGACGACGTCGCCCCGGCGCTGGGGCTCGCGGAGGACGACCTGGAGGTCGTCGTCGTGGAGAGCCCCCGCGAGAACTGGGGCATCCGCGGCCGCAGCGCGGACGAGCTGGAGCTGGACTACCGGGTGGACGTCTGAGGGCGGGTATCCTTGCCGGGCGGACGAGTCGGTCGGACGGTCGCGTCGCCGCTGCTCCTCGGAGCGGCGGTGCCGAGGAACGTCCGGGCTCCGAAGGGCAAGGTGGTGGCTAACAGCCACCCGGGGTGACCCGCGGGAAAGTGCCACAGAAAGCAGACCGCCTGCACGCCTCGGCGTGCAGGTCAGGGTGAAACGGTGGTGTAAGAGACCACCAGCGTGCCCGGTGACGGGTGCGGCTCGGTAAACCCCACCTGGAGCAAGGTCAGACAGACTGTGTTGGAGGGCGGCCCGCCCGATTCTCTGTCGAGAAGCGCAGTCGGGTAGACCGCTGGAGGCCTGTGGCAACGCAGGTCCTAGATGGATGACCGTCACCCGTGCCGGGGCAACCGGGCACGGGGACAGAACCCGGCGTACAGACCGGCTCGTCCGCCCCGCAGGTCGTACGCTCGTGGCATGAGCGACACCGGCGTGCTCACCTTCCGTCCGGCCGACGACGTGCCGTTCGACCGAGGGGCCGATCGGGTGGGTCGCCGTCGCGCCGCGCCCGACCTATCGCCGCTACTACGGACGCAGCCCCGTCGTCTGGACCGGCCGGCAGGAGGACCGTGAGGACCCGTCGGTGTGGGCCGTCGCGTGCTTCGTCGTCCGCGCCGGCGCTCGCGGGCAAGGACTGACGTACGAGTTCGCCCAGGCGGCCGTCGACTTCGCACGGAGCCAGGGTGCGACGGCGCTCGAGGGCTACCCGATCGTCGCCCGCGGCGGCGGTGAGGTCGTCTGGGACGAGGCGAGCGTGGGCACCCCGCAGATCTTCGCGGCCGCCGGCATGCAGCAGGTCTCAGCCCCGACGACGCGTCGTCGCGTGATGCGGATCGACTACTGAAGCGAGTTCTGGGAAGCGGCGCTGAGCCGGGCGGCGGAGAACGGGAAGACGAGCACCGTGACGGCCCCCGCCGTCACCATGATCGACGCCAGGTCGATGCTGATGACGTCCGAGGACGCGGCGATCTGGGTCACGGCCACGATGATCGGCAGTCCGGTGGACGCGTACAGGCCGAGGGCGGCCCGTTCTCGGACGGTCGTCAGGCCCGAGTGGGTGGTGGTCCACTGCTCGCGGGCGACGACAGGAAGCCCGCGCACCAGCAGGATCATGGTGACGAACCCCAACAGCAGGGGCCACCCGGCCGCGACGGCGGACAGGTCGATGTTCATACCGCTCGTCACGAAGAACACGGGGATCAGCAGGCTGAATCCGACGACCTCGACCTTGTGCGTGATCTCGCGCGCATGGTCCGGAGCCGCACCCTTGAGCACGGCGTTGAGGAGGATGCCGGCGGTGAAGGCGCCCAGGGCGACGTCGAGCGAGAGGACGGCGGTGAGCAGCATGAGCGTGATCAGGATGAGCACGGTGAGGCGCAGCGTCGTCTGCATCGTGGTGTTCGACGCCCGTGCGAACGCCTCGCTCAGCAGAGGTGCGGCCCGGAAGACCCGACGGGGGACCGCGATGACGAGGGCAGCCGCCGCGGCGAAGGCGACGAGGACGGCGGCGGCCTGCCAGGTGCCTCGCGTGGAGAGCAGCAACGACATCGCGACGATCGGGAGCAGCTCACCGTAGGCGCCATGGACCATGACCGCGCGTCCGAGCGGCGTGCCCGTGGTCCCGGAGTCCTTCAGGATCGGCAGGAGCGTGCCCAACGCGGTGGAGGTCGAGGCGATGGCCAGGACGACGGCGACGTGTACCTGCCCGTCGACCAGGAGCAGGCCCGCACCCAGCCCGAGCAGGGCGCACACCAACCAGGTGATCGCCGCCTGGCGTCCTTGGCGACCGCGCATGTCGGCGATGTCGACCTCGAGCCCGGCCAGCAGGAACAGGAAGCCCAGACCGAGCTCGCGCAGGAACTCGACGGGGGCCGTGGCGGAGGCCAGACCGAGCGCGTGCGGGCCGATGGCAGTCCCGAAGACCAGCAGCCAGACGACGTCGGGAACTCTGCGGCGCGTCACCAGGGCCAGGACCGGCGCGAGGAAGGCGACCAGCGCGATCCACCACACCGAAGCCAGGTTGTCGACGAGCAGCTGCCCTTCCGTCATGGCCGGGACGCTACCGCTGATGCGGCCGGTCGGCCCGTCTTGTCAGGGCGTCCGGTCGCTCTCGTGCACCGGCCTCCTCGTGATGACCGTGTGGCCCACGGCGATGACGACGATCGCGATGACGGCTCCGACGAGGGTGTAGAAGGCCCGGTCGACGATGCTGTCGACGATGGCGTCCGAGCCGCCGGCGGTCTGCAGCACGACTGCCGGTGTGAGGACGGTGACGAACGCCCAGTACGGGAGCTTCATGTTCGCCCACGCGGCTGCGACCGTCAGCACGAGAGCCAGCGCGGTGATCACCGCCGGCAGGTCCTTGAACGCCGCGACGATCGCGACCGCGACCAACGCACCGGCGAGGGTCCCGGCCACCCGTGCCGCCACGCGGCTGGCGGTGTCGACGTAGTACGGCTGGACGACGACGAAGAAGGTCAGGATCAACCACCACGAGTCCGCACCGAGCCCGGTCATGGCGACGTGGGTCGCGGTCCCGACGAGAAGTCCGAGCGCTGCGGCGAAGTAGCCGGCCGTGTGCAGGGGAAATGTCTTCGGCGGCTGCACGGGGAACGCTCGGACGAGGATCTGACCGAGTGCCGCGGTCCAGAGGCCTCCCAGGAGGACAACGCCGACGGTGACGAGGCCGGAGGTCAGCGACGATTCTGCGGCCACCGTGCCGGAGGGGACCCGGACGTCGAGGTCGCCGATCAGGGCGAGGGCCGCCAGCGGGCCGGCGAACGAGAGCATCATGTGCCAGCCGCGCAGCGCGGTGAGTCCTGTCGCGACGCCGATCGCCGCCATGTACAGCGCGCCGACGATCGGCAGGTCGTGCAGAAGGAGAGACGTCCCGATGAGCGCGGGGGTGACGAAGGCCGCCGCGAACCCCACCCGCGTCCCGGCGAACAGCCCGATGACGACGGGGAGCATGCCGAGGTACCAGAGCGAGCCGTTCGTGTGCCAGGCGGAGACGCTCAACCCGATCATGGGCGCCAGCAGCAGCAGCGCCAGAACGACGACCACACCGGTCGACGGTGCGTGCCGGGCGGGCGGCTCGTGCGCTTCAGCCGTCATGTCTGGTGACGCTAGCGGTCGCCCGTCGGTGGCGCACCGTGGCCCTCCGCCGTCCGGCGTGCGCACGGCGGCTCACATGGAGGCGCCCCACTGGTAGCCGGCATAGGCGAGGGCCACGCATGCCACCAGGGTTCCGACGGAGTAGGCGAACGCGTGGCCGTAGCGCTTGTCTCGGATCAGCAGCACGGTCTCGTGGCTGGCGGTGCTGAACGTGGTGTACCCGCCCAGGAATCCTGCGCCGACGACCGGACCGAGGTCGGTGGCCGGGATGCTGCTGGCGACCAGCCCGGTGATGGCCCCGAGAACCAGGGACCCGGACGTGTTGATGATGACGGTGGACCACGGGAACGCACTCGTCAGCTTCGAGCTGATGAGGCCGTCGACGACGAATCGGGTACCTGCGCCCAGGCCGCCTGCGACCGCGAGGAGGAGGAAGACGCCGAGGGTCATCGCTGCGTCTCCTCCTCACCGGGCTGGATCCGGGCATGCGCCCGGGACGCCACCACGATCCCCGCGAAGGTCGCGACAGCACCGAGGAGCAAGGTCGTCAGTACGTAGATCGTCGCCAGGTCGGTGCGCGAGCCGTCGAGCAGCACCACCGTGTCGGTGGCCAGCGAGCTGTACGTGGTGAAGCCGCCGCAGAAGCCTGTGCCGAGGAGCAGCCTGAGCCGTGCGCCGCGAGGGTCGCCGGGCAGCCGGTGGGTCACAGCGACATAGAGGTAGCCGAGGAGAAAGGCGCCCACGACGTTGACGGCCGGGGTCGCGACGGGCAGCTGGTCGAGGTCCGGGACCGCCCAGGTGACTCCCTCGCGGCACGCGGCACCGAACGTGCCGCCGACCACGACGGTGGTGATCGTTGCTGCACGCTGGGCGCCCGGGTGAAACATGTGAAGAACATTGGCTGAACGTGAGCGTTTGGTCAAGAAGTCTCCTGTGACGGGGTTCACTTCGGGCGTCGGCTGGTGTACGTTTGCGCCATCGCGACAACGTGGTCGCGTGTCCTGATCGCCGGTTGCCACGCCGTGGCACGCAGGGGGCGTGGACTCCAGGGACGAAGGTGTGACAAGTGACCCTCACCAGTGAGGTTCAGACCGGCGGGATCGCTCTGACCGAGCGCTCGTCGGTGAGTGTGGTGACGATGTGGGGCGAAGTTGACATCGCCCTGCGCAACGAAGCCTCGGCAGCACTCTCCGGGGCCTTCCAGCGTGACCTGCCCGTGGTCGTGGACGCCTCCAGGGTGACGTTCATCGACTCTGCGGGCATCGCCTTCCTCGTCCAGCTCTGCCGCATCGGGCAGGACGAAGGGCTCCAGGTCACGTTGCACGATCCGCCGGCCACCATCCGCGACGCGCTGCGCACGCTCGAGCTCGACTCGCTCGTCGTACGCTGAGCCGATCCACCGGTGCCGGTCACTCCTCGGGTGACCGGCACCGGTGCGTCCCGGGCTCAGTGGGGGCGTGCTGCCAGCGAGGCGGCACCGACGATCCCCGCACGGTTGCGCAGGGTCGCCGGGATGATCTCGGCCCGCAGGTCGAGCAGGGGCAGGAACTTCTCGTGCTGCTTGCTGATGCCCCCGCCCACGACGATGAGGTCGGGTGAGAGGAGCATCTCTACCGTCTCGAAGTAGCGCTGCAGCCGCTTGGCCCACTTCTCCCAGGACAGGTCCTCGCGGTCGCGGGCCGATTCCGCGGCGCGGGACTCGGCGTCGTGCCCGTCGATCTCCAGGTGTCCGAGCTCGGTGTTCGGTACGAGCGCACCGTCCACCAGCAGCGCCGAGCCGATGCCCGTGCCGAGCGTCGCGAGGAGGACCACGCCGTCGCGTCCCTTCGCGGCGCCGTACCGCTGCTCGCCGACGCCGGCTGCGTCGGCGTCGTTGACGGCGACGGCGTCGTGCCCGGTCGCCTCACGGACGAGGGCCGGCAGGTCGACACCCTTCCAGGACTTGTGCAGGTTCGCGATGAAGCGGACGACGCCGTGGTCCAGCGGCGCGGGGAAGGCCACCCCGATCGGGGCGTCGTCGGCCAGGTCGAAGCCCCCGACGAGCTCCGCGAGGATCTCGCCCACGGCCTCGGGTGTCGACCTGTCGGGAGTGCGGACCCGTTGCCGGTCCGCGGTGAACTCTCCGGTGGTCAGGTCCACGGGTGCGCCCTTGATCCCGGAGCCGCCGATGTCGATGCCGAAGGCCACCTGGTGCTCTCGTTGCTCAGCCATGGGGACCATCTTGGTGCAGGATCGTGCCATGAGCGAGAACAGTCCACGTCAGGCGCAGTACTGGTACAACACCGAGACCGGTGAGGTGGAGGAGGCAGCGCAGAAGTCGTCGTGGAAGCACCTCATGGGGCCCTACCCCACGCGCGAGGCGGCCCAGCAGGCGCTGGACACCGCCTCGCGGCGCAACGAGGCATGGGAGGACGAGGACGCCGACTGGCGAGACCCGTCCTGACGCCGGCCCGAGGTCGACCGCCCGCTACTGCTGGAACGAGTGCTCCGCGGCGGGGAACGCACCGGCGCGCACCTCTGCCGCGAAGTCGGCCACCGCCTGGCCGAGCACGCGGCCCAGCTCGGCGTAGCGCCGGGCGAAGCGCGGCGACCAGTCCGTCATCCCCGCCATGTCGGTCCACACGAGCACCTGACCGTCGACGTCCGGCCCGGCGCCGATCCCGATCGTCGGGATCTGCAGGAACTCGGTGATGCGCGCGGCGACCTCCACCGGCAGCATCTCCAGCACGACGGCGACCGCACCGGCCTCCTGCACGGCGAGGGCGTCCTGGCTCAGCTCCTCCGCGGCGTCGTCCCCGCGGCCCTGGACTCGCGGCCCGCCGAGGGAGTTCTCCGCCTGGGGCGTGTAGCCGAGGTGCCCGACGACGGGGATGCCGGCAGCGCTGATGGCCTGGATCTGGGCGGCGGAGCGCCGTCCGCCCTCGAGCTTGACCGCGGAGGCACCGGTCTCCTTCATGACCCGTACCGCGGAGGCGAGCGCCTGCTCCGGTCCTGCCTCGTAGGTCCCGAACGGCAGGTCGACGACGACGAACGCGCGCTGCGTCACCGACGCGACGGCGCGACCGGCCCGGACCATGTCGTCCAGCGTGACCGGCAGGGTGGTCGCGTGCCCCAGCATCGTGTTGCCGATGGAGTCGCCGACGAGGATCGTGTCGATGCCGGCCGCGTCGATGACGGCCGCGGTGGGGGCGTCGTAGGCGGTCAGCATGGTGATCTTCTCGCCGCGCTCCTTGGCCTGCCGCAGGTGGTGGACCCGCACGCGCCGGGCGCCCGCGGCGATCCCGGCAGGTGCTCCGCCGCTTGAGGTGACGGACCTCACACCGGACGTGGGGTCGCTCGGGGCAGGAGAGTTCTGGCTCGTGGTTGCCATGGTCGATAGCGTAGGCGACAGCCGGTCGGGACCCTGTCTCGCTCCGGTCGGCGGTGCCGGAGCGGTACGTCACCCACGGTTAACAGGTATCGGGCAGGATGGGGTCATGGACAGGCAGCAGGAGTTCGTTCTCCGCACGGTCGAGGAGCGCGACATCCGCTTCATCCGTCTCTGGTTCACCGACGTGCTGGGGGTGCTCAAGTCCGTCGCGGTCGCCCCGGCGGAGCTCGAGCAGGCCTTCATCGAAGGCATCGGGTTCGACGGCAGCTCGATCGAAGGGCTGACACGGGTCTACGAGGCGGACATGATCGCCAAGCCCGACCCGACGACGTTCCAGGTGCTGCCCTGGCGCGGGGAACGGCACGGGACCGGCCGGATGTTCTGCGACATCCTGACCCCCGAGGGCGAGCCGTCCCTGGCGGACTCGCGCAACGTCCTCAAGCGCCAGCTCGCCAAGGCGAGCGACAAGGGGTTCACGTTCTACACGCACCCCGAGGTCGAGTTCTACCTGTTCAACCAGATGTCCGCGGCCGACCAGCCGTTGGTGCCGGTCGACCACGGCGGCTACTTCGACCACCTGGCCCGCGGCAGCACGCACGACTTCCGCCGCGCCGCGATCACCATGCTCGAGTCGATGGGCATCTCGGTGGAGTTCTCCCACCACGAGGCGGGCCCCGGCCAGAACGAGATCGACCTGCGCTACGCCGACGCGCTCACCACGGCGGACAACCTCATGACCTTCCGCACCGTGGTCAAGGAGGTGGCGCTCGAGCAGGGCGTCTTCGCGTCCTTCATGCCGAAGCCGCTGGCCGACAAGCCCGGCTCGGGCATGCACACCCACATGTCGCTGTTCGAGGAGGACCACAACGCCTTCCACGAGCCGGGTGCGCAGTTCGAGCTGTCGAAGACCGGCCGGCAGTTCATCGCCGGCCTGCTCGTGCACGCCGGTGAGATCACCGCCGTGACCAACCAGCACGTGAACTCGTACAAGCGGCTCTGGGGCGGTGCCGAGGCGCCGAGCTACATCTGCTGGGGCCACAACAACCGTTCCGCGCTGGTGCGGGTGCCGATGTACAAGCCGGGCAAGGGGAACTCGTCGCGGGTCGAGTACCGCGCGCTCGACTCCGCCGCCAACCCTTATCTCGCCTTCGCGGTGCTGCTGGCCGCCGGTCTCAAGGGCATCGAGGAGGGCTACGACCTCCCAGAGGCGACCGAGGACGACGTGTGGGAGCTCACGGGAGCCGAGCGGCGGGCGCTCGGCATCGCGCCGCTGCCCGACTCGCTCGACGAGGCGATAGAGCTCATGGAGTCGTCGGAGCTCGTCGCCGAGACTCTCGGCGAGCACGTGTTCGACTACGTGCTGCGGAACAAGCGCAACGAGTGGGACGCGTACCGCGCCCAGGTGACGCCGTACGAGCTGCAGACGTCGCTGCAGTTCCTCTGAGCCCTGGTCGGGAACGGTGCCGCTAGGGTCGACACGTGAGCTCGACGACGTCCGGCACCGGTAGACGCGAGACCCTGACCCGCAGGCTCCTGCGGACAGGATTCGCGGACCTGACCCGATCCGCCTCCCTGTGGACCGACGACGACCTCCAACGCCGGCTCGGACAGGACGACGGCGAGTCCCTCCTGCGGGCGCTGGGGACGACGGCGGACCCCGACCTCGCCCTGCTCCAGCTCGTCCGGCTCGCGGGCGCGCCGGGTGCCGGTGACCGCGTGGACCATCTCCTGACCGCCGACGCCGCCACGCCGCAGGGAGCCGCCCGCACGCGGCTCCTCGCGGTGCTGGGTGCGTCGTCGGCACTCGGGGACGAGATCGCGCGCCGCCCAGAGCTCCTCGACGTGCTCGCCGACGAGGAGCCGGGCACCGGCGCGGACCCCGCAGCCGTCCGAGCCGGGATGCTGCGCGCGGTAGGGGCCGACCCCGCCGCCGAGGTGCCCGTGGCCGCCGCGGACCCGGCGGCCGGCACGGAAGAGCCGCCGTCGTGGCCGGACGCCGACGCCCGGACCGCCACCGACGCCCTCCGGCGTGCCTACCGGGCACGGCTGCTGCGGATCGCCGCGACCGACCTGACGACCACCGACCCGCTCACCGTGCTGCCCGGCGTGGCCGCGGCACTGTCAGACCTCGCTGTCGCCGCCCTGGACGCGGCGCTCGCCGTCGCCCGCTCGCAGCTGCCGGACCACGGGGCGGGCGTGCGCCTCGCCGTCATCGGCATGGGCAAGACCGGAGGACGCGAGCTCAACTACGTCTCCGACGTCGACGTCGTGTACGTGTGCGAGCCCGTGCGGGCGAGCGACGGCACGCCGGCCATGGACGAGTCCGCCGCCATGCGGGTGGGCACGCAGCTCGCGTCCCGCCTGCAGAAGGTGTGCGCCGGGACGTCGACCGAGCCGTCGTTGTGGGAGGTCGATGCCGCGCTGCGGCCCGAGGGCAAGCAGGGCCCGCTGGTGCGCTCGCTCGAGAGCCACCTGGCCTACTACGAACGCTGGGCCGAGACGTGGGAGTTCCAGGCCCTGCTCAAGGCGCGGCCCGTCGCGGGCGACGCCGAGCTCGGCGCCGCCTACCGTGCCGCCGTCGACCCCTTCGTGTGGGCAGCGGTGCACCGTGACCACTTCGTCGAGGACGCGCAGGCGATGCGCCGTCGCGTCGAGCAGAACGTGCCCGCCGCGGAGGCGGACCGGCAGATCAAGCTCGGCAAGGGCGGGCTGCGCGACGTCGAGTTCACCGTCCAGCTCCTCCAGCTCGTCCACGGCCGGACGGCTGAGAGCATCCGTGGCGCCAACACCTTCTCCGCCCTGGACGCGCTCGCGAGCGCAGGGTTCGTCGGGCGCGAGCACGCGGCACGCATGGGCGAGTGCTACCGGTTCCTGCGTTCGCTGGAGCACCGGGTACAGCTCTTCCGGCTCCGTCGGACGCACCTGCTGCCGACATCCGAGGAGGACCTGCGCCGGCTCGCCCGGTCGCTGGGCATGCGGGGCCAGGGCGCGGACGACCTGATGCGCCGTTGGCGCGACACCCGCCGGGAGGTCCGGGCGCTGCACGAGGCCGTCTTCTACCGGCCGCTGCTACCGGCGTGGGCCCAGCTGTCCGACGACGAGCTGTCGCTCGCGCCGGATGCAGCGAGGGCGCGGTTCGCCGCCGTCGGCTACCGCGACCCCGACGGTGCGATGCGGCACGTCGTGGCGCTCACCGAGGGGACGTCGCGGCGCGCGTCGCTGCAGCGCCAGCTCTTGCCCGTCATGCTCGGCTGGTTCGCCGAGGGGGCCGACCCCGACGCCGGGCTGCTGGCCTTCCGCAAGCTCTCCGAGACCCTCGGCACGACGCCCTGGTACCTGCGGCTGCTGCGCGACTCCGGGAACGCCGCGTATCACCTGGCGCACCTGCTGGCCTCGTCGCGCTACCTGGCCGACGCGCTGGCCCGGTCGCCCGAGTCGGTGCAGTGGCTGGCCGACACCACGCGGCTGGAGCCGCGCGGACCCGAGCGGCTCGCCGCCGAGGCCGACGCCGTCCTCACCCGCTCCGACGACCCCGGCACCGCAGCCAGCAAGCTGCGGGCGCTGCGGCGGCGTGAGCTCGCCCGTACCGGCGCCGGCGAGGTGCTGGGCGTCCTCGACCCGGTCCGCACCCAGGCCGCGATCTCCGATGCCGCGGACATGGTGCTGCTGGGTGGGATGCGTGTGGCCGAGTACGCGGTGCGCGCGGAGATGGGGCTCGGCCCGGCCGCCGCGGCGAACCCCACCCGCACCCTCGTCGTGGCCATGGGCCGCATCGGTGGCCGCGAGATGGGGTACGGGTCGGACGCCGACGTCATGTTCGTGCACGAACCGGTGCCCGGAGCGGACACCCAGCAGGCTCAGGACTTCGCCCTGCGGACGGCGCGGATGCTGCAGAAGATGCTCTCCGCCGTCGGCCCCGAGCCGAACCTGCCCGTCGACGCGGACCTGCGTCCCGAAGGTCGCCAAGGGCCGCTGGTCCGCACCTTCGGCTCCTACGCGGAGTACTACGAACGCTGGATCGACGTCTGGGAGCAGCAGGCCCTGCTCCGGGCCCGCCCCCTCACGGGGACGCTCAGCGGCGATGCCGACCTCGCGCGGCGCTTCACCGAGATGATCGCCCGGCATCGCTACCCGGCGGGCGGTCTGCCCGAACCGGCGTCGCGCGAGATCCGCCGCATCAAGGCACGCGTCGAGGCGGAGCGGCTGCCGCGCGGCACCGACCCGACGCGGCACCTCAAGCTCGGTCGCGGCGGCGTCTCCGACGTCGAGTGGGCCGTCCAGCTCCTGCAGCTCCAGCACGCTCACGAGGTACCGGCGCTGCGGGTCACGGAGACCGTCGCAGCGCTCGACGCCGCGGAATCGGCCGGACTCCTCGACGACCTCGACGCCGAATGGCTGCGCGAGGCCTGGATGCTCGCCTCGCGCCTGCGGTCCGCGCTCGTGCTCTGGTCCGGGAAGGTCGGCGGGCCGCGCGGTGACGTGCTGCCCGCCGACTCCTGGGCGCTGTCCGGGCTCGCCGACCTCATGGGCGACGTCGGGAGCGGCGTCGAGCTCGAGGAGCTCTACCTGCGGACGTCGCGACGGGCGAGGACCGTCATGGAACGCGTGGTGTACGGCGAGGACTGAGCCGCTGCGGGGTGGACCTCGTCGGTCCCACCCTGCGCTGCGCTCCGCGTCAGTCCTCCGTGCTGAGGGTGAGGGCGTTGAGCCGGCTGCCCGCGAACCAGGTCGCCGCGACGAAGCCGCCGATGATCAGCGCGTACGCGAGCCCCAGGCCGACGTCTGCCGTGAGCAGGCCGGAGGGCGCGAGGGATTCGGTCACCGACAGCGCCCACTGCTGCACGCTGAGGTTGCGCGCGCCCGGCACGAAGCTGCCGACCAGGCTCTCCCAGATCAGCGCGTAGACCAGGCCGATGATGACCGCGTGCCGGGTGACGATGGTGAGCAGCAGGAAGAGCACGCTGTACACCGCCCCGGCGGCCAGCGCCCCGGCACCGAACGCGAGCACGGTACGCGGCCCTGCGCCGAGCACGACGGCGGCCAGCATCGTCGGCACGACGGCGAGCGCGACGACGGTCCCCACGGCCACCAGCAGCTTGCTCTGCACGATCGTGTGCCGGGAGACGGGCTTGGCCAGCAGGTGGACGATCGAACCGTCGTCGATCTCCGGGGCGATCGCCCCGGTGCCCACGATGAGACCGAACAGCGGCAGGAACGTCGAGAAAGCGATCGCGCGCAGCAGTCCGGCGGCGTCGGCCTCCGAGACCGAGGCGAGCAGCCGGGTGGCCACAGCGATGACGACGAGCAGCAGCGCCAGGGCGCCGAGCAGCCACAGGCGTCGGCCGCCCAGCATGCCCTGGGCGGTCAGGCGGACGATGGTGCGGTTCACGATGGCTCCTAGTTCTCGACGAGGTAGGAGAACACGCTCTCCAACGACTCGTCCGCGGGCGAGACCTCGAACAGGCGGACGTCCGCGTCGCGGGCGACGCGGGGGAGCAGCTCGGCAAAGCGGAGGAACTCCCGGGCCTGGACCCGCAGCACCCCGTCCTCCAGGCTGACGCCGGCCGTCGACGCGTCGGCCACGAGAGCCGAGGCCAGCGCGCGGTCGTCGCTGGAGGTGATGGTGTACTGGTGCGGGCGGTCGGTCATCAGGCGCCGGATCTCGCGATAGTCGCCCGACGCGGCGTACCGGCCGGCGACCACCACCTCGATCTGGTGCGCGAGCTGCTCGACCTCCTCGAGGATGTGGGAGCTGAACAGCACCGTGCGCCCCTCGGCGCCCATGCGGCGCAGCAGCTCGATCAGGTGCAGACGCTGGCGCGGGTCCATCCCGTTGAACGGCTCGTCGAGAAGCAGCACCGTCGGGTCGTGCACCAGCGCGGAGGCCATCTTGACCCGCTGCCTCATCCCCTTGGAGTACTCGCCGATCTTGCGGTCCTGCGCCTCCTGCATCGCAACCGTCTCCAGCGCTCGCTGGGCGGCGGCACCCGGGCCGGCCAGGCCGTGCAGCTCCGCACTGGCGACGACGAGCTGGCGCCCCGTGAGGAAGTCGTAGGTGGCCTCCCGCTCGGTGACGATGCCGAGCACCCGGTAGGCCTCTGGGTTCTTCCAGGTCTCGGCGCCGTCGAGCGTCACGGAACCGGCCGACGGCGGCAGGAACCCGGCGAGCATGTTGATGAGGGTGGACTTGCCGGCGCCGTTCGGTCCGAGCAGCCCGGTGATCCCTGGGCCGATGGACATCGTCACGTCGTTGACCGCGACGACGTTGCCGAACCAGCGCGAGCAGGTGTCGATCGTGAGCGTGGCCATCAGACCTTCACCTTCCGGTAGCGCCGGGTCAGGACCCGGTAGGCGAGGGCGACGACCCCCAGCGCCACGACGAGAAACACGAGTCCGGCGAGATCGCTCGGCGGACCCGCGGGCGTCGAGGACGAGACACCGAACGCCCAGACCTGCACGCCGTCGACCAGGGTCATGGGGGAGAAGAGGCCGATCCATCCGGCCGTGTCGGGGTCGTCGGCGTCGAACGCGACCACGCCCTGCAGGCTCGAGACGATCGAGTAGCTCAGCGCCAGCACCGTGACGATCGCTGCGATCCCGAACCCGCGGCGCGCGGTGAAGGAGGCGATGAGCACCGAGAGACTGGCCAGCACGGCGGAGAACAGCACCGCGCCCAGCAGGGCCTGGGCGAGGTCGACGGACTCGCGCCCGGCGTCGAACCCGGCGGCCAAGGACCCGAGGTACAGCACGACCAGCGGCACCGCCAGCAGGATGAGCACCGCCGTCGTCGTCGCGGCGAGCTTGGCCCGCACGTAGTCGACGCGCTCCAGCGGCCGGGCGAGGTAGAGCGGCAGCGAGTGGAAGCGCAGGTCGAGCGACACCGCCTGCGGTGCCGCCACCGCGACGAAGATCGCCAGCGCCGCCTGCATGATCATCGCGTACCGGGTGTACGGCACCACCGGGCCCGTGATCTGGCCCATCCCGGCGCCGACGACGGCGACCACGGCAAGGACGACGGCCGGCAGCAGCAGGACGACGAACATGCCGATCGGGACGACCTTCGACCGCGCTGCCCGGCCGAGGCCGAAGGCGCCGCGCAGACTGTGCGTGTAGAGGCTGAGCGTGATCGCGCGGCGGGCGAGGCGCTCGCCGTCGTAGCCGCGGTAGCCGATGTTGTGGATGACGCCCGTCGGCGAGCTGTCAGCGTGCGACATGGGTGGCCTCCTCGTCGAACACCTCGGCGATGTGATGACGCCGCGGTTCCATCCGGACGAGCCCGAGCCCACGGTCCGCGACGACGTCGCGCACCAGGTCGTACGTCTCGTCGCCCCGCAGCTCGACCAGCAGGAGCGCCCCGTCCTGGGTGACCTCCAGGCCCGCGCTCCGCAGCGCTGCGAGCGCCGCGGCAGGCTCCGCGACGACCTCGAGGGCGAGCTGGGCGCTGGACCGGGTGAAGTCGGCCACCGACGACGACCGCAGGAGCGTGCCACCGTCGATGATCACCACGTTGTCGCAGATCCGTTCCAGCTCGCCCAGCAGGTGCGACGTGACCAGCACGGAGATCCCGAAGTCGGTGTGGATGCGCCGTACCAACGCCAGCATCTCGTCACGGCCGGCGGGGTCCAGGCCGTTGGTGGGCTCGTCGAGGAACACGACGTCCGGGTCGTGCACCAGCGCCTGGGCGAGCTTGACGCGCTGCTTCATGCCGGTGGAGTACCCGCCGATCGGCCGGTAGCGCTCCTCGTAGAGCCCGACGTGCCGCAGCGTGTCGGCGGCGCGCTCCCGGGCAGCCGACGTCGGCAGTCCCGACATGCGTGCGAGGTGCACCACCAGCTCGGTGGCGGAGACGTCGCCCGGCAGGCAGTCGTGCTCCGGCATGTAGCCGACCCGGCTGCGCAGGGCCAGGCCGTTGGCCTCGATGTCGTGGCCGAGGACCCGGGCTTCGCCCGACGTCGCACCGGTCAGCCCCAGGAGGATCTTGATGAGCGTCGACTTGCCGGCGCCGTTGGCACCGACAAGTCCCGTGACGCCGTCGCCGACGTCGATGGACAGCGACTCGAGGGCGGTGACACCCGGATATCGCTTGGTGAGGCGTTCCGTGGAGATGACTGGCACGCGCCTCACGCTAGCGGTGCAGGTCAGCGGCCGATAGGCCTGGCGTCGGAGATCAGGGCAGGCTCAGGGGATTCACCCATGGCCCGGGTGCCGATCGCTCAGGCGCGCTCGATCGGCAGCCAGATCTCGCACGTGGCCGTCGTGAAGTCCTCGTCATGCTCGAGGACCGCCACGATCGACGGTCCGGGTCGCAGTCGCCACGGGTTCGACGGGAACCACTCCGACGCCGTGGCCGCGTAGGCCTCCTGCAGGGCCTGCGGGTGCGGTCCCTCGGTCGTGAAGACCGCCCAGGTCCCGGCGGGGACGGCGATGCTGTCCAGGTCGTCGGGGACGGGGGTGCCGTCGCTGACCGCCACCCCGTGCAGGTAGGTCAGCTCGGTGCCCTCCGGGCTGTCCTGGGCCAGCTCGTCGCTGACCTGCAGCAGGCCGGCGGGGGAGGTGTTGCTCATCTCCTTGAGCCGCAGGTGCTCCGCCATCGGGATCGCGGCGACGTGCTCCTGGATGTGCGGGTTGACGCCCTCGTGGACGAGCGGCACCCGGGTGGCGTGGCCGACGAGGCGGAGGTCGGGCCGTTCGGTGAGGCGGACGTGCATGGGTCTGTTCCCTTCGACGGTCAGGCGGAACCTGAGCTGTTGTTGGCTGCGGAAGGGACCCCCGGTGCGGCGTGCGTCGCTGAGCCCGACGCCGTGGACAGCGCGGAACGCGCGTCCGAACGCCTCGGTCGAGCCGTAGCCGTACCGGACAGCGAGCGTCAGCAGGTCGTCGGACGACTCCGCCACGTCGGCGGTGGCGACCGTCATCCGGCGGCGGCGGACGTACTCGGAGACGGGCATGCCCGCCAGCGACGAGAACATCCGTCGCAGGTGGTGCTCCGTCGTCCCGTGCTCCGCCGCCACCCGGGCGACGTCGACCTGCTCGGCCGCCGCCTCCTCGACGGCGTCCATCAGGCGGTTCAGTGCTGCGAACATCGCGGGCCTCCTTCCGCGTACCAGCCTCCGGGAACGGGAGGCGTCCGCGCCCGATCATTCCGGACCAGTTCGATCATCGCGGAACGACGAAGGCCCCGGCGGGTGCCGGGGCCTTCGGGGTGACGTCGAAGCGTCGAGTGCTGCTCCTACGACCGATCAGATGTCGTAGTAGAGCTCGAACTTGCCCCCGATGAATGGTAGTCGTGGGGGAGCGCCGGGAACGTTGGAATCTCGCGGTTCCGTCGTTGGTCGGTGACGGCTCGATGCGGGCTGTTGCGGACCTCTTGCGGACTTTCTGCGGACTCGTCAGCCCGTGACGGCCTTGATCGGGATGGTCAGGTGGTGCGCCCGGTTGCCCCGGTTGCGGACCAGCGCGGGGCCATCGGGGAGGTAGGTCTCGCCCTTCCATCGAATGCGGTGCTTCGTCGGCTGGAAGTTGAACGCGGCCGTGATGACGCGCAGCGACTCGATGAACGCGGCACGCCCCGGCTCAAGTTCGAGGGACGCGGCCGTGTACCCGACGTAGGCGGGCAGGGTGGCAACCACGGTCGGGGTGCCCCAGTCGTAGCTCCAGGTGTCGGTGCCCTCGTCGTAGGTGGCCTCCGGGGTGACGATCTCGATCGTGTCCCGCAGGTGGCTCGGTCGGTTCGTGACCTCGATGGGGTCGGGTTCGTTCGGGTCGACCGGGGGCAGGACCTCAACGACCCACAGGGCCGTGAAGTTGACGTACTCGGTGCCGTAGGCGGTGTCCGTGAAGTCGAACAGGAGGTCTTCCGTTGTCGACGTCGCGGTGAAGGTCCAGGCGTTGAATCCGTCAATGAGGAACGCGGACGTGCCGCCCACGGTCACCTCGAAGTCCTCCGCGTAGTTGAACAGGTCGGTGCCCATGTTCACGGTGTACTCCGCGCCAGGCGTGAGCCCGGTGAGCGTGCGGGAGACTGACCGGCCGGTGCCTGCGGTTAGGTCGAACTGCAACCGTGGCGGCGACGTTCGGGCTACGACGTTGATCCCGACGGCAGACCAGTTGGACAGGTCGCCCGCTGCCACGCCGGCGGTCGTGTACTGGACGCGGTAGATCTCGGTCATGCCGTCCTCCGTCGGTACAGGTGGAGGATCGCCAGCTCGGGCAGCGTGAAGCCGTCGAGCACGGCCGGGGTCTCGGCGTAGTCCGCGGTCTGGTACCGCTTGACCTGCTCGGGGTTCGTGGTGAGGCGCGCCGTAGCCGTGGTGATGACAGCGGCGAGATCGTCGCCGGGGATGCCATCGGTGAAGCCGTTGTCACGGACGTAGGCCCGAACGAATGCGGTAACGATCGGCAGGTGCGCCCCGGCCAGGGTGACGGTCTGTGCGTCGTCACCCCGGCCGAGGTAGGCAGCCACCGTCTCAGCGGTGGGAGCAGCCATCAGGCAGTGACACCCTCGAGCGTCACGACGGCCTCCGCGTTGAGCGGCTTGGCGTCGTAGCGGGCCACGACCCTCACGGCCTGCTGGTCGAAGTCCCCGAACGTCTGGTCCAGGATCTTGACCGAGGGCGCCATGTCGCGGGCGACGGCCACCTGGGTGGGGTCCCAGAGCACGATGACGGACTCGTCGGTGCCGGTGCCCAGGTTCGCCGGGATGCGGCTGGTGACGGTCACGCCGTGGCCCAGGAGCGTGTATCCGCCAGCGGCGGTCACGTCGGGCTGCACGAGGTAGCGGCCCTGGGTGTCCTTCAGCTTGCGGATCGCCACGAAGTCGCGGGGGTTGAGCATCCAGCGCAGACCGGCCGGGTCGACGTCCGCGCCCAGGGCGGCACCCTCAGCGTCGTGGAGGTCGTCCACGGTCGGAGCGCCCACGCCGGTGATCGACTGGCGGCCGTCGTAGTTGATCAGGCCCAGCGGCTTGCTGCCGTCGGTGGTCGTACCGGCGACGAACTCGCGGTCCAGGGCCGTGGCGACGTCGCGCACGAGACGGTCGCGCAGGGCGGCGTCCAGGCTCACGACGGACTGGCGGGCCAGCTCGTTGGAGAACCGGGTCAGGGTCTTGACGGACTGCATGGTGTCCGGCAGGAGCACGATCTCATCGAAGGTCGGGTTGACCTCATCGATCTGCTCTCCCTGTCCGTGCCACGACGGGGAGGTCTCGCCGCCCAGCTTGGGGATGCGGACGCTCGAGCCGTTGGTGTCGAAGACGCGGGGGCCGGAGGCGAGGAAGACGGACGCGGCCTCAAGGGGCTGCACGAGGATCTTCTGCACCTGCTCCTGGGTGAGCTCTGCGGCGGTGGTGGTGGAAATGGCCATGATGACTCCTGGGTGTCTGAGAGGTGTGGTTGCTTCTCGGACACCAGGCCCACGAGCAGAGGGGCCGGGCACCAGGCCCGACCCCTCCATGGTATACCCCTGGGGGGTATCTGTCAGGCTGCTCCGGCTCGCAGGAGACCGGACAGGCTCACCCCGGCACCCTCACCGGACGCGCCCTGCCCGACGTCGCCCATCGGCTTGCGGGAGGCAAGGTGCGGCTTGGAGGCCAGGAGGGCGTCCACGGCTGCCGTGAGGGCTTCCTCGTCGTCCAGGTGGGCCTCGTCGTAGGGCAGGTCGCTCGGGTCCGCCAGACGGCCCGTAGCGGCCACCAGGGACGTGTGCAGCCGCTGGGCCAGCTCGTCGGTCTTCCCGGCGCGCTGGCGGTACTTCGCGGCCTCGTCGCGCAGCTTCTGGACGTAGGCGCGCGGGAAGGTCTCGGGGTCTTCCGAGATCTCGGCAACTTCGGCCTTCGGCTCGGTGGTCTCGGCGTCGGGCGTCTCCGGGGTCGTGTCCTCGGTGACGCTCTCGGTGGTCTCGGTGTCAACGGTCATGCTGTCTCCTTGGTGTGGATCGTCTGAGTGCAGGCGCACCCGGGATGGGTAGCCATCGGTGCATCGATGGGGAACATGTCGCCGCTACGCGCCCAGTGCTGGCACAGCTCGCAGGCGCTCGGCTCGAGGTTTCGGGTCCAGCCGACGACGGTTCCGCGATGCTCGGTCAGTCCCCGTGAGAACGCGCGTTGACCGGTCTGCAACGGTTCGGCACGCCCCAGGCGTGCGACACGCTCGGGGGTGACGTCCTGGGTCGCCAGGAGCGTTGTAGCGGCCTTCCTGAGCCGTGCGGGCTCGCTGGTGGGCAGGGAGAGCCCGAGGGTTGCCACGGGCCGTCTGAGAGCCACCATGAGGCTTGCGGCCAGTGCCAGGTCCGCCAGGCTCACGGCCCGGACGTTGCCCCGGCCCACGGCGGCGGCAATCGCGGCTACGGCCTCGTCATGGGTGATCTCCCCCGACGAGTACGCGGCGTTGATCGCCACCACCTTGGCCTCTGTCTCGGCTGACAGGTCGGTCAGCTTCTCGGAGAACGTCACGCCACCAGCTCCGTCAGGTCCACGCCCGCAGAGTCGAGCGCCTGCGTGCGGATGGCCTCGCGGACCCGCTGCACCTGTGCCGGGGTGTAGCCCATCTGGTCGGCCAGAACGACGGGGAGCGGGACACCGACCCCAACGAGCTTCGCGGCGGCGTCGGCGGACTGCCCGGTCGTGCGTGTCTCCGGGTTGGCCCACACGGTCTCCACGTCCAGCGCGACAGGGTCGGAACCGTCGCGGACGGCCACGATGAGCCGTGCGACGTCGGCCCACGCCTGCCCCAGCGAGCGGTGCAGTGCGTAGGCGCGAGACACCAGCGATGCCTCAGCCGACCGGATCGCGTCGGCGCTCGGGGGCTGGTCCCCGTTGAGCCCGAGGTAGTGCGGCGGCAGACCGGTCAACGCCCCGATCTGCTGCGTTAGGAGCGCCACGGCGTCGGTGTAGCCACCCAGGCCCGTGGCATCGAACTGCCCGAACTTGGTAGCCGGGTCTTCGGCCTGCCACACGTCGTCCAGCGCCACGGAGAACGGCTTGACGGGGTTGCCCTCGTCGTCCTCCATGATCTCCAGGCCGGTAGCCCAGCGACGCGGCCGCGCGTAGTGCTCACTGGTGACCATCATGTCGAGCACGAGCTTGTTCAGGGCGTCGGCCAGGTCGAGCACGTCGGCCATCTCGGACACGCCGTCGACGTCCAGGAGTCGGCCACGGTTCACGATGGGCACGACCGGGACCACTCCCAGCGGGTTGGGGATCTCGCTCACGACTTCCCAGCCCGTCGTGGGGAACGATCCGCCATCGGTCACGCGAGCGCGGGACTTGTACCGCACGATCCGGTCCGGGCCGTACAGGACGGCGTGCCCGTAGCCGTCGGCGTGCCACCGCTTCACCGCTGCGGTGACCTCACGGGTTGCCGGGTCGCGCAGGACCGCCACCTGACGCGGGGACTCCACCGTCACCAGGGGCTGACCGTTCGCGCCCGCCCACACGATCACGAACGACCGGCCATAGACCAGGGCGTCGGTGTGCGCCTGAGCGGCAGCGTCCTCCATGCGGTTACGCCGCCACACCTTCCACAGCCCCTCATCGGGGTCACCGTCGGGGCCGTCCAGACGAAAGCCCGTCACCCGTAGGCGCTCGGACAGGGCCTCTACCGCCAGGCGCGGGAAGTTGACGGCCAGCATGCGGAACTTGTCGCCCAGGGCTTCGCGGGCATCGGTCGACAGGAACGCGGCAGGCTGCGTGCCCTGCCAGTACGAATCGAGGGCGGTAAGGGTCGGGGCGGTCGTGTCCAGCTTCTCGGACAGGGCCTTCATCATGTCATCGCTCATTTGAAACTCACTGCTCGCTTCCGGGTCGACTTGTTGGAATGCCATGCTGCACGGTCAAAGGCGACGATTCCCGCCACTGCCGCGTCAATCTTTCGTGCCGAACCTCTCTTATCCTTGACCACAAGGTCCCCCATAGGGGTGGACTTCGCTTTACAGTTTGCCACGTGGACGGCCATTCGTGCATCGCCATCATGTGTCATCGACTGCTGCACAGTGGCCTGATAGAGACGGTCAGTTGCGGGGGCCATTCGCTTAGCCCATGCGGTGTTGTACTCGAGGACTTTCTTCTCGCCATGGCGCTTGGCCCACGCTTCGATCTCGGACCGCCAGCCCCACGGGTCACACGCG
This sequence comes from Isoptericola sp. GX10416, assembly GCF_056590155.1. NCBI lineage: Bacteria > Bacillati > Actinomycetota > Actinomycetes > Micrococcales > Promicromonosporaceae > Isoptericola > Isoptericola sp. GX10416. Next base: position 460,908 of record NZ_JBWPVO010000001.1, on the reverse strand, counting down.
AGCTCCACGACGTCCCAGCGGTCGAATGCGGCTTGTACTGCCTGGTCGACCTGCTCGCGCGGGACGCGCCATCCCCTGTCGCCGGGGTTCTGCCAGAGATCCACGACGAACACGTGCGGGTCCTCGCCGACGGTGCAGCCCACCAGGGCCGTGGAGTCACCGGACGCTGAGCCGTCGAACGCCAGCACCACGCGCTCACCGTCCACGTCCCGCGTCGCGTCCGCGCAGGCATCCCACGCGCCCCAGGGCAGCCAGGACTCCGCCTGACCGACCCACTGCCCGAGCTGATAGCGACGGAACGCCGGTTCGCGCGTCGTCTTGAGCGTGGCCCGCATGGCGTCAATGAACTTGAAGTCCCCGAGCGCCGGGTTCGCGATCTTCCACGCGGACTCATCGTCCAGCGCGCACCCTTCCGGGGCCGCGAACTCGCGATAGAAGAACGCGGGATCGTCCTGGGCACGGCCATGCTCCACGAGCCGCCACATGATGCTTTCCGGGCTGTCTGCGGGCGTAGAGATCGCCAGGGCCAGAGATGTACGCCGCTTGCCCGCTGCGGACGTCACAGCGTTCCACACGTCCTCTGTGACCACATGCAGCTCGTCCACGATCATGAGACTGGGGTCCCAACCTTGCAGCGCGTCCACCGTGGCGGGCAGAGTGCGTAGTTCGCTGTTCGTCTTCGGCACGACGATCCGGTCCTGGTACATCTGGCACTGTTCGGCCAGGATCGGGTTTAGTTCGATCATGCGCTGAGCCGCCTTGAACACATGGCCGGCCTGGCGCTCATCCGACGCGACGATAAGCACCTGGGCCGACTCCACATCGTCCGCGAATAGGCCATAGACACCCAGGACCGCCGCAAGGGCAGTCTTGCCATTGCCACGCGGCATCGACAGGAGACCCTGCCGAGGACGCTGCCCGCGCATCGGATAGAGCTTCTTCACGATCTCGAGCTGCCACTTGCGGAGCCGAAAGGGAGTCTTGGCACCCTCACCCTTCGGCACCAGAAGGTACTCCTTGGCGAACGCATCTACCCGCTTCCATCCCACGGGACCCAGGGTGGAGAAGTCCAGAGGCTCAGCGGTGATCTGGCGCTTAGGGCCTGCTCGCATCTGAGACTCCTTCCTGTGATCGGGAGAGTGACTGTCCCTCAGCCTGCCGATGGGGGTAGGGAAGGGAAGGGCGAGGGTCCTCTCCCCTGGGTCTGGCACGTCCGCGCTTAGCATTGCAAGAAAGGCAGACCACATCGATGTCCTGTAGGCGGATTGGCTTGCCTGCTTCTCGCCTTTCCCACGCCTCTGTCGAGTGGTCGGCACTCAGGCTCTCGGTGGTGCCACAGTCGCTACAGAATGGCTGTAGACGTCGGGCACGTTCGGAAATCTTTCTCCAAGCGGTGTCGTATCCGCGTGCGTCGGGTGACCGCTTGGGTGGTGCGACAGGCTGGTGGTCTGGGCACCTGCTGTCCGGGCTCGGCTCACCACAGCCAGGCTCGGCGCATGGTCGCCACGTCACGCGCTCTCCTGCTCGGCCTCGGCACGCTCAGCCAGTCGGCGCTGCTGCTGCTCGGTGCGGAACCGGTCGAGGTGCTGGTGCATGGCGTGGACGGCACCGGCGTCGAAGCTGAGGGCTCGGTGTGCGAGTGCGTGGAGCCGCTTGGAGATGAGGCGCTGTTCGCCGGCGAGGAGCACGGCAGCGGTGTCGTTGTGGTCGATGGTCATGGTGGTCTCCTAGGTGGTCAGGCTGCTTCGATGAGCGGGGTAACGGGAAGGTGTGCAGCGCGGCACGCGTCCGCGTAGGCGATCTCAGGAGACTTGCCATCCAGCACGGCGTCCCGGTAGGCGCGGGTGAACGTGATCTCGTCGCGGGGGTTCCACTCGCCGGTGGTCGGCTGCGGAAGCTCCGGGTGCTGTAGCCGAAACGGCAGGCTGTTGAAGCGGTCGAGACGCACCTTCTTGGCCAGGGTGCGGATGTCGCCCGGTGTGACCCACCGTTCGGCGCTGGTGCGCGTTCGGATCATCTGGCGCGTGGCCTCTCGTCCGTCTTCGAAGCGGACGTCGTCCAGCGCCTCGGCCCAGACGGCAGCCTGTCCTTCTAGTGCTCCGACGAGTCCGGCGCGGTTGAGAACCGTGATGATGGTCGTTGTCTCGATCTGGTTCATGCGACTTCTCCGATCTGAAGCAACCCTTGCTGCTCGTCGTGCTGCATGGCCGCTGCCATCTCGCGGCGAAGGATTTCGGCTTGTCTGTCCGTGCTGGGACGTTCGGGGTCTCGGGAGCGTGCGGGACCGTCCTGCCAGCCCTCTTCGTCCAGCCACCTGTGCGGGTTCCTCGTGTACCGCTCGACCCGGTTCGGGTCGGCTGCATGGCGGCGGGCAGCCTCGAGGATGACGTCAGGGCTGGTCTTCTCTAGGGCCTTTTGCCAGGAGACTCGTGCAGTCCTGTAGCTGGCCTTGATGGGGTACGCGGCCCAGAAGTCCTCGAAGGCGACCCGGTCTGGTTCCTTCGTCTGGTTCAGATGAGTCTTGTTAACTTCATCTAGTTCCTGCGCACCTCGTGCCATACCCTCAGGCACGTCGTGCCGTACCCCTATGGCATCTCCTGCCATAGGTACGGCATCTGGTGCCATAGGTGCGGCATCTCCTGCCCTACCCAGCGCACCCTGTAGCGGCAGCGTGTAGAGGTTCGAGTCCTTCTGGAAGCTGCCGTCTCGGGTCCGCGTCGTCCAGGTCACGAGCCCTGCCGCCTTGAGCACCGCGAGGGCGTTCGTCACCGACCGACGGCTGACACCAGCCTCCTTGGCGAGGGTCGCCCCACCAGGCCAGCACGTCGTGCCGCCGTTGCTGACGTGGCTAGCCAGTGCGGCATAGACGGTCTTCGCTGTCGGCGAGAGGGAGGGGTCAAGAAGTACCCGGTTCGGCACCCGTGTGTATGGCTCCATCTCGACTCCCTCCCTCTGTAGTTGTCACCCGTGTCGTTGCGCGGCCTTGGGTGATCAACCGTCCTGGCGGGAGTCCGGCCCGCCTGTCCAGGTGACGCGGAGCTTGTCCGGGAGCATCTCGGAGGGCTTCCGGCCCAGCGCGACGGCCGCGAGGATCTGGTCCGCAGCGGTGGTGACACCGTCGTCGGCGAACAGGCCCAGCGCGACGACGAACAGGTCACGGCGGTCGTAGAGCTGCGTGGACCCGTCCTCGAGCTGGATCAAGACGCCGTTGCCGTCGGTGCGCTGGAACTTGATGGGCGCGGTGCCGGTGGTGGACCGCATCTCCGCCTTCGCGTAGGCTGCCTGGTTCGTGAACATGGTGTGCCCCTTCGTGGGTGCGTCATTCGTCTTGGAGCCGTTGCTGCGGCTCTCTGGCATGAGGTGCCGTCCCGTTGCTGCGGGGCGGCACCTTGTCGTTGCGGCCGTCACGCGGTCGCCTTGTGCTCGGCGTCGTACTGCTCCTGTATCCAGGACGTAACGTCGGCCTCGAGGTACACGACGCGGCGAGCACCCAGCCGGAACGACTTGGGTCCCTGGCCCGTGTGCCTGAACCAACGCAGGGTCGATTCCGGGATGCCCAGCATCTCGGCGACCTCCGGCGTTCTCATGAGCTTGCTCATCCTGCGCCCCTCCCTGGTGCCAGGTTGGCACCTTTGATCCATCACCAAAACCGTAGCACACCAAGTTGGTGGTGACCAGGCGGTGCCGACTTGGTACGGTGGGTTCATGGGAAACACGGAGAGTGCGCTCGGCCAGAACGTCCGGCGCTTGCGAGAAGCGGCCGGACTGTCGCAGGCACACGTGGCCGACGCGATGGCGGAGGCGGGCATCGAGGGCTTCTACCCCCAGACTGTGCTCAAGGTGGAGAAGGGGACGCGTGCGCTGAAGTTCGTTGAAGGGCTCGAGCTAGCCAGGGTGCTCGGCGTCGAGCCGCAACACCTCTACAGCCCTGCACCGCAGACGGCGGTTCTCGCAGGGCTCCGCGCAGGGACCCGTATGGTCGAGCGACGACGTCAGCGGTATCTGCAGGCGATGTACGACCTTGCCGTGAGTCAGGGGCAGTTGCAGCAGGTGTTGGGCGACGGTGACGCCTGGGAGGGGCTGGCCTCGTCCGAGGAGCTGAAGCACGTGCGGCAGATTGCCGCAGCGGCCCCGGAAGATACGTTCCGGTGGGCGCAAGAGCACCTGAAGGAAGGGGCTCGGTCGACGCCGTCGCCGCTGCAGCATCTCCTGGAGGACTCGGGGGAGGTCGAGCATGTCCAGCGTGAAGAGGCGCCCTGACGGGGTCTGGCGCGCCCGCTACCGCGACGCTGCGGGCAAGGAGCATGCACGCCACTTCAAGCGGAGCACGGACGCTAAGGCGTGGCTAGCTGAAGTCACGGCGTCCATCGTCACGGGCACCTACAACGACCCGTCGAAGGCGAGGGTCACCGTGGGGGAGTGGTGCGACCGGTGGCTCGAGGGCTACGCGGTCAACAAGGTGTCGACGGTGCGCCAGGCCCGGACCCACGTCGCCAAGATCAAGGCGGGCTTGGGCGGCCATCGGCTGCAAGGGCTGAGGTCGTCGGACGTGCGCTCGTGGGTGGCGTCCCTGGCGGCCGACGACGTCGCGCCGTCCTACGTGTACGCACTGCACGCGCGGCTGGCCCAGATCATGACCGACGCCGTCCATGACGGGCTCATCGCGCGGTCGCCGTGCTCACGTCGCACGTCTCCGAAGGCGGCGGGTCAGCGCGCGTTCATCGCCACGACAGACCAGGTGTGGAAGCTCCACGACGCCATGCCGGCCCGGCTGCGGGCAGCGGTGCTCCTGGGTGCGTTCGCCGGTCTGCGGACGGCTGAGGTGTGCGGGCTGCGGGTGGCGGACGTCGACTTCATGCGCGGCGTCATCGCCCCGGCGGTGCAGTACCCGGACCAGCCGTTGAAGACGGACGAGAGCAAGCGTCCCATCCCGATCCCGCGTGAGCTGACGCTCGAACTGTCCGCGCACTTGAAGGCGCACCCGTCGGACTCGACGTTGCTGACGGACCCGTTCGGGGACCAGGTGGGGCCGTGGCAGATCACCCGCGCGGTACGTGACGCGCGGACGGCTGCGGACCTGCCCGACGAGTTCCGATTTCACGATTTGAGGCACTTCTTTGCCTCGCTGCTCATCTCGGCCGGGGCTGACGTCAAGGTCGTGCAGGCGCGTCTACGTCATGCGTCCGCGAAGACGACGCTGGACACCTACGCGCACCTGTGGCCGGACACGGAAGAAGCCACCCGCGCCGCCGTTGCTGGTGTGCTGGCGGCGCGGATGGCTTCTCCTGCGGACTCTGTGCGGACTGAGCCTAGCCGGGGCTAGCGTCTGTGCAGGTCAGGCGGCATCTGAGGATCAGATGTCGTAGTAGAGCTCGAACTCGTGCGGGTGCGGGCGCAGACGGATCGGGTCGATCTCGTGGGTCCGCTTGTAGTCGATCCATGCGGCGATGAGGTCCTCGGAGAAGACGTCGCCCTCGGTGAGGAAGTCGTGGTCGGCCTCGAGGTTGTCGAGGGCTTCGCCGAGGGAGGCGGGGACCTGGGCGATCTCCGCGTGCTCCTCGGGCGGGAGCTCGTAGAGGTCCTTGTCGACGGGTGCCGGCGGCTCGATGCGGTTCTTGATGCCGTCGAGGCCCGCGAGGAGCTGCGCGGCGAACGCCAGGTACGGGTTGGCCGACGGGTCCGGCACGCGGAACTCGACGCGCTTGGCCTTCGGCGAGTTGCCGGTGACCGGGATGCGGATGCACGCGGAGCGGTTGCGGGCCGAGTACACCAGGTTGACCGGGGCCTCGTAGCCGGGCACCAGACGGTGGTACGAGTTGGCCGACGGGTTGGTGAACGCCAGCAGCGACGGCGCGTGCTTGAGCAGGCCGCCGATGTACCAGCGGGCCGTGTCGGACAGTCCGCCGTAGCCCTTCTCGTCGTAGAACAGCGGCTCGCCGTTCAGCCACAGCGACTGGTGGGAGTGCATGCCCGAGCCGTTGTCGCCGAAGATGGGCTTCGGCATGAAGGTCACGGACTTGCCGGCCTGCCAGGCGACGTTCTTGACGACGTACTTGAACTTCATCAGGTCGTCGGCGGAGTGCAGCAGGGTGTTGAACTTGTAGTTGATCTCCTGCTGGCCTGCGGTGCCCACCTCGTGGTGCGCGCGCTCGACGTCGAGACCGACCTGGGCCAGCGCGGCGCAGATCTCGTCACGCAGGTCCGCGAACTGGTCGTTCGGCGGGACGGGGAAGTAGCCACCCTTGTAGCGGGTCTTGTACCCGAGGTTGCCACCCTCCTCCTCACGACCGGTGTTCCACGCGGCCTCGACGGAGTCGATCTGGTAGAAGCTGGAGTTCGCCGACGTCGCGAAGCGGACGTCGTCGAAGATGTAGAACTCGGCCTCGGGGGCGAAGAACGCGGTGTCCGCGATGCCGGTCGAGCGCAGGTACGCCTCGGCCTTGGCGGCGATCGTGCGGGGGTCGCGACCGTAGGGCTCGTCCGTGAACGGGTCCACGATCGAGAAGTTCATGATGAGGGTCTTGCGCTTGCGGAACGGGTCGAGGTACGCCGTGGTGACGTCCGGGACCAGCTTCATGTCCGACTCGTGGATCGCCTGGAAGCCTCGGATCGAGGAGCCGTCGAACATCAGGCCCTCGCTGAAGGAGTCCTCGTCGAACTGCCCGACGGGGATGTTGAAGTGCTGCATCACGCCCGGCAGGTCGATGAACCGGACGTCGATGAACTCCACCCCCTCGTTGCGGGTGAAGGCGATTGCCTCCTCGGCATTGGTGAACATGCAGGCTCTCCTTGGTGAGACGGTGCCAGGTCGCTCGGCGCCCTTGACGCTAGGGCCGCAGAGTTACCCTTGCATAGCGCGAGTGTTTCGGTGGTGTTACGTAACCTTCCCGTTGCCCCGCGTACGCTGATCACATGGCGTCACGAGGCGATCTTGGTTCCTGGTTGAGCGGCGGAAGCGTCCCGACTGATGAGACGCGGGGCTCTGACCGGCTGGGTCTGCCGGCCTCCGGCTCCGGTTCCCGAGCCCCCCTGGGCCGCCGGGTGGTCGCGCTGTGCGTCGACTGGGCGGTCGCCAGCGGCATCAGCTACGGCTTCTTCGCCTACGACGCCGGCGCCACGCTGGCCGTCTTCGCCGTCATGAACCTCGTGCTGGTCGGGTCCGTCGGATCGACGATCGGGCACCGTCTGCTGGGCCTGCGCGTGCGGCGCCTCGGTGTCGCCGGGCCCCACCTCGTGGGTTTCGGTCGGGCCGCCGTCCGCACGCTGCTGATCTGCCTGGTGATCCCCGCCGTCGTGTGGGACGCCGACGGCCGTGGCCTGCACGACAGAGCGGCCGGCACCGTCATCGTGCGTCGATGACCGTGCCGGCCGCTTCGTGAGCCCGTCGGGCCCTGCCCCCGGGAGCTCAGCGTCCGCGCATGCCCTTGCGGTCCGGGCGGGCCTTCATCGGGTCGACACCCTTGGGGACCGGGAGGCGGACACCACCGAGCGCCTTGAGGCGCTTGCCGACCTCGGCCGCCTCGGCGCGCGTGAGCGTCTTCTTCATCCGCTGCACCTTGCGGGCCACCTTGGGCAGGCGGATCTGCTCGTCCTCGGTGCCGACCTGCAGCGTGGTGATCGGGACGTTCGGCAGGACGCGGGCCGTGCGCTTGCGCTCGTCGTCGAGCATGCGTCGGACGCGGTGCGACGGGCCCTCGGAGACCAGGACGACGCCCGGCCGGCCGATGCCGCGGAACACGAGGTCCTGGTGGCGGTTGACCGCCACCGGCTCGTCCTCGAAGCTCCAGCCGCCGCGCACCGTGCCGAGCGCGGCGCGCACGGCGCCCGGCTGCCCCTCGATCTGGGTGTACGCCGCGCGCTCAGCCTTGCGGGTGAGGACGAACATGGCTCCCAGGAGGGAGAACGGGAGACCGATCACGGTCGCGTAGACCGGGTGGCCGGTGAGGAACCCGATCAGCAGCGCGAGCGCGAGGATGCCGCAGAAGACCGCGAGCATGATCCAGGTGACGAGCGGGTCCTGCCGCCTCGTCATCTTGTAGGCGGCCCATACCTGGTGGTACCACCGCTGCTTCTTGGGCTTCTTCTGCTTCTTCGTGGGCGCGTCGGCGGAGTCGCCGGCGCCGGACTTGGTGCGGGCCATGGTCGCTGAGTCTACTGGGCCCGGGCGGCCACGAGGCTCGCGGCTTCCTGGCGGGCGGTCGTCGGCTCGGTGAGGTGGGCGAGGGCCTCCGGCACGGCCCGACCCCGCTTGGTCATGGCCTGTCCCCACAGGCGCCCGGCCCGGTAGGAGGAGCGGACCAGCGGCCCGGCCATGACGCCGAGGAACCCGACCGCCTCGGCGTGCTCGCTCAGCTCGACGAACTCCTCGGGACGGACCCAGCGGTCGACGGGGTGGTGCCGCAGCGAGGGGCGCAGGTACTGGGTGATCGTGATGAGGTCGCAGCCGGCGGCGTGCAGGTCTTCCAGCGCCTGCTTGACCTCGTCGATCGTCTCGCCCATGCCGAGGATCAGGTTCGACTTGGTCACGAGACCGGCCTCGCGGGCTCGGGTCAGCACGGACAGCGACCGCTCGTAACGGAACGCGGGCCGGATCTGCTTGAAGATGCGCGGCACGGTCTCCACGTTGTGCGCGAGCACCTCGGGGCGGGAGTCGTTCACCTCGTCGAGGAGCTCCGGGATCGCGTTGAAGTCCGGGATGAGGAGCTCGACGCCGGTGCCCGGATTGAGTGCGTGGATCTGCCGGACGGTCTCGGCGTAGAGCCATGCCCCGCCGTCGGCCAGGTCGTCGCGGGCGACACCCGTGATCGTCGAGTACTTCAGGCCCATCTCGCGGACCGACTCGGCGACGCGTCGCGGCTCGTCCGCGTCGAAGTCGGCCGGCTTGCCGGTGTCGATCTGGCAGAAGTCGCACCGCCGGGTGCACTGGTCGCCACCGATGAGGAACGTGGCCTCCCGGTCCTCCCAGCACTCGAAGATGTTGGGACAGCCCGCCTCCTCGCAGACGGTGTGCAGACCACCGCCCTTGACGAGCCCCTTGAGCTCTTTGTACTCGGGACCCATGACCGCGCGGGTCTTGATCCACTCGGGCTTCTTCTCGATGGGTGTGGAGGCGTTGCGGGCCTCGACCCGCAGCATGCGGCGGCCCTCAGGTGCGATGGTCACGACGTCGGTCCCTTCGTAGACGGCACTCAGCCTACGGCGGCTCTCGTGGAGGCGGGTCGGATGTCTTGCTCGGTGGTCGTGAGTTCCGTCACCAGAGGTGCCAGGCGCTCGACCAGCGACGATGCCAGGACCGGGCGGATCTCGTCGACCGTCACGCGTCGGCCGACCTCGGCGGACAGGGAGGTGACGTCGGCGTCGTCGATCCCGCACGGCACGATCGTGTCGAAGGCCGACAGGTCCGGGTCGCAGTTCAGGGACAGGCCGTGCATCGTCACTCCTCTGGCGACGCGGGCCCCGACGGCGCTCACCTTGCGCTCGCGTCGCGACGTCGCGCCGTCGGCCGGGAACCAGACGCCCGAGCGCCCCTCGACGCGGGCGGTCTCCAGCCCGAGCGTGGCGCAGACGTCCATCACGGCGGACTCGAGGGTCCGGATGTACTGCACGACGTCGACGGGGGAGCGGAGGGCGACGATCGGGTACGCGACGATCTGCCCGGGGCCGTGCCAGGTGATCTTGCCGCCTCGGTCGACGTCCACCACGTCGGTGCCGTCGGTGGGGTACTCGTCGCGGCGGGTGCGGCGCCCGGCGGTGTAGACGTCCTCGTGCTCGAGCAGGAACGTCACTCCGGGCGCACCGGCCTGCACGGCCTCGTGCGTGCGGCGCTGCAGGTCCCAGGCCTCGCGGTAGTCCGTGCGGCCGGGAAGCGTGACGACGTCCATGCGGGCAGGTTACTCCTCGGGGTCCGGCTCACCCGCGCGCTGCGCCCGCACCATCGTCACGAGCAGGTCGCGCAGCGCGCGTGCCTGGTGCTCGTCGAGGCCCTGCAGCGCGAGGTCCTCCGCCGGCTGCACGCGGGCGGCCTCGCGCGCCGCCGTCAGGCCGGCGTCGGTCACCGTGACCATCCGACGACGGCGGTCGTGCGGGTCCGTCGTGCGGGTGACGTAGCCGGACCGCTCGAGCCGGGCCACGACCTTGCTCATGGTCTGCTCGGTGACGCCGGAGACGCGGGCCAGCTCGCGCTGGGTGCGCGACCCGCCGGCGAGGTGCAGCAGGACGGGGAACCCGGCGTGGTTCAGCTCCCACCGGGCGAGGTGCTCGTTCCACTCGTGCTCGATGCGGCGCACGACGGTGAACAGCAGCCGACCGGTGGGCCAGTCGGCCGGTTCGGTGCTCGTCGGGTCCCTCACTTGCCTGGTGCCTCCTCCGGGCCAATAATACTCAACATGCTGAGCAATAGGTGGACGGGCGTCGTCCGAGGTCTGGTCATTCTGGCAGCCATCGGTGTGTGGCTGGCCGTCGGCGCGTTCGGCGGCCAGGCGCAGGGACAGCTCAGCAGCGTCCAGACCAACGACGCCGGAGCGTTCCTGCCGGCGAACGCGGAGTCCACCGAGGCCGCCGAGCTCGCGTCCCAGTTCACCGACGACGAGTCCCTGCCGGCCCTGGTCGTCGCTGAGACGGCCGACGGTGCGCAGATCACCGAGGAACAGCTCGCCGAGGTCCAGGCGTTCGCGGACGCCGCACCCGACGCGGCGCTGGAGGGCACCAGCGGCGACGAGCCGGCCACGGTCGGCGACGCCAGCATCGCCGATCCCGTCGTCGTCCCGTCCGAGGACGGCGAGGCTGCCCTGGTGGTCGTCTCGCTGGACGCCGCCCTCGCCCAGGAGGACGTGGGGAGCGAGGAGTCCAGCGTCTCCGAGCTGGCGATCGACGCGCTGCGCGACCTGTCGGCCGCCGACGTCGCCGACGGCGGGCTCGCCGGCTCCGGGCTGGAGTCGTGGGTGACCGGTCCCGCGGGGTTCGTCGCCGACCTCGTCGCCGCCTTCGGCGCGATCGACACCGTGCTGCTGATCGTCGCCCTGGGCGCCGTCCTGGTGATCCTCGCCCTCGTGTATCGCTCGCCGGTGCTGCCGTTCGTGGTGATCTTCAACGCCGTCCTGGCCCTGTCCCTCGCCGGCCTGGTCGTCTACCACCTGGCGGCGGACGACATCCTGACCCTGAACGGCCAGTCCCAGGGGATCTTGTCGATCCTCGTCGTCGGGGCCTCGGTCGACTACGCGTTGCTCGTGGTCGCGCGCTACCGCGAGGAGCTGCTCGGCACCCCCTCGCCGTACACCGCACTGCGTCGTGCCGTGCGCGCCTCGGTCGAGCCGATCGCCGCCAGCGCGGGAACCGTCGTCGCCGGCCTGCTCTGCCTGCTGCTGTCCGACCTGTCCTCCAACCGGAGCCTCGGCCCCGTCGCCGCGATCGGCATCGTCGCGGCGTTCCTCTCGGCGTTCACGCTCCTGCCGGCGCTGCTCCTCGTGGGCGGACGTCGCGCCCGCTGGGTCTTCTGGCCGCGCGTGCCGCACGCCACCGGGAGCACGACGGGCGACCAGGACGCCACCGACGAGCGACCCGCCACCGTGGCAGCGGCCGAGGCGGTCGACGACGACACGCAGGTCGCCGTCGCCGGCCACGGCGTGTGGTCGCGCGTCGCCCGCTTCGTCGGGCGGCACGACCGGCGCGTGTGGATCGTCACCGCCCTGGTGCTCGCCGCCGGTGCGGCGTTCGTGCCGACGCTCGACGCGGAGGGCACCGGGGAGTCCGAGGTGTTCCTGACACAGGTCGACTCGGTCGACGGCGAGGAGGCGCTGACCCGGCACTTCGACGACGTGTCCGCCCAGCCGACCATCGTCGTCGCGCCGGCCGACGACCTGGACGCCGTGGTCGAGGCGGCCGAGGGCACCGACGGCGTCGCCGCGGCGGTTCCCGTCACCGACGATCCCGCTCCCGCACCCGGCGCCCCGCCCCAGGGCGACCCGGCCGTCGTCGACGGCCGGGTCCGCGTCGACGTGACGACGTCGGCGCCGTCCGACAGTCAGGACGCCGTGGAGACCGTCTCCGCCCTGCGCGACACCGTCCACGACGTCTCTCCCGAAGCGCTCGTGGGCGGGGCCGCGGCGGAGCGTCTCGACACGCAGGCGGCGGGCCAGCGGGACCTGCGGGTCATCGTGCCGGTCGTGCTCGTGGTGGTCCTGGTCATCCTCATGCTCCTGCTCCGCTCCGTCCTGGCGGCCGTGCTGCTGATGGCCGCCAACGTGCTGTCGTTCGGCGCGGCGCTCGGGGTCGCGGCGGTGCTGTTCAACCACGTCTTCGACTTCCCGGGCGCGGACCCGTCGGTGCCGCTCTACGCCTTCTGCTTCCTCGTGGCGCTGGGTGTCGACTACTCGATCTTCCTCATGACCCGGGTCCGTGAGGAGAGTCTGCGTGTCGGGACACGGCAGGGCGTGCTGCGTGGGCTGGCCGTCACCGGGTCGGTGATCACCTCCGCCGGTGTGGTCCTCGCGGCCACCTTCGCGGCGCTCGGCGTGATCCCCCTGCTGTTCCTGGCGCAGCTCGCCTTCATCGTGGCGTTCGGCGTGCTCGTGGACACGCTCGTGGTGCGCAGCCTGCTCGTGCCCGCCCTGGTGCACGACATCGGCGACCGGGCGTGGTGGCCGGCGCGGCTGGCCCGGCACACGGCGCGCTGACCGGCTGGATGCGTCGCCGTCGGGCACCATGGACCCCATGGTGGATCACGAGGACACGACGGTGACGGCGGACGCGGACGGCGACGGCGTCTCGCCCGCCGACTACCCGCCGCTGCGGCTGGCGATCATCGGGTACGGGGGAGCCGGGCGGGAGATCCACGGCCGGCTCGCGGCCGAGGCGGGCCACACCGTCACGGCCGTGCTGACCCGGGACTCCGGCCGCCGCAACCAGGCGGCCGGAGACTGGCCCGGGGCGCGCCTGCTCGGCGACCTGGCCGAGCTGATCGAGCTGCGTGCACGCTACGACCTCGTCGTCGTGGCGAGCCCGACGGCGCTGCACGCCGAGCACGCGGCAGCGCTCGCCCGCGCGGGCATCCCGTTCGTGCTCGACAAGCCGATCGGCGTCGACGTGCACGAGGCCCGCGCCGTCGTCACGGAGGCCGACGCGACCGGGACGCCCTTCACCGTGTTCCACAACCGCCGGTGGGACCCGGAGCAGCGCACGCTGGCCGCCCTGGTCGGCCGCGGCGAGCTCGGCGACGTGCACACGTTCGAGCGCCGCTGGGAACGCTGGCGCCCCGTGCCGCGCAAGCGGTGGAAGGAGAACGACACCGCCGGCGGAGGGCTGCTGCTCGACCTGGGCCCACACCTCGTGGACTCCGCCACCCAGCTCTTCGGCCGCGTCACCAGCGTGTGGGCGCAGACCCGGGCGCTGACCACCCCGACGGAGGACGACGTCTTCCTGGTCCTGGCGCACGAGCCGCGAGGCGGGCTCGCCGCGAGCCCGCACGCCGTCGTCTCCCGGCTGTGGGCGGGCTCGGTCGTCGGAGCGCCGGGTCCGCGCACGCGGGTCCTCGGGACCGGCGGTGCCTACCTCGTCACGACGTTCGAGCAGGATGCCTCGCCGCTCGAGCGGTTCGACGACGACGCCCCGGGCGGCACGCACGGCTGGCTCACCCGCGGGCGCGACCGCGAGCCCGTGCCGGTCGGCCCGGGGACGCACGCCGACTTCTACCGGGCGCTGGCCCCGTGGCTCGCGGGTGACGCGCCCGCACCCGTCGACCCGGCCGACGCGGTCCGGACCACCGAGGTGCTCGACGCGGCACGCACGTCCGCACGGGAAGGTCGCCAGATCGCGCTCTGAGCCGTGCCTGTGGACGACCGGAGCGGATCGGTGCCTGGACGGTGTTCCATGGGGGTGTGCAGACCGACGACGTCCTGACCGTCCCCGCCGACGCCGCCGCCCGGACCGCGCTCCTGGAGCGGCTCCGGCTCCTCGCCACCGTCGACCATCCCTGCGTCGAGCCGGTCGGTGCCGCTGCGACGAGCCCTGACGGGACGCTCCGGGTCCCGCGCGGCGCCGGGACCGCGACCGACCTGCCGACCGTGCTCGCCGTGCGCGGTCGGTGCGACGCGTCCGAGGCAGCCGGCATCGCCGTCGCCGTCGCGCAGGGACTGGCGGCGCTGCACAGCGCGGGAGTCGTGCACGGGCCACCGGTCGCGGCCGACGTCGTCGTCGCCCTCGACGGTCTGCCCCGTCTCCGCCCCCGGCTCGCGGGCCTCGACGGGACGGTCACCGAGGCCGACGACGTCCACGGCCTCGCGCTCCTCGTCGACTCGTTGGTGGACCCGATCCCCACCGACGCGACCGTGGCGCTCCGTGCCGCCCTGGCTCCGGCGCTCGCGGGCGACCCGCGCGTCCGGCCGGAGGCGGGCACCCTGGCGGCGGGTGTCGACGACGCCGTGGTCGTGGGGCCCGTGCGCCTGCCGGAGCCCGCGGTGCTCGCGGCCGCCGCGCTGGGACGGGGGCGCGGTCCCGAGCGGACGGGCGAGCCGGACCGCGGCGCCCGGCACCGACGGGCACGCCGACCACGGACCGGCGCCGTGCCCACGACCCGCCGCCGGTCGGACCTGCGGTCCCGGCGGAGGTCCGGTGCTGACGTGCACCGGCCCGGTGCGCCATGGGTGTGGCGGGCCGGGCTCGGCGCCGTCGGGGTGATCGTGGTCGTGGGGGCGCTGGTCGGTGTCGGGCTGCAGGTCGCCGGACCGGACGGGCCTCCGGCCCAGGCGTCGGGCGGCCTGGAGAGCGGCGGCCCGGAGTCGCCGGTGGCGCGTACCGAGGCCGACGCGAGGGCCGCGGACGAGGACCTGACGCTCGACCGAACGGATCCGGAGGGTGCGGCGGCGGAGCTGACGCGTCGGCGTGCCGCGCTCGTGTCGGGGGAGCGCTCCGTGGAGGAGGTCTCCCGGCCCGGGTCGGCCGCCTACGAGGCCGACACGGAGTTCGTGGAGCGGGCGGAGCGGTCGGGGACGACGGTGACCGGTGCCGAGCTCACCGTCACGTCGACGCGGGAGGAGCGAAGGACTGCCGAGGGCACCGCGGAGGTGGTGGTGGAGTACGTGGTCGGGCCGTACGAGCAGGTGGCGCAGGACGGGAGCTCGGTGCAGGTGGCGGCGGGGGACCCGCAGACCGCGACCCTCGTGCTGGCCTGGACGCCCGACGGCTGGCGCGCGACCGACGTCCTCTGAGCGGTGGCCGCCCGCAATGCGATCAGCCGGCCCGCTCGACGCGCTGCACCCAGTCGGTGAGGAGCGCGCGCAGGAGGTCCGGCTTCTCGTGGGGCAGGGCGTGACCGACGGTCGAGTCGCGACGTCCCGCCACTACAGCGGTCGGTCCGGGGCAGGGCGGCGCCGACGCGTCCCCGAGGTCGCCGGCCGCCACGACCGGGCGATGCTCCGGGACGTCGCGCACGCCGGGCAGCAACGGGCAGACGAGCGCCAGGCCCGCGACCCGCTCGGGGCGACGGGTCGCCATCCCCAGCGCCAGATAGGCGCCGGCCGAGTGGCCGACGAGAAGGTACGCCTGCTCGCCGGAGACCTCGTCGGCGAGGTCCAGCAGGGTGTCGACGACGTCGTCGGCCCCGCGCAGCGAGGCGGGAGCCGGCGTGCGACCCATCCCGGGCAGGTCGGGATAGACGCGGCGCAGCCCGCTGATCCCCTCGAGCGCCGGCTCGAAGCAGGCCTCGGTCTCACGATGGTCGACGCCGGCGCCGTGGAGCACCAGCACCGGCCGGCGGCCCACCGGGAAGCACGGTGGGCGAGGACCTCCGAGAGGTCCTCGCCCACAGCGTGATCGATCAGTCGGTCAGAGCCCGACCTCCGACTCGAACGCGGCCTCCTCGATGCGGTTCTTGATCGCGGTGAGGAAGCGGGCGGCGTCAGCGCCGTCGACCAGGCGGTGGTCGTAGGAGAGGAAGATGTGCGCGAACTGGCGGATCGCGATGCTCTCCTCGCCGTCGGGGCCGGTCACCACGGCGGGTCGCTTGGTGATCGTGCCGGTGCCCAGGATGGCGACCTGGCCGACAGGCACGATCGGCGTGTCGATGAGCGCCCCGCCGGAGCCGGTGTTCGTGATCGTGAACGTGGCACCGCTCAGATCGTCCGGGCCTACCTTGTTGGCCCGCGTGCGAGCGGCGAGGTCACCGATCTGACGGGCGATGCCCGCGAGGTTCAGGTCACCCGCGTTCTTGATCACCGGGACGATGAGGCCCCGCTCGGTGTCGACGGCCAGGCCGACGTTCTCCGAGCTGTGGTAGGTGATCTCGCCCTTCTCGGTGTCGATCGAGGCGTTGATCTTCGGGAACGCCTTGAGCGCCTCGACCGCAGCGAGCGTGTAGAACGGCAGGAACGTGAGGTTGGCGCCCTCGCGTGCCTTGAAGCCGGCCTTCGCCTGCGCCCGGAGCCTGGCCACCTTGGTGACGTCGACCTCGACCACCGTGGTGAGCTGGGCCTGCGTCTGCGTCGCCTCGAGCATGCGCTCGGCGACGACCTTGCGCAGCCGCGACATCTTCTCGGTGGTGCCGCGCAGCGGCGAGACCTCGGGGACCGACGGCTTCTTCGGGGCGGGAGCCGGAGCCTCCGACGCGGCCGGGGCCGCCGCGGGCGCGGCCGCCTTCTCCGCAGCGGCGAGGACGTCCTCCTTGCGGACGCGACCACCGACGCCGGTGCCCTGGACGGAGGAGACGTCCACGCCCTTCTCCGCGGCGAGCTTGCGCACGAGCGGTGTCAGGTAGGAGCTCTTGCCGCCCGCCGGCGCCTCTGGCGTCGGTGCGGGCTTCTCGGCGGCGGGGGCCGGAGCAGGCGACGACGCGGCCGGGGCAGGTGCCGGGGACTCCGCGGGGGCGGGCTTCTCGGCGGCCGGCTCGGCCTTCTCCGTCGGGGCGGGCTCGGGTGCGCCGACGGGCTCGGGGGCCTTCGCCGGCTCGGGCTCTGCCTGCTTCGCCGGGGCGGCGCCGGAACCGACGAGGGCGAGCACCGCGCCCACCTCGACGGTCTCGTCCTCGTCCACCACGATCTTCTGGAGCGTGCCGGCCACCGGGGAGGGGATCTCGGTGTCGACCTTGTCGGTGGAGACCTCGAGCAGGGCCTCGTCCACCTCGACCGAGTCGCCGACGGCCTTGAGCCAGCGGGTGACCGTGCCCTCGGTGACGGACTCGCCCAGCGCCGGGAGGGTCACCTCGGTGCCCTCACCGCCACCGGACTGCGGGGAGTCCTGCGCGGACTCCTCGGCGGAGGCAGCGGGCTCACGCTCGGGCTCGGCGGGCTTCTCGGGAGAGGCCTCGGGCTCGGCGGGCTCCTCGGCCGCGGGCTCCGGGGCGGACTCGGCCGGTGCCGCGGCGTCGCCGCCGCCCGATCCGTCACCGACGACGGCCAGCGTGGCGCCGACCTCGACGGTCTCGTCCTCCTCCGCGAGGATCTGCTCCAGCACGCCTGCGACGGGGGAGGGGATCTCGGTGTCGACCTTGTCGGTGGAGACCTCGAGCAAGGGCTCGTCGACCTCCACGGTGTCGCCGACCGCCTTGAGCCAGCGGGTGACGGTGCCCTCGGTGACGGACTCGCCGAGTGCCGGCAGCTGCACGTTCTCAGACATGACCTGTGGAGTCTCCTTCGATCAGTGGGTCAGGCGACGTGCCGAGGCCGGTCGACCGGTGTCCGGTCGAAACCTCTCCGGTTGCCGCGTTCCTGGGTCACTGCGACTCATCTTGTCACTTCCTGGGGTCCGGCCCCAATCGTGGCCGCCCTCCGGGAACTGTGACGCTCGGTACATCTGCGGCGGACCGGCCGCTTTCGTGTCATCCGGCACCCTCGCCGTCGTCTCGGAGGTGACGGTGCTCACCCTCAGCCAGCAGAGGTAGTCTCGCGACATGTCGTTGAGGTCCGCGATGGACCGCCTGCTCGGGCGGTCCGCCACGTCGTCGTCCAGTGCCGCGCCGTCCGGTGGCGGACGTGCTGCTGCTGTCGGGCACCTGCAGGAGTTCGTGCGTTCCCGGGTGGGCGTCGAGGCCTATGTCGAACCGCCGAACGCGCAGACCCCGGCCACGGTGCTGCTCGTGGCGACCACGGGGGAGTGGACCCGTCGCCGCGTGCCTGACGAGCGCACGGGCTTCGACGTCGCCCGGTCGCTCGGTGTGCCCGTCTACAACGTGCGCTTCACGGGATACCCACAGCGGATGCGGGACTGGAACTCGGCGCAGCGCGCCGACCGCCGACGAGGCCCCGCCGCGTCCTGACGGCGGAGGCGAGCGAGCAGCCGCCCGGCACGGTCGCTGCCGTGCCGGGCGGCCGTGGTTGATCAGGCGGTGCCGGCGCGACCCTCCAGGAAGCCGAGCAGCGTCCGCACGCCGACGCCCGTGCCGCCGACGGGCGTGTAGCCGAACGGCGCCTTCTCGTTGTACGACGGGCCGGCGATGTCGAGGTGCGCCCACGGGGTGTCCCCGACGAACTCGGCGAGGAAGTGGCCGGCGAACAGCATCCCGCCCGCACGGTCGGACGCCGCGTTGACCAGGTCGGCGGTGTTCGACTTCAGGCCGGCCTTCAGCTCGGCCGGCAGCGGCATCGGCCAGAACGACTCGCCGGAGGCGTCCGCCGCCACCTTGACCTCGTCGCGCACGTCGTCCGAGCCCATCACGGCAGAGGTCCGGTTGCCGAGCGCCACCATCTGCGCACCCGTCAGCGTCGCGATGTCCAGGACGGCGTCGTGCCCGTCCTCCACGGCCGCGACGAGGCCGTCGGCCATGACGAGGCGGCCCTCGGCGTCGGTGTTCGTGATCTCGACCGTCTTGCCGCCTCGCATCGTGACGACGTCGGACGGGCGCTGAGCGGTGGCGCTGGGCATGTTCTCGGCGAGGCACAGGTAGCCGGTCACCGCGACGGGGAGCCCGAGCCGGGCGGCGGCCACGACCGTGTGCAGCACCGCAGCGGCACCGGCCATGTCCGACTTCATGGTGAGCATCCCGGCCGGCGGCTTGAGCGAGATGCCCCCGGTGTCGAACGTGATGCCCTTGCCGACGATCGCGACCTTGCCGGTCGCCTTCGGCGGGGTGTAGGTCAGCTTGACCAGACGAGGGCCGCGAGACGAGCCCTGCCCGACGCCGGCGATGCCGCCGTAGCCTCCGGCGACGAGCTGCTTGTCGTCGAGCACGGTGACCTTGACGCCCTTGGCGCCGAGCTCCTTGACGGCGGTCTTGGCCGCGTCGGCGAACGCCGCCGGGAAGAGGTCGTTCGGCGGAGCGTTCACGAGGTCACGCGTGCCGTGCACCGCCGCGGCGAGCACCTCGGCCCGCTGGACGGCCGTCTTGGCCCGGCCCGAGCGCGAC
This sequence comes from Isoptericola sp. GX10416, assembly GCF_056590155.1. NCBI lineage: Bacteria > Bacillati > Actinomycetota > Actinomycetes > Micrococcales > Promicromonosporaceae > Isoptericola > Isoptericola sp. GX10416. Next base: position 441,581 of record NZ_JBWPVO010000001.1, on the reverse strand, counting down.
AGGTTCGTCGCCACCTGCAGCCGGGTGACGGGCGTCAGCCTGGTGGCGGCCTTCTCGTCCCGGTAGGCGGTGTAGGCGTAGGCGCCCAGGAGCGCGCCCTCGACGACGGCGCCGAGCTCGGCCTCGTCGACCGCGGGGAGCGCCACCACGGCGTCGGCGGAGCCGGCGAGGCTCCGGACGGCGGAGCCGGCAGCGATCCGCAGGGTCTCGCGGTCGAAGGTGCCGTCGGCCCGGCGCTCGCCGAGTCCCGTCAGGACGAGCACGTCGGCAGCGACGCCGTCGCCCGCGGGGACCGTGCGCACCTCTTCGAGCGCCCCGGTCAGACCCAGGCGAGGGGCCAGCGACTCGATCTGCTCGACGACTCCGGCGGGGAGCTGGTCCGCCACGACGGCCACGCCGTCGGAGGTGGAGCAGCTCCCGACGACGAGTGCGTCGGCAGTGATGGTGGAGGGTTTCTTGCCTGTCAGGGTGAGGTCAGCCACGCGGACCAGGTTAACGCGGCCGCGAGCGTCCGTGCGCCGGGTGGGTGCCGGTAGTCTGCGGGCGTGGTTCTTCCCCTGTACGTCCTCGCTGTCGCGCTGTGCGTGGCGCTCGCGGGCTGGGCGGCGTGGTTCGTGATCCGCGACCGCGCCGTGATCCTGCGCCAGCTCTTCGGCGCCGCCGCGGTCGAGGCCGTCCTGGTCGTCCAGGCGGTCGTCGCGGGCGTCCTCCAGGCGCGCGGCCACGAGGTCGACGGCGTGCTCTTCTGGGGCTACCTGCTCACTGCCGCCCTGCTGCTGCCGCTCGCAGCCGTGTGGGCGTTCGCCGAGCGCACCCGGTGGTCGTCGGTGGTGCTCTGCGTCGCCGCGTCGACCGTCGCGTTCCTGCAGTGGCGGCTCTGGTTGATCTGGGGAGGAGCCTGATGGGCACCGCGCCCGCGACCGGGCGCGGGTTCGGCCGGCTGCTCGTGACGGTCTACGGCATCCTGGCGTTCGCGGCGACGGGGCGCTCGGCGTACCAGGTCGCGACCAAGCTCGACGAGGCACCGGCGGCCTACCTCCTGTCGCTGCTCGCCGCGGCCCTCTACGTCGTGGCGACCGTCGCGCTCGCCCGTGGCGGCCGCGGCCGGTGGCGCACGGTGGCCTGGTGTGCTGTCCTCGTCGAGGCGTCGGGGGTGGTCCTGGTCGGAGCGTTGTCCGCCGTCGTCCCGGAGCTCTTCGTCGAGGCCACCGTCTGGTCCGGCTTCGGCCAGGGCTACGGCTACGTCCCGCTCGTGCTGCCCTTCATCGGTCTCTGGTGGCTCTGGCACACTCGCCCAGGACAGCACGCACCCGCGACCGCCCCGGACGAACCGACGGAGGCTCGATGACCCCGTACACCTTGCTCTTCCACGGCGTCCTGCGCCGCCTCGACCCGGAACGGGCGCACGAGCTCGCGTTCCGGGCGATCGAGACGGCCGGGCGCGTGCCGGTGCTGCGTGACGTGGTGCAGGGCGCGCTCGCGCCGTACCTCGGCAGCGGCGCCGGCGGGCCGGGCAGCGTCGAGGTGCTCGGCCGCACGATCCCGGCGCCCTTCGGGCTGGCGGGCGGGTTCGACAAGAACGCGCGCGCCGTGCGTGGGCTGACGATGCTCGGCTTTGGGTTCGTCGAGGTCGGCACCGTGACGCCGCGCCCGCAGCCGGGCAACGACAGGCCGCGCATGTGGCGCGAGCTCGACGTGCGCGGCGTGCGCAACCGCATGGGCTTCAACAACGACGGTGCGCTCGAGATGGCGGAGCGGCTGCGGCGGCTGCGCTCGACCGCGGCAGGGCGTGCCGCCGTCGTCGGCGTCAACATCGGCAAGAACAAGACCACGCCCGCCGAGGACGCCGCGCAGGACTACGCGGCATGTGCGCGGCTGCTCGCGCCGCACGCCGACTACCTCGTGGTGAACGTCTCCTCGCCCAACACGCCGGGCCTGCGGGACCTGCAGACGACGGCGGAGCTGCGCCCGATCCTCGCGACGGCACGGGGCGCCGCCGACGAGGCGACGTCGGCGGCCGGGGTCCGCAGGACGCCGTTGCTGGTGAAGATCGCTCCCGACCTGGCGGACGCCGACGTGGACGCCGTCGCCGACCTCGCCGCCGAGCTCGGGCTGGACGGCGTCGTGGCGGTCAACACGACCGTCGGCCACGACCGCGGCCCCGGTGGGCTGTCCGGTCCGGTGCTGCTGCCCCGTGGTCTGGAGGTCGTGGCGCGGCTGCGGGAGAGGCTCGGCCCGGAACCCGTGGTGATCGGCGTCGGCGGCGTCACCTGCACGGACGACGTGCGTGCCTACCTGCGCGCGGGGGCCGACCTGGTGCAGGGGTACACGTCGTTCGTGTACGAGGGCCCGCTGTGGCCGTCTCGGCTCAACCGGGCGTTGACCCGGTCGGCGGGCTCGGCGAGCGCTGGACGTGTGGCGTGATCCGACCACGGTGGGAGTGGTCCCTGACCGACCACGACGGCCACCGGCTCGACCCGTCCCTGAGCCCCGTGTTCACCGCCCAGTACGACGCCGAGCAGTGGCTGGGAGAGCACTGGCGCCAGCTCGCGGGCTCGGGGGCCGAGGCGGCGACGTTGCTGCACGACGGCACGCAGGCGACGCCGACGATCGAGCTCCGCGTCCCCTGACGCGTCCCCGCCGCGCGCCGCTTCAGCTCGTGACGCGCCGCCAGGCCCGCGCGAGCCGCTCGACCGCTTCGACGAGCGTCTCGGGGGATCCGGCGTAGATGAGCCGGATCCGGTCCTGGGCGGTGCTGTCCGGCGTGAACTGCGGCCCGGCGCCGATCCGTAGACCCTCGGCGACCGCCGCGGCCGTGAGCGCCTGGGCGGCGGGCCGCCCGATCCCCGTCCAGAGGCAGAGCCCGCCCGGAGGTACGGGGACGTCCCACTGCGGGAACCGGTCGCGCACCAGCCCCACGAGCAGGTCGCGGCGTCGACGCAGCTCGGCCACCCGGGCCGGCAGGATCTCGTCACGGCGTGCCAGGAGCTCGACGACGGTGAGCTGTTCGAGCACGGGTGCGGCGATGTCGAAGGCCTGACGGGTCCGGGCCAGGCGCTGCACGAGCTGCGGGGTCGCGCGCACCCAGCCGATCCGTATCCCGCCCCAGAACGACTTGGACGCCGACCCCACGGACACCAGACGGGAGTTCGTGCCATCGTCGCAGAACGGGCCGGGCACGGTGCCGCCCTCGAGGTCGAGGTCGGTGAGCGTCTCGTCGCCCACCACGGTCACGCCGTAGCGGTGGGTCAGGTGCACGACGGCGTCGCGCTCCGCAGCCGTGAGCGTCCTGCCGGTGGGGTTGTGGAAGTCGGGCACGAGATAGGCGAGCCGAGCTCGCGTGCGGTGCACCGCCGAGGCCAGGGTCTCGACGTCGCCGGCGGGCACGCCGATGACGCGTGCGCCGGCCCGCTGCAGGGCCTCGATGGCGTGGTAGTAGGTGGGGGACTCGACCACCACCGGCTCGGTGCGGCCGACGAGCGTCGTGGCCAGCAAGGCGATGGCTTGCTGGGCACCGGTGGTCACGAGGATCTGGTCCAGCGTGGTCGGCACACCGCGAGCCCTGTACCGGGCCGCGATGGCCTCGCGCAGCACGTCGAGGCCGAGGTGGGCGTAGCCGCCCGTGCTCAGGTAGGCGGGCAGCATCTCCAGGGCGCGCTGGTACGCGCCGTGCAGGGTGTCGGGGGCCGACGGCGTCGCCTGAGACATCTCGATCGGCCCGGTGCCGTCGACGAGCGGGGGCAGCGGGCCGTCCCCGGCCGGCGTCTGGGGTCTGATCGGCAGGCCGGCGGAACCGGGGAGGATCGCCACGGTGCCGGACCCGACCTGGCTGGTGGCGAACCCGAGCTCACGCAGCCGGCCGTACGCGGCGGACGTCGTGGTGCGCGACACCTTGAGCGCCCGGGCCAGCTCCCGCTCGCTGGGCAGCCGGGTCAGGGGCGCGAGCGATCCTGCCAGGACGGCGGAGCGCAGGGCGTCGGCGAGGGCGAGGTAGACCGGACCGGTGGTGTGCCACGCGCCCAGCAGCCTCGACGCGGCCTGGGCGGAGAGGCTCCGGACGGCCGTGGTGGTCGGTGTGGCCAGGCTCATACGGCCACTCTTCTCCGATTGGCTATGGAATGCAAGGCCAATGGCGGCGATCATGAACGTCATGATCGACACCTCGAGCACCACCGCTGCGCCCGCCGTGCCCTCGATCGCGGCGACCGCGCCGGCTCGTGCGCTCGGGCCGCTCCGCCGAGGTGCGCAGCTGGTGCTGGGGCTGGTCGCCTTCGCCTTCTCGATGGCGATGCTCCTGCACGCCGGGCAGGGCGGCATGCCGTGGGACGTGCTGCACCAGGGCGTCGTCCGCACCACGGGGTGGTCGTTCGGTGCCGTGGTCGCGCTGACGTCGGTGCTCGTCCTGGCAGCGTGGGTGCCGCTGCGTCAGCGTCCCGGTGTCGGGACCGTCGCGAACATCGTCATCATCGCCGTGGCGATCGAGCCCAGCCTGTTCCTGCTCGAGGCCGTCTGGCCGCAGCCCGAGATGTTCGGGCAGGTGGTCCTCGCGCTCGGGGGGATCGTCCTCAACGGTGTCGCGACCGCCGCCTACGTCGGCGTCCGCCTGGGCCCGGGTCCGCGTGACGGCCTGATGACCGGGCTGGTCGAGCGCACCGGGTGGTCCGTCCGGTCGATCAAGACCGGCATCGAGGTGGCGGTCGTCGCGGTCGGCTGGCTGCTCGGTGGCACGGTCGGCTGGGCCACGGTCGGGTTCGCGCTGGGGGTCGGTCTCGTGGTGCAGGCCGCGGCGCGATGGCGGTGGCTCGTCCCCGACGGTCTCGCGGCGCGGTCGCGTCCGGTCCGCCCGACGGCTCGGCGGGTGCCGTCCGTGCCGCCGTCGGACCCTGCGGTGCGTCTGCGCCGTCGGGCCGACCAGATAGGCCGTGCGCTGGACACGCTCGGCGAGGGCGCGCGCACGTCCTGACGCGGCCTCCCGACGCCGCGAGCGTCCCTGTCCGTCCCGTATCAGCCGCTGATACGGGACGCACGGAGACGCTCGCGGAACGAGGAGGTGACGCGCGTCAGGCGACGCGCGCCTTCGGCATCCCCTCGAGGGTCTTGGCCGGGTCGCGCTCGACGACGTCGCCCAGGACGTCGTCGATCTTCGCCATGAGCTCGGCCGGGATCTCGACGCCGGAGGCCTTGACGTTCTCCGCGACCTGCTCGGGACGCGAGGCGCCCACGAGTGCCGCGGCGACGTTGTCGTTCTGCAGCACCCAGGCGACGGCGAGCTGTGCCATCGACAGGTCGAGCTCGTCGGCCACGGACCTCAGGCCCTGGACGCGCTCGAGGACGTCGTCACGCATGAACCGCTGGATCATCTTCGCGCCGCCCTTCTCGTCGGTGGCGCGAGACCCGGCGGGCAGCTCCTGGCCCGGCACGTACTTGCCGGAGAGGACGCCCTGGGCCATCGGCGACCACACGATCTGGGACAGGCCCTTCTCCTGGGAGGCGGGGACGACCTCGTCCTCGATCACCCGCCACAGCATCGAGTACTGCGGCTGGGAGGAGATCAGCTGGAAGCCGAGGTCCTTCGCGAGCTCGGCGCCCGCGCGGATCTGGTCGGCCGTCCACTCGGAGACGCCGATGTAGAGCGCCTTGCCCTGGCGGACGATGTCGGCGAATGCCTGCATCGTCTCCTCGAGCGGCGTCTCGACGTCGTACCGGTGCGCCTGGTACAGGTCGACGTAGTCGGTGCCGAGCCGTCGCAGCGAGCCGTCGATGGACTCCATGACGTGCTTGCGCGACAGCCCGGTGTCGTTGGGGCCGCCGGGGCCCGTGGGCCAGTAGACCTTGGTGAAGATCTCGAGCGACTCGCGACGCTGGCCCTTCAGCGCCTCCCCGAGGACGGACTCCGCCTTGGTGTTCGCGTAGACGTCCGCGGTGTCGAACGAGGTGATCCCGGCGTCGAGAGCAGCGTGCACGCACTGCGTGGCGACGTCGTTCTCCACCTGGGAGCCGTGGGTGAGCCAGTTGCCGTAGGTGATCTCGGTGATCTTGAGACCGCTGTGTCCGAGGTACCGATAGTTGACCATGCCGTCAGCCTACGCCGGAGGATCGGATCGATTCGGCCCTGGTGTCGGACCCGTTCGGCACGACACCCGGAGGTCCTACTCCGGCCAGACGCCGTGCTTCTTGTGCATCGGCTTGGGCAGACGGGACCGTCGGAGCTGGAAGGCGCGCATCACCGCGTACATCATCGTTCCGCGCGGCACGTCGTACGTCTTCGTGCCGTCGGCGCCCACCGTGCCGAACTTGTCCCGCAGCCTGCGCTTGAGGCGCTGCCACATGATGACGGCGTCGATCAGGGTGATGAACACGACCGCGTACAGGCCGAGGAGGACGAGTGCGCCGAGCGTCGGGCTCTGCATCACCAGCAGGTTGAGGAAGATGAAGAGGAACGCGACGGGCAGGAAGAACTCGCCGAGGTTCCACCGCGCGTCGACGTGGTCGCGGATGTAGCGGCGGACGGGGCCCTTGTCCCGGACCGGCATGTACCGCTCGTCGCCGGTCTGCATCGCCTTGTACTCGCGGTTGCGCTCCTCGCGCATCTTGTCCTTGTTCACCTTGCGCGCGGCCTTGCGGTCGTTCGGGACCAGGGGGCGCTGGTTCTTCGCCGCAGCCTCGCGGCGCTTGGGGGTCGGTCGGCCCTTGCCCGCTCGTGTGATCGCGGGGTCCTCGGTGGACGGGCTGTCGGCCGAGCCGGTGGCAGCGGAGTCGGCGGTGTCAGGCTTGCGGAAGATCACGGGTCCAGGGTAGTCGAGCGGGAGGCCCTGCCGAGACGCCCCGGTAGCGTGGAGCCGTGAACCACACCGAGAGGGACGTGGCCGCCCTGCGCGCCCGCGTCGACGAGCTGTTCCCTGCCCTCCAGGCGGACCTGGAGACCCTGGTCCGGATCCCGAGCGTCTCCGCGGCCGCCTTCGACCAGACGCACGTCGAGACGAGCGCCGGCACCGTGGCCGACCTGCTGCGCGGGGTCGGCCTGCCCGACGTGCGCGTGCTGCGGTCGGCGCGGCCCGACGGCACGGCCGGTGCCCCCGCCGTCGTGGCCCGCCGCCCGGCCCGCGAGGGTGAACCGACCGTCCTGCTGTACGCGCACCACGACGTCCAGCCGCCCGGCGACGCACTGGCCTGGGAGACCGACCCGTTCGAGCCGACGCAGGTCGGCGAGCGTCTGTTCGGTCGTGGCGCGGCCGACGACAAGGCCGGCCTCATGGCTCACGTGGGAGCGTTACGGACGCTGGCCGCGGCCGGCGACGAGCTCGGTGTGGGCGTGACCGTGTTCGTGGAGGGCGAGGAGGAGGCCGGCTCGCCGAGCTTCGCGCAGTTCCTCGCCGACCACCACGAGCTGCTCGCCGCCGACGTGATCGTCGTGGCGGACTCGACGAACTGGAAGGTCGGCGTCCCGGCCCTGACGACGTCGCTGCGCGGCCTGGTCGACGGCGTCGTCTCCGTCGAGGTGCTGGAGCACGCCGTGCACTCCGGGATGTTCGGCGGACCGGTGCTGGACGCGAACGTCCTGCTCGCGCGGCTCGTCGCCACGCTGCACGACGATGCGGGGAACGTGGCGGTCGCCGGGCTCACCAGCGCCGGCGAACCGGAGGTCGACTACGCCGAGGCGGACTTCCGCGGCGACGCCTCGGTGCTCGACGGCGTCCGGCTGGCGGGCACGGGAACCATCGCGGGACGTCTGTGGACCAAGCCGGCGATCGCGGTCATCGGCATCGACGCCACCTCGGTGGCGCACGCCTCGAACACCCTCGCTCCGCGCTCCGCGGCGAAGATCTCGGTGCGGATCCCGCCGGGCCTCGAGCCGAAGGTGGCCGAGGAGGCGCTGCGCGCGCACCTCGAGGCGCACGCTCCGTTCGGCGCCAGGGTCACCTGGACGCCGGGTGAGCAGGGCAAGGCCTTCGGGGCACCGGCGGACTCGCCCGCCATGCGGGCCGCGCGCACCGCGTTCGCGGCGGCGTGGGGCACCGAGCCCGTCGACATCGGCGTCGGGGGCTCGATCCCGTTCATCGCGGACCTGCTCGAGGCGTTCCCGCAGGCCGCCGTGCTGGTCACCGGTGTGGAGGACCCGGACTCGCGGGCGCACGGCGCCAACGAGTCGGTGCACCTCGGCGAGCTGCGCCACGTCGTCCTCGCCGAGGCCCTGCTGCTGCGCCAGCTCGCGGGCGCCCGGGCATGACCGGCTCGCCGGGTTCGACGACGCGGCCGCCGGTCCGAGGCTGAACCGGTCTGGTCAGGCCCGGTCGGTCTCGCGGTGCGCCACATCGACCGACCGGGCCCACGCGGCGACGTCCTGCGGCAGCGCGGGGCTCTCGACCGGCGTCCCGCCGAGCAGGGCGGCGACGTCGGCCGGCGCGACGCGCGACCCGTCCTTCCCCAGGAAGCGCCCGGCCACCCAGCCCCGGGCCGCGAACGTGTCGCGGCAGGTGAAGACCTGCTCGATGTACACCACCCGGGCGTCCCAGCCGAGGACGCGCGTGCTGATCTCGACGCGGTCGAAGAGCTGCAGCGAACGCTTGTAGGTCATCGTCGAGGCCGCGACGACGGGGTACCAGCCCTTGCCCTTCAGCGGGGCGAAACCGCCCAGGTCCGCGATGAGGTTCGAGCGGGCCACGTCCATCATCTGCAGGTACGAGCCGTTGTTGACGTGGAGGTACATGTCCAGGTCGCCGGGGTGCACGCGCAGCACGGTGGTGGACGCCTCGAGCAGCCCGCGCCCGGGAACAGGCCGGCGGGGGAGCAGGGAGGCCCTGGCGAGCTGGATCATCCTCGTCATGGGCGCCACGATATGTCAGCGACGCGCGGTATCAGGTATCGGCGCTGGCGGACCGTGCCCGACGGCGTCACACCGGCGGCAGGAGGTCGTACTGCAGTGCACGGCGCACCTCCGCCGCGGCGCCCTCGGACTCCAGCCGGGCCACGAGGTGCAGCGCCATGTCGATACCGGCGGACACCCCTGCCGAGGTGACCACGTCGCCGTCGTCCACGAACCTGGCCTCGGTGTCGACGAGGATGCTCGGGTCGATCCGCGTCAGCTCGTCGTAGTGGTCCCGGTGCGTGGTCGCGGGGCGCCCGGCGAGCAGGCCGGCAGCGGCCAGGACGTGCGCCCCCGTGCAGACGCTGGCGACGACGGGGGTCTGGGCCCGGACGGCGCGCAACCACTCCAGGTGCGCACCGTCCTCGAGCAGGCGATGGGTGCCCCACCCGCCGGGGTGGACCAGCACGTGCAGAGGACCCACGTCGTCCGCGGACCGGTTGGGAAGCATCCGCAGCCCACCCGCGAGCCGCACCCCGTCGCCGTTGCACGAGAACGTGCTGACGTGCGGCTTCAGGTCCGAGTGCCCGGACCAGGTGGTGAAGACCTCGAACGGTCCGACCACGTCCAGCTCGTCCGCCTCGTCGAACACGAGGACTCCGACGTTCAGCCCGCCGTCGGTGCTCATCGCACGGTCATCGCCTTCCGTCCGTCTCAGAGGCCGGGCAGCGCCAGCATCTGGTCGAGGGCCACCTGGGCCCAGTGCGCGTCGTCGGCGTCCACGACGATGCGGTTGACCACGCGACCCTCGACGAGCGACTCCATCGCCCAGACGAGGTGCGGCAGGTCGATGCGGTTCATGGTCGAGCAGAAGCAGACCGTCGAGTCGAGGTAGTGCACCTGCTTGTCCGGGTGCGCGGCGGCGACCCGGCGCACCAGGTTGAGCTCGGTGCCGATCGCCCACGACGAGCCCGGCTCGGCGTTCTCGAGAGTCTTGATGATGAACTCGGTCGAGCCGACCATGTCCGCGGCGTTGACGACCTCGTGCTTGCACTCCGGGTGGACCAGCACGTTGACGTCCGGCACCGCGGCCCGGATGTCGGCGACGTTGCGCTCCGAGAACCGGCCGTGCACCGAGCAGTGGCCGCGCCACAGGATCATCCGGGCGTCGCGCAGCTCCGCGGCGGTCAGGCCGCCACCGGGCTTGCGCGGGTCGAAGACGACGCAGTCGTCGAGGCTCATGCCGAGCTGGAGCACCGCCGTGTTGCGGCCCAGGTGCTGGTCGGGCATGAACAGGACCTTGCCGGTCCCGTCGACGCCCCCGACCTTGTCGAAGGCCCAGCGCAGCGCCACCTGGGCGTTCGAGGAGGTGCACACGGTGCCCCCGTGCCGCCCCGTGAACGCCTTGATGGCGGCGGTGGAGTTCATGTAGGTGACGGGGATCGTGTCGGCCGCGACGCCGGCGTCCTCCAGCACGGCCCACGCCTCCTCGACCTGCGAGATCTCCGCCATGTCCGCCATCGAGCAGCCGGCCGCCATGTCGGGCAGCACGACCTGCTGGGTGTCCGCCGTGAGGATGTCCGCGGACTCCGCCATGAAGTGCACGCCGCAGAAGATGACGAACTCCGCCTCCGGTCGCGCCGCGGCGGACCGTGCGAGCTTGAACGAGTCGCCCGTCACGTCCGCGAAGTCGATGACCTCGTCGCGCTGGTAGTGGTGACCGAGCACGAAGGCGCGGTCACCGAGCGCCGCCCGCGCCGCGCGCGCTCGCTCGACCAGGTCCGGGTCCGACGGCGAGGGGAGGGCGCCGGTACACTCGACGCCGCGTTCGGACGCCAGGTCGCGCCCCTGCCCGAGCAGGAGCAGCGGGGACGATGCCGGCTCGACGAAGGATGACGTCTCGTTCAGCAGAGTGCTCACGCGCCCCATCTTCCCACGACGCGCGAATGTGTCACGATCGGCTCCGTGCACGCGCTCATCGTCGCCGCGTCCGGCGGCACTGATCCTGACGACCCCGCCGCCGGTGCCGCGGCGCTCGCGGCCGCCTGGTCCGCCGCCGCGCCCCGCTGCGCCGTCGAGCCCTTGGTCCTGCCGACGGCCGAGCCGCCGCCTCCAGGTCGGCCGGGGGAGTCGCCCGAGCCGCCCGGGGTGTTCGTGCCGACGACGGCGCTCGGGCTGTCGAGCGTCGGGCCGCCGCGCGTGGCCCCGGAGGTCGCGCTGCTCGCGGAGCGCACGGCCGGGGCGGATCTCGTCGTGGTGCACGTGCGGGTGCTCGACGGCGCGGCGCTGCACGCGGGTCCCGCGGCGGACGCCGCGCGTGCGGCGGCACCGTACGCCGTGCCCGTCGTGGTGCTCGCGGGCCGCTCCGAGGTGTCCCGCCGCGAGCTGTCGGCCGCCGGGGTCGTGGGTGTCCACGAGGTGGGCGAGCCGTGGGACGTCGCCGCGGTGGGACGCGCGGCTCGCACCTGGGCGCCGTCCTGGGGCACGCTGTGAGATGAGTCCTCGACCCGACGAGATTCCGGCGTAGGATCGGGAACAGCCGACCCGGCCAACCTGTTGGAGGAAGCATGACCGACACCACCGAGATCGCCACGCACGGCGTCGAGCTCTCCGAGGTCGCCGCGAACAAGGTCCGCACCCTCCTCGAGCAGGAGGGCCGTGACGACCTGCGTCTGCGCGTCGCTGTCCAGCCCGGCGGCTGTTCCGGCCTCATCTACCAGCTCTACTTCGACGAGCGCCTGCTCGACGGGGACGCGCTGCGCGACTACGACGGCGTCGAGGTCGTCGTGGACCGCATGAGCGTCCCGTACCTCGACGGCGCGAAGATCGACTTCGCCGACACCATCGAGAAGCAGGGCTTCACGATCGACAACCCCAACGCCGGCGAGTCCTGCGCCTGCGGCGGCTCCTTCGGCTGAGCCGGAGGTGCAGCGCAGGGTGAGGGCCGAGGAACGAGGCGCTCGCCCGGAGCGGAACCGCCGGCTCAGCCGAAATGACTCGGTCTGAGCCAGAGCGGAACCGCAGGCTCAGCCGAGACGACTCGGTCTGAGCCGGAGGCAGAGTCAGTCCCCGAGGCGGACGGTCAGGGCCCACCAGGGTCCACCGTCCGCCTCGTGCGTGCGTGCCCCCGTGACGGCGTGGCCCCGCAGGCGGGCCCAGGCGGGAACGTCGTGCTGCGCGGCCGGATCGGTGGCCAGGACGGTCACCTCGGTGCCGGGCGGCAGCTCCTTCGAACGCTCGGCCAGCCGGATCACCGGGAGCGGGCAGCGCAGCCCTCGAGCGTCCACCACGTGGCCGTCGTACGCCTCGTCCGTGCTCACAGCCCCTGGACCCCCAGCATCTCCCGCACCGTGGCCACGGCCTCCGGCAGGACGTCGAGGAACCGGTCGACCTCGGCGCGCGTCGTCGAGCGGTCGAGGGCGATCCGCACGTTGCCGTGCGTGAGCACGCCCATCGCCGCGAGGACGTGGGAGGGCTCGAGCGTGCTGGCGGTGCAGGCCGACCCGGACCCGACGGCGAACCCTGCGCGGTCCAGCTCGGTCACCAGCGCCTCGCCGTCCACGTACAGGAACGAGAACGTCACCACGTGCGGGAGCCGCTCCGACGGGTCGCCCACCACCTCCACGTCCGGGATGAGTGCCACCCGTGCGCGGATCTCGTCGACCAGGGCGCGACGACGGGCGTCGGCCTGCGCGCGGTCCGCCTCGGCCGCCTGGAGCGCGACGGCGGCCGCGAAGACGGCAGGGACGCTCACGCCCCCGGGCGCCCACGGCTCGGGGTCCTCCGGTCCGGTGGCGACGGTGCGGGTCCGTTGCCGTGCGGCGACGATCCCCACCCCTGCGGGCGCGCCCCAGTCGGCCGGGTCGGCGGCGAGCACGTCCCAGGCCGGACCGACGACCGCGTGGCCCAGGCTGGCACCGGCGTCCACGAGCAGCGGCACCCCGGCCATCCGGGCGGCCTCGTGCACGGCCTCGACCGGCTGGGTCGTGCCGACCTCGCCGTTGGCGTGCTGCAGCGCCGCGAGAGCGACGCCGCCGGCGGAGAGCGCCGTGGCGTAGGCGTCCACGTCCACGCGTCCGGAGGTGTCGACCGGGACGGTCACCCGCCGGCCGTCGGGGGCCAGCACGTGGTCGGCGGCGTGCAGGACCGCGGCCCGCTCCGCCGCACCGACGACGACGTCGCCGCCGTGACGCCGTCGTGCCTGGGCGACCTGTGCGACGGCGGCGTGCAGCGAAGCGGTGTGCGATGGGGTGAACCGGACCTCCTCGGTCCGCGCGCCGAGCACGTCGGCCACGGCCTCGCGGGCGCCGGCCAGCAGGGCCGCCGCGCGACGACCCTCGGTGTGCAGCCGGCGCGGGTCCGCCCACCCGTCGTCGAGCGCCTGGAGAAATGCCGTCCGGGCCAGCGGGTGCCAGGGCGCCCGGCCACCGTTGTCCAGGTGGGTCCGGCCGGTGCCTGCGGTGGGGTGTGTCACACGGAACCCTTCGAAGCGGTGGTGGAACGGTGCGCGGTACGCACGAACCATGATGCCGTGGGCCCGCGGAGGACGGCCAACGTGCTCGCGATCTGACACCGTCGGAGGGGTTGTCGCGAACCGCCCGGATGGCGACGCCGAGGGGCGTGCTCGTCAGGTAGGAACCGGGCGCTTCTGGCGTCGAAAGCGTGAAGGTCACGCTAGGCTGTTCTCATCGAGGACGAAGGTCCTATCCGTGCGCTCTGAGCCAGAGTGCGGCGGTCGGACGAGACGTGAAAGGCCTCCCTTGCACTCGAAGAGCCCCACCCGCACCCGGCGGGCACTGGCGTTGCGTGCGACGGCTCTCGCCGTCGCGGTCGCGACGCTCGCCTCCGGCTGCGCCAGCGACGCCGCCCAGCGTGGATACCTTCCCGGCTACACCGACGGGGAGGTGACCAACCAGACCGGACGGATCACAGAGCTCTGGGTCGGATCCTGGGTCGCCGCCCTCGCCGTCGGTGTCATCACCTGGGGGCTGATGCTGTGGTGCGTCGCCGCCTACCGCAAGCGTCGCGACGACCACCGCCTGCCGGTGCAGACCCGCTACCACATGCCGCTCGAGATCATGTACACGATCGTGCCCACGCTCATGGTCCTCGTGCTGTTCGTCTACACGAACCGCGACATGACCTCCATCGTCGACACCACGTCCGAGCAGCCCGACGTCAGCATCGAGGTCATCGGCAAGCAGTGGAGCTGGGACTTCAACTACCTCGACGACGGCGTGTACGAGTCGGGCCAGCAGCTGCTGGACCCGGGCTCGCAGACCGCGGAGGACGAGATCGACGGTGCGCCCGGCACGTCGCAGGCGCTGCCGACGCTGTACCTGCCCGTCGGCGAGCGCGTCGAGTTCACCGTGGAGTCGCGTGACGTCATCCACTCGTTCTGGATCCCTGCGTTCCTCTTCAAGATGGACATGATCCCGGGGCGGTCGAACAGCTTCCAGGTCGTGCCCGAGCGTGAGGGGACCTACGCCGGCAAGTGCGCCGAGCTCTGCGGAGAGTTCCACTCCGGCATGCTCTTCAACGTCAAGGTCGTGGACCGCGCCGAGTACGACGCACAGATGGCCGAGCTCGAGGCCAAGGGACAGACCGGTGAGCTCGGCCTGGAGCTCAACCGCCAGCAGCACGGCGAGTTCACCGACCAAGACACCACTCCGGAGGTCGAGGGCTGATGGCCACCACAGAGACCGCGTACGGAGCCGAGGTCGTTCCCGGCCTCCGTTCCGAGCGGCAGACCCTGGGCCGTACGGTCGTGAAGTGGATCACCTCCACCGACCACAAGACCATCGGCTACATGTACCTGATCACGTCGTTCTTCTGGTTCACCGTGGGAGGGATCCTCGCGCTGCTCATCCGCGCCGAGCTCTTCCTGCCCGGCATCCAGATCGTGCAGAGCAAGGAGCAGTACAACCAGCTCTTCACGATGCACGGCACGATCATGCTGCTGCTCTTCGCGACACCGCTCTTCGCGGGCTTCGCGAACGTCATCATGCCGCTGCAGATCGGCGCGCCCGACGTGGCGTTCCCGCGCCTGAACATGTTCGCCTACTGGCTGTTCCTGTTCGGCGGGCTCATCGCCGCGGCAGGCTTCTTCACCCCGCAGGGTGCGGCGTCGTTCGGGTGGTTCGCCTACGCGCCGTTGTCGAACACGACGTTCAGTCCGGGGTTGGGAGGGGACCTCTGGGTCTTCGGCCTGGCGTTGGCCGGTTTCGGCACGATCCTCGGTGCCGTCAACTTCATCACGACGGTGATCTGCATGCGCGCGCCGGGCATGACGATGTTCCGGATGCCGATCTTCACCTGGAACACGCTGGTCACCAGCCTGCTGATCCTCATGGCGTTCCCGCCCCTCGCCTCGGCGCTCTTCGCCCTCGGCGCGGACCGGCGGTTCAACTCGCAGATCTTCAACCCCGACAACGGGGGAGCGGTGCTGTGGCAGCACCTGTTCTGGTTCTTCGGGCACCCTGAGGTCTACATCATCGCGCTGCCGTTCTTCGGCATCGTCTCCGAGATCTTCCCGGTGTTCAGCCGCAAGCCGATCTTCGGGTACAAGGGCCTCGTCTACGCGACCATCGCGATCGCCGCGCTCTCGGTGACGGTCTGGGCGCACCACATGTACGTCACGGGTGCCGTGCTGCTGCCGTTCTTCGCCTTCATGACGATGCTCATCGCGGTCCCGACCGGTGTGAAGTTCTTCAACTGGATCGGCACGATGTGGCGCGGGAAGCTGACGTTCGAGACACCCATGCTGTGGTCGATCGGGTTCCTCGTCACGTTCCTCTTCGGTGGCCTGACGGGCATCATCCTGTCGAGCCCTGCGCTGGACTTCCACGTCTCGGACACCTACTTCGTGGTGGCGCACTTCCACTACGTCGTCTTCGGCACCGTCGTGTTCGCCATGTTCGCCGGCTTCTACTTCTGGTGGCCCAAGTTCACCGGCCGGATGCTCAACGAACGGCTCGGCAAGATCCACTTCTGGGTCCTGTTCGTCGGCTTCCACATGACGTTCCTCGTCCAGCACTGGCTCGGGGTCGAGGGGATGGCTCGTCGGTACGCCGACTACATGCCTGACGAAGGCTTCACCTGGGAGAACCAGGTCTCGACGGTCGGTGCGTTCATCCTCGCCGCGTCGACGCTGCCCTTCCTGTGGAACGTCTACGCGTCCTGGCGCAACGCGCCCCGCGTGACCGTCGACGACCCGTGGGGCTACGGCCGCTCGCTCGAGTGGGCGACCTCCTGCCCGCCGCCGCGGCACAACTTCACGTCGCTGCC
Organism: Isoptericola sp. GX10416; assembly: GCF_056590155.1. NCBI lineage: Bacteria > Bacillati > Actinomycetota > Actinomycetes > Micrococcales > Promicromonosporaceae > Isoptericola > Isoptericola sp. GX10416. The sequence continues at coordinate 425,491 of NZ_JBWPVO010000001.1, read as the reverse complement.
GCGTATCCGTTCCGAGTCGCCGGCATTCGACCTGCACCACCCTGAGGTCGCGGCCATGGAAGACCCGCACCTCAACCAGAACGGCCTGGAGGCTGTCTACGGTGGGGCGGACAGGACGGGGCAGGCCGAGCACGTCGAGCACCTCTCGATGCAGGAGTATCCCGAGAAGAGCGAGTCGGCCACGGCCGTCGACGACCCTGAGGACGAGGAGAAGAACAAGTGAAGATCGAGATTCGGCTCTTCATCTGGCTGGCCCCCTTCTTCGTCGTCGTCGGTGTGCTCTACGGCTTCTTCGGCGGCTGGAGCGAACCGGTGGGGTATCTCGGTCTTCCCCTCATCGGTGGGCTGATGGCGATGGTCGGCGCGTACCTGGCGCTGCAGGCCCGGCACATCGACCCGCGTCCCGAGGACGACGAGCAAGGCGAGATCGATCAGGGCTCCGGCGACCAGGGCGTCTACGCGCCGTGGTCGTGGTGGCCGCTGGTGCTCGCCGGCGGTGCCGCTGTGGCATTCCTCGGGCTCGCCGTCGGCTGGTGGGTCTTCTACATCAGCCTGATCCTGGGTCTGGTCGGCCTCGTCGGCTGGGTCTTCGAGTTCAGCCGGGGGCAGCACGCCCACTGAGTCGTTCCGCGACGGGGCGGTCTCTGCGCGCAGGTTCTAGCGGTCCCCGCAACGCCCAGACGTCCTGGGGGTTGCGGGGACCGTGTCGTTCCAGGGCGAGGCCGGAGCTGTGACCGCCAAAGCAGACGCAGGAGCCCGGCTCGCACGAAGGTGCGAGCCGGGCTCCTGTCGATGTGTGCCCTGAAGATCAGGCCGGGAGGATCAGCCCGGTGGTCTGGGTCCGGGCACGGTCGAGGCGAGCGGCGACGTCACGCCAGTTCGCGATGTTCCAGAACGCCTTGACGTAGTCGGCCTTGACGTTGAGGTAGTCGAGGTAGAAGGCGTGCTCCCACATGTCGAGCATGAGCAGCGGGGTGATGCCGACCGGGACGTTGGCCTGCTGGTCGAAGAGCTGGAAGATGGCCAGTCGCTGGCCGATGGAGTCCCAGCCGAGCACGGCCCAGCCGGAGCCCTGGATTCCCGTGGCGGTCGCAGCAAAGTGCGCCTGGAACGCGGCGAAGGAACCGAACTGGTCCTTGATCGCCTCGGCCAGCTCGCCCTCCGGCTCACCGCCGCCCTCGGGGGACAGGTTGTGCCAGAACACCGTGTGGTTGGTGTGACCGCCGAGGTTGAACGCCAGGTTCTTCTCGTGGAGGTTCACCGTGGCGAGGTCACCGGACTCGCGTGCCTCGGCCAGCTTCTCCAGCGCGGTGTTCGCACCGGCCACGTAGGCGGCGTGGTGCTTGTCGTGGTGCAGCTCCATGATCTTGCCGCTGATGTGCGGCTCGAGCGCGCTGTAGTCGTAGGGCAGGTCAGGCAGCGTGTAGACAGCCATGCTCATGTACCTTCCGTTGTCGGGTTCGCGCACCGCGGGAGTGCGCGATGGTGCGGCGCCGATCCGGCGGACGTGCCCGCCGGTGAAGGATAGACAGAGACCCGCGCATCTTGCTCGCCACAGCGGGCGAAGATGCGCGGGCCTGTCGTCTATCCGCTCAGGAGACTCAGTGCTCCCGATCGGCGTTCTCGGCCCCCGAGACCAGCTCGGGGGAGTGCTGGGCGGACTCGACCTCGTCGTGCTCACCGTGCGAGTGCGCGGCGGCGAGCTCGGCGGGCGTGACGGGCTCGACGCGGTCCTCGTAGAAGAACCGCGACAGCTTCTGCCACCGCTTGTCCTTCTTGTAGCCGGGCCGCTTGACGCCGCGGGCGTCGGTCGCGGGCTCGATCTCGAGCGGCTTGTGAGCGTCGTAGTTGACCCGCAGCCACCGCTCCTGCTCATCGAGCGGACGGTGCACCTCGATGTACTCACCGTTGGCGAACCGCACGATGCGACCGGTCTCGTGCCCGTGCAGGACGAGCTCGCGGTCCTTGCGCTGCAGGCCGAGGCAGATCCGCTTGGTGATCCAGAACCCGAGGACCGGACCGACGAAGAACAGGATGCGGAAGGCCCAGGTGATCTGGTTGAGCGACATCGCGAAGTGCGTGGCGATGAGGTCGTTCGAGCCGGCCAGCGCGAGGATGACGAACGCGGTCAGGAAGGCCACGCCCAGACCCGTGCGCACCGGCACGTTGCGGGGACGGTCGAGCACGTGGTGCTCGCGCTTGTCGCCGGTCACCCGTGCCTCGAGGAACGGGTAGACGAACAGGAACGTGAACAGCAGGCCGGGGATGACGACCGCCGGGATCAGGACGTTCAGCGACAGCGTGTACCCGAAGATGACCCATTCCGTCCCGGCGCCGGGCATCAGACGGAGCGAGCCTTCGAGGAAGAGCATGTACCAGTCCGGTTGCGCACCCGCACCGATCGGTGACGGGTCGTACGGACCGTAGTTCCACACGTTGTTGATGCTCATCGTGGCACCCATGAGGGCCAGGATGCCGAAGACGATGAAGAAGTTCCCACCCATCTTGGCGATGTAGACCGGGAACAGCGGGTAGCCGACGACGTTCTTGTGCGTGCGACCGCCACCCGGGTACTGCGTGTGCTTGTGCAGCACCATGAGGAACAGGTGGACACCGATCAGCGCGAGGATCAGCGCCGGCACGAGCAGGATGTGCACCGTGAAGAGGCGGGGGATGATGTGCTCGCCCGGGAACTCGCCGCCGAAGACGAAGTACGACAGGTACGAGCCGATGATCGGCAGCGACTTCACCACGCCGTCGGTGATCCGCAGACCGTTGCCGGAGAGGACGTCGTCGGGCAGCGAGTAGCCGGAGAAGCCGGCGGCCAGCCCGAGGATCATCAGCACCGTGCCGACGAGCCAGTTGATCTCGCGCGGCTTGCGGAAGGCGCCCGTGAAGAACACGCGCATCATGTGGACGACGATGGAGGCCATGAAGACCAGGGCCGCCCAGTGGTGGATCTGGCGCATGAGCAGCCCGCCACGGACCTCGAACGACAGGTCCAGCGTCGAGGCGAAGGCCACAGACATCAGCTGGCCCTGCATCGCCTCGGGGCCGTCGCCGTGGTACTCGATCAGGGCCATCGACGGGTCGAAGAACATCGTCAGGAAGACGCCGGTCAGCAGCAGCACGACGAACGAGAACAGTGCCATCTCGCCGAGCATGAAGGACCAGTGGTCGGGGAAGACCTTGCGGGCGAACTCCTTGACGGCACCTCCGACGGAGGTGCGCTGGTCCAGGTAGTCGGCCGCCTTGCCGGCGGGCGTCGTCGGCGCGTCGGCCGCGGAGGGGCTGGTGTCGGTGCTCACTTCAGGCGCTCCCAGTAGCTCGGGCCGATGGGCTCGGCGAAGTCGTCCTGCGCCACGAGATAGCCCTCGTCGTCGACGGTGATGGGCAGCTGGGGCAGCGGACGGTTCGCAGGACCGAAGACGACCTTGGCGCCGTCGGCCATGTCGAAGGTCGACTGGTGGCACGGGCACAGCAGGTGGTGCGTCTGCTGCTCGTAGAGGGCCACAGGGCACCCGACGTGGGTGCAGATCTTCGAGTAGGCGACGATGCCGTCGTACGACCAGGTCTCGCCCTCAGGCGACTGGTCGGACCGGAGGTCCTCCGGGTTGAGGCGCACGAGGAGCACGACGGCCTTGGCCTTCTCCGTGATCCACTCGTGCGACCGCATCTCCTCCTGGGAGGCCTCCGGGATCACGTGGGCTGCGGAGCCCACCGTGAGGTCGGCGGCCCTGATCGGACGACCCGAGGGGTCGTACGCGAGGCGCTTGTTCCGCTCCCAGATGGTGTGCCGGAACTTCGAGACGTTCCAGTCGCCGCCGACGCTGGAGATCAGCGGCACGGCGAACGTCAGGGGGAAGAGTGCCAGGGCCGAGACCGCAGCACCCTTGAGCACGCCGCGGCGTGCGATGCCCGAGTCCTCGACGCCGTCGGCGAGGTGCTGGACGGCGACCTCGCGGACCTCGGGCGAGCTGGCGAGCGTGTGCCGCTCGTCCACGTGCTCGTGGTCGCTCATGAGCGACTTGGCCCAGTGGATCGCGGCGATGCCGATGCCGAGCAGGGAGATCGCCATGGTGGTGCCCAGCAGGGCCGTCGAGAGGCGGGTGCCGGCCGTCGTGCCGTCCGGGCGGACCGCGAAGTAGACGACGATGCTGGCGATGGCGCCCACGCACGAGATGCCGAAGATCAGTGCGATGAGCCGCTCGTTGCGCTTGGCAGCCTTCGGGTCGACGTCGGTCAGGCGCGACCGGTGCGCCGGGACTCCGGGGTCGTCGAAGCGCTCGGGATGCGCCGCGGCGTTCGGGGCCGTGACGTCCCGGCCCGGGGTGTTCTGGTTCTCGCTCACGAGGACTTCGCTCCGATCCACACGGCAGCACCGATCATCAGCCCGAGGCCGACGACCCATGCCCAGAGGCCTTCACTGACGGGGCCCAGAGAGCCGAGGGAGATGCCTCCGGCCGAACCGTCTCGCTGCTCGACGATGTAGGCGATCACGTCGCGCTTCTCGTCGGGAGTGATGTTGGCGTCGTTGAAGACCGGCATCGACTGCGGGCCGGTCAGCATCGCCTGGTAGAGGTTCTGCTCCGAGACGTCGTCCAGCGGCGGAGCCCACTTGCCCTCGGACAGCGCACCGCCCGCGCCGACGGCGTTGTGGCACATCGCGCAGTTGGTGCGGAACAGCAGCGCACCGTTGGCGGAGTCCCCGAGCGAGGCGTCGACCTGCTCCTCCGTGGGGATCGCCGGACCGGCGCCGAGCGAGGCGACGTAGGCCGCGAGCTGGGCGGTCTGCTCGGGGTTCATCTGCGGCGGCTTCGCGGCAGCCTGCGGCCCGCTCATCTGCATGGGCATGCGGCCGGTCGAGACCTGGAAGTCGACCGCGGCAGCACCCACGCCGACGAGCGACGGGGCCTCCGGGGTGCCCTCGGCGTTCGGGCCGTGGCACGTGGCGCAGTTGGCCTGGAAGAGCCGATGCCCCTCCTCCACGTCGGTCGCTGTGCTGGCGGTCTCGGCGGTGGCCGGACTCGGCGCCAGGACGGCATACAAGCCGCCCGTGACCAGCAGCGCCAGCAGCAGCAGCACGACCGGGGCGGCCCGGTGGTGCCGGCGGGCGGCGAGTGCCTTCACGAAATTGTCCTCGTCTCGCAGGTGGGTGGTGCAGGGTCAGGGACGGGGCGGCAGCCGTGCCGCCCGGAGGTCACTTCAGGATGTAGATCACCAGGAAGAGGGCGATCCACACGACGTCGACGAAGTGCCAGTAGTAGGAGACCACGAGACCCGTGGTGACCTCGTGGTGCGTGAACCGCTTGGCGCGGAAGGAGCGGCCGAGCAGGAAGAGGAAGGCGATGAGGCCGCCGACCACGTGGAGACCGTGGAAGCCGGTCGCCAGGTAGAAGACCGAACCGTAGGCGCTGGACGACAGCGTCAGGCCTGCGTGGGCGAGCTCGGCGTACTCGAAGATCTGGCCGGAGACGAAGAACGCGCCCATGAGGAACGTCAGCGTCATCCACTCGTTCATGCCCCACCTGGACACCTGGAGCAGCGACCCGGTGCGCACCGGCTGGAAGCGCTCGGCCGCCAGGACGCCTGCCTGGCAGGTGATCGACGAGGCGACGAGGATGCAGGTGTTGATCAGCGGGAAGACCAACGAGACGTGCGCCGCCTGCGCCTCCCACTCCGCCTCGGGCAGCACCGAGCGGACGGTGAAGTACATGGCGAACAGGCCGGCGAAGAACATGAGCTCGCTGGCCAGCCACACGATCGTCCCGACCGAGACGGTGTTCGGTCGGTTGACGGTCACGTGCTGATGGGCGTGGGGGGCAGCAGCCGTTGCAGTCGACACGTCAGCCATTATGGCTGACGTGAGGCGGGTTCGAGGACTCGGGGAGGGCGGTTGGTGGAGACAAGTTTCACCAGATCTGCAGAATCATGCCGTCGGAGGCGTGGTTCGTGACGGATTCGGGGAGACTGCCACGAAAAGACCACGCATCGTCGCTGACCGAGGTGACGCACCTGTGCCACGATGCCACCAAACGTCTGCGAAGGGATGCTCGATGACGACCGGCCCCCGTGTGCTGCTGTACAGCGACGACCCCACCGTGCGGGAACAGGTGCGACTCGCCGTCGGCCCCCGCCTCCGAGCGGGCGCCGCAGAGATCTCCTGGACGGAGGTGGCCACCCGGGACCGCCTCGTCGCGACCGTCGAGGGTCGTCCGTTCGACCTGCTGATCCTCGACGGCGAGGCGGACAAGGCCGGCGGGATGGGCCTGTGCCGTCAGCTCAAGAACGAGATCTACAACTGCCCGCCGGTGCTCGTCCTCACCGGGCGGGGGCAGGACGCCTGGCTGGCATCATGGTCGCTCGCGGACTCCGTCGTCCCCCGGCCGCTCGACGCTTTCGTGGTGCAGCGCGCCGTGGCGGAGACGTTGACGCAAGCTGCCTGAACCCGCCGAACCCGGTCCCGCCACCCCTGTCCTCCCGCCGAAGGTGACTGCCGTGCCCACGAACGCTCAGACCGACCTCACCTGGCCCGGCGTGCTCACCGAGCTCGTCGCCGGTGCCGACCTCACCGCCGAGCAGACGGCGTGGGCCATGGACCAGGTGATGTCGGGCGAGGTCCCCCCGACCCGCCTGGCCGGCTTCCTGGTCGGTCTGCGCGCCAAGGGTGAGACGGCGGCCGAGCTGGCCGGCCTGGCGGACGCGATGCTGGCGCACGCGGTCCGGATCGAGGTCGACGGGCCGGCGATCGACCTCGTCGGGACGGGTGGCGACCGGCACCACACGGTCAACATCTCGACGATGGCGGCCGTCGTGGTGGCAGGGGCCGGCGTGCGGGTGGTCAAGCACGGCAACCGGGCCGCGTCGTCGTCGTCCGGCTCCGCGGACGTCCTGGAGGCGCTGGGTGTGCGGCTCGACCAGCCCGCCGACCGGGTCGCGGCGATCGCGCACGACGTCGGCATCACTTTCTGCTTCGCCGGGATGTTCCACCCCTCGATGCGCCACGCGGCCACCGCACGCCGGGACCTGGGCATCGCCACCGCGTTCAACTTCCTCGGACCGCTGACGAACCCGGCGCAGCCGCGCGCGACCGCCGTCGGCTGTGGCGACGCTCGGATGGCACCGCTGATGGCCGGCGTCTTCGCGGAGCGTGGCACGAGGGCCCTGGTCTTCCGTGGTGACGACGGGCTCGACGAGCTCGCCGCGACCGGTGGGGCGACCGTGTGGGAGGTGCGCGACGGCGAGGTGGTCGAGCAGCGCCTGGACGCCGCGACGGAGCTCGGTCTGGACCGGCTCGAGATCGCCGACCTGCGCGGCGCCGACGCGGTGCACAACGCCCAGGTGGCCCGGGAGGTCTTCACCGGGACCGATCAGGGGCCGGTCCGCCAGACCGTGCTGCTGAACGCCGCGGCCGCGCTCGTGGCCGACGGCGCGCTGCCGGGAACGGCGGACGGCACGCTCGCCCAGCGTCTCGCGGCGGGCCTGGGGCACGCCGGTCGCAGCATCGACGACGGCGGTGCCGGCGAGGTCGTCGAGCGGTGGGTGAAAGCGACCCAGGGCTGACGGCGCGCAGGCCGAGATGAGACTCGGTCTCGGACGCCGTCGGTGGAGGGTCGGTCAGTCGTCCAGACCGAGCGCGAACGCCTGCTCGAGCTCGACGTTGGAGTAGGCGCGGAACGCGATGAGCGTCTCCGTCCGGAGCACGCCGTCCACCTTGCTGATGCCGTCGGCGATGACGGTCGCGAGCTCGTCGTGCTCGCCGACCCGCACCATCGCGACGAGGTCGGCCTTGCCGGTGACGGAGTAGACCTCGCTCACCCCGTCCAGGTTCGTGACCTGGGTGGCGACCTCGGGGATCCGGTCGGGGACGGTGTCGATGATGACGATCGCGGTCAGCATGCCGTCATCGTATCCGTGCGACCGAGGGCGAGCGCGACCGACGCCGAGACGTCGTCGAGGTCGGCGTGCGCCAGCGCGGACCGGACCGGGCACGTCCACGGGCCGGAGACGTGGACCAGCCGCACGTACGGCTGGTCGAGCCAGTCCAGGACCAGGGCCGCCTCTTCCGGGTGGCAGGCGGGCGCCGGGGCCTGCGGCGGCTCGACGACCTCGGCCGTCGCCCGCAGGGCGTCCACCACGGGCAGCGGGTCCTCGTGAGGGCCGGTGACCGCCGTGCCGGCGAGCCTCGCGTGCCGGACGACGACGATCTCCCACCCGCCTGCGGCCGTCGGGCGCGCGGCGACGAGCTCCTCGCAGCGGCTCAGCGGCTCCATCCGCTGCGTCCGCGCGGCCGCACGGACGAAGGCGCGCAGCCTGTCGGTCACCTGCCCGGCCTCCTCGAAGCGCTCCTGCGCGGCCAGCCGCGCCACCCGTGCGGCAAGCGCCTCGACGACCGCGCCCGGGTCACCCGTGAGCGCCGTCCGCGCCTCCTCGACCACGGCCGGGTACTCGGCGTCAGGTCCGGTGGTCATGGTGCACGGTGCGGAGCAGCGACCGAGTCCGGCCAGCGCGCACGGGCTGCGCGGGGTGCGCGCCACCACCGGCAGACGCTGGGTGCACTGGCGCAGACCGATGGCGTCGTGCATCGCCTCGACAGCGGCGTTCGCCGCACGACGCGAGGTGAAGGGGCCGATGTGCGGGACGTCTCCCCGGACCTCGGGCACCACCGAGAGCCGCGGGTACGGCTCGTCGGTCAGGCGCACCCACGTCTGGCGCTCGGGATGCTTGGAGCGCTTGTTGTACCGCGGCGCGTGCTCGGTGATGAGGCGCAGCTCGCGCACCCGGGCCTCGAGCGGCGTCGCGCAGACGACCGGGGTCACGGCGTGCGCGATCCGGACCATCTCGGTGATCCGTCGGCGCTTCTCCGCCGCCGTGAAGTAGGACCGCACCCGCTTGCGGATGTTCGTGGACGTGCCGACGTACAGCACCTCGTCGCCCGGGCCTCGGAAGAGGTACACCCCGGGCGCGGCGGGCAGGCCGTCTGCCAGGGTCGCCTTGCGACGGATGTCGGGCGGGACCGGGTCGGCCGCGGTCGCGAGGTCCTCGAGGTGCGTCACGCCGAGCGGGGCGAGGCGCTCGAGCAGGGCGTGCAGCACGTCGACGGTGGCACGGGCATCGGCGAGGGCTCGGTGGTCGGGCGAGGTCTGCGCGCGGAAGAGCCGGGCCAGCGTGGCCAGCTTGTGGTTGGGGGCCTCGTCGCGCGGCACGGTCCGGCGGGCGAGCGGCAGGGTATCGACGACGTCGAACCCGGGCCACGCGTAGTCGAGGCCGGCGCAGGCCGCACGCAGGAACCCGATGTCGAACGGTGCGTTGTGGGCCACCAGCACCGTGCCGCGCGCGAACTCGAGGAACCCCGGCAGCACCAGCTCGACGCCCGGGGCGGTCGAGACCATCGCCGTGGTGATCCCGGTCAGCCGGGCCACGAAGGCGGGGACCGGCCGACCGGGATTCACCAACGACTGGAACTCGCCGAGCACCTCGCCGCCACGGACCTTGACCGCACCGATCTCCGTGATTCCCGCGTCGTCCGCCCGGCTGCCGGTGGTCTCCAGGTCCACGACCACGAAGGTCACGTCCCGCAAAGGTGTCCCGATGTCCGCGAACGAGGGCTGGACGGCCGTCGGCGGCGGCGGTGGTGGTGCGATCGACATGGCGGGGACGCTAGCCCTCGCCACTGACAGCAGGTCAGGCGGGGGACTGGCCCCGGTCGTCCACGTAGAGGGCGTCGACGTCGGCGGAGAAGTCGGACAGGACGAGCGACCGCTTGACCTTGAGCGAGGGCGTCAGGTAGCCGTTCTCCACGGTGAGGTCCTCCGGCAGCACCGCGAACTTGCGGATGGACTCCGCGCGGGACACGGACTGGTTGGCCCGTGTCACGGCGTGGTCCAGGGCGGCGAGCACGTCCGGGTCCGTCCTGGCCTGCTCGATGCTCATCTCTGCCTTGTCGTGCATCTTCAGCCAGCCTGGCAGACCGTCGGGGTCGAGGGTGATCAGTGCGCCGATGAACGGCCTGTTGTCACCGACCACGACGCACTGGCTCACCAGCGCGTGGGCCCTGATCCGGTCCTCCAGCGCCGCGGGGGCGACGTTCTTGCCACCCGCCGTCACGATGATCTCCTTCTTGCGGCCCGTGATCGACAGGAACCCGTCGTCGTCGAGCGCACCGAGGTCACCCGTGCGGAACCACTCGCCGTCGAACGTCTCGGCGGTCGCCTCGGCGTTGCCGTGATAGCCGCGGAAGACGTGGACGCCCTTGAGGAGGATCTCGCCGTCCGCGGCGATCTTGACGCCGCAGCCGGGAAGCTGTGTCCCGACGGTCCCGATGCGGTTCGCCGCGGGCCGGTTCACGCTGGTGGGCGCGGTGGTCTCGGTCAGGCCATACCCCTCGAGGATGGTGAGGCCGACACCACGGAAGAAGTGACCGAGCCGTTCGCCCAGCGGTCCGCCGCCGGAGACGGCGAAGCGGATCTCCCCGCCCAGTGCCTCCAGGAGCTTGCCGTAGACGAGCTTGCCGGCCACCATGTGCTGGAGGTTGAGCCACAGGGACGCGCCGCCGGTGTCCTGGGCGCGGGACCACTCGATGGCGGTGGCCGTGGCCCACTGGAAGATCTTCAGCTTGCCGCCGACGGCCGCCTTCTGCTCGGCGGAGTTGTAGACCTTCTCGAAGACGCGAGGTACGGCGAGCACGAAGGTGGGCTTGAAGGTGCCGAGTCCGTTCGTGACCGTCTTGACGTCCCCCCAGTGCCCCAGCACGCTGCCGCCCGCGACCGCGAAGACCTCGATGAACCGCGCGAACACGTGCGCCAGGGGCAGGAAGAGAAGGGTGCGCCCCCCCTCGGCGAAGACCTCCGGCACCGCGGCGACGGCGTTCGTGGCCAGCGAGGCGAAGTTGCCGTGGGTCAGCTCGGCGCCCTTGGGGCGACCGGTGGTTCCCGAGGTGTAGATGATGGTGGCGACGTCGTCGAGACCGGCCAGCCCGCGGCGACGGGTGATCTCCGCGTCGTCGACGTGTGCGCCCGCCGCGGTGAGGTCGGCGATCGCGCCGTCGTCGATCGACAGCACCTCGCGCAGAGTCGGCGCCGAGTCCTGGACCCCGCGGACGACGGCCGCGAGCTCGGCGTTCTCGGCGACCACGACGGTGACGCCGGCATCGGTGACGATCCACTCGACCTGCTCGGGCGACGAGGTCTCGTAGATCGGGACCGGGACGGCACCCGCGGCCCACGTGGCGAAGTCGAGGAGCGTCCACTCGTAGCGGGTGTGCGACATGATGCCGACGGGGTCGCCGGGCTCGACCCCCTTGGCGACGAGTCCCTTGGCCACGGCCACGACCTGGGCGTCGAACTCGGCGCCGCTGAGGGTCTCCCAGCCGTCGCCGGAGGGACGCTCCACGATCGGGGCGTCCGGGGCGTCCGCGATTCTCTTCGTGAGGACGTCGTTGAGATTCGACGTCGGGGGCAGCTCCACGAGCTGCGGGGTGATGATCTCGTCCATGCTGACTCCAGTGGCAGGGCTCGTCCGTGGCGGTCACGATACCGGGTCGCACGGGCTGCTCGGACACCCCCGGGTCACCACGTCGTGGACGGTACGTGCACGGGGGTCGTGGGTCGGTAGTGTTGTCCCCGGCGCGCACGGGCGTGCCGACCCGTGTCGGTGCGGCGGAACCGCTCGTCCGACGTCCCTGAGATCGAACGTGAGGTCAGACGCATGCACGCCATCGGAGTCGACATCGGCGGAACGAAGATCGCCGTCGGGGTCGTGGACGAGGCCGGTCGCATCCTGGCCAAGGTCCGGCGGGACACCGCCGCCGACGACGTCGCGAGCATGGACCGAGCCATCGCCGACGCCTGCACCGAGCTGGCCAAGGAGCACGAGATCGGGGCCATCGGCCTGGCTGCGGCGGGCTTCGTCAGCCCCGACCGCTCATCGGTGCTCTTCGCACCGAACATCGCCTGGCGCGAGTACCCGCTGGCGCAGAAGGTCGCGGAGCTGATCGACCTCGACGTGCCGGTCGTCGTGGAGAACGACGCGAACGCCGCCGGCTGGGCCGAGTTCCGGTTCGGCGCGGCGCGCGAGGCGACCGACATGCTGCTGCTGACCATCGGCACCGGGCTGGGGGGCGCCGTCGTCGTCGACCGGGAGCTGGTCCGGGGCAAGTGGGGCGTGGCGGCCGAGGTCGGGCACATGCGCGTGGTCCCCGGTGGGCACTACTGCGGGTGCGGTCACGAGGGCTGCTGGGAGCAGTACGCCTCCGGCACCGCGCTGGTGCGCGACGCGCGCCAGGCGGCGACGGCGACCCCGGACCGCGCCCGTCGGCTCGTCGAGCTCGCCGGGGGAGACCCCGACCAGATCGCCGGGCCGCAGATCACGCAGGCCGCCCGCGACGGGGACGAGCTGTCGATCGAGCTGCTCGCCACGCTCGGCCGGTGGGTCGGCGAAGGCTCGGCGTCGGTCGCCGCCCTGCTCGACCCGGAGCTGATCGTCCTCGGTGGTGGTGTCTGCGCGGCGGGAGACCTGCTGCTCGCACCCGTGCGCAAGGCGTACGAGGCTCAGCTCTCGGCGCTCGGGCACCGTCCTGTCGCGCAGATCGAGCTCGCACAGCAGGGCAACGAAGCGGGCATCATCGGTGCAGCCGACCTGGCGCGCCGCTGACGCGGCTCAGACGACTGCTCCGGGGTCGTGGTCGTCCGGGTCCCGGCGGTGGGGCATCCGCCAGACCAGGACGGCGACCGCGGCCACGAACGACCCTCCGCCGGCCGGTCCGAGCCACCCCGGCACCGAGAGGTTCGGGAGCAGGGCGGTCACGACGACACCGACGACCGTCAGCACCGGTATCGCGACGGCCACCGTCCAGGCGAGCGTGAGCAGCGGGGACCGGTGGGCGACGGGCTCCGGGTCGGGCGGCACGAAGTGGTCCTCGGCCTCCTCGAGCGCCTCCACCTGCGGCGTCGTGGGCCAGTCGCGCGGCCCGCTGGGACGCTGCGGGGAGGTGGCCTCCTCGTCGTCCGCGGACGACGTGGAGTCGCGGGAGACCGGTTGCTCCGCCGCCTCCACGGTGAACCCGGACTGCTCGACGTCGTCCAGACGTGCGACGATGTCGGACCAACGGGCGTCGATGACGGCGTCCGGCAGGTCGTCCGGTTCCGCATCCCGGTTCGGTGAGGCCATGGGACCACTCTATTGTCGTGGGCGACGCCGCGAGGAGGACCGTTGTTCTACTGGATCATGAAGCACGTGCTGGTCGGGCCGTGGCTCCGGCTCGCCTTCCGCCCGTGGACCAAGGGCGTGGAGCACGTGCCGGACTCCGGTGGCGCGATCCTCGCGAGCAACCACCTGGCGGTCATCGACTCGTTCGTGCTGCCCATCGTGCTGGAACGCCAGGTGAAGTTCCTCGGCAAGTCTGACTACTTCACGGGACGGGGTCTCAAAGGGCGTCTCGTGGCGGGCTTCATGCGCGGCGTCGGCACGATCCCGGTGGACCGCTCCGGCGGCAAGGCGAGCGAGGCCGCGCTGCGCACCGGGATGCGTGTGCTGGACGAGGGTGACCTGTTCGGCATCTATCCCGAGGGGACGCGGAGCCCGGACGGCCGCCTGTACCGCGGAAAGACCGGTGTGGCGCGGCTCGCGCTGGAGTCCGGTTCGCCGGTCGTCCCCGTGGCCATGGTGGGTACCGACGTCGCGCAGCCGCTGGGCCGTGTGGTGCCGAAGCCGCGGCCGGTCGGGGTCGTGTTCGGTGAGCCGCTGGATTTCAGCCGGTACCGCGGGATGGAGTCCGACCGGTTCGTGCTGCGCGCCGTCGCCGACGAGATCATGTACGCAATCCTGCGCCTCAGCGAGCAGGAGTACGTCGACGTCTACGCGGCCACGGCGAAGGTGCGGCTCGCCCAAGGGCTGCCCGTGGACGCGACCCCAGGGGCGTCCCGCCCCGCCGCCGAGCCGGAGACGTTCGTGACCGACCGGCCCACGGGTGCTCCGGCGCCCGGCAGTCCGGCGGCGAGGCCCGAGGACCTCACCGGCTGAGACGCCGTCACGGCGGTGCGCGGGGGCTCATAGGATGGGGAGCGTTCTTCATCCCCCATCGAGAGGTATCCCCTCATGTCGGTCCGTCGTGTGGCCCTCCTGACCGCCGGTGGTTTCGCACCGTGCCTGTCGTCCGCGGTCGGTGGCCTCATCGAGCGCTACACCGAGCTCGACCCGTCGATCGAGATCATCGCCTACCAGTACGGCTACCACGGCCTGCTCACCGGCACGAAGATCGAGATCGGGCCGGAGGCCCGTCAGCAGGCCGGAGTCCTGCACCGGTTCGGCGGTTCGCCGATCGGCAACTCGCGAGTGAAGCTGACCAACGCGGCGGACTGCGTCAAGCGTGGCCTCGTCTCCGAGGGGCAGGACCCGCTGCACGTGGCCGCGGAGCAGCTCCAGGCCGACGGCGTGGACGTGCTGCACACCATCGGTGGCGACGACACGAACACGACCGCCGCCGACCTCGCCGCGTACCTGGCGGAGAACGAGTACGACCTGACCGTCGTGGGCCTGCCCAAGACCATCGACAACGACGTGGTGCCGATCAAGCAGTCGCTCGGCGCGTGGACCGCAGCCGAGGAAGCCGCGGGCTTCGCCGCGAACATCATCGGTGAGCACCGGTCGGGTCCGCGCATGCTGATCGTCCACGAGGTCATGGGACGGCACTGCGGCTGGCTCACCGCGGCCGCGGCCGCCGAGTATCGCAAGTGGCTCGACGCGCAGGAGTTCGCGCCGGCCCTGGGCCTCACCCGGGAGCGTTGGGACGTCCACGCGGTGTTCCTGCCCGAGCTGGCCCTCGACATCGACGGCGAGGCCGAGCGCCTCAGGACGATCATGGACGAGCAGGGCAACGTCAACATCTTCCTGTCGGAGGGTGCCGGCATGCACGAGATCGTCGCGCAGCTCGAGGCGGCCGGCGAGGAGGTCCAGCGTGACCCGTTCGGGCACGTCAAGCTCGACACGATCAACCCGGGCCAGTGGTTCGCGAAGCAGTTCGCCGAGAAGCTGGGTGCTGAGAAGGTCATGGTCCAGAAGTCCGGCTACTACTCGCGTGCCGCGGCCGCGAATGCCGAGGACCTGCGCCTCATCAAGTCGATGACGGACCTGGCCGTGGAGTGCGCGCTGCGCGGCGAGGCGGGCGTCATCGGGCACGACGAGGAGGACGGCGACCGGCTCAAGGCCGTCGAGTTCCCCCGCATCGCCGGCGGCAAGGCGTTCGACGTCCACACCGAATGGTTCGGCGAGCTGCTGGCCGGCATCGGTCAGTCCCTGGTCCCGGCGCAGCCGGCCGAGCACTGAGGCGGCCGGGCACCATGAGCACCGCTGTCGACACCGTCGCTCCCGGGACGGACCCGGACGGCCTGGACCGGTTCCGCAGCCTCGAGGCGCGCCAGCAGCCGGCCTGGCCCGACCCGGAGAGGCTCGCCGCGGTCGTGGCGAGGCTGTCTGTCGCGGCTCCGCTCGTGGTGCCCGCCGAGGCGGACACGCTGACGGAACGTCTCGCCGCCGCCGGACGCGGCGAGGCGTTCCTCCTGCAGGGCGGCGACTGCGCCGAGACGTTCGCGGACGCGAACGCCACGCGCATCCGCAACAAGGTCCGCACCATCCTCCAGATGGCCGTGGTGCTGACGCACGGGGCCAGCACGCCCGTGGTCAAGATGGGGCGGCTCGCCGGGCAGTACGCCAAGCCGCGCTCCTCCGACGTGGAGACCCGCGACGGCGTCACCCTGCCGTGCTACCGCGGCGACATGATCAACGGCCACGCCTTCACGCCCGGGTCGCGCATCCCGGACCCTGTCCGCCTCGAGCAGGCGTACCGGATCTCGGCCGCGACGGCGAACGTGGTGCGCGGGTTCACCCAGGGTGGGTACGCGGACCTGCGCCGCGTGCACGAGTGGAACCGTGGGTTCATGCAGAACCCGGCCTTCGCGCGCTACGAGCGCACCGCCACGGAGATCGACCGGGCGATCCGCTTCATGGACGCGTGCGGCGCGGACTTCGACGCGTTGCGCACGGTCGAGTTCTTCGTGAGCCACGAGGCGCTCGTCCTGGACTACGAGCGGGCGCTGACGCGGGTCGACGCCCGCACCGGCAGGCCCTACGGGTCCAGCGCCCACTTCCTGTGGATCGGCGAGCGGACTCGGCAGCTCGACGGCGCGCACGTCGAGTTCCTCTCCCGCGTGGCGAACCCGATCGGCGTCAAGCTCGGTCCGACGACGAGCCCCGACGACGCGATCGCCCTCGCCCGGCGTCTCAACCCCGACAACCGCGAGGGGCGTCTGACGTTCATCACGCGGATGGGTGCCGGCCGGGTCCGTGACGTGCTGCCGGAGGTGGTGGAGAAGGTGACCGCAGCGGGCGTCGCGGTCACCTGGGTCACCGACCCGATGCACGGCAACACGATCACCTCGGAGTCCGGCTACAAGACGCGACGCTTCACCGACGTCCTGGACGAGGTGACCGGGTTCTTCGAGGTGCACCGCGCGCTGGGCACGGTGCCGGGCGGGCTGCACATGGAGCTCACCGGCGACGACGTCACCGAGGTGCTCGGCGGGAGCGAGGAGATCTCCGACGCCGGGCTGGCCGAACGCTACGAGACGCTCGTCGACCCGCGGCTCAACCACCAGCAGTCGTTGGAGACGGCGTTCCAGGTCGCGGAGATGCTCACCAGACGGTGAGCGTCACGGTGCTGCCCACCGGGGCGGTGCCGTCGACGTCCTGGAACCGGACGGTGTCGAGCAGCCCGCCCAGGTAGCGGTTGACGTCCACCTCGAAACCGGCGTCCTCCAGCTCGGCGGTGGCCTTCTTGCTCGACATGCCGACGACGTCGGGCACCTCGGCGTCCGGAGGGCCGGCGGAGAGGGTGAGCGTCACCGTGTCGGTGCGCCGCGCCGTCGTGCCCTGCTCCGGGTCCTGGCTCAGTACCCGACCCTCGTCGACGTCGGTGGACGGCTCCGGGTCGGCGTACTCGACCTCGAGCCCGGCCGCGCCGAGGTCGGACTCCGCCCCCTCCTTGCTGCGGCCCACCACCTGGGGGACGCGGACCGGTGCGGGGCCGACCGAGACGGTGAGCCGGACGGTGGTGTCGTGCGGCTGGTCGGAACCTTCGGGGACCGACACGTCGAGGACCTGGCCGTCAGGCGCGGTGTCGTGGTGCTCCGTGTGGGGCAGGCCGACGTCGAACCCGGCCTGGCGCAGCGCGGTGGCTGCCTCCGACTGCGTGGCGCCGACGAGGTCCTCGGGCACGGCCAGGAGCAGCGTGCCGAGCGACACGGTCAGCGCGACGGTGCCGTCCTTGCGCACGCGTTCGCCGGGGGCAGGGTCGGTGGTGACGACGTCCCCGGCCGGGACGAGGTCGTCATGGGCCTCGCTGGTGCTCGCCCGGAGCCCGTCGGCGGCCAGCGCCCCCAGGGCGTCCTCCTCGGGGGCGCCCACCAGGTCTGCCGGCACGACGGTCCACGCGCCGGGGCCGTCGACGAACCACCAGGCGGCGAACGAGCCGCCGGCCAGCAGGAGCACGAGCACCCAGGCCACCAGCGCCCGACGACGGCGGCGCGGAGTGGTGCGGCCCTCGGGCTCCTCCGGCTCGCTCGACAGCGTCCTCGTGGGTGCCGTCACCAGGTGCTCGGTGGCGTGGCCGCGGACCGAGACCTCCGCGAAGAACCCGGTGGGGATCTCGTCGACGCCGTCCTCCGACAGCCCGTCCGGGCTGTGGGCGAGATCGAGGTCGCCCGAGTCGGACCGGGCTGGGAGGGGCGCGACGGACGGTTCGGCGGCCCGCGCCAGGACGTCGTCGTCGAGCACGGCGCGCAAGCCGACGAGGGCGGCGAGAGCCGCCGCGGCGTTGGTCGGGCGGCGGGCCGCGTCCCGCGCGGTGAACGCCGCGACCAGCTCGTCGATCTCGGCCGGGAGCCAGTCCACGCGGTCGGACGGCGGCGGGAAGTCCTCGTGGACGTGGTGGAAGGCAACCTGGATGGGTGGTTCGCCGGGGTAGGGGAGCGCACCGGTCAGCATCTCGTGCAGCAGCACACCGACGGCGTAGACGTCCGTCGAGGGCGTGCACCCGCCGGACGTGATCACCTCGGGTGCGAGGTAGGCGACCGTGCCGAGGATCGTCCCGGTCGTCGTCGACGTGACCTCCGTGACGGCACGGGCGAGGCCGAAGTCCGCGACCTTCACCGCGCCGTCCTCGCCGATCAGCACGTTCTCCGGCTTCACGTCGCGATGCACGAGTCCCACGCGGTGGGCAGCGTTCAGCGCGGCGAGCACCTGCTCGGCGACGGCCAGGGCGCGGTCGACGGTGACCGGGCCGGCCTGCAGCTCGCCGCGGAGGTTGGTGCCCGGCACGTACTCCATGGTCAGGTAGCTGGTGTCGCCGTCGACCCCCTGGTCGAACACGGCGACGACACCGGGGTGGGACAGGCGGGCGGAGGCCCGTGCCTCGCGCCGGAAGCGCGAGACGAAGCTCGCGCCGTCGACCCCTTCGGCGAGGTGGGCGTGCATGACCTTGAGCGCGACCTCGCGCCCCAGGCGGCGGTCCTGTGCCCGGTAGACGGTGGCCATGCCGCCGCGTGCGACGCGCGCGACGATCTCGTACCGCCCGTCGACCAGGCGGCCGAGGAGGGGATCGGTCGTCGTGCTGGCCACGCCAGCGAGTGTATTTGGGTCGACGCCGCTCAGCGCGCAGGCGCGGCGAGGCTACGCTGACGCCGTGAGTGATGCATCGCAGGACCTGCCCCTGGACGACCTCGTCGGCGACTGGCTGACGCTGCCCGACCTCGCGGACGCGCTCGGCGTCGAACCGGGCCGTGCCCGGGGCCTCGTGGCGTCGCGGCACGTCATCGGCGTCAAGCGCGGTGAGCGCAAGACCTTCCAGGTGCCGGCGGCGTTCGTCGTGGCCGGCGAGGACGGCGAGCCCGAGGTCCTCGAGACCCTGCGGGGGACCGTCATCCTGCTCTCGGACGCCGGGTTCTCCGACGCCGAGGCGCTGCGCTGGCTGTTCACGCCGGAGGACACCCTCGAGGCGGCCCCGGTCGAGGCGTTGCGAGCCGGACGCCGAGCCCAGGTGCGACGCCTCGCGCAGGCGCTGGCCTGACGGCGGGCCGCCGGCTCAGGCGGCGCGGTCGACGGCGGCGTGCGCCAGACCCGTGAGCACCTCGCGGCCGTGCGGGTCGAGGTCGGCCGCGGCGAGCGCCGACAGCCCGGCCGTCGCCAGCTCGTCGATGAGGTCCTCGACACCGGCCACCGCGCCCGAACCGGCGATCGCGGCCCGCAGGGCCATGACGTCGTCGTCCGTGAGCCGCGGGTCGCCCAGGTGCTTGGTCACCAAGAGGCGGGCGTCGTCGTCGGCGGCGGCCAGCGTGCGGGCGACCAGCACGGTGCGCTTGCCCTCGCGGAGGTCGTCGCCGGCGGGCTTGCCCGTCACCTCGGGGTCGCCGAAGACCCCGAGCAGGTCGTCGCGCAGCTGGAACGCCTCGCCGAGCGGCAGTCCCGCGGCGCTGATCGCCGCGACCTGGTCCGGCGTCGCTCCGGCGAGGACCGCGCCGAGCATGAGGGGCCGCTCGACGGAGTAGCGGGCCGACTTGGCCCGCAGCACGAGCCGGGCGCGCTCCTCGTCGGCCACCGGGTCCAGCCCCCAAGCCTCCGCCTGCACGAGCACGTCCAGGTACTGGCCCACCACGACCTCGCTCGTCATGGCGTCGAGCATGTCGCGGGCGCTCCGGCCGACGTCGGCGGGCAGCGCGTCGAGCGCGGCCCCGGCCTCGCGGTGGCAGGCGACCAGGCAGAGGTCGCCGAGCAGGATCGCGGCGGCGGTACCGAACCGGTCCGCGTCACCCGACCACCGCTGCTCACGGTGGCGGGCCTCGAACACCCGGTGCGCCGTCGGACGTCCACGCCGCGTGTCGGAGGCGTCCATGACGTCGTCGTGGAGCAGCGCGGCGGCCTGGAAGAGTTCGAGCGCAGCACCGATGCGGACGACGGCGTCCCGTGCGGCACCGCTGGAAGCGCCCCCGTGCGCACGGAACGACCAGTAGCAGAAGGCGGCCCGCAGGCGCTTTCCCCCGTCCAGGAGGGTGGAGATCTGGTCCGTCATCACCGTCGTGCCGGGTCCCGTGCCGGCGACCTCGTCGCGCAACCGCGTCAGGTGGCGGTCGAGGGCGTCGTCGACGTCGTGGCGGAGGTTCTCGAGATCGACCAGGGCAGGATCGGCAGGCATGCCGCCCAGCCTATGCGTGCCGCGGGGGAACGGCTCAGGCGTCCTGTGCGAGGACGCTGCCGGAGAGCGAGACCAGGCGTCGCTCCGACTCGTCGAGCACCCCGATGAGGACGGTCTCGACGCGCGGCTTCTTCTTGCCCTTGGTACGCGTGTAGGCGGTCTGGACGGTCAGGGCGGAGACGTCGATCGTCTCGGACTCGTCGAACCCGGCCTCGTCGAGGCGCTCGGCGTACCGGTCGACGACCTCTTGCGTGCTGAGCTCGGTGGAGAGGTTGAGCGAGATCTCCACGAGGTCGTCCCCGGTGGGTGTCGCGGAGCTGGCGAGCACCGTCGAGCCGTCCGGCGCGGCCAGCAGGTCGGTCGGGAAGCCGGGCGCGTACCCGCCGACGGCGGTCGCCGGGTCGAAGGAGGGCAACGACGTGGGTGCGCCCGGGTCCGCAGCCGACGCCGGGCCGGACGGCCCCGGGCCGTCGGACGGCGCCGTGGCGGCAGCGGGTGGGTCGGCCGGTCCCGCGTCGCACCCGGCCACCGTGAGCGCGCAGAGCACCAGGACGGCGCACGCCGAACGGCGCGGGACGCGGTGATGACGGGTCGTGGGCACGGGATCACGGTAGCGGGTGCCCACCCCCAGCCGGCCGCCGTCCCCGACCGTGGTCCGGTGCCCGGCGCGTGAAGCCCGGGCTGCGCTCTCATCGAGGACATGACGACGAGCCTCGACCTCCCCGAACCCTCGACCATCCCGTTGCGTTCGCCCCACGACGTGCTGGCGGCCGTCCCGTACCGGCTCGGCTTCCGGCCGGCCGAGAGCATCGTGATCGCGTGCACGGCCGAGCGCGGACGGCCCGGGCTCGTGGCACGCGTCGGCATCGACGAGCTCCGTGGTGACGGGGCGGCCGAGGGGCTGGCCGCGCTCGCCCGTGCCGTCGCCGGGACGCACCCCACCTACTGCGCCCTCGTGCTCTACACCGCGCGCGGAGCTGCCGCTGCCGACGACGTGGTGCAGGACGTGCGCCGCGCCCTCCAGCCGGTCGTCGACGTCGACGGCTGGGTGGTCGCCCCCGACGGGTACCGGGGGCTCGGGTGCGAGGACCCCACCTGCTGCCCGGAGCCCGGGCACCCGCTCGCTGCCCTGGAGTGCGGCGAGATCGGAGCGGCCTACGTGCTCGCCGGCCATGTCGTGGCCGATTCCGCCGACGCGGCGTACCGGATCCCGCGCGCCCCCGAGGCGACACGCAACCTCGCCGGGCGCGCCGCCCGGCGCAGCGAGGTCGCACGGCAGCGGGCGACGGGTGACGCGGGGACAGGGTGCTGGCGCGACGAGGCGCTCGACGCCTGGAGGAAGGCCCTGCACCGGGTCGAGACCGCAGCCGGCGCAGCCGTGGACGGCGAGCCGGTCGGGCTGGCCCCCGCCCTCGTCGGTCGGGTGGGGGCGGCGCTCGCGGACCGTGTGGTCCGCGACGTCGCCCTGCTGACCCTGGTGCCCGGTGGTGAGGAGGCGGTGCGTGCGACGACGGGTGAGGCCGACCGGGCCACGGTCGACGACGCGACGGCCCGGGTGCTGGGCCGCGTCATCGACCCGGCGGACGCCGTGGTTCCCGACCCCGACGTCGTCGCCCGGGCGCGGGCGGTGCTCGAACAGGTGGACGCCCATGTCCCGCAGCGCCTGCGTGCCCCGGCGCTGACGCTCCTGGCGTTCCTCGCGTGGTGGGCCGGCGACGGCCCGCGAGCCTCGTACCGGGTCGGTGAGGCTCTCGACGCCGACGAGTCGTACCGCCTGGCGCAGCTCCTGCACTGCGTCATCTCCACGGCGCTGCCGCCCGGGTGGGTCCGTGCCGCCTCGTCGAGCGGGTGACCAGGGCGACCAGGGTGTGCAGGTGTGGGGGAGGTGGTGTCCGGTAGCGTGCCACCATGGCGATCGTCGTGGGACATCTGGGAACGCCCGAGGGCAAGGAGGCGCTCGGCACCGCGGTCTCGGAGGCGCAGCAACGCGGGACGGGCCTCCTGGTCGTGACATCCGACCCGGCAGCGCCGGCCGAGGAGCTCGAGGCGCTCCAGGCGCGGCTGACGAGCGCCGGGGTCGAGAACCGGATCATGGCGGGCACCGGCGACCTCGCCGAGGACCTCGTCCGTACCGCGACCGAGGACGACGCCGAGCTCATCGTCATCGGGCTGCGGCGACGCAGTCCTGTGGGCAAGCTGATCCTCGGGTCCGGTGCCCAGCGCATCCTTCTCGAGGCGCCCTGCCCCGTCCTCGCCGTCAAGCCCTGACGGGCCCAGCACCCTCGTCGGCCGAGGGAATAGGCGGCCGGTCACCTGGTGTTCAACTGACATCTTCCCTCGTCCGGGCGCGGATTCGCAGCCCGGGACACGGCGTGATCACCGCGGTCACCGCACAGCACCGGGTGTCGCCGGTACAATATAGGTATCCGCTCGAGCCGCGAGGCCCCCGTCCCCGGCTGACACAGCGGTCCACCGTCCCCTCGAATGCCGAAAGGTCGGTTTGTGGCGTCCACTGCGCAGAACCCCCCGCTGCCCCGAGAGTTCGAAAACTCTGCCCTCCAGGAGCTGCTCGCTCACGGGACCGCGAACGGTCGCGTCGATGCGGAGAGCTTCCGCACCGCCTGCGAGACCGCCGCTGTGGGTGACCCCAAGCGCCTGAAGGCGGTCCTGCGCGCGTTCGCGACGGCCGGCGTCGAGATCGGCGTGCCCGCCGCCACGAAGGTGGCCGCTGCGTCGACCAGCAGCGCCGCGACGAAGACCGAGGCGCGCGCCAAGGCCCCCGCGGCGAAGAGCAAGAAGTCCACCGCGACGGGGCCCACCTCCGCCGCGACCGGATCCGCCGGGTCCGCGGCGGAGTCCGACGCCTCCGACGACGCCCCCGCCGCCAAGAAGGCACCCGCGAAGAAGCCGGCCGCCAAGAAGGCGCCGGCGCCGAAGACCAACCGCAAGGCCGCCGCCAAGGCGCACAAGCCGGCGCCTGAGCCGGACGGCGTCCCGGTCGAGGACGACGACGAGCCGGAGCAGACTCCCGAGCGGATCACGGCACTGCCTCGCAACGGTCGCAAGAAGGAGGACGAGCGCGGCGGATTCGTCGTCTCGGACACCGACGACGACGACCAGCCGGCCCAGCAGGTCGTGACCGCCGGCGCCACCGCCGACCCGGTCAAGGACTACCTCAAGCAGATCGGCAAGGTCGCGCTGCTGAACGCCGAGCAGGAGGTCGATCTCGCCAAGCGGATCGAGGCCGGTCTGTTCGCCGAGGAGCGCCTGAACAACGACTACGCCGAGTTCGACCGCACCAAGGCCGGTGCCGAGGAGCGCCGCATGTGGCGCGACCTCAAGTGGATCGCGCACGACGGCCGCCGTGCCAAGAACCACCTGCTCGAGGCCAACCTGCGTCTCGTCGTCTCGCTGGCCAAGCGCTACACGGGCCGCGGCATGCTGTTCCTTGACCTGATCCAGGAGGGCAACCTCGGTCTGATCCGTGCGGTGGAGAAGTTCGACTACACCAAGGGCTACAAGTTCTCGACGTACGCCACGTGGTGGATCCGGCAGGCGATCACCCGCGCGATGGCCGACCAGGCCCGCACCATCCGTATCCCGGTGCACATGGTCGAGGTCATCAACAAGCTGGCCCGGGTCCAGCGTCAGATGCTCCAGGACCTGGGCCGCGAGCCCTTGCCGGAGGAGCTGGCCAAGGAGCTCGACATGACCCCCGAGAAGGTGGTCGAGGTCCAGAAGTACGGCCGCGAGCCCATCTCGCTGCACACCCCGCTCGGCGAGGACGGCGACAGCGAGTTCGGTGACCTCATCGAGGACTCCGAGGCCGTCGTGCCGTCCGACGCGGTGTCGTTCACGCTGCTGCAGGAGCAGCTGCACCAGGTGCTCGACACGCTCTCGGAGCGCGAGGCCGGCGTGGTGTCCATGCGGTTCGGTCTGCAGGACGGCCAGCCGAAGACGCTCGACGAGATCGGCAAGGTCTACGGCGTGACGCGTGAGCGCATTCGGCAGATAGAGTCCAAGACCATGTCGAAGCTGCGGCACCCGTCACGCTCGCAGGTCCTGCGCGACTACCTGGACTGACCGGCTCCTGGGGACGCCCGGGGGAACGACGAAGGCTCCGCACCGGATCGGTGCGGAGCCTTCGTCGTGTCTCGGGTCGTCCCGGCGCCGGTGGGCGCCGTGACGCGGTGTGGTCAGCGGGAGCCGTGCTCGGCGTGCAGGCGGTCGGTCTCGTCCTGGATGTGCTCGGCGACGGACTGGTAGGCGTCGGCGTGGGCGCGTGCGTGGTGCCCGCAGAAGAGCAGCTCTCCGACGGGAAGCACGACTCGCACATAGGCCTGGGCCCCGCAGCGGTCGCAGCGGTCGGCGGCGGTCAGCGGCTGGGTCGTCGATTCGGTCGTTGTGCTCACGACTCCATCAAACCATCTTGTGCCCTCGTTGTTCCCGCGCAGGGGCCGGGTTCGCTCCCGGCGATCAGGGTCTGGATCACACGGGGGAGACGGCGGAGCGCCTGATCCGCCCTGTCGGTGGCCTGGACTACGCTCAAGCGCGTGACAGCCACATCCGAGTCCGGGTACACCGCACGCCACCTGTCCGTCCTCGAAGGGCTCGAGGCGGTCCGCAAGCGTCCGGGCATGTACATCGGGTCGACGGACTCCCGCGGCCTGATGCACTGCCTGTGGGAGATCATCGACAACTCCGTGGACGAGGCGCTCGGCGGCCACGCCACGAAGATCCGCATCGTGCTGCACGCGGACTCCTCGGTGACGGTCGAGGACGACGGCCGTGGCATCCCGGTCGACTCCGAGCCCAAGACGGGGCTCTCGGGCGTCGAGGTGGTCTTCACCAAGCTGCACGCGGGCGGCAAGTTCGGCGGCGGTTCGTACACCGCGTCGGGCGGTCTGCACGGCGTGGGTGCATCCGTCGTCAACGCGCTCTCGGCGCGCCTCGACGTGGAGGTGGACCGGTCGGGCAAGACGTACCGCATGACGTTCCACCGGGGCGAGCCCGGGCTGTTCGACGACCCGGCGACCGGGCCGACGCCGGACGCTCCTTTCGAGCCGTTCGTCGACCACAGCGAGCTGCCCGTCGTCGGCAAGGCGCCGCGCCGGGCCACCGGGACGCGCGTGCGGTACTGGGCCGACCGCCAGATCTTCCCGAAGTCTGCCGTCTTCGCCTACGACGAGCTGGTCACCCGCGCTCGTCAGACGACATTCCTCGTCCCGGGTCTGGAGATCCTCGTCCGCGACGAGCGTCGGCTGCCGGGCACGCCGGGGGAGGACGGCCCGCACGAGGAGGTCTTCCAGCACTCCGGCGGAGCCGTGGACTTCGTGGAGTTCCTCGCCCCTGACACACCGGTCACCTCGACCTGGCAGCTCAAGGGCGCAGGGTCGTTCACCGAGACGGTCCCCGTGCTGGACGAGAAGGGCCACATGTCGCCCCAGGAGGTGAAGCGCGACTGCGAGGTGGACGTCGCGCTGCGATGGGGCGCGGGCTACGACACCGAGCTGCGCACCTTCGTCAACATCATCGCCACGCCCAAGGGCGGTTCGCACCGCACGGGGTTCGAGCAAGGGCTGCTCAAGACGGTGCGCAAGCAGATCGAGGCGAACGCGCGCCGGCTGAAGGTCTCGACGCGGGACGGTGCGGAGCGCATCGAGAAGGACGACGTGCTGGCGGGGCTCACCGCGGTGGTGACCGTCCGGCTGGCC
This sequence comes from Isoptericola sp. GX10416, assembly GCF_056590155.1. Lineage (NCBI taxonomy): Bacteria > Bacillati > Actinomycetota > Actinomycetes > Micrococcales > Promicromonosporaceae > Isoptericola > Isoptericola sp. GX10416. Next base: position 399,538 of record NZ_JBWPVO010000001.1, on the reverse strand, counting down.
GAGCCGCAGTTCGAGGGCCAGACCAAGGAGGTCCTCGGCACGGCACCGGTGCGCCAGATCGTCTCGCGCGTCGTGGAGAACGAGCTCAAGGCGCTCATGACCTCGACGAAGCGCGATGAGAAGGCGCAGTCGTCGCTGCTGATGGAGAAGGTCGTCGCCGAGATGCGGGCGCGGGTCACGGCCCGCAAGCAGAAGGAGATCTCGCGGCGCAAGAACGCCCTCGAGTCCTCCTCGCTGCCTGCCAAGCTCGCGGACTGCCGCAGCGACGACGTCGAGCGCTCCGAGCTCTTCATCGTGGAGGGCGACAGTGCGCTCGGGACGGCCAAGCTGGCCCGCTCGAGCGACTTCCAGGCGTTGCTGCCCATCCGCGGCAAGATCCTCAACGTCCAGAAGGCGTCGATCTCCGACATGCTGCGCAACGTCGAGTGCGCGGCGATCATCCAGGTGATCGGGGCGGGCTCGGGGCGTTCCTTCGACCTGGAGGCGGCCCGCTACGGCAAGATCGTGCTCATGACGGACGCCGACGTCGACGGCGCCCACATCCGCACGCTGCTGCTCACCCTCTTCTACCGGTACATGCGGCCCCTGCTGGCCGACGGGCGGGTCTTCGCCGCCGTGCCGCCGCTGCACCGGATCGAGGTGCTCGGATCGGGGCGCCGCAAGAACGAGTACCTGTACACGTACTCCGAGGCGGAGCTCAACGCCACGCTCAAGAAGCTCGACCGGGCCGGCCGTCGCTACAAGGACGACATCCAGCGGTACAAGGGCCTGGGGGAGATGGACGCCGACCAGCTGGCGGAGACGACGATGGACCCTCGTCACCGCACGCTGCGCCGCGTCACGGTGGAGCACGCCGAGGCCGCCGAGCGCGTCTTCGAGCTCCTCATGGGTTCCGACGTCGCACCGCGCAAGGAGTTCATCGTGGCCGGTGCGCACGCCTTGGACCGCTCGCAGATCGACGCCTGAGCGGGCCGGTGCGACGGCGCGGCCCGCGCAGGCCGCTCGACCGTCCGGATCGCGGCACGGGTCCGTCCGCACGCCGACGGCCGGATAGGCTCCCAGGTGTGAAGATCCTGACGCGCAAGACGCCGACCCGCCTGCTCGCCGCGACCGTGGCCGGCGTGCTCTCCGCGGGCCTCCTGGCCGGCTGCTCCGGCGACGACGAGGCGGCTCCGGGTGCGAGCCCGGCCGCGACCGAGGAGATCACCACGTTCTCCTACGAGGGCGCGGACGGCGAGACAGCGCTCGACCTGCTGCTCGCCCAGGACGCCGAGGCCGAGGTGAGCGGCGAGGGCGAGATGGCCTACGTCACGGCCGTCCAGGGGCACGCGGCCGAGGACGGCGAGGAGTTCTGGGCGCTGTACGTCGACGGCGAGATGGCTCAGGTCGGCGCCGGCACGTTCGAGACCGAGGACGGCCAGCAGCTCGAGTGGAAGCTGGAGGAGATCGAGTGAGCAACGCACCGACACCGGACCTGACCCTGCGCGACCTCGGCGAGCGCTGGTGGCGCCCCGCCGTCGCCGTCTTCCTCGTCGTCGCAGCGGTCGTGTGGCGGCTCGTCAAGGACGACCTCGGCGCACCGGCGAACCTGGAGCTGTCGACGCTGGCCGCCTTCGCGGCGGCAGGTCTGCTGCGGCACCGGCTCGCGATGCTCGCACCGTTGGTGGTCGTGGCCGTCAGCGACGTGGTCCTGAGCAACTCGGCGATCCTGCTGTTCACCTGGTCGGCGTGGGCCGCCATCGGTGTGGCGGCCTGGTGGACGCGCCGGTCGTCGGGCACCCGCCGGGTGCTCGACGCCGTGATGTTCGGGGCGGGCAGCTCGGTCGGCTTCTACCTCTGGACGAACCTCGGCGTCTGGCTGCAGGGCCGCGGCACGTTCTACCCGGCGGGTCTGGACGGCTTGCTGGCGAGCTACGTGGCGGGTCTGCCGTTCCTGCGCCCGATGCTGCTGGGCAACCTGGTGCTGCTGCCCGTGGCCGCCGGCGTCGTGGCGCTCGTGGAGCGGCTGGAGTCCGCTCGCGCCGTCGCCGGCGCACCGGGTTCCCTCGGCCGAGCGTAGGCCCCGCCACGGCGCAGCCGCCGGGCTGTGACGGCCGCCCGGCACGGCACCGCGAAACGTTGCGCTCCGACTGGCTACCCTGGGGTCATGCCGACCTCCTCCGCTGACGGCGCCGCACGTCCGACGCTCTCCCGCGTGGCAGCCGAGACCGCCGTGTCGATCTCGACGGTCTCGAAGGTTCTCAACGGCCGTGCCGGCGTGTCGCCGGCGACTCGTGAGCGTGTCGAGAGCGCGCTCCAGGCGCACGGGTACAGCCGCCGCAACCAGGTGCAGCCGTCGGCCCAGTTCATCGAGCTCGTCTTCAGCCGCATCGACAGCAGCTGGGCGCTGGAGATGATCATCGGCGCGGAGCGGGTGGCCCGCGAGGTCGGCATGAGCGTCCTGCTCACGGAGACCGGCGACCGGCACTCACCCGGGCCGGAGTGGGTGTCGGGCGTGCTGGCGCGCCAGCCGGCGGGGGTGATCCTCATGTTCTCCGACCTGTCCCGGGAGGACCGTCGGATGCTGGGCACGCGAGACATCCCGTTCGTCGTCATCGACCCGGCGGGCGACCCGGCGGCCGACGTGGCGTCGGTCGGCACCGCGAACTGGTCGGGCGGGTTCATGGCCACCCGCCACCTCGTCGAGCTCGGGCACACCGACATCGCGATCATCACGGGTCCTGACGACATGTTGTGCTCGACCGCGCGGCTGTCCGGCTTCCGGGCCGCGATGGACGCGGCAGGGCTGAGCGTCCCTGACGGGTTCGTCGTCTCTGGCGACTTCCATCACGAGGACGGCCTGGAGCGGGGGCGTGAGCTGCTCGGCGGGGAGCGGCGTCCCACGGCGATCTTCGCGGGGAGCGACCTGCAGGCGTTCGGCGTCTACGAGGCGGCCCGGGAGCGGGGTGTCGCGATCCCGGAGGAGCTGTCCGTGGTCGGGTTCGACGACATCCGGCCCGCCGCGTGGGCGGGCCCGCCGCTGACCACGGTGCGGGCACAGCTCACGGAGATGGCGGACGCGGCCACGCGTCTCGTGCTGCGGATGCGCCGGGAGACCACGCCCGAGCGGATCGAGCTGGCGACGCGCCTGATCGTGCGGTCGAGCACCGCCGGTCCGCCGGCGCAGCAGGTCCCGTCGTAGAAACATTTCGCCTTCGTCGCTGAAACCTTGACGACATCTATCGATCCTCGCTACGTTGCCGAGGTCGTCGACGAAGGGTGGATGCGATGCGGGCAGAACCGATCGGTGCGCCGTGCACCTTCCACGGCGAAGGGCCGTTCTGGGACGACGTCCGCAGGAGCCTGCTCGTGGTCGACATGCTCGCGGGCGACGTCGTCCGGCTCGACGGGACGGGCGCCCCCGTCCGCTCCCACGTCGGGGACGTGGCGGCCGTCGTCCGGGCACGTGCGGAGGGCGGATACGTCCTCGCGCTCGAGCGCGGGTTCGCGCTCGCCGACGAGGACCTGTCGGTGACGGACCAGATCACCGTGCTCGGCGATGCGTCGGCGCGCATGAACGACGGCGGCTGCGACCCCCAGGGGCGGTTCTACTGCGGCACCATGGCGTACGACGTGGCTCCCGGTGCGGGGAGCCTGTACCGCCTGGACACCGACCGGACGGTGACCACCGTCCTGGACGGCGTGACGATCTCGAACGGGCTGCAGTGGAGCGTTGACGGCTCCCTGGCGTACTACAACGACACACCGACCGGTCGGGTCGACGTGTTCGACGTCGACCCCGGCACGGGCGCGTTCTCCGGCCGCCGCCCGTTCGCCGTCGTGCCGGACGACGCCGGGAAGCCGGACGGCATGGCCGTCGACGCCGAGGGCGGCATCTGGATCGCCCTGTGGGAGGGCGGGCGGGTGCACCGGTACGACGCGGACGGCGCGCTCACCGAGGTCGTCGAGCTCCCCGTGAGCCGGACGACGGCGTGCACCTTCGGTGGGCCGGACGGCCGGACGCTGTTCGTCACCTCGTCCCGGATCGGTGTCACCGAGGCCGCGGAACCGCTGGCCGGCGCCGTCTTCGCGATCGACGCCGGCGTGGCGGGAGCGGTGCAGCACGCGTACGCCGGCTGAGCGCCGGCCTCCGGTCAGGGGATCTGCAGGACGCCGTCGACGCGCCGCGGCACGCCCCACGGGTTCGCCTCCTGCAACGGCGGCGGCAGCAGGTCGTCGGGCACCGACTGGTAGCTCACCGGCCGCAGGAACCGCTCGACGGCGGCCGTCCCGACCGACGTCGTCGACGCGGCCATGGTCGCCGGGTAGGGGCCGCCGTGCTCCATCGCGTGGGTCACCGACACCCCGGTGGGCCAGCCGTTCCACAGCACGCGCCCCGCTCGGTCGGCGAGGACGTCCAGCAGCGGGCCGACGACACCCGCCTCCGCCTCGGTGCCCTGGACCGTGGCGGTGAGCTGGCCCTCGATCGCGGCCGCGGCCTCGAGGAGCTGTGCCGGGTCGTCGTAGGAGACGATGAGGGCGGCCGGGCCGAAGCACTCGACCTCGAGCTGTTCGCGGGCCCGGGCGTGCTGGTCGTAGGTGGTGGTGAAGAGCGCCAGCGAGGGCTCCTCCGCCACCTCGGCGCTGCCCGCGAGCACCGTGACCTCGGGTCGTGCGGCGAGCTCACCCACCGCCGTGGCGAACCCCTCCCGGATGCGGTCGTTCAGCATGGGGGCGCCCGGCAGCCCGGCGGCGCCCTCGGCGAGGCGGTCCACCAGTCCGGAACCGGACGGGACGAAGACGAGTCCCGGCTTGGTGCAGAACTGGCCCACACCGAGCGTCACGGACCCGAGGAACCCTTCGGCGACGTCCTGCGACCGCTCGGCGGCGGCGCCGGGTGTCACGAAGACCGGGTTCACGCTGCCGAGCTCTCCGAAGAACGGGATGGGCTCGGGTCGGGCGGCCGCGAGGTCGAACAGGGCCCGGCCGCCGGCCAGCGACCCGGTGAAGGAGCCGGCCTTGATCCGCGGGTCGGTGACGAGCAGCCGCCCGTTGTCGGTGCCGACGACGAGCGCGAAGGTCCCGTCGGGGGCGCCCACCTCGTGCAGGGCGTTCGTCACGACCTGTGCCGTGCGCTGCGAGAGGCGCAGGTGTCCCGGGTGCGCCTTGACGACGACAGGGCACCCGGCGGCCAGCGCCGAGGCGGTGTCACCGCCCGCCACGGAGAACGCGAACGGGAAGTTGCTGGCGGCCCAGACCGCGACCGGGCCGAGCGGGCGCTGCATGCGGCGCAGGTCGGGCCGGGGGCCCGTGCCCCACTCGGGGTCGGCGTGGTCGACGCGCACGCCGAGGTAGGACCCCTCGCGCAGGACGTCGGCGAAGAGACCGAGCTGGAACGTCGTGCGCACCAGCTCGCCCCGCAGCCGCGGCTCGGGGAGCCGGGTCTCGTCCTGGGCGATCTCGACGAGCTCGTCAGCCGCGTTGGCGAGCGCGGCGGCGACGGCCTCGAGCCACCCGGCCCGGTCTCCGGGGGTCGCGGCGGCGACGGGCGCCGCTGCTGCCGCGGCGGCGGACACGACCTGCTCGTAGTCGGCGTCCGACGTGGGTGCGGGTGCGTTCGGTTGGTTCATCGCGACTCCTCGGCGTGCAGGCGGCGTCCTACCACGACGACGCTGTTGGTCAGGGTTCCGATCCCGTCGATCTCGATCCGGACGACGTCGCCCGCAGCGAGGGTGAAGTCGGCGCCGGGGACGATGCCGGTGCCGGTGAGCAGGACGGCGCCGGCCGGGAGGTCCAGGGCGAGCACGAGCCACTCCGCGAGGTCGTCGAGATCACGGGCGAGCTCGCTCGTCGACGTGGTCCCGGAGAACGCCGTGCCGCCGTCGCGCTCGATGGTGACCCGGACAGGCCAGGGGCCGGCCGGAGCGGTCCAGACGGGGACGATCTCGGCCCCGAGCGCGCACGAGCGGCTGTAGACCTTGGCCTGGGGGAGGTACAGCGGGTTGTCGCCCTCGATCGAGCGGCTGCTCATGTCGTTGCCGACCACGTACCCGAACACGGCCCCGGACCGGTTCACGACCAGCCCCAGCTCCGGTTCCGGCACGTCCCAGCCGGAGTCCGCGCGGATGCCGACGTCGTCGCCGTCGGTCACCACGCGTGCGGCCGTCGACTTGAAGAACAGCTCGGGTCGCTCCGCGGTGTACACGCGGTCGTAGATCGAGGGGTCGGTCGACTCCTCGGTGCGCCCGTCCCGGCTGCGCCGGTAGGTGACCCCGGCAGCCCAGACCTCCTGCTCGTCGACCGGTGGCAGCAGGTCGCCACCGGCGTCGACCACAGGGCCGTCGGCGAGGGCCGCGGCCACCACGTGCCGGGCCTCGTCGAGCGGCAGGCCGAGCAGCGCGGCGAGCGAGGTGCCCAGACCGCGCAGCCCGCCGTCGTCGGCCCGGACGGCCCATCGTGGCCGGTCGGCCCCCGCGACCCGGACGATGGCTCCTGGCGTCCCGGCGTCCTGCGCCGGGGGAGTGTCAGTGGGACTCACGTGCTACCTCCGCACCGCTCGAGCCGACGAGGAAGTCGAGGTCCGCGCCGGTGTCTGCCTGCTGCACGTGGTCCACGTACAGCCTTTCCCAGCCGCGGTCGGGCGCGGCGAACCCGTCGGCCGTGGCCGCCGGGACACGACGTGAGCGGAGCTCGTCGTCGGGGACGAGGAGCTCGAGCCGGCGCGCCGGCACGTCGAGGAGGATCTCGTCACCGTCCTGGACGAGTGCGAGGTTGCCGCCGGCCGCCGCCTCCGGGGCGACGTGCAGCACGACGGTGCCGTACGCGGTGCCGCTCATCCGCCCGTCGCAGATGCGCACCATGTCGCGCACGCCCTGGGCGAGGATCTTCGGCGGCAGCGGCAGGTTGGCCACCTCGGGCATGCCCGGGTAGCCCTTCGGTCCGCAGCCGCGCAGCACCAGGACGGACGTCGGGTCGACGTCGAGGTCGGGGTCGTCGATGCGCGCGTGGAAGTCCTCGATCGAGTCGAAGACGACGGCGCGGCCCTGGTGCACCAGGAGGTCCGGGGTGGCTGCGGCCGGCTTGATGATGGCGCCGTCCGTGGCCAGGTTGCCGCGCAGGACGGCGATGCCGGCGTCGGGTGCGAGGGGCTCGGAGCGCGGAGCGATGACGTCGGCGTCCCACACGTCGTTGCTGCCGAGGTAGCCGGCGAGCGGGCGGCCGGTCACGGTGATCGGCTCGTCGTCGAGCAGGTCGGCCACCTGGTCCAGGACCGCGAGCAGACCACCGGCGCGGAACAGGTCCTCCATGAGGTGGGTGCCCGCGGGCTGCAGGTTCACCAGGAGCGGCACGTCGGCGCCGACGCGGTCGAAGTCGTCGAGCGTGAGGCCGATGCCGAGCCGTCCGGCGATCGCCAGGAGGTGCACGACGGCGTTGGTCGAGCCGCCGACGGCGGCGAGGGCCACGATCGCGTTGAGGAACGAGCCGCGCGTGATGACCTGGCTGATCGTGCGTCCCGCCGACACCTGCTCGACGGCGAGCCGGCCGGAGGCGTGCGCCGACTCCAGCAGGCGGCTGTCCGCGGCGGGGGTGCCGGCCAGCCCGGGGATCGTCATGCCGAGCGCCTCGGCCATGACAGCCATGGTGGAGGCCGTCCCCATCGTGTTGCAGTGCCCGCGGCTGCGGATCATCGAGGACTCGGAGCGCAGGAACGTCTCCTGGTCGAGGCGACCCGCCCGGACCTCCTCGCTCAGCTTCCACACGCCGGTCCCGCACCCGAGCAGCTCGCCGCGGAAGGTGCCGTTGAGCATCGGTCCGCCCGGGACGACGACGGCGGGAAGGTCCACCGAGGCCGCGGCCATGAGCAGCGCGGGGATGGTCTTGTCGCACCCGCCGAGCAGCACCAGGCCGTCGACGGGGTTGGCGCGGAACATCTCCTCCATGGCCATGGCGGCCATGTTGCGCCAGAGCATGGCCGTGGGCCGGACGAGGGTCTCACCGAGCGACATGACGGGAAGGTTCAGCGGGATCCCGCCCGCCTCGTAGACGCCGTTCTTCACCGACTGCGCGACCTCGTCGAGGTGCGCGTTGCAGGGCGTGAGGTCCGATGCGGTGTTGGCGACGGCGATCTGCGGCCGACCGTCGAAGGCGGCGGAGGGGACGCCGCGGCGCATCCATGCGCGGTGCAGGTAGGCGTTGCGGTCGTCGCCCCCGTACCACTCGCTGCTGCGAAGCGTGGTCAATTTCTCGGACTCCCTTGTCGACGAAACGTTTCTGCGCCGTTGGCGAACGTTTTCCCGCGTCAGCGTAGGAATCGCGGCCGGGAGTGTCAAGGGTTGCCGGGGCGCGCGCCGGATGTCTAGCCTGACGTGCGCCGAAAGGTTGAGCGAAAAGGTTTCGCTCAGACCGCCCGACCTCAGGCATCGTCGCCCGAAGGGAAGCCTCATGACCATCTACCACGTCGCCACCACCGGATCGGACGAAGCGGCGGGGAGCGAGACCGCTCCGCTGCGCACGATCAACCGCGCCGCAGCCTTGGCCGGACCGGGCGACACCGTCCGCGTGCACGCCGGTGAGTACCGTGAATGGGTCAAGCCCGCTCGTGGCGGCCTCAGCGACGCCCGTCGCATCACCTACGAGGCCGCCCCGGGCGAACATGTGGTGATCAAGGGGTCGGAGCCGGTGACGAGCTGGACCCAGGAGCACGGCACCGTCTGGCGGGCCGAGGTGCCGAACGCCGTGTTCGGCGACTTCAACCCGTTCGCCGAGGTCATGGAGGGCGACTGGCTGGTGCCGCCGGCCGGAGGCGGCACCACGCACCTCGGGGACGTGTACCTCGACGGGCGCAGCTTCTACGAGGTGCAGGATCGCGCCGCGGTCGCGGACCCGCCCCGGCGCACCGAGAACATCGACGGCTGGACGGGGACGGCCCAGGTCATCGACGACCCCGAGCAGACGCGCTACGTCTGGTACGCCGAGGTCGGCCCGGACGTGACCACCGTGTGGGCCAACTTCCAGGGCGCCGACCCCCACGCCCACCTCGTGGAGGTCAACGTGCGCCGGTCGGTGTTCTACCCGACCGACCATCACCTCGACTACATCACCGTGCGTGGGTTCGAGCTCGCTCAGGCGGCGACGCCGTGGGCGCCGCCGACGGCCGACCAGCCGGGTCTGGTCGGTCCCGGCTGGGCCAAGGGCTGGATCATCGAGGACAACGTCATCCACGATGCGAAGTGCTCGGCGATCTCGCTCGGCAAGGAGGCCTCGACCGGTCACAACTTCTCGTTCCACCGTGGCGACAAGCCCGGCTACCAGTACCAGCTCGAGTCCGTGTTCTCCGCCCGGCAGATCGGGTGGGACCGCGAGCACGTCGGCTCCCACCTGGTGCGCCGCAACACGATCTTCGACTGCGGGCAGAACGGCGTCGTCGGGCACCTCGGTGCGGTGTTCTCGCGGATCGAGGACAACCACATCCACCACATCGGGACCAAGCGGGAGTTCTACGGGTACGAGATCGGCGGCATCAAGCTGCATGCCGCGATCGACGTGCAGATCGTGCACAACCGCATCCACGACTGCACCCTGGGCACCTGGCTCGACTGGCAGACCCAGGGGACGCGCGTGTCCCGCAACGTTTTCTACGCGAACACCCGTGACCTGTTCGTCGAGGTCAGTCACGGTCCGTACGTGGTGGACAACAACGTCCTCGCCTCGGAGGTCGCGCTGGAGGTCTTCAGCCAGGGCGGCGCGATCGTGAACAACCTCGTCGCCGGCGCCGTGCGGCTGGAGGCGGTGCTCGACCGTGCCACGCCGTACCACCGCCCGCACAGCACCCAGGTGGCCGGGTTCGCCATCATCGACGGGGGAGACGACCGCTACATCGGCAACGTGTTCCTCGGTGGAGACCTGGGTGCGGCGTACCGTCCCGGGAGCGACGGCTACGGCGTGAGCTCCTACGGCACGGCGGGGTACGACGGCTGCCCGCCCGACTTCGAGGGGTACCTGGTCGCGGTCAACGAGACCGTGGGGGACCACTCGCGGTTCCTCGGCGTGCGCCAGGCCGCGTACATCCAGCACAACGTCTATGCCAACGGTGCCCGCTCCTACGAGGCCGAGCGGGACGCCGTCGTGCTCGACGCCCCGGTGCGGTTCGCCGTCGTCGACGAGGGTGACGAGGTCTACCTCGAGACGGACCTACCCGAGCTGGTGACCACCGGGTGGAGCGGTCCTGTGACGGGCGCCGACCTGCCGCGGGCGAGGGTCGCCGACGCGGACTTCGAGGAGCCCGACGGGTCGCCGGTCGTCATCGGCACCGACCTCCTCGGCGCCCCGCGGGAGGCTGGGCAGACCTACCCGGCCGGTCCGCTGGCGACGCTGCCCGCCGGAGCCGGTCGGACCCGCGTCTGGTGATCCGGTAGTCCTCGACGTATCTTCGAACCGGACGCCCCCCGGCACAGGCCGGGGGGCGTCCGCCATCTCTTGACACGCCTGTGACGTGCCCTCATTCTGTGCGTAGCGGGATTACGACGTTGTAACCAGCTTTCCTCCCCGTCGTGGATCCCTCTGGCGGGGCACGGCACTGCTGCCGGTCCTCGTGTCCGACGGAATCGAGCTGCTAACGAGAGGCAAGTCGATGGTGATGGAATCTCACGCGAGGGCCGCTGCCCTGCCGAACCGGCGAGGGCGAAGAGCACTCGCGATCGTGGCCGCGGCCGGCATGGGGGCGTCCGCGATGATGGCCGCCCAGCCCGCCGCGGCGGACGCCGTGAGCGAGGACCCCTGGGTCAGCGAGGTGCCGGACAACCCGATCTCGGACGTCTACCAGTTCACGGTGCCCTCGGAGGCCGTGGCCGAGGCGACCGGCATCGAGGACGGTCTCGTCGCCGTGCAAGGAAACTTCGGCCCCGGCAAGGCATGGACCGATCTCAACATGGGGGCCAGCGGGTCGGACCTCACCGCGACGCACGGACCTCTCGAGCCCGGCCTGTACTACTACCAGTACGCCGTGCGTCCCGCGGCCGACCAGGACGCGGTCGCGTTCCGCAACCCCGACGCCCCGCAGGAGGTGACGTCGCAGCCCACGTACAGCACGCTGTTCGTCCCCGGTCCGGGGGCGGAGTGGCTCGCCGACGTGGACGACGGCGGTGAGCTCGCACCGCTCGACGGCAAGGGGCCGAAGCGCGACGGCGAGGCGCTCGTGTGGACGCCGCCCGGCTACGACGAGGACCGTGCGGAGCCCTACCCGGTGCTGTACCTGGTGCAGGACGAAGGGCAGAGCCACCGCGAGTGGGCGGAGCTCGGCCGCCTGGGCCAGATCATGGACAACCTGACGCTCGACGGCGATGCCGAGCCGATGGTCGTCGTCATGGGAGACGGTGACGCCGTCGGGCATCACGGCGTGCCCCGGGACCTCTTCCGCACGGCCGAGCGTGAGCTCAACGTGTCGAAGGACGGCTCGGAGCGCGCGATCGCCGGGATCGGCCGCGGCGCGGAGCAGGCGCTGCAGGCGCTCGTCCACAAGCCGCGCGACTTCGCCTACGTGGGCTCGTTCTCGGGCGGCCTGGACAAGCGGCTGCACCGCGGCAAGGTCAAGCAGATCAACAGGTCGACCGAGATGATCCGTCTCTACGCGGGCAACGTCACCGACCCCGGGTACGACGACACGGTGGCGCTGGCCGAGACCCTGACCGGCGCGGGCGTCGACTTCCAGTCCGACGGGTCCGATCCCGAGACCGGTGGCACGTGGGACACGTACCAGAAGAACCTGCACGACTTCGCGCAGCGGCTCTTCCAGGACGTCGAGGACGAGGGCCCGAGCGAGGGCCACCTGCCGTTCGTCGAGCACGAGCTGCCGGCCCCGGGGACGACCCCGACGCCGTGGATCGACGACAACGGCGTCGTCACCTTCGAGATGGGCCCCGAGTTCGCCGACGCGAACAACGTCACCGTCTGGGGCAACTTCGGGCCGTCCGGCAGCTGGCCGCGTACCCCCATGGTGCAGCAGGACGACGGGTCGTGGCGCCTGTCGCTCGCCGTCGACGGCGGCTCCTACTACTACAAGTTCGTCGTCGACGGCGTCGACCACAAGGACGAGGTGAACCCCACGAGCGTGTTCTCCGAGCCGACGTGGAGCACCTTCGCCGTCGGGGGCGACAACCTGCGTGGCCGGTACACGGCCGAGGTGCCGGCCGAGGAGCGCGGCGAGGTCAGCGTGATGAGCTACGCCAGCACCGCCGGCGGCGGGCAGGAGCGCTCCGCGTACGTGTGGACGCCGCCGGACTACGACCCGGACCGCGCCGAGGCCTACCCCGTGTTCTACCTGCAGCACGGCGGCGGGCAGACCTGGACCGACTGGCTCGAGGTGGGCTACATCGACCGGATCCTCGACAACCACTACCTCCAGGGCACCATCGTGCCGATGGTGGTCGTCATGGCCGACGGGAACGGGGTGGACTTCCCCACGGAGATGACCACGCGTATCGCGCCGGCCGCCGAGGAGCAGTACCACGTCAGCTCCGAGAGCGACCAGCGGGCGCTCGCGGGCCTGTCCATGGGCTCGGGCCACACGCTCAGCACCCTGTGGGCGCACCCCGGCGAGTTCGGCTACATCGGCGCCATGTCGGCGTTCGGTGGCCCGCCGGCCGACGCGGACGTCGAGGCCATCAACGAGGGCACCCGGCTGCTGCGGGTGTACTCGGGCGACGTCCAGGACTTCACCTACGGCGCGACCCTGCAACTGGTGTCCGCCATGGAGGGCCGCGGCGTGAACCATGAGTTCGCGCCGATCATCCCGGGGCCGCACAGCTGGGACGTCTGGCAGAAGTCGGTCATCGACTTCCTGCCGCGACTGTTCACGGTCAGCGGCGACTGAGCGCAACGGGCTCGCACGCGCGGTGCGGTCGGAGGGTTCGTCCCACCGGCCGCACCGCGCGTGGGCCGGAGCGTCAGTCGGGGGCCGAGAACCCGGTCGACTCCCGCTGCACGATCCGGAACTCGGGCTTGACCGTCTGCGGTGGCGCGGTGCTCCGGCTCGGACCGATGCGGTCGAGCAGGAGGGCGACGGCCTGGTCCGCGATCTGCTCCCGCCCCGCGTCGACCGTCGTCATCGACGGCGTGGAGTACTGCGACTCCTCGATGTTGTCGAAGCCGATCACGGCGACGTCCTGCGGTATCGACACACCGGACGCGCTGAGCGTGCGGATGGCCCCGAGGCCGAGCGTGTCGTTCAGGGCGAAGACGGCGTCGAAGGCGATGCGCTCGTCGAGCAGCGCCCTGGTCGCGGCCGCGCCGGCCGCCCGGCTCCAGTGCTCGGCGGGCCGGACCAGTCGCGGGTCGACCGACAGGCCGGCGTTCTCCAGCGCCTGGCGGTACCCGCGGGTGCGCAGGGTCGCGGAGCTGAGGTCCCCGGCGCGTTCGGCGTCGGGATCTGCCCCGACGACGGCGATACGGCGGCGGCCGATGCCGATGAGGTGCTCCACCGCCGCGCGCGCCGAGCTGACGTTGTGCATCGTGACATGGTCCGTCGGCCCGTCGAAGATCCGCTCGCCGAGCAGCACCACGGGGATGTTCGTGTCGAGCGTGCTCGCGTCCGACTGACCGAGGCTGATCGGGTTGAACAGCAGCCCGTCGATGAAGTGCGGCCTGGACGTGCCCGCGACGGCGAGGAGCTCCGCCTCGCGGTCGCCGCCCGTCTGCTCCACCAGGACGCTGACGCCGCGCTGCGCCGCGGAGCGGATCACCGCGTCGGCCAGCTCCGCGAAGTAGTTCTCGCGCAGCGCCGGCACGGCCAGACCGATGACTCCGGTACGGCCGGAGCGGAGCCCGCGCGCCGAGAGGTTCGGCCGGTACCCGACGTCGTCGATCGCCTGGAGCACCCGCTCGCGCGTCGAGGGGCGCACGTGCGGGTGGTCGTGCAGCACGTTCGAGACCGTCTTGAGCGAGACGCCTGCGGCGCTCGCGACGTCACGGATCGTCGAACCCACGGCTGGCCTCCCTCTTCGGTCTGCGTACTCTAGCGTCACAGGCGTCACCCGGAATGATCCGCGCGCACGGGAGTTGTACTGGCCGTGACTTCTCCTGACACCCGCCTCGAGATCGAGGTCTGGTCCGACGTCCTGTGCCCCTGGTGCTACATCGGCGACGCGCGGCTCGAGGCCGCGATCAAGGACTCGCCGCACGCCGACCGCATCGACGTGCGGATCCGCACCTTCCAGCTCGACCCCGACTTCCCGGCGACGCCGACGCCCGTCGTCGACTATCTCTCGGCCAAGAAGGGGTTGCCCGTCGAGCAGGCCGAGCAGATGGAGGCGCAGGTCGCCGAGCTCGCGCGGGCCGAGGGGCTCGCCTACGCACCGAACCACCCCGTCCAGAACACCCTGGACCTGCTGCGTCTGGTACACCTCGGCAACGAGCACGGGGTCGGCTGGCAGTACATGACGGCGATGCAGGCCGCGCTCTTCGGTGGTGAGGACGGGGCGTTCGCCCATGACACCCTGGTCCGGCTCGGCACCGGGATCGGCATCCCCGAGTCCGAGATCCGCGACGTCCTCGCCACCGACCGGTACGCCGACGCGGTGCGTGCCGAGCACGAGGAGGCGATCGCGCTGGGCGCTCGCGGCGTGCCCTTCACCGTGCTCGGACGCCGGATCGGCATCCCCGGGGCCGTGCCGACCGAGGCCTACGGTCAGGCGATCGTCCAGGCATGGGAGCACGTCGATGCCTGAGTCCGACGTGCAGCCGCTGGCGTTCGTCGGGGCCGACGACGCCGTGGCGTGCGACCCGGTGACCGGCGTCTGCGAGATCCCGTCTTCCGGTCAGCCCGCGCCTGAGGACGACGACGGCGCTCGCTGACGGTCTGTGCACCAAGCCGGCGTTGATGGCGCTGGGGTATCGCCGCGGGGAAGGGCTCCGGCCAAGAGGAGGCCCGCCGTTGTCGTTCAGTCCGACCAGTACAACGCGTCGCTGATCGCGACGGTTGTCGTACTCCCCATGACATCGAACACGGCGTTGGCGCGCCATCCTGGCAACGTATTCGTGCCGGCAGCCGCCGCGGGGCTGCCGAAGGACTCCGTGGTGAATGTCTCGCAGCCGACGACGGTCGACCGGAGCGTTGTCGACCCGACGGGTGCGGTGCTTCCTGACAACCTACTCCGTGCCGTCGATACCGGGCTGCGTCGCGTCGTGGATCTGTAGGCGCTGATTCGGTCAGTCGTCGCGCGACGGCCGGGACGAGCGGAGCCGCTTCGTCGTGGAGCGCTGCTTCTTGGTGGTCAGTCGCCGCTCCTGGGACCCGGGGGTGCGCCGGGTGGCGCGACGCTGCGGGCCAGGCGGGGCGACGGCGTCGGCGACGAGCGCCGCCAGACGGTGTGCCGCCGCGTCCCGGTTCCGCCGTTGCTCGCGGTGCTCGGACGCCGCTACCGTGAGGACGCCGTCGACCAGACGATGACCCGTCCGCGCGACGAGCCGCTCGCGCTGGACGTCGCTCAGCACCGCCGAGCGGCTGACGTCCCAGGACAGCTCGACGCGGGAGTCGGTCGTGTTCACGCCCTGCCCGCCGGGACCGGAGGAGCGCGAGAACCGCTCGGTCAGCTCGCCCCGGGGGATGGTCAGGGCAGGGCTGACGACGATTCCGTCACGAGTCGGCGGGGGCATGGCTCCATGGTGCCTCGGACGTCGCCCGCCGTCACGACGTTTGGCGGGTCCGTCCTGCCGGTCAGCCTGTCGTCGCTGCGCGGTCGACCAACGCGTCCGCCACGTCGTCGGGTGCGAGCTCCGGCAGCCAGTGCTCCGCATCGAGCTCGACGAACCGGTACGGCGCGCGGACGTACTGCTCGGTGTCCTCGGCGGCGCGACGACCCAGGGCGACATCGCGGTTGCCCCCCACGTACGTGGGGGGAACACGGGACCTGCCGACGGGCCTGCCGCCCAGGGGCAGCGCGCGGTACCAGTTCAGTGCGGCCCGTAGGGCGCCCTCCTGGCGCATGTGCTCGGCGTAGCGGGCGGCGGCGGGCGCGGGCAGCCCGGACCGTTCGAGCAACGACGCCAACGACGGCGCGAGCAGTGCCTCGGGCAGGGCGGGGCGACCCTGTCGACTATCTCGACCCCGCGAGCATCGCCGAGATCGAGGAAGCCGTGTCGCGCTACCTCGGGCTCGTGCCTGGAGAAGACGGCTGATCGGCAGCTTCCAGGCAGCTCGTCATTCCTGGATCGTGGAGCCGAGCTCGCCCAGCGCGACGGCCCGGGCCTCGCGGCCGCGGGCTGATGCGCCGTCGGGGGCGCTTCGGTGGATCCGGTGCAGGTCACGGCGTCAGACTGGGGGGAGATCGGTAGCGCAGGAACCGTGCGATCGGTAGCGTGGAACGACTAGTAGAAGGATCTTCTACTTTGTGGGACGCTGGACTCATGCGAGTGATCAGCATCACGGAGCTCAACCAGCAGACCTCCCGGGTGCTCCGTGAGGTGCAGGAGGGTGAGCAGCTGGAGATCTCGATGCACGGGCGTGTGGTGGCACGCCTCGTGCCCGCCACGGATCAGGCGACGTGGCTGGAGCGCAAGAAGGCCGAGGGGCGGATCACGCCGCCGTCGGCGCCTGATACGCCGCTTCCTGACCTCGTCGCGGCCAGGTCCGGCCTCTCGCTGGACCAGCTCATCGACGAGTCGAAGGGCGACCACTGACGTGGTGGCGTACATCGACTCGTCGATCGCGCTCCGCATGATCCTGGATGACCCGGGTAGCGCGGCCGTGCGCGCCTGGTGGACGGCCGCACGGAACGCGGGCGAGGAGATCTACTCGTCCAAGCTCCTGCAGGTGGAGATGTCTCGCGTCCTCCAACGCGAACGGTTCTCGCTGGCACTGAGCGTGTCGGTGCTGTCGGCGCTGTGGTTGATCGACATCGACGACGACGTCGTGCGCGCCGCCTCGACGATCAGCACCGGGCAGCATCTTCGCTCGCTGGACGCCATTCATCTGGGGACGGCCACGTTGCTCGCCTCCGACGGCATCACCGTGGTGACGCACGACCTCCGCATGAAGGAGGTCGCCGTCGGCCTGGGGCTGATCGTCGTCGATCCCGCCGAGTAGCAGAGCGCCGACGCTCGATCCACCCACGTCCTGCAGCCACCTTGCGGACCCCGCCGACTACTCCTGGATCGTCGAGCCGAGCTCGCCCAGCGCGGCGGCTCGGGCGTCGCGGCCGCGGTCGCCGCGCCGGATGACGAGTGCCTCGACGAGCGCCTCGGTCACCAGCATCAGCGCGGCTCGGGACGTGTGCATCAGCTCGTCGCGGAACGAGTCGTTGACCGGCGGGACGACGAGCACCGTGTCGGCGAGCTGGGCGACGGGGGACTGCGCGAACGAGGTGATCGCCAGGACCGGGGTGCCGCCGTCGTGCGCCGCGCGCATGACGGCGAGCGTGGCGTCGTTGGTGCCGGACCCGGAGACGACGAGGCAGACGGCATCGGGGCCGAGCTGGCGTGCTGCAATCCGTTGCGCAAGCGCGTCCTGCAGCAGCTCCGCGGGCCGGCCCGCCGACGTCAGGCGCAGCACGAGGTCGAGGCCGAGCGGCGAGGAGAGGCCGTTGGCGACGACGAGCACGCGCCCGGCGTCGTCGAGCGCGGCGACGAAGTCCTGCAGCACCTCCTCGGTGAGGCCCGAGACGGTGTGGCCGAGGCGGGCGGCGAACCGGGCGACGGACTCGCGCAGCACACCGAGCATGGTGCCGTCGGCCGGGGCATCCGCCGTCGTGCGCAGTGCGAGCTCGCGGGCTGCCGCGACACGTAGCTGCGGGTAGCCCTCGTACCCGAGGGTCTGCGCGGCGCGGACGACGGTCGCACGGCCCACGCCGACGTCGTCGGCCACCTGCTGGGCGGAGCGTTCGACGGCGGCACCGAGGTCGGCGGCGACGGCCTCGGCGACGCGGCGCTCGCCGGGGTGCATCGAGGGCAACAGGGCGCTGATGCGTGCCGTCGGGGGAGCATCGGTGGATCCGGTCCAGGTCACGTCAGGGCCCTTCCATGATGCGGCGGCGCAGCGCGCCCGAGACGGCGTCGACGGCCATCGTGGTGACGACCACGACGATCAGCAGCATGCCGACGGTGTCCCACGCACGATAGTTCGTGTAGTTCGCGAGCATGCTCCCGATGCCGCCCGCGCCGACGATGCCGAGCACGGCGGACATGCGGATGTTGATCTCGAACCGGTAGAGCGCGAACGACAGCAGCGCCGGAAGGGCGGCCGGCCACAGCGCCCAGCGGACGACGGCGGCCCGTCCGCCGCCGGCCGCGCGCACGGCGTCCGCGGCGCCGTCGCGCAGCGTCTCGACGGTCTCGTAGGTCCACTTTCCCTGCGTGCCGATCCCGGCGATGCCGAGGGCGAGCGCGCCGGTGAACGGCGTGAGCCCGGTGACGGTGAGCAGCACGAGGGCGATGATCACCTCGGGCACGGCGCGGATGACGGCGAAGAGTCCGCGCAGGGCGAGGCGCAGCCAGGCCGGTCCGACGCCGTCGGCGGCGAGCATGCCGAGCGGGATCGACACGACCACGCAGAGCATCGCGCCGAGCCATGCCATGGAGATCGAGCGCCACATCTCGAACAGGGCGCGTGGCAGGCGCGACCAGTCGGGGTCGGCGAACATCAGCACGCCGTACTCGGCCACGGCGGCGGGCAGCGCGCGCAGGTCAGCCCACTCGACGTCCAGGGTGGCGGTGGCGACCAGGAGCACGAGGCCGACGACGGCGGTCGCGGCCGTCTGGGTGAGGTGTGACGGGCGCGGCGGCAGGGCGACGGCGGGGCTCGCCGTGGCGGTGGTGCTTTGCAGCATGGTGCTCATGCAAGCCTCCGGCGCAGCAGGTGGGAGGCGGCCTCGATGATCAGCACCACGACGAGGATCTCGAGGATGATGACCGAGACGTCGCCGTAGGCGAAGAACCCGAACCGCTCGTCGAGGAGGCGGCCGATGCCGCCCGCGCCGACGATGCCGAGGATCGCCGAGATGCGGACGTTCAGCTCGAGCGCGTAGAGCCACTGGTTGGCGAAGAGCGGGAGGTTCTGGGGGAGCGCGAGGCCACGGTTCATCTGGTGCTGCCGTGCCCCGCCGGCGCGGGCCGCCTCGAGGTCGGGGTGGTCGTTCGAGTCGATGGCCTCGGAGACGAGCTTGACGACGATCCCGACGTCGAACAGCACGAGGGTAAGCAGGCCGGGCAGCGCGCCGACGCCCACCATCGCCACCAGGATGGTCGCCCAGACGAGGTCCGGGACGGCGCGGACCACGTTGATCACGGCGCGCACCGCGGTGCGGGTGACGGTGTTCAGGTTGGTGGGGCGCGCGGCCCAGAGAGTGAGCGGGATAGACAGCGCGGCGGCGATCGCCGCGCCGACGAACGCCATCTGCAGCGTCTCCAGCATCGGCTGGACGGTGCGCGGGACGAAGGCCCAGTTCGGCTGCAGCAGCGCGGACAGGTTGGCCGCGCCGTGGCGCCAGTTCTGCGCGATGGCGCCCAGGTCGATCTCGACGCCGCCGATCGCGGGCAGGCAGGTCGCCACGGTGAACGCCGCCAGCGCCGAGACGATGAGCGTGCGGCGCGGCCAGGTGCGCGGCCGGGGCGGGAGCTCGGAGCGGGTGGCGGGCTCCGCCGTCGTGCCCGGGGTCATGTGCGGCCCCCGAGGCGGTCCTGCGGACGGATGCGACGGCCGTAGATCTGCTCGAAGTCGGCCTCGGTGGCCTCGGCGGCGGGGCCGTCGTAGACGACCTCGCCGCCGCGCAGGCCGATCATGCGGCGCGTGTACTGCCGGGCGAGGTCCATGAGGTGCAGGTTGACCAGCACCGTGAGGTGGTGGTCGGCGTTGATACGCTCCAGCTCTCCCATCACGGCGTGCGCGGTGGGCGGGTCGAGGCTGGCGACGGGCTCGTCGGCGAGCATGATGCTCGGCTCCTGGGACAGCGCCCGCGCGATGGCGACGCGCTGCTGCTGCCCGCCGGACAGGGACCCGGCGCGCGTCCAGACCTTGTCGAGCATGCCGACCATGTCCAGGGCCGCGAGGGTGACGTCGCGGTCGTGCGCGGTCGGGACGCCGAGGAACCCGCGCAGGGCGCCCGCCTGCGCGAAGCGGCCGACCAGCGTGTTGCGGTAGACGTCGACGCGCGTGGCGAGGTTGAAGCCCTGGAAGATCATACCGACGTGCCCGCGCACCTGCCGCAGACGGCGGCCGGACAGGCCGGTGACGGTGTGCGGGCCGACGGTCACGGTGCCGCTCGTGACGGGCACGAGCCCGTTGAGCGTGCGGATCAGCGTCGACTTGCCGGAGCCGGGCAGACCGACCACCGAGACCATCTCACCGGCCTCGATGGTCAGGGAGATGTCGCGCAGGGCGGCCGTGCCGTTGGGGTAGGTGACCGAGACGCCGTCGAGGCGGATCGGCCACGCGGCGGAGGCCGGGGTGGGCCCGGCCTCCGCTCGGGTGTCGAGAGTCATGGGTGGGGGTGCTCCTGGTCAGCCGGCGAACTGCTCGAGGACCTCGCCGTAGCGGGCGATCTCGTCGTCGGCGGTCTCGGCCGTCCAGTCGGACAGGCCGACGAGCTCGAACATGATGTCGGCGGCCTCGGGGGAGGATTCTGCGTAGTCGTCCATCAGCGTGGTGAGCTCGGCGACGAGGTCGTCGGGCAGGCTGTCGGTGACGGCGACGCCCCCGTTGGGGATCATCTCGGTGTAGGCGAAGGCCACGGCCTTGTCGGCGATGTCGGGGACCTCTTCGACCACGGTGGTGCGGGCGTCCCAGTAGGCGAAGCCGACCTCGGCGTCACCGTTCGCGACGGCGAGCACGGCGTTGTTGTTGCCCTCGACGGGGATCTGCGTGATGTCGGCGTCGGTGTCGAGGCCGGCCTCGCGCATGAGGACCACCGGGTACTGGTAGCCCGCGGGGGAGGTGGCGGCCTGCAGCGCGACCTTCGCGCCGGCCAGGTCGCCGAAGGTCTCGGCGGCCGCCGGACCCTGACCGGTCGCCACGGCGCCGGCCTCCTCCAGGCCGTTGCAGTAGGACAGTTCGATGCCGCTCGCCTCGTAGGTGGCGAGCATCGGCTCGTCCTCGCAGTAGGTGTCCGGGTCGTTCGTGTAGGCGACGGCGGCGTAGGACGTGGCGCCGACGCGGACGTCGCGCAGGATCAGCTCGGCGCCGTAGCGCTCGGTCGCCTGGTACAGCGACCCGGCGTCGGTGATGATCACCTGCGACTGGTCGGCGCCGAGCGCCTCGACCGTGGCGGTGTAGTCGTTCGCGACGACACCCTCCACCTCGATGCCGAGACCCTCGGAGAGGTAGGCGGTCAGCGGGTCGAGCGCCTCGGCGAGGTTCTCACCCTCGACGGATGGCACCAGCGACATGGTGATGGACTCGGGCCATTCGGTGCCGCCGTCGTCGGCGCTGCCGGCGGCATCGGTACCGGCGCAACCGGCGGGCGCGAGGGCGTCGAGCGTCCGCGCATGCATCGTCACGGCGGTGGGCGGTGTGGCGGCCGCAGGGCCGACCAGCGCTGTCGCCGCACCGAGCGCCGCGGCGGGTGCCAGGTCGTTCTCGACGATGTCTCCGACGGCGAGCACCGGGCCGTCTGCGAGTGCGGCTTGGACGATGGGCGTCAGGCCGACCGGCTTGCCGACCTCGTAGTGCAGGTCGGTGAAGCGCTCGCGGACGCCCCACGTGGTCAGGAGGAGTTCGACGCCGACGCCGGGGGCGTTGGTGGCGAGGACGACGAGGGTGGTGCGGGGGAGTGCTTCCAGCAGTTGCGCCAGTCCGGGGGCTGCGTCGACGGGTGCCTCGGGGGTGCCGAGGAGGCGGCGGCTGGCCAGGTAGGCCCGCTGCAGCGCGGCGGGGTCGACGCCGTCCTGGCGGGCCAGGGTGCCGACGACGTCGTAGCCATCGCGGAACTGTGTGGCCGTTCCGGCGTCGTGGTCGCGCAACGTGGCCATGACCCGCTCGAAGTACCCGGGCCCGGCATGCTCGGCGACCTGCCGGGCGAACGCGAGCACGGGGCCGTCACCGACAGCGAGGGTGCCGTCGAAGTCGAACAGGATGGTCGGGGTCACGCGGGCTCCTCATGCTGTGGACGATGCGTTCACAGTAGAAAGACTGTGTGAACGGCACGGTCATGAGGAGGTGAACGGTGGATGTCGGCCGCGCGAAGCCGTTGTTGTCTCCGAATGCGAGATCGGTAGTGCAGGAACCGTGCGCTCGGTAGCGCAGAGGAAGTCGACGACGGGTCCTCGCGTGACTCGACGTGGCGTCGTACAGTTGAATCACTTGCTGCAGATGATGGAGGTTGGAGATGAGCGACACCCTCGCCCGTGATTCGGCTGCGCTGCACGACGCGATCCAGCGGGGCGCCCCCGAGCAGGAGGTTCGCCTTCACCTGTCGACGATCCAATACCTCGCCGGCGTGATCGACGCGCGGATGCACATCGACAAGACGGCCACCGACGAACCTGATGAGGAGATCGCCCCGGCCCGTGCTGCCGATCTGCTCGGGATGTCTCGCCCGCGGGTGCGTCGGCTCATGGACGATGGCGTGCTGCCGTACCGAAAGGTCGGTTCGCACCACCGGATCCCACTCTCCGCGATTCACCGGTTCCGGGCCGCCGAGCGTGCTCGGATGGAGCAGGGGATGGCCGAGCTTGCCGACCTCCAGAACGAGCTGGGTCTGACCGAGTGAAGGACCCCGTCCCGGCGCGGGTCGTCCTCAGTGACGCGAACGTCCTCTACTCGCGGGTTCTGCGGGACTATCTGCTCTACGCCGCCACCCGGCAACTCATCTCCATCGCCTGGAGCCAGTCGATTCTCGACGAGATGACCGAGATCTCCAGGCGAACATCGACGGGTTCACTCCTGACTCGGGCGCGCTGCTTGTCAGGCTCATGAACACCCACTTCCCCTATGCGCTCACACAGGTCGTCGACGAGACCCTCGAGCGAGTCGCTGGGGCAGAACTTCCGGACGAGGGCGATCGCCACGTGCTGGCTGCGGCCGTCGAGTCCGGAGCGGATGTCCTGTGCACGAGCAACCTCAAGGATTTTCCGGAGACGATCGTGGACCAGTACGGATTCGTGGTCCAGCACCCCGACGAACTGCTTGTCGGGCTCATCCGGTCGTGCCCTACGGAGATGCTCGCCGTGCATCGTGTCTCGGTGACGAGGCTCCCAGGAGCGACCGACTCATCGACTGTGGCAGCGCTCCGCCGGGCCGGTGCGCCCCAGGCCGCAGACGCGATGGTCGCCCTGCTGGACGCCGATCAGGTCTGACACGGCCGTCCAACGTCGCGGCGCCGCCTCACGACCGCCTCACACGCTGAAGTACTTGGCCTCGGGATGATGCAGCACGAACGCGTCCGTCGACTGCTCCGGGTGCAGCTGCAGCTCGTCGCTCAGCGTGACCCCCACCCGCTCGGGCCGCAGAAGTTCGACGACCTTGCGCCGGTCCTCCATGTCGGGGCACGCCGGGTACCCGAGCGACATCCTGGACCCCCGGTACTCCAGGTTGAACATGCCCTCGACGTTCTCCGGGTCCTCGTCGGCGAACCCCAGCTCGGAGCGCACCCGCGAGTGCCAGAACTCCGCCAGCGCTTCGGTGAGCTGGACGGACAGTCCGTGCAGCTCCATGTACTCGCGGTACTTGTTGGCCTCGAACAGCTTGGCCGTGTACGCGGACACCGGCTCACCCACCGTCGCGAGCTGGATCGGCAGTACGTCGAAACGACCCGTCTCCTCGACGAACGACTTCGGCCGCACGAAGTCCGCCAGGCACAGGTGCCGGTCGCGCTTCTGGCGGGGGAAGGTGAAGCGCAATCGCTCGGTCCCCGGCTGACCGCCAGAGCCGCCATCGGGCGCTCCGATCTCACTGTGCGCCCCGATCTGTCCGGACGGCGCGGTCATGCCGGGCCCGTGGTGCGCGACCACGATGTCGTCCCCCTCGGACCACACGGGGAAGTATCCGTACACCACGGTGGGGTCCATGACCTGGTCCCGGCGGATGGTCGACAGCCACTCGGTCAGGCGCGGCCGGCCCTCGGTCTCGACGAGCTCCTCGTACGAGGCGCCGTCCTCGCCGCGCCCCGGCTTGAGGCCCCACTGGCCCATGAACGTCGCGCGCTCGTCGAGGTACGCGGCGTAGTCCGCGAGCTGGATGCCCTTGACCACGCGCGTGCCCCAGAACGGGGGAGCGGGGACGGGGTTGTCGTCGGCGACGTCGGAGCGCGCCGGCAGGTCCTCGGGTGCCGTCTCGGTCACGGTGACGACGTTGTGCCGGCGCTTGCGCAGCGCGGGCAGGCCGACGTCGTCGACCGACGCCCCGCGCGCGACGGCGACCAGCGGCTCCATGAGCCGCAGCCCTTCGAACGCGTCGCGGGCGTACCGCACGACGCCGGGGAACTGCGAGGCGAGGTCGTCCTCGACGAAGGTCCGTGTCAGGGCCGCGCCGCCGAGCAGGATCGGCCACTTCTTGGCGAGCCCCCGCGACTCCAGCTCCGCGAGGTTCTCCTTCATCACCACGGTCGACTTCACGAGCAGCCCGGACATGCCGATGACGTCGGCGTCGTGCTCCTCGGCGGCCTCGATCATCGCGGAGATCGGCTGCTTGATGCCGATGTTGATCACGGAGTAGCCGTTGTTGGTCAGGATGATGTCGACGAGGTTCTTGCCGATGTCGTGCACGTCGCCGCGCACGGTGGCGAGCACGATCGTGCCCTTGGTCTGCTCGTCAGCGCCCTCGACCTTCTCCATGTGCGGCTCGAGCAGCGCGACGGCGGACTTCATCACCTCGGCCGACTGCAGCACGAACGGCAGCTGCATCTGCCCGGAGCCGAACAGCTCACCGACCACCTTCATCCCGCCCAGCAGGTGGGTGTTGACGATGTCGAGCGCCTTCATCCCGTCGGCCAGGGCCGTGTCGAGGTCGCCCTCGAGACCCTTCAGCGCGCCGTCGATGATGCGCCGCTCGAGCCGCTCACCGACGGGCAGCGCCTCGAGCTCGGCCGCCCGCTGGTCGCGCAGGGCCGCGGAGTCCACGCCGGAGAACGTCTCCAGCAGGTGGGACAGCGGGTCGTGCGTGAGGTTGCCCTCGTCGTCGTACACGCGCCGGTCCCACACGAGGTTCTCCGCGGCCTCCCACTGCTCGTCCGGGATCGCGGTGCGCGGCAGGATCTTCGCCGCGTGCACGATGGCGGAGTCCAGACCGGCCTGCACGGCCTCGTGCAGGAACACCGAGTTGAGCACCGTGCGGGCGGCCGGGTTGAGCCCGAACGACACGTTGGAGACGCCCAGCGTGGTGTGCACGCCGGGGTAGCGACGCGTGAGCTCACGGATCGCCTCGATCGTCTCGATGGCGTCGCGGCGCGTCTCCTCCTGGCCGGTCGCGATGGGGAACGTGAGGGTGTCGACGATGATGTCGTCCACCCGCATGCCCCAGTCGGCCACGAGCGTGTCGATGAGGCGCGAGGCGATCGCGACCTTCTTCTCCGCGGTGCGCGCCTGGCCTTCCTCGTCGATGGTCAGCGCGATGACCGCGGCGCCGTGCTCGACGACGGCCGGCATCACTCGCCGGAACCGCGAGCCGGGCCCCTCGCCGTCCTCGAAGTTCACCGAGTTCACGACGGCGCGCCCGCCCACGAGCTCCAGCCCGGCCCGGACCACCTCCGGCTCGGTGGAGTCGATCACCAGCGGCAGCGTGGAGGCCGAGGCGAGCCGCGAGACGACCTCCCGGACGTCCGCGACGCCGTCGCGCCCCACGTAGTCGACGCACACGTCCAGCAGGTGCGCGCCGTCGCGCGTCTGGGCGCGGGCGATGTCGACGACGTCGTCCCAGCGGGACTCCAGCATCGCCTCGCGGAACGCCTTGGACCCGTTGGCGTTGGTCCGCTCGCCGATCGCCAGGTACGACGCGTCCTGCGACAGGTCGGTGTGCGAGTAGAGGGACGCGACGCCGTTCTCCCGCTCCACCTCGCGCGGCCGCAGCGCGCGCCCGCGCACCGCCTCGACGACCTGGCGCAGGTGCTCCGGCGTCGTGCCGCAGCAGCCGCCCACCAGGCCGAGGGAGAACTCGTCGACGAACTGCGTGTGCGCGGCGGCCAGCTCCTCGGGCGAGAGCGGGTAGACGGCGCCGTCCGGGCCGAGCTCCGGCAGCCCGGCGTTCGGCATGCACGTCACGGGCACCTCGGCGTGCCGGGCGAGGTGGCGCAGGTGTTCGCTCATCTGGTCCGGCCCGGTGGCGCAGTTCAGCCCGATCGCGTCGACGCCGACGGCCTGCAGCGCCGTCAGCGCCGCGCCGATCTCCGATCCCATGAGCATCGTGCCCGTGGTCTCCACGGTGACCGAGGCGATCACCGGGACCGAGCGTCCGACGGCGCTGATCGCGTCGTGGCACGCCGTCACCGCGGCCTTGGTCTGCAGCAGGTCCTGGCTGGTCTCGACCAGCAGGGCGTCCGCGCCGCCCTCCAGCAGCCCGGCGGCCTGCTCGGCGAACGTGGTGCGCAGGTGGTCGTACGTGGTGTGCCCTAGCGACGGCAGCTTGGTGCCCGGACCCATGGAACCCAGCACCCAGCGCGGGTAGTCCGGCGTCGCGAAGGCGTCGGCGCGCTCGCGGGCGATCGAAGCGCCCGCTCGGGCCAGCTCGCGGATGCGGTCGTCGATGCCGTAGTCCGACAGGTTGGACCAGTTCGCGCCGAAGGTGTTGCTCTCGATCGCGTCCACCCCGACGGCCAGGAACTCGTCGTGCAGGCTCCCGATGAGGTCTGGCCGTGTCACGTTGAGGATCTCGTTGCAGCCCTCGTGCTGCTCGTAGTCGTCCATCGACGGGTCTGCCGCCTGGATCATGGTGCCCATGGCGCCGTCGGCCACCACCACACGGGTGCGCAAGGCCTCCCGCAGGGCGGTGGCGCGGGCGTCGGCAGCGGAGAGGTCGAGCGTCGAGGTCACCGGCTCAGCGTAGCCGTGACGGCACGAAAGACGATGCAGCCGACGCCTGGTGAGACCTACCCTCGGTCCATGACCACCGCCGACACGAGCAACGACCTCGCACCCATCGCGGACCGGGCCGACGCGCCGGCGTCCCTGCCCACTCTCACCGCCGGCGGCCTCACCTGGCGGCCGGCCGCGCCGGGCGACGCCGCAGCGCTCCTCGAGCTGCGCAACACCATCGCCGAGGCGGACGCCGAGCCCTACCGCGAGACCATCGAGGAGCTGACCGAGCTGTTCCAGGCGCCCTGGCGGCGGTTCGACACCGACTCGCTCGTCGGCGTCGACGGCGAGGGACGACTGCGCGCCTACGCCATGGTCGAGTCGATGCCCGGTGACACCCGGACCGTGCGGGCGTTCCTCTTCGGCGGGGTGCACCCGCAGGTGCGGGGGCAGGGGATCGGACGCGAGCTCTTCGCCTGGCAGGTGGCTCGCGGTCGGCAGGTGCTCGCGGCGTCGGGCAAGGAGCTGCCCGCGCGCCTGGCCACGATGGCCGAGGACGACAGCCCACCCTCGCGCGTGCGCCTCTACGAGCGGTTCGGGTTCACCCCGCGCCGCTTCTACTCCGACCTGCGCCGCGACCTGCGCGACCTCGACGCCGCGCCGGTGCCGGACGTCACGCTCGACGGGTCGTTGCGCCTGGTCCCGTTCGCGCCGGAGCTCGACGACGCCGCACGCCTCGCGCACAACGACGCGTTCCGTGACCACTGGGGCAGCGAGCCGCGGACGGCCGAGCAGTGGACCTCCTACCGGACGGCGTTCATGCCCGGATGGTCCTTCCTCGTGCTCGACGAGGCCCCGGATGTCGACGCACTGCTCGCCGACCCTGACACCGACGCCGAGACCGCCGCCGCCCTGCGCGCCGGAGAGCCGCTCGTCGTCGGCTACCAGATGGCCGACCGGTTCGACGAGGACTTCGCCGTGCGCGGCTACTCCTTCGGGTACACCTCCCTGCTCGGTACGCGGCGCGCCTACCGGGGACGCAAGGCCGCCCTGGCGGCGCTCGCGGCCGCCCTGCGCGCCATGGCGGCCGACGGCATGGAGTACGCGTCCCTGGGCGTCGACACGGCCAACCCCTCGGGGGCGCACGGGATGTACGCGAGCCTCGGCTACGAGTTCACGCACGGCTCACGGTTGCTGACCATCGAGCTCTGACCGCTACGCTGCGCCGCGTGACCGATGTCGTTCCCGGGGAGCCCTCGCTGCTGACCTCCCGCCGCGCCCGCGTCGCGGCTACCGTCCTCGCCGCCCTCGCCGTCGTGCACCTGATCGCTCAGCTGGCCGGCGTGGAGGAGGTCGCGGACCCGACGCAGTGGCTGCTGATGCCGGCGCTCGCGGCCACCCTCTGGTGCACGACGGCGGCACCCCGGTCGCGGCTCGTACGCCTGGTTTTGGTGGCGCTCGGCTTCTCCTGGGTCGGTGACACCCTGCCCGACCTCTTCACCGGGGACACCGCGTTCCTGGCGATGGTCGGCGGGTTCCTGTGCGCCCAGGTCGTCTACGTGGTGGCGTTCTGGCCGTCCTGGCGAGAGTCGGTGCTGCGCCGCCCGCCGATGCTCGCCATCTACGTGGCGCTCGCCGTCGTGCTGGTGGCCCTGTGCCTGCCGGGGGCGCCCGGCGTGCTGGCGGCCGCCGTCGTCGTCTACGCGGTGCTCCTGACCATGATGGCCGTGCTGGCCACGGGCGTGCACCGGTTGGCCTGGCTCGGTGGACTGCTGTTCCTCTTCTCGGACGCGATGATCGCGCTCGGCGCGTTCGCCGACGTCGTGCCGCCGATGTCCGGCTTCTGGATCATGGCCACCTATGTGCTGGGGCAGGTGCTGATTGTCGCGGGTGTCGTGGCGCGGCAGCCGACCGTACGGGCCCTGGCGTAGGGGGCGGGCATGGTTGACCTCCGGTCGCAGGTGGTGCGCGTGCCCGCCGGCACGATCACGTTGCGTGATGCACGGACCGGCACGACCCGCGACGTCGAGCTCACCGAGTTCGCGCTCGCTCGCACCCCGGTGACATGGGCGCAGTACGCGCAGGTGCGCGGAACGATGGTGCCGGAGGGCGCCCGGGGTGACGCGCCGGTGCACTCGGTGTCGTGGCGCGACGCCGTCGCATGGTGCAACGAAGCCTCGCGCCAGGAAGGGCTGACGGAGCCGTACGCGATCGGGGAGTCGTCCGTCGTCTGGGACGTGGCTGCCGACGGCTTCCGTCTGCCGACCGAGGCCGAGTGGGAGTGGGCGTGCCGGGCCGGCACCGACGGCCCGACCTATGGCCCGCTGGCGGACGTCGCGTGGACCGATGCGGATCACGTCGACGGGGCGCAGCCGGTCGGGCTCAAGCAGCCCAACGACTTCGGCCTCGCCGACATGCTCGGCAACGTCTGGGAGTGGTGCTGGGACTACGCCGACACCGCCCGGTACGCCGACTATCGGAGCCTGCGGGGCGGCGGCTGGGCAGACCGGCACTGGAGCGTGCGCGCCTCGGTCCGACGCGGCAGCGTGCCCGGAGCGCGACTCGACGACCTGGGGTTCCGGGTGGCCCGCGGGCCCGCCGGGCGTCCTGGCGAACGGGCGGGCCAGGGCTGGTCCCACCAGGCCGACCTCGACCGCGCCGCGGTCAGCGGACCGGTGCCGTTCGGATGGACTCCGTTGCGGCCGTAGTGCGGTGCCGTGCTCAGGTGGGTCCGGCTGCGCCGTCGGCGATCGCGCGCAGCGCGGCGACGTGCGAGGCGAACGTTCGACGGCCGTCCTTGGTCAGCCGCAGCCAGGTGCGCGGCCTCTTGCCGACGTATCCCTTGCGGACCGCCACGAGCCGGGCGCGCTCCAGGGTGGCGACGTGTTTGGACAGCACGGAGTCGGAGACCTCGACGGCGTCACGGACCACCGCGAACTCCGCCTCGTCCACGGTGTTGAGCGCGGCGACGATGCTGAACCGGACCGGCGAGTTCAAGGACTCCTCGAGCTGGTGCCGCGGGTGCTTCACCGTGCTCCTCGAACGATCAGCGCGCCGGCCACGAGGCCTGGCGCCGCGACGACGACGGCGACCGCCATCGTCACCCACGGTGCGGGGGACGGCAGGTCGGCAAGGTAGACCGGTGTGGTCACGCCGAGGGCGAGCAGACCCGTGGTGACCGTCCCGACCATCGCTGTCCTGGAGGTGCGTCGGGGCCGGGCTCGGGATGCTCGGTCGCGCCAGACCACCGTCGTCACCAGCAAGGCGAGGAAGGCGCCCTGCGCCCCGATGTTCGCGGCTCCTCGCCACTGCCAGGTGGTGCCCCAGGTGCCGAGGACCACACCCGTCAGGGCTCCCACCGTCAGCGCGAGCACCGCCACCGTCCAGCCGTGGACACGGTGGTCGCGGGCCCTGCTCAACGGGCGCGGGTGGCTCGTTCCAGCGATGCGGCGACCTCGTCCGGGGAGGGGCGCAGTGCGGTCATATGTCGTTCCTCGACGTTGGGCGGAACGCGATCAGCAGGGCACCCGTGGCGTACGGCGCCAGGACGGCGCACACCAGGAGCACATGCGCCAGGGTGTCCCCGCCGGCGGCGTCCACCAGGTGGTTCCCGAGGACGACCACGGGCACGCCGAAGACCACCGTGTTGCGGGTGATCGTTCTCGTCCCGCGAGGGATCGTCGTCGACCGGGTGGTGGAGAGGTAAGCGGTCAGTCCGATCAGCACGAGGGTGAGGGCGAAGGCGCCGGCGAGCGCGACGAGGAACCACGATCGGTCACCAGTGAGAGGCCCGACGAGTGCGATGGCGGCCATGCCAAGACCCGCCGCCCACAGGACCGCGCTGTGCCGGAGACGGTCGTCTCGGGCGTCGAGCGTGACGCGTCCAGCCTCGGCAAGCAGCCGACCGGCGTCGTCGGACTCGGGTGTGGATCGGGTCACGCTGTCAGCTTAGAAACTACTTTCCGTATCGGCAAGCAGCTCGCGCCGGTGCCTTCAGCGGACCTGAGCGCGACGCTGGAGCCACGTCTCTGGCTCGTCCAGACCGGTGAACCCGGCCCGGAGGTACACCGCGCGGGCCTCGGGTGCGGCCTTGAGCAGGACCCGCTTGAGACCGAGCGTGTCGAGGTCGGCCAGGGCGCCGTCGACGAGCCGTGTGCCGAGTCCGCGACCACGGTGCGCGGGGTCGACGATCACGTCCGCCAACCAGGCGAAGGTGACGCCGTCGGTCACTGCGCGCGCGTAGGCGATCTGCTCGCCCGTGGCGGTATAGATCCCGTAGTTGCGAGACGCCGCGATCGCGGCGTCCTGCGCGGCCCGGCTCCGGCCGGCTGCCCAGTAGGCGTGCTCGCTCAGCAGCCGGTGCACGCGGGCGTGGTCGAGGCGGGCGGGGTCGGCGGAGAACTCGTCGTCGGACACGGGTCGATCCAAGCATCCGCGTGGTCCGTGGCGACGACCGTTCCGCGACGTGGTCCCTGGTTCGCCGACGGGTCGAGCGGGCCTCCGGTCCCTGTGTCAGAGGTCACTCCTATGCTCGGCGGCATGGACATCATCCTGGTACCCGGATTCTGGTTGAACGCGTCCGCCTGGGACGCCGTCACCCCGCCGCTCGTGGCCGCGGGGCACACCGTCCACCCGCTCACGCTGCCCGGTATGGGCTCGGTGGACGACGACCGGTCCGGCATCGGCCTGGAGGACCATGTCGACGCCGTCGTCGCGGCGGTCGACGCCCTGGACGACGACGCCCAGGTGGTCCTGGTGGGGCACTCCGGCGGGGGAGCGGTCATCCATGCGGCCGCTGACCGCCGTCCGGGACGCATCGCCCGCAACGTCTACGTCGACTCCGTGCCGATGGGGCACGGCAGCGTCATCAACGACGCGCTGCCCGTGGTGGGCCACGAGATCCCCTTGCCCGACTGGTCGGTCTTCGACGAACCCGACCTGGTGGACCTCGACGAGGACCTGCGGGCGCGGTTCCGGGCCGTCGCGATCCCGACACCGGTCCGGGTGGCGTCCGATCCGGTGACCTTGAGCGACGATCGGCGCTACGAGGTGCCGACGACGGTCATCGCCTGCGAGGCGTTCGAGGGGTTCGACAGCCCGAGCTCCATGTATCGCCACTTCATCGGCGCGGGATCCCCGTACACCGCAGAGCTGGCGGCGTTGCAGGACTACGAGATCGTCGACCTGTCGACCGGTCACTGGCCGATGTTCACCCGACCCGGCGAGCTGGGTGAGGCGATCACGGCGGCCGTCTCAGGCTGAGCCGGACGGGGCATCGAGCCCCGGGGTGTCGGTGCCACGTTCTAGTTTCCGGGCATGGACATCATCCTCGTTCCCGGGTTCTGGCTCGACGGCGCTGCGTGGGACGAGGTGGCGCCGGTACTCACCCGCGCGGGCCACGCGCCACGCCCGGTGACGCTTCCCGGTCTCGAGTCGGTCGATGCGGACCGGTCGGGTGTCACACTGAGTGACCACGTCGACGCGGTGGTCGGGGCGATCGACGCCGCAGATGGTCCGGTCGTGCTGGTGGGGCACTCCGCCGGCGGCGGCCTGGTCTATGCCGCGGCTGACCAGCGCCCCGACCGCGTGGAGCGCGTCGTCTACGTCGACAGCGGTCCGTTCGCGGACGGTCAAGCGGTGAACTCGGAGCTGCCGGACGAAGTCGTCGACCAGCCACTGCCGGCGTGGGACGAGTTCGAGGACGGGGAGCCCACCGGGCTGACCGACGACCAGCTGGCCAGGTTCCGGCAGAGGTCCGTCCCACAACCCGCGGCTACCGCGCGTGAACCGCACCACCTGATCGGTGATGCAGAGGTCCGGCGTGCGGTCCCGGCCACGGTGATCGCGTGCCTGCTCCCGGGGGAGGTTCTGCGCGACCTGATGGCGCGCGACCACCCGTTCGTGCGCGAGCTCAAGACACTGAAGGACTACGAGATCGTCGACCTGCCGACCGGTCACTGGCCGATGTTCACCCGACCGAGCGAGCTCGGCGAGACCATCGCCGCGGCAGTCTCTCGCTGACGGCCGGGCGGTCCAGTACGCGGGTGTGCGCTGGCCGCTACACTTGCGCACATGTCGACCATCGCCAGTCGCGACCTACGGAACCACACAGCCGAGGTGCTGCGGCGCGTCGCCGCAGGCGACCACGTCACGGTGACCCAGCACGGAGCGCCGGTCGCGGAGATCGGTCCCGTCACGTCGACACGCGCCCGCTCGCTTCGACGTGCTGAGCTCCAGAAGATCTTGGGCGCCGTCCAAGCAGATGCGGGCCTGCGCGAGGATCTGGCTGCGCTCGCGGACAGCACCGGCGACGAGCTCGGGCCCATCCGGTGATGGCACCAAGTCCTCGGGGTCTGCTCGACACGAGTGTCTTCATCGCGTCCGAGTCCGGCAGGACGCTCGACAGCGCGGCGCTCCCCGACGAGTCGTTCGTCTCGGTCATCACTCGTGCAGAACTTCAGGCCGGCGTGCTGGCAGCCAAGGACTCCGAGACCCGCGCCCGGCGGCTCGCGACACTGGACTCGATCGCCCACCTCGAGCTCCTCCCTGTGGACGCGACTGCTGCGTCGCACTGGGCTCGTCTCCGTGTCCGGCTCGCCGAGGCCGGACGCAGGATCAACGTCAACGACCTCTGGATAGCCTCCATCGCGCTCGCGAACGAGCTGCCCGTTGTCGCGCAGGACGACGACTTCGCGCCGCTGACCGAGCTCGACACGCTCGCCGTCGTCTCCGTCTGATCCTCGCCACGGCGGGTGGGGGGGGTGATCAGCCGATCGCTGCGACAGGGCTGGCCAGGGGCGTCCCCGAGCCGTCGCGGCGCGGGCTCTCCTCGGGCAGCTCGGCGGGCTGACCGCCGGAGCCGACCGCCCGTGCCGGCCCTTCGCCGACCCACGCCAGCACGAGGGAGTCCTCGCCCTTCAGGAACCGGTGCGCACGCACCCCGCCGGTAGCGCGGCCCTTGCCGGGGTAGAGCTCGTACGGGGTGACCTTGGCGGAGGCGGCACCGGTGCCCGACAGCGCGTCGGCGGCACCGGCGATGGTCACCACGGCGTGCAGGTCGCGCGTGGCGGCCCGGGCGACCCCGAAGAACAC
Source organism: Isoptericola sp. GX10416 (assembly GCF_056590155.1). Taxonomy (NCBI): domain Bacteria; kingdom Bacillati; phylum Actinomycetota; class Actinomycetes; order Micrococcales; family Promicromonosporaceae; genus Isoptericola; species Isoptericola sp. GX10416. The sequence goes on along the minus strand of NZ_JBWPVO010000001.1, from coordinate 365,542 downwards.
GACCCGCTGCCCGGCCGCCAGCCGGATGCCCGCCATGCCGGCCGCGGACCGTCCCTGCGGCCGGACGGCCGAGGCGTCGAAGTGCAGCAGGCTCGCGTCCGAGGAGACGAACACCACCTCGTCATCGTCCGCCGCGGGTGCGGCACCGACCACGGCGTCGCCGTCCTTGAGCGAGATCACGTCCCAGACGTCACCGTTGCGGGGCTTGTCGCCTGGCGCGATCCGCTTGACCACACCCTGGCGGGTCCCCACGGCCAGCGTCGGGGCGTCCTCGGCCAGGGAGACCACGGCCAGCGCCTCCTCGCCCGGGTCCAGCGTGACCATCTCGCGCACGGGGACCCCGCCGGACAGTGACGGCGGACCGTCGGTGGCGGGCAGCGACGGCAGCTCCATCACCGAGACCTTGTGCAGCCGTCCGGCGGTGGTCACCAGCCCGACCTCGGAACGGGTCGTGGCGGCGACGTCACCGAGCAGCGCGTCGTGCGCGTGCCGCCGTCCGGCACGCTCGACCGGGGCCTCCGCGCCCTCACCCGAGGTGCGTGCCAGCAGGCCCGTCGCGGACAGCAGCACGCGGGTGGGCGCGTCCTTGATCTCCAGGTCGATCGCGGGAGCCTTGCGCCCACGTGCGGCCGGTGTGCCGGCAGCCGACGACGCCGTGCCACCGGCGGAGTCGAGCAGCACCGTCCGGCGGGGCGTGCCGTAGGTGGCGGCGACGTCGCCCATCTCGTCCGAGACGACGGCGTGGAGCTTCGCCTCGTCGCCGAGGATCTCCTCCAGCGCGGCGATCTCCTTCTCGAGCTCGGACTTCTCGGTCTCGAGCTCGATGCGGGAGAACTTGGTCAGACGGCGCAGCTGCAGGTCGAGGATGTAGGAGGCCTGCGGCTCGGACAGGTCGAACACGGACTGCAGGCGCTCGCGGGCCGTGGCGGCGTCGTCCGAGGTGCGGATGACCTGGATGACCTCGTCGATGTCGAGGATCGCGACCAGCAGGCCTTCCACGAGGTGCAGGCGGTCCTTGCGCTTGCCCAGCCGGAACGTGGAGCGACGCCGCACCACGTCGACGCGGTGGTCGACCCACACCCGGAGCAGGTCGAGCAGCCCGAGGGTGCGTGGCTGCCCGTCCACGAGCGAGACGTTGTTGATCCCGAACGAGTCCTCGAGCGGCGTCGTCCGGTAGAGCTGTTCGAGCACGGCCTCCGGGTCGAACCCGGTCTTGACCTCGATGACCAGCCGCATGCCGTGGGAGCGGTCGGTGAGGTCCTGGACGTTGGTGACGCCCTGGATCTTCTTGTTCTTGACGCCGTCGGCGATCTTCTCGATCACCTTCTCCGGACCCACCGTGTACGGCAGCTCGGTGACGACGATGCCCTTGCGGCGTGGCGTGACGTTCTCGATGCGCGCCGTCGAGCGGGTGCGGAACGAGCCGCGGCCGGTGCGGTAGGCGTCCCGGACGCCGTCGAGCCCGACGATCTTGCCGCCCGTGGGCAGGTCCGGCCCCGGGATGTAGCGCATGACGTCCTCGAGGGTCGCCTCCGGGTTGGCCAGCAGGTGCTGACCGGCGGCGACGACCTCGACGAGGTTGTGCGGCGGCATGTTCGTGGCCATGCCCACCGCGATGCCGGACGCCCCGTTGACGAGGAGGTTCGGCACGGCCGAGGGCAGCACCTCGGGCTGGGTGAGCTTGTTGTCGTAGTTCGGGACGAAGTCGACGACGTCTTCGTCCAGCCCGGCCGTCATCGCCATCGACGGAGGAGCGAGGCGGGCCTCGGTGTAACGAGGGGCGGCAGGGCCGTCGTCGAGCGAGCCGAAGTTTCCGTGACCGTCCACCAGGGGAAGGCGCATGGAGAAGTCCTGGGCGAGACGCACGAGCGCGTCGTAGATCGCGGCGTCGCCGTGCGGGTGGAGCTTACCCATCACCTCGCCGACCACGCGGGACGACTTCACGTACGCCCGGTCGGGGCGCAGCCCCATGTCGGACATCATGTACAGGATGCGGCGGTGCACGGGCTTGAGCCCGTCCCGCGCGTCCGGGAGCGCACGCGAGTAGATGACGGAGTACGCGTACTCGAGGAACGACGTCTCCATCTCTGCGGCGACGTCGATGTCGACGATCTTCTCGTCGAACGGCTCGTCGGCGACGGCTGCGGCCTTCTTGCGCGCCATGCGGTGCGGCTCCCTGGGTCGTTCTCGCTGCGGCGTGGTGCCCGACGGCGGCGCACGGCCCCGTACGGACGTTCGAGGGAAGCGTAGCGCCACCGCGCGGGAGGGCGGTGCAGGCGGGCCGGAGCCGCCCTCGATGCCTGCGAACGGCAACGCCCCGGGGTCGACCCGCTCGAAGTGGGTGCCGTTCCCAAGATGGTTCACTTGCCCGAGGAGCATCGTGGCGAAACTGCGGAAGGTAGCGGCCGGAGGGCGCCGAGAGCATCGTCACGGCGGCGACCGAGGCGCTCGGGGGAGTCGACGTCCTCGTCGACAACGCGACGATCGCGCCCAGCACACGCCGCCATCACCCGATCGAGACCGTGGACTACGCGGACTGGCAGCGGATCTCGCGGGAGATGATCGACGTCGACCAGAGGGCGGCGATGGGTCGCGGGGTGACGGAGTCGGCCCGCGAGGGCGCGATGGTGCTGATGATGGCCTTCGGCGTGACGCGGTGGCGTTCCAGGATCGGCGGGGTGTCGGCCGCTTCAACTCAGGTCGAGGTGCAGTCTCAGCGCGTCATCGACAGCCGCGAGCTGCTCGCGGGTGAGGCGACCCGCCCGCTCGACCAGTCGGGACACGTCCAGCGCGCGGACTTGCTCGGCCTGCGCCTTGGACTCCCGCGGCAACCCGGACGACTCCTGGTCGACCAACACCTGGAACGTCAGCACTCGGCGAGGGCTGCTGGTCAACGGAACGACCGTGAGGACGCCGCGGCCGAGGCGTTGCGCCACCCTGTTGTGCGCGTCGTTGGACACGATGGCGACGGGCCGGATCTTGTTGGACTCGGAGCCTCGCGACGGGTCGAGGTCGGCGAACCAGATCTCACCGCGTCGCATCGCCGTCCAGTCCGTCGCCGACGGTCCCGTCCCACGCGTCCGCGTCGTCGGAGTCCGCCCATTCCTCGATCGCTTCCGCGTACTCGGCCTCCAGGTCGTGGACCTGCAGCGCCTTGATCGCGGCGTGGATGGTGGCCGAGCGTGACGGGAGCCCTTCGCGCTCGGCGTAGGTGTCCAGGTAGCGGAGATCCTGCTCCCTGATGCTCACACTCACCTTCATACCCGCGATGCTACCCCCTCGCGGGGTCTACCGGATAGCCTGCTCGGATGGACGATCAGCGCCCAGCCTCCTACCCGGTCGAGTGGGAGGCCGACGTCGTGCTCCGCGACGGGACCACGATGCACGTGCGCCCGATCTGTCCCGAGGACGCCGACGCGCTGCAGCGGTTCCACACGGGCCAGTCGGAGCGTTCCACCTACTTCCGGTTCTTCGCCCCGATCGCGCGCCTGACCGATCGTGAGCTGCGCCGTCTGGTCACCCTCGACCACCACGACCGTGCCGCGCTGGTGGCGGTCCGTCCCGGCCACGACGAGGACGGCTCGCAGCGGGAGGACATCCTCGGCGTCGCCCGCTTCGACGTCATCGCCGACGGCGAGGCGGAGGTCGCGTTCAACATCGCCGACTCCGTGCAGGGCAAGGGCCTCGCCTCGGTGCTCCTGGAGCACGTGGCGGCGGCCGCCCGGGAGCGGGGCGTGCGCCGCTTCACCGCCGAGGTGCTGCCGCAGAACGCCTCGATGCTGGGTGTCTTCCGCGACGCGGGCTTCGAGATCAGCCAGCACCTGGACGACGGCATCGTGACGGTGGGCATCGACCTCGACCCCACCGAACGCTCCCGCGCCGTCATGGCGGATCGCGAGCACCGCGCCGAGGCGCGTTCCATGGCGGGGCTGCTCTCCGCGCGCCGCGTCCTGCTGGTCGGGCCGGGCTCGGAGGGGCAGGCGCACGACGACGGCACGCCGGAGGCGCTGCTCGCCCAGCGCGTGCTGGACGCGCACCAGAACGACCCCGGTGGCACCGAGCTCGTCGTCCTCGACCCGCCGGGCGACGTGCCCGAGGGCGTGGAGCACGCGACCGGGTGGGACGCCGTCGGGCCGGTGGACCTGGCGCTGCTGGCCGTCACGCCGGACGTCGCCGTCGAGACGGTGCGCCGGCTCGCCCTCACCGGCGCGCGCGGCGTCGTCGTCCTCTCGGGCGGCTACGCCGAGGTCGGCTCCGAGGGTCTGGAGCGACGCCGCGAGCTGCTGCGCACCGCACACGCCGCCGGGATGCGCGTCGTCGGCCCCGTCTCCTACGGGGTGCTGACCACCACGCCGAGCGGCGCGCTGCGGGCGAGCCTCGCGCTGCGCCCGCCCCGACCCGGCGTCGTCGGCCTGTTCTGCCAGTCCGCCGCAGCCGCCGTCACGCTGACGGCCACGCTCGAACGGCGCGGCCTCGGCGTCTCCTCCCTCGTCTCGGCGGGGCACCGAGCCGACGTCTCCGGCAACGACCTCATGCAGTTCTGGCAGGACGACGACGCCACCGAGGTCGTGTGCCTGTACCTGGAGTCCATCGGCAACCCGCGCAAGTTCTCGCGGATCGCGCGGCGGCTGTCCGCCGTCAAGCCGGTGGTGGTCGCCACGGCAGGCCGGTCCGGCCAGGTGGTCCCGCCCGGGCACGCGGTTCGCGCCACGCACGCGCCCCGGCGGCTGCTCGACGAGCTGCTGCGCCAGTCCGGCGTCATCCAGGCGGCCAACACCCACCAGCTCATGGACATCGCCCAGGTGCTGGCCCACCAGCCGCTGCCCGCCGGGGGTCGGGTCGGGATCCTCGCGTCGTCGGCGGCGCTCGCGGCCCTCGTCGCGGAGGCCGCGGCGTCGGCCGGTCTGACGGTGGCCGCCTCGAGCGACTTCCTGCGTCCCCATGCCCGCGAGGAGCAGATCGCCCAGACCGTCGACGCGCTCTACGCGCCCGGCGCCTGCGACGCCGTCGTCGTCGTGGACGTGCCTGTGGTCCAGCCTCGCACCGGGGCGATCGCCCGTGCGGTGGCGGAAGCGGCCGCCCGCACGGGCCGTACCACGGTGGCCTCCATGCTCGGGCTGCACGGCATGCCGGACGAGCTCGCCGCCGAGGCGCCGGACGGCCGCATCGTCCGGATCCCGGCGTTCTCCACCCCGGAGGACGCCGTCGTGGCGCTCGGCAAGGTCGTCGAGCACGCCGGATCGCGCGCCGAGGAGCGCGGCCACTACGTGATGCCCGACGGCGTGGACGCGCGCCGCGCGCGCCGGCTCGTCGAGCGTTGGGCCGCGGAGTCCGACGCCCGTGACCTCGACGCGACCGAGGCGGCCGAGCTGCTGGACTGCTACGGCATCCGGCTCTGGCGCTCGGTGCCCGTCCGCACGGCCGACGAGGCCGTCGCGGCCGCGGACGAGCTCGGCTGGCCGGTCGCGCTCAAGAGCGCCTCGCCGGCGCTGCGGCACCGCAACGACCTCGGGGGAGTGCGGCTCGACATCAGCGATCCGGACGACCTGCGCTCCGACGTCGCGCGCCTGCAGACGGTCGCGCAGGCCGTGCTGGGGAGCGAGGCCCCGGAGCTCGAGGTGCAGGCCATGGCTCCGCCGGGCGTCGCCTGCGTGGTGCGCTCGGCCGAGGACCCGCTGTTCGGCCCGATGGTGTCCTTCGGGCTGGCGGGCGATGCCGTCGACCTGCTCGACGACGTCGCGCACGGCATCCCGCCGCTGACGGACGTGGACGTCTCGGCGCTGGTCAGCACGGTGCGGGCCGCGCCCCGGCTGTACGGGTACGGGGGAGCGCCACCGGCCGACGTCGACGCGCTCGAGGACGTCCTCGCGCGGGCGTCGGTCATGGCGGACGACCTGCCCGAGCTCGCGTCGCTCGAGCTGTACCCCGTGGTGGTGGCCGAGCAGGGTGCGTCGGTCCTGCACGCCAGCGTGCGGCTGCGTCCTGCGGGTCGCCGGGCCGACTCGCTGCGCCGCGCGCTGCCGGGCTGAGCGGGGCGTGACCGGGCTCGGGGACCGCCGTCCACAGCCCGGTGCCACCGGGGGCGAGGAAGTGGGAAGATGGGCGGGTGCCTTCCGCGACCACTCGCAAGAACCTTCGTGACGACCTGACCGCCCACGTGTTCCGGGCCGGGTACTACCCGGACCTGGTCAACGACGTCATCGACGTCGCGATCGCCGACGAGCCGGTCCTCGCGCACCTCGTCCAGGCGGAGACGACCTTCGACAGCCAGGTGCGTCGCCACCTGACCGTGCTCGCGCTGACGCCCACGCGGCTGGTCGCCGCGCACGTCGACGACCACGAGGGCGACGCTGCCAACCCGTCGTCCGCCGCGGCCACCACCGAAGCCGTGCCGCTCGGGGAGGTCCGGTCCGTCGCGCTGACCCACGTGGTGGCCGAGCCCGCCGACCATCGGCCCGGCGACAGCGCCGCCGAGCTGACGCTCGCGGTCGGCTGGGGAGCGGTGTCCCGCCTCGACCTGGAGCCCGCGCAGTGCCCAGACCCGAGCTGCGACGCCGACCACGGGTACACCGGGCAGATCACGCCCGACGACATCGTCGTGCGCGTCTCCGACGCCGCCGAGGGCCGGGACGCCGTCCGCCGCGCCGCCGCGTTCGCCCGCGAGCTCTCCGCCGCCACCGGGGTGGGCGGGCGCGCCGCCCGATGACGTCGGTCCTGCTGCCTGACGACCTCGTCGCGCCGTCGTACGGCAGCGACTCGCTGGCCGCCGTCCTGCCCGCCGCCGCGGGAGCCCTCGGTGTCGACCTGACCACCAGCACCGGGCTGCGGTCGATCGACTGCGCGGCCGCGTTCGGCCTGCCCGCAGCGCGCCGCGTCGTCGTCGTCCTCGTGGACGGCCTCGGCATGCACAACCTCGTGGAGCGTGGCGGGCACGCGCCGTTCCTCCGCCGGCTCCTGCCGGACGCGCGCTCGCTGATCACCAGCTTCCCGTCGACGACGGCGGCCGCGCTCGCCACGCTCGGGACCGGGACGTCGCCGGGGCGTACCGGCCTCGTCGGCTACACCCAGCGCAACCCCGGCACCGGCGGGCTGGCCACCATGGTGTCCTGGAACGAGCAGTCCGACCCCTACCGGCCCGGGACCAAGACCTCCGCACCGCTGCGCACCGACCCGGCAGAGCTGCAGCGCGAGCCCACCGTCTTCGAGGCGCTGGGCGCCGGGGTGAGCGTCGTCGCGCCCGGACCGGCCAAGTTCGCCGGGTCGGGGATGACCCGGGCCGCGCTGCGCGGTCCACGCTACGTCGTCGCCGAGAAGTTCTCCGACCGGGTCGACGCCACGCTGCGCGCCCTGCGCGACGACGGTCTCGTCTACCTCTACCAGGCCGACGTCGACACCGTCGGGCACAAGCACGGCCCCGATTCGTGGCAGTGGGGGGACGCCCTGGAGGCGACCGACGCCGAGCTGCGCCGGCTCGCCGCCAGCGTGCCGGCCGGCACGCTGGTGCTCGTCACCGCCGACCACGGCCAGGTCGCGACCGACATGGCACGGCAGCACGACGTCGGTGCCGAGCCGGCGCTCGACCAGGACGTCGTGCTCCTCGGCGGCGAGCCCCGCGCGACGCACGTCTACGTCGCGCCCGGCGCGGATCCTGCCGCCGTGGCCGCACGGTGGGCCGACGTCCTCGGCGACGACGCGTTCGTGGCGCTGCGGGACGATGCGATCGACGCCGGCTGGCTCGGGCCGGTCGCGGACCACGTGCTGCCCGCCGTGGGCGACGTGCTCGTCGCGGCCCGCGGCAGTGCGACCGTCGTCGACTCCCGGCTGCACCCTGAGGGTGCGCGGCGGATGCCCGGCGTCCACGGGTCGCTGACGCCCGTCGAGATGATCGTCCCGCTGCTCGTCTCCTCCTGACCAACGCCTTCTGACAGGATTCGGACATGGCCGAGCTCGTCTTCTTCTCCGGGACCATGGACAGCGGCAAGTCGACGCTGGCCCTGCAGACGGACCACAACCACCGCGCGCGAGGACGGCACGGCATCATCTTCACGCGCAACGACCGGGCCGGCGCCGCGCGGTTGTCGTCCCGCCTCGGCCTCGAGGTGGACGCCCGCGAGGTCACCGAGGACACCGACTTCTGGCAGACGATCGTCTCCGAGCGTCAGCGTGGGAACGTGGTCGACTATCTCGTGTGCGACGAGGCGCAGTTCTACTCGCCGCAGCAGGTCGAGCAGCTCGCACGCCTGGTCGACGAGATCGAGATGGACGTGTTCGCGTTCGGCATCACCGCGGACTTCCGGACCCGGCTGTTCCCCGGTTCTGCACGCCTCGTCGAGCTCGCCGACCGCATGGAGGTGCTGCAGGTGCAGTCCCTGTGCTGGTGCGGTGCACGCGCCACGCACAACGCGCGCACCGTGGACGGCGTCATGGTGGTCGAGGGCGACCAGGTCGTCGTGGGCGACGTCAGCGCGGACGCCGAGGTCGCCTACGAGGTGCTGTGCCGGCGTCACCACATGCGGCGCATGACGGCCGACACCGCTCGCCGGCTCGCCCCGTCCGAGGACACGCTGCTCGACGTGGGCTGACGAACCCCGGCGTCAGGGCGACGGGCGCGCGCCGCCGAAGACGATCTCGTCCCAGCTCGGTACCTGGGCACGGCCCTTGCGCGGCGTGCGCCGTGCGACCTTCGCCTTGGCAGGTGCTGCCACCTCGCCGACCACGGCCGACGGTGCCGACGTCCGGGGAGCAGCGGGCTGCGGGGGAGCGACGGGTTCCGGTGGAGGTGCGGGCGATCGTGGCTCGCCGTCGGACGACGACGTCTCGGATGCGCTCACCGGCTCGGTCTCGCGCCCGTCCCGCTCGTCGGTCTCGTCGGCGGCCTCGGCGTCGGAGGGCTCGGGATCCTCGGTGTGTGCGGCGCGCTGGGCGTCCCGGCGAGCGCCGAGATCGACGATGCTCGCACCGTCGTCCGCCTGGGCCGTCGGGTCGAGGTCGAGCGGGAGCTCCTGGTCCTGCGGGCCCGGATCGGGCCGCCGCGGCCGTTGCGGCGGGCGCTGCCCGCGGCGGCCTGCGAGGTCGTCGAGCAGGAGCGCGGTGGCGTCAGCGGCGGCGTCCGACGGCGGCGGGGGACGGCGCCGGTCGACGACGCCGGGAACGCCCAGCACCTCCGGGGAGATCGCGTCGTCCGGCTGGCCGAGCCAGCGCGCCTCGTCGTCCAGCGCGACGACCACGCGCCCCTTCGGGTCGAAGGACCAGCGTGCGCTGCGCTCGCGCTCGCCCGCGGTGAAGCGGACCTCCACGTGCCAGGGGGCGTTCCCCTCGCGCCGGGCCGTCCACACCGCGTCCTCCACCGTGACGTCGCGTGCCGCCAGCCGGGCGTCGGCGAGCTCGCCGAGCTCGATCTTTCCCTCGGGGTCGACGTGGTGGTTGCGTACCTGCGTGATCACGTGGTCCCGCTCGGTGAGGACGGGCCACTCGTAGCGCCGCACGTGCTCCAGCGGTAGTCCGGACGCGGCGGCGAGCTCCTCAGCGGTCGCACCGGCCCGGAGCCTGGCCTGCACCTCCCGCGGGCGCAGCGTCGCCGCGGACTCCGCCTGGAGCGCCTCGGTGCGCGGCCGGTCGCGGCGCACGGCGGCCCGCAGCGCCTCGGTGATCGTCAAGGTGTGCTCGACGCCGTCCGGGCCACGCAGGACCAGGCGCTCGGCGTCCTCGTGCAGCGTCACGAGCTCGAGCTCGGCCATGGTTCCTCCTCACGCCCGCCCGGCTTGGCGGGCCTGCTCGTTCGAGAGTGCCACCCACCGGCGCCCGTCCCGCGCAGGCGCGTCGGTGTGCCGCGGATTCTCGGTTGCCCGTGGCGCGGACACTGCGAGGATGACGGGCGTGGAGACATTGGTGCCGGGCGTCAACGTCCTGGAGGTCGTGGCGGTCTTCGTCTCGGCGGTCGCCGGAGGCCTGGCCGCGGTCCGCAAACGGTTCGACCTGTTCGGCGTGCTGGTCCTGGCCTGGGTCTGCGGGCTCGGCGGCGGCATCCTGCGCGACGTGCTCATCGGTGACACCCCGCCCGTCGGTATCTCCAGCTGGAAGCTCGTGGTCGCCGCGATCGCGGCGGGCCTGGCCACGTTCGTGCTGCACCCGGGCCTGACGCGGCTCCGGCGCTCCGTCATCGTGCTGGACGCTGCGGCCCTGTCCTTGTTCGTCGTCCAGGGCACGGCGAAGGCGCTCGACCTGGAGGCCGGTCTGCTCGCCTCGCTCGTGGTCGGGGTCCTGACGGGCATCGGAGGTGGTGTCCTGCGAGACATGCTGGTGGGGGAGGTGCCGCTGATCTTCGCCGACCGCCAGCTCTACGCGGTCCCGGCGATCCTCGGTGCCGCCACCGTGGTCGTCCTCTGGGAGACCGGCTGGTGGCAGTGGTGGTCCGCGCTGTGCGTGGTGGCGCTCGTCTTCGGCTTCCGGCTGCTCTCGCTGGCGCTCGGGTGGGTGGTGCCGCACGCCGGTGGTGGATGGACCGGCCGGTGGGGCCGTGAGTCGGGCAAGATGGACGGGTGACCTCACTTCCTGGCCTCCCGCCCGCCTCCGAGATCGCCGACCTGCGCTCCCTCGCCCGTTCACTGGCTCTCGAGGCCGGGGCGATGGTGCGTGGTGGCAGGCCCGCGCTCGTCGAGGTCGCCGCGACCAAGTCGAGCGACGTCGACCCCGTCACCGACATGGACCGGGCGTCGGAGGAGCTGCTCCGACGTCGCCTGGCCGCGCGGCGCCCGGACGACGGGATCCTCGGGGAGGAGGGCGACGACGTCGTGGGCACCAGCGGGCTCACCTGGGTCATCGACCCGATCGACGGCACCGTGAACTACCTGTACGGCGTGGCCTCCTACGCGGTGTCGGTCGCCGTGGTCGTCGGCGACCCGGACCCGGCACGGTGGACCGTCCTGGCCGGTGCCGTGCACTCGGTCGTGGACGGGGCGACCTGGACGGCAGGGCACGGGCTGGGTGCCGACCGGGATGGCCGCGAGCTCCACGTGCGCGAGGCGGAGTCGTTGGCGACGTCGTTGGTCGGCACCGGGTTCGGCTACGCGGCCGAGCGCCGGGCGCACCAGGCCCAGGTCCTGACGCACGTGCTGCCCCGGGTGCGCGACATCCGCCGGCTGGGTTCGGCCGCGATCGACCTGTGCCTGCTCGCCGAGGGAGCGATCGACCTCTACTACGAGCGTGGTCTCAACCCGTGGGACGTCGCTGCCGGCGGTCTCGTCGCCATGGAGGCCGGTGGCGCGCTGACCGGGCTGCGCGGAGCGCCGGCGACGCAGCTGATGACCGTCGCCGGTGCGCCGGCGCGGCAGGCCGAGCTGGTGGAGCTGCTGGAGTCCGCGGACGCCGACGCAGCCGAGGGCTGACCCGGAGCGAGCTTGCGAGTGCAGGGGCGGCCCGACCATCTGGAACCGAGGGCTGACCCGGAGCGAGCTTGCGAGTGCAGGGGCGGCCCGACCATCTGGAACCGAGGGCTGACCCGGAGCGAGCTTGCGAGTGCAGGGGCGGCCCGACCATCTGGAACCGAGGGCTGACCCGGAGCGAGTCGGAATCCGGGTGGCTTTCGCTCGGCGGAACGCTTACTGTTTGCGCTGGTCAGGCCCGGTGTGACCGGCACGACAGTCCGACATGTCGCGTGGTCGCTGCGGATGGTGCAGAATCCGGGGGCCGAGCGGGAACAAAACCCGTCCGCCAAGCATTAGCAGCGCGTACCGCCACCGAAACCCACGGAGTGTGACAACACAGATGGCAACCGACTACGACGCACCCCGCAAGAACGAAGAGGACAACGAGCAGGACTCCATCCAGGAGCTCCAGGCTCGTCGGTCCGACAAGTCGTCGGGTGTCGTCGACGAGGACGAGACAGAGGCTGCGGAAGGCTTCGAGCTTCCGGGCGCCGACCTGTCCGGTGAAGAGCTCGCGGTGCGCGTCCTGCCCCGCCAGGCCGACGAGTTCACGTGCTCGAGCTGCTTCCTCGTGCATCACCGCAGCCAGCTGGCCTACGAGAAGAAGGGCCAGATGATCTGCACGGAGTGCGCCGCCTGACGGTCGTCAGACCGCGGGCGGAGTCCCCGACACCCAGGCCGTCATGTCCTCGACGTGACGGCCTTCGTCGTCCCCGGGCTCAGGCCGTGCCGGCCGCCTCGGTCAGCGCGGCAGCGAGGTCGTCCGGGCGGCGGGTGGAGACGAGCCAGTAGGGCGTCGGGTCCTGCGGGTCGTCGAGCTCGACCCGCAGACCGGTGCGGGCCCAGCTCCGCAGGCACACGTAGGCGCGCGCGTCGAGCTCGGGGCCGAGCTGCACCCGCATCTCCTCGGCACTGAACACGGGGGTCACGGTGCCGACCAGGTCGACGGGCACGTGCGCGTCACCGGCTCGCAGCTCACCGCCGACGACCTCGACGACCGGGGCGGTCACGACGAGGGTCACGCCGACGCCCGCGGCCACGAGGAGACCGGCGACCGGCGCGACGACCGGGGCGAGCGGAAGGACCACCACGGCCACGATGACACCGAGCCCGAGTGCGGCGACCCACGCACCCGGTCCGGGGACGAGTCGCTCGTGGAACGCGGCTCCCTGGGCCGGTCCCGACGTGTCCGAGGCTCGGGTGGGCATGTCGTTCATGGGACCATCATCGCAGGCCTCGGGTGTCCGTTAGGCTGCGCGGGTGCCTGAGAACGCGAGCCCCACGGTGACCGACCCCAGCACGCTCGACGTGCTCGTCACGTTGCTGGACGACGACGCCCTCGTACCGGCGTACTCCCATCCGGGCGACGCCGGGGCGGACCTGGTGACCACCAGGGACGTCGAGCTCGGTCCGCTGCAGCGCGAGATCGTGCCGACGGGCGTGGCGATCGCGCTGCCCGAGGGCTATGCCGCGTTCGTCCACCCGCGTTCGGGACTGGCCGCCAGGCACGGCATCACGGTGGTCAACGCGCCCGGCACGGTCGATGCGGGCTACCGGGGTGAGATCAAGGTCGTCCTGGCCAATACCGACCCGCACGAGACGGTCCGGCTGCGCCGCGGGGACCGGGTCGCCCAGCTGGTGATCCAGCGGGTCGAGCACGCGCGGTTCCTGGTGGCGGAGCGTCTGCCCGGGTCGCACCGCGGCTCCGGCGGGTTCGGCTCGAGCGGTGGGGTCTCGCAGGCCTGACCAGCGGGTTCCCGGCCGGTGCCACCGGCGGTCTAACCTGGAGTACAGGGCGGCGTTGCGCCGTCGGATCCGACGAGACAAGGAGATCCCTGGTGGGTCTGTTCCGGCGCAAGGCGTCGACGAAGGCGACGGAGTCCGCGACCACGGGCGAGGTGAGCCCGGCCCCGGACGGAGCGCCCACGGGCACGGAGCCCACGGCCCCGTCCGAGCGTGGGCCGTTCGACTCCTCGCAGGTGACGGCCATGGGGCCGCGCGTCGATCTTGGTGCCGTCTGGCTCCCTGTCCTACCCGGTCTGCAGCTGCGGATGGAGGTCGACAAGAAGTCGCAGAAGGTCACGGGTGTGGCCGCCTCCCTGCAGGGTTCGGTGCTCCAGGTCCAGGCGTTCGCCGCACCCAAGACGGGCGGCATCTGGGACGAGGTGCGTGAGGAGATCGGAGCCTCGCTGACCAAGCAGGGCGGCACGGTCGACGACGTCCCCGGCACCTTCGGCCGTGAGCTGATGGCCCGCATCCCCGCGAAGACGCCCGAGGGCAAGCCCGCTGTCCGGCCGGCGCGGTTCATCGGTCACGACGGTCCGCGCTGGTTCCTGCGCGGTGTGCTCTCCGGCCGGGCCGCCGTCGACGCGGAGGCGGCCAAGCCGCTGGAGTCGGTGTTCGCGAACATCGTCGTGGTGCGTGACGCCAACCCGCGTCCGCCGCGCGACCTGCTGACGCTGACCCTGCCCGAGCAGGCGCGCAAGGACGGTGCGGACGCAACGGGCGCCGACGGGCCGACGGACGCGACGCCGCAGACTCCCTCCTTCGACCCGCTGACGCGTGGGCCGGAGATCACCGAGATCCGCTGAGGCCCGAGATGTCGCTGCGCAGCATGGTCCGCGCCGCTCTCGCGTCGACGGATGACGTCGTCGCCGACGAGGAGCGCACCGCCGCGGCGCTGGTGACGGGCTGTCGGCCGCTCGACGACCTCAACCCGCGCGAGCGCTCCTCGGCGGCCGGCGTCCTGCGCTCGGTGGTGCTGCGCCCGCGGGAGAACGTGCCCACCGTCGAGGCGGAGCTGTACGACGGCACGGGCACGCTGCACCTCGTGTGGCTCGGTCGGCGGGAGATCGCGGGCATCCAGCCCGGCAGACGCCTGCGCGTCGAGGGCATGGTGACGGTCCGCGAGGGCCGGCGGACGATGTACAACCCCCGGTACGAGCTGCGTGCACGGGCCGGCGAATGAGCTCGACGGACGAGGAGCACGTGGACGACCACAGCCCCCAGACCCCACCGGCACGCGGGATGCGCTCCCTGACGGCCGACTCGTTCTCGTTCGGCGAGGCGGTCGGCGGCGTGCGCGGCGTCATCGAGTCGGTGCTCCCCGGTCTCGTCTTCGTGGTGGTCTTCGTGATCACCGAGGACCTGACGCCGTCCCTGGTCGCTTCGGCCGCGGCCGCCCTGGTGGCCGTCGTCGCGCGGCTCGTGCAGCGCACGCCGGTCACCCAGGCTCTCGGTGGCGTGCTCGGCATCGCCGTCGGCGTCTTCTGGGCCTGGCGTTCCGGAGAGGCGCAGGACTTCTACGTCTGGGGCCTGTGGACCAACGCCGCCTACCTCGTAGCCTTCGTCGTGTCGATCCTGGTGCGGTGGCCGTTGGTGGGACTGTTCGTCGAGGCGATCCGGGCCGGGTTCTCCGACGCGGCACGCCGGGACGAACCCGTCACGGAGGAGGCGACGTCGGACGACGAGCCCGAGCGGAGCCCTTTCGCGGCGCTGGCCGACTGGCGGTCGGACCCGGCACTGGTACGCCGCTACACCGTGGCGAGCTGGTTCTGGGTGGGGCTCTTCGCCGTCCGCCTGGCCGTCAAGGTCCCGCTGTACCTGACCGGCGACGTCGGCTGGCTCGGCACGATGCACCTGGTGCTGGGCGTGCCGCTGTGGGGCCTCGTGCTGTGGCTGACCTGGGTCGTCGTCCGCGGTGCCCACGAGCGAGCCGGGCGCACCGACGCCACCTGAGCCGGCCGGCGCTCAGCCCGCGTCGCGCGGGCTCAGCCGAGCTCCGGTCCGTCGACGACGAGCTGCTGCAGCATGGCGGGCTCTGCCTCCTGCCCGGTGACGAACATGAGCTCGTCGCCGGGCTCGAGAGCGTCGTCGGCCGTCGGGCTGAACGGCTGGGTCCCACGGACGATGCACGCCAGGACGGTGTCGGGGGGCCAGCCCACGTCGCTGACCCGCAGCCCCACCAGCGGGGACTCCGGGGGCAGCGTGACCTCGAAGATGTCGGCGCCCGACTGGTGGAACGTGAAGATCCGCACCAGGTCGCCCACGGACACGGCCTCCTCGACCATGGCCGTCATGATGCGCGGCGTCGAGACGGCGACGTCGACGCCCCAGGACTCGTCGAACATCCACTCGTTGCGGGGGTTGTTCACGCGCGCGACGGTGCGCGGCACCGCGAACTCCGTCTTGCACAGCAGGGAGAAGACGAGGTTGGCTTTGTCGTCGCCCGTCGCACCCACGACGACGTCCGCGGAGGACACGTCGGCGCCATCGAGGGACGACGTCTCGCACGCGTCGGCGAGCAGCCAGTCCGCCTCGGGGACCTGGGCGACCCGCATCGCCGACGGGTTCTTGTCGACGAGCACGACCTCGTGGTCGTTGGCGAGGAGCTCAGAGGCGATGGACCGGCCCACGGAGCCCGCTCCAGCGATGACGATCCGCATCAGTCCAGCTCCTCCTCGGGCCCCGGGGCGTGGGTGAGCAGCCGTTCGACGCGCGGCGCGTCGTCGGTGCGCATCAGCACGTGCAGCTCGTCGTTCTCCTGCAGCAGCGTGTCCGCCGCCACGAGCTGACCCTCGGCGTACCGGGTGAGGAACGCGACCCGCGCGCCGGTGGTCGCCTCGATGCGCCGGACGGACAGCCCGAGCCAGCCGGGGTGGTAGTCGACCTGTGCGAGCCGGACGGCGCCCGACGGGTCGCGGTACTCGTCGGTCGCGCCGAGGGGGAGCATGCGGCGCATCACCTGGTCGGCGGTCCAGCGGACGGTGGCGACCGTCGGGATCCCGAGGCGCTGGTAGATCTCGGCGCGGTGCGGGTCGTAGATCCGGGCGACGACGTGCTCGACCCCGTAGGTCTCCCGGGCGACCCGGGCGGCGAGCACGTTCGAGTTGTCGCCGTCGGACACCGCGGCGAAGGCGTAGGTGTCCTCGATCCCGGCCTGGGCGAGGGTGTCGCGGTCGAAGCCGACACCTGTCACCTTGTGCCCGGAGAAGTCGGGTCCGAGCCGTCGGAAGGCTTCGGGGTTCTGGTCGATGACGGCCACCGAGTGGCCGCGCTCCTCGATGGACTGCGCGAGCGAGGAGCCCACGCGGCCGCATCCCATGATCACGAAGTGCACACCACGGAACGCTATACCTCCGAGCACCCGTGCGCCGACCTGCGCCTGGACGCACCGACAGGCATAGCATGAGTCACCGTGTCGGACATCGCAGACGCCGCCAAGCGGCTGCTCGTAGGGCGACCCCTGCGCAGCGAGAGCTCGAAGCGCTCTCTGCTGCCCAAGCGGGTGGCGCTGCCGGTCTTCGCCTCGGACGCGCTGTCGTCCATGGCGTACGCGCCGGACGAGATCCTGCTGATGCTCGCGGTCGCCGGCATCGCGGCCACGGCGTTCTCGCCCTGGGTGGGCGCCGCCGTCGTGGTCGTGCTCCTGGTGGTGGTCGCCTCCTATCGCCAGATCGTGCGCGCGTATCCCTCCGGCGGCGGCGACTACGAGGTGGCCACGACCAACCTCGGGCCCACGGCCGGCACCGGGGTGGCGTCGGCTCTGATGCTGGACTACGTGCTCACCGTCGCGGTGTCGCTGTCGGCCGCGTCGCAGTACCTCGTGGTGCTCCTGCCGGTGGTACGCGGGCACGAGCCGCTCGTCGCGGTGCTGCTCGTGGCGGCACTGACCGTGGTGAACCTGCGTGGGGTGCGCGAGTCGGCCTGGGTGTTCGTGGTGGTGATCTACTGCTTCATGGCGGCGCTCGGCGTCCTCGCCGTCGTCGGCGCCGTGCAGTACGTCTCCGGAGAGATGCCGCAGGCGGCCAGCGCCGACCTCGAGCTGGTGCCCGCCGCCGGGTTCGAGCAGGGTCTGCTCGGTGTCGCCGGCGCCTTCCTGGTCGCTCGGGCGTTCGCCTCCGGTGCCGTCGCGCTCACCGGGGTCGAGTCGATCACCAGCGACGTGCCGGCCTTCCAGCGGCCCAAACGACGCAACGCCGCCACGACGCTCGCGCTGCTCGGCGGGATCTCCGCCGTGATGCTCATGACGATCCTGTTCCTGGCCCAGGCGACCGGGGTCAAGTTCGTCGAGGACCCGGCCTCCCAGCTGACCCGCGACGGGGTGCTCGTCGGGGACGAGCACGAGCAGCACCCGGTCCTGGCCCAGCTTGCGGAGACGGTGTTCGGCGGGTTGTCGGTCGTCGCGGCCGTCGTCGTCGGCGTCACCGCGCTCGTGCTGCTCCTCGCCGCCAACACGGCGTTCCACGGGTTCCCCGTCCTCGGGTCGTTGCTGGCCAAGGACGGCTACCTGCCACGCCAGCTCCACACCCGCGGCGACCGCATGGCGTTCTCGAACGGCATCGTCACGCTCGCCGTGGCAGCGGGTGTGCTCGTCCTCGCGTTCGACGCCGAGGTGACCGCGCTCATCCAGCTCTACATCGTGGGCGTCTTCGTGTCGTTCACGCTCGCGCAGCTCGGCATGCTGCGGCACTGGACCCGTGAGCTGCGCAAGGAACCGAAACCGAAGGTCCGGAGCCGGATGAAGCGGTCGCGGGTGCTCAACGGGACCGGGTTCGTCCTGACCTCGGCCGTGCTGGTGATCGTCCTGGTCACGAAGTTCACCCACGGTGCCTGGATCACCGTGGTGGCCATGGGTGTGCTCTTCGTCATCATGCGGGGCATCCGACGCCACTACACCAGGGTCCGGTCCGAGCTCGCGCTCGACGACGTCGCGGGTGCGCGTGCCCTGCCGAGCCGGGTCCACGCCGTCGTGCTCGTCTCCCGGGTGCACAAGCCGACCATGCGCGCGCTCGCCTATGCGCGCGCCTCGCGGCCGTCGCTGCTCGAGGCGGTGACGGTCGGTGTGGACCTCGACGAGAGCACCGACCTGCGTCGGCAGTGGGAGGCTCTCGACCTGCCGGTCCCGCTGCGCGTGCTGGACTCCCCGTACCGCGAGATCACCCGGCCGATCCTGCACTACGTCCGGTCGCTGCGCAGCGAGTCCCCGCGCGACCTCGTGGTCGTCTACATCCCGGAGTACGTCGTCGGGCACTGGTGGGAGCATCTGCTGCACAACCAGTCGGCGCTGCGGCTCAAGGGGCGCCTGCTGTTCACGCCGGGCGTCGTCGTCGCGTCCGTCCCTTGGCAGCTGTCGTCCTCGGCGGGGCACACCGGGCTCGAGGGTGACGAGGTCGACGGCGGCGGTCCGCTCTGAACGGGGGACAATGAGGCCGTGACCCGACCCCGCCGTTCGTCCCCCCGCTCCCGTCCCGTCGACCCGGAGGTCGGCCTCGAGCTCGAGCTCGAGATCGGCCCCGTCGCGCACGGCGGCCACTGCGTCGCCCGCCACGAGGGTCGCGTCGTCTTCGTGCGCCACACACTGCCCGGCGAGACGGTGCGCGCCCGCGTGACCGAGGGTGGCAAGAAGTTCTGGCGGGCCGACGCCGTCGAGGTGCTGGAGCCGTCGGCCGACCGCGTGGAGCCGGCCTGGCCGGCGTCCGGCCCGGGCGGCGTGGGTGGCGCGGAGCTCTCCCATGTCGCGCTGCCCGCGCAACGGCGCTGGAAGGCGGCGGTGCTCGCCGAGCAGCTCCGGCGGCTCGCCGGGCTGGAGCCAGACGTGACGGTCGAGGCCGCTCCCGGCGACGACGAGCGTGGTGGGCTCGCCTACCGCACCCGGATCGAGCTCGTGACGGACGCCGACGGTCGCGCCGGGATGCGGCGGTTCCGGTCGCACGACGTCGTCCCGCTGGACGCCATGCCGCTCGCGACGCCGGAGGTGCTGACGCTGGCGGTGACCGAGGGAGTCTTCACCCGGCGCTGGCGGCCGGGCCAGCGGCTCGAGCTCGTCGCCCCGGCAGGGGGCGCGGACGCCCTGATGCTGGTGGACGGCACGCCGTGGCGGCGCGGCCGGCCGGACTTCCGGCCGAACGCCCGCCGCGCGGTGACGGAGACCGTGCAGGTCGGCGACGCCGAGCACCGGTACCGCGTCGCCGCCGACGGGTTCTGGCAGGTGCACCGCGGGGCCCCCGGGATGCTGGCGGGAGCCGTCCTGGACGCCGTCGGCGACGTCTCCGACGCCACCGTCCTGGACCTGTACTCCGGCGCGGGCCTGTTCACGCTGCCGCTCGCCGCGGCGGTCGGGGAGCGTGGGCGGGTCGTCGCGATCGAGGGCGACGAGCAGGCGGTCAAGGACGCCCGGCGCAACGTCCACGGGCTGCACCACGTGGACCTGCGGTTGGGCGCGGTGGACCGTGTGCTCGCACGCCGCACCGACGACGACCCCGTGCCGGCGGCCGACGTCGTCGTCCTCGACCCACCTCGCGCTGGCGCCGGGCGCGCCGTGGTGGACGCCATGGCGGGGCGGGAGCCGGGCCGGATCGTCTACGTGGCCTGCGACCCTGCTGCGCTCGCCCGGGACGTCGGCCTGCTCGGCGAGCGGGGGTACACCCTGACCGGCCTGCGGGCGTTCGACCTCTTCCCGCACACGCACCACGTGGAGGCGGTGGCGGTGCTGGACCGCTGAGCGGACCTCGGTACCGTCGGATCATGCAGGAACGAGGCCCGGTGCGGCGGTGGCTGCCGCTGCGGCTGGCGGTCGTCGCGGTCGTGGTCGGCGTGGCCGTGCTGGTCGCCCTCCTCGTGCGCTCGTCGGGCGAGGTGGTGCTGCACACCTACCGCGGCCTCCCGGCGGGTGTCGACGCCGATCCAACCGGCGCGGAGCCGGGATGGCTGCTGGCCCCGGAGTCGGGCCGGATCGCCGTCTACGCCGCGGGCAGCTCGTCGTGCCCGTGGCTGCCGCAGGACGTCGTCGCGGAGGGCGACCGCGTCACCATCACCCTGGGCACCGGCACGGGCGAGTGCACCGCGGACCTGACCTGGACCACGAGCGTGGTGGCCGTGCCGGACGGGGTCGACCTGGCCCGGCTCGACGTCGACCTCGTCCTGGACGGCTGAACCGGACGGTCAGGTGAGCCGCGACGCCGCCGAGGCGAAGCCGAGCCAGCTGTGCCGGTTGCCCCACCAGCACCAGCCCACCTTCGCCGCACCCCGGCGCTGCGACCCGTCGCGTCCGGTCCCGTTGGAGATCCACACGGCGGGGGTCCGCGAGTCGAACGAGCCGTCGGGCTTGCGCAGCCGGGAACCGATCGTCATGAAGCATCGGTTGCGCTCCAGCACGTCGGGCGCCTGCAGCGCCCAGTGCAGGCCTTCCGCCAGCGTGAGCGGGGTCCGTCCGCGTCGCTCGAGCTCGGGGGCGGCCTCGGCCGGTGACCAGCTCGCCAGGTCGTCACCGCGATCGGGTCCGACGACGGCGTAGACGTCGGCGGTCGGCTCCTCCAGCCCGGTGGGAGCGAACTCGTCGGCGTCCGGCATGTCGACCACCACGAACCCCTCCCGCTCGATCGTCCCGGCGCGGGTGCGCACGGCCCGGCGCAGGTGCGGGGCGAGACTCGAGGGGCGCAGGTGGCGCGGGTGCACGACGAGCAGCGCGCCGTCGGGGGCCCGTGTGGCGAGGCGGGCCGCCGTCGACGGCAGCGTGGCGGCGTCGAGCGTTCCGGCGGCGGGCAGGAGACCGAGGTCCGCGAGGCGGTCGGCCTGGGCGGGGAGCGAGGGCAGGGGAGCGGGCACGTGACGTCCTTCCAGGTGGCGGCCGTCGTTCAACGTCCGCCGGGGCGCTCGTGTTCCCGTCCGGCGCGCGGCGGTGAGGCACCCCTAAGTATCTTGACGTCAAGATATATGGGCTATGCTGGGTGCAGCCCGGCGACCTCTGCGTACGCTGGGCGGAGCCCGTCGGAAACATCGGCGTCGGAACCGCTGCCACGTGCCAGATCGGTGCCCGCGCCGGACAGCCCCCTAGAAGGAGCCGCAGTGAGCAGCGTGGACACATTCGGATCGAAGGGAACCCTGGACGTCGCCGGGAACTCGTACGAGATCTTCCGGCTGTCGGCCGTCGAGGGGCTCGAGCGCCTCCCGTACGCGCTGAAGATCCTCGCGGAGAACCTCCTGCGGACCGAGGACGGCGCCAACATCACCGCCGATCACGTGCGTGCGCTCGCCGGGTGGGACCCGGACGCGCAGCCCAGCACCGAGATCCAGTTCACGCCCGCACGCGTGATCATGCAGGACTTCACCGGCGTGCCCTGCGTCGTCGACCTCGCCACGATGCGCGAGGCCGTCGCCGAGCTCGGTGGGGACCCCACCCGCATCAACCCCCTGGCACCGGCAGAGATGGTCATCGACCACTCGGTGCAGATCGACGTCGCAGGCCGCGCCGACGCGTTCGAGCGCAACGTCGAGATCGAGTACGAGCGCAACCACGAGCGCTACCAGTTCCTGCGCTGGGGCCAGACGGCGTTCGACGACTTCAAGGTCGTCCCGCCCGGCACCGGCATCGTCCACCAGGTCAACATCGAGTACCTGGCGCGCACGGTGATGACGCGTGAGGTGGACGGCGTGCTCCGGGCCTACCCGGACACCTGCGTCGGCACCGACTCGCACACGACGATGGTCAACGGCCTCGGCGTGCTCGGCTGGGGCGTCGGTGGCATCGAGGCCGAGGCGGCCATGCTCGGCCAGCCCGTCTCGATGCTCATCCCGCGCGTCGTCGGCTTCAAGCTCACCGGCGAGATCCCCGCGGGCGTCACCGCCACGGACGTCGTGCTGACGATCACGCAGATGCTGCGCCAGCACGGCGCCGTCGGCAAGTTCGTCGAGTTCTACGGCTCCGGGGTCGGCCAGGTCCCGCTGGCGAACCGCGCCACCATCGGCAACATGTCGCCGGAGTTCGGTTCCACGGCTGCGATCTTCCCGATCGACGAGGTGACGATCGACTACCTGCGCCTGACCGGCCGGTCCGACGAGCAGCTGGCGCTCGTCGAGGCGTACGCCAAGGAGCAGGGCCTCTGGCTCGACCCGACGTCGGACGACTACGTCGAGCCGACGTTCTCGGAGTACATGGAGCTGGACCTGTCGACCGTCGTGCCGTCGATCGCCGGCCCGAAGCGCCCGCAGGACCGCATCGAGCTGTCGCACGCCAAGGCGGCGTTCGCCCGCGACCTGCCCGCCTACGCGTCCGACGTCATCGACGCCGTCGACGAGGCCGAGAAGGAGTCCTTCCCGGCCTCCGACTCGCCGTCGACCCACGCGCAGGTGCGCCGCACCGTGCCCGTGACGGACTCCGAGGGCAAGGAGTTCGAGCTGTTCCACGGTGCCGTCGCGATCGCTTCGATCACCTCGTGCACCAACACCTCCAACCCGTCGGTGATGCTCGCTGCGGCGCTCCTGGCCAAGAAGGCCGTCGAGGCCGGACTCGAGGCGAAGCCGTGGGTCAAGACCTCCATGGCGCCGGGCTCCCAGGTCGTGACGAACTACTACGAGAAGGCCGGCATGTGGCCGTACCTGGAGAAGCTCGGCTTCCACCTGGTCGGTTACGGCTGCGCCACCTGCATCGGCAACTCGGGCCCGCTGGACGAGAAGATCTCCGAGGCCGTCCAGGAGCACGACCTCGCCGTCGTCTCGGTGCTGTCCGGCAACCGCAACTTCGAGGGACGCATCAACCCGGACGTCAAGATGAACTACCTGGCGTCGCCGCCGCTGGTCATCGCCTACGCCCTGGCCGGCACGATGGAGTTCGACTTCGAGCACGACCCGCTGGGCCGCGACGAGGACGGCAAGCCGATCTTCCTGCGTGACATCTGGCCCACGCCGGCCGAGGTCGAGGAGACCATCGCCACGTCGATCTCCCGCGACATGTTCACCAAGGACTACGCGGACGTCTTCGCCGGTGACGACCGGTGGCGTGCCCTCGACACCCCGGAGGGCGACACCTTCGCCTGGGACACGGAGTCCACGTACGTGCGCAAGCCCCCGTACTTCGAGGGCATGGGCGCCACGCCGGAGCCCGTCGCGGACATCGCGGGCGCTCGCGTGCTGGCCAAGCTGGGCGACTCCGTCACCACCGACCACATCTCGCCGGCCGGTGCGATCAAGGCCGACAGCCCGGCGGGCACCTACCTCGCCGAGCACGGGGTGGGACGCCGCGACTTCAACTCCTACGGATCCCGTCGCGGGAACCACGAGGTCATGATCCGCGGCACGTTCGCGAACATCCGCCTGAAGAACCAGCTCCTGGACGGCGTCGAGGGTGGCTTCACCTTCAACTTCGTCAAGGGCGAGCAGGACACCATCTACGACGCGGCCCAGGACTACGCCGCGCAGGGCACCCCGCTGGTGGTGCTGGGCGGCAAGGAGTACGGCTCCGGGTCGTCGCGCGACTGGGCGGCCAAGGGCACCGCGCTGCTCGGCGTCAAGGCGGTCATCACCGAGTCGTTCGAGCGGATCCACCGGTCGAACCTCATCGGCATGGGCGTCCTGCCGCTGCAGTTCCCGGCCGGGCAGTCCGCCGAGTCGCTCGGCCTGGACGGCACCGAGACGTTCGACATCACCGGGATCGCGGCGTTGAACGACGGTTCCACCCCGGAGACGGTCGCCGTCAAGGCCACCAAGGACGACGGGTCGGTCGTCGAGTTCGACGCCGTCGTGCGCATCGACACCCCGGGCGAGGCGGACTACTACCGCAACGGCGGGATCCTGCAGTACGTGCTGCGCGACCTCGTCGCCGCCTGAGCCGGAGGCCTGAGGCGACGAACGGCGCCCCGTCGCTCCCTCGAGGAGCGGCGGGGCGCCGTTCGTTCCGGCCCGGGGGATCTCGGGCAGGCCGGGCGGCCCGGCCCGGCCGGCCCGAGAGATCAGTAGGTGAGGGTGCTGAGGTAGTCGAAGCTGTCCTGCGCGAAGTCGCGTCCGTCCGGAGCGAGGTCGTACTCGACGGTGTAGTACCGCACCTTGCCGTGGGCCGCCTGGAGGATGGGCTCCCAGTCGAGCTCGCCCTCGCCCACGTCGGCGAAGGTCGCCCGGGCGTCACCGTTGAGGGACCCGTCCTTGACGTGCAGCAGCTCGATGCGGTCGCCGTACTCCTCGAGGAGCTCCACGACGTCCACGCCGGCGTCGTACGCCCACAAGATGTCCACCTCGAACGTCACGTACCGGGGGTCGGTGTTGTCGGCGATGATCTCCCACGCCGACTTCTCCTCGCCCGTGGCGGGGTCGGTGTAGACGGTGGTGAACTCCTGCTGATGGTTGTGGCCGAAGATCTTGTGCAGCCCGCGCTTCGAGGCGGCCTCCCCGAGGCGGTCCAGCGTCGCGGCGGTCGCGAGGGTGTCCTCGTAGCTGCCGATGCCGGGGGAGGCGAAACCACCGGAACCGACGTAGTGCTGGCCGATGGTCTTGGAGTAGTCCAGCGTCTCGTCCCAGGTGGACTCGTCCGTGCTGTTGTGCGACGCGGACACCTTGAGGCCGTGTTTCTTGACGAGTGCGCGGAACTCCTTGGCCGTGTACCCCGAGAAGTTGCCGGCGTAGGGCTCGATGTTCCGGTAGCCCATGCCGGCCAGCTCGCCGAGGACAGAGTCGAGTCCGTCCTGCGCCACCCAGGGGATGAGGCTGTACATCTGGATGGAGATCTTGCTGGCCGGCACCGTGCGCCCCGCGTCGTCCGGCGGGGCGGCAGCGGCACCGCCCGCCACCGAGAGGGCGAGCGCGAGCCCGGTGGCCGTGGCGGGCGCCGTGCGCAGCTTGCGGCGGCCAGGGGGGTGGTTCGACATCGTCGTCTTCCCTTCGCGTGCGACGTTCCGCCGGCGTTGGCGGT
The DNA here is from genome assembly GCF_056590155.1 of Isoptericola sp. GX10416. NCBI lineage: Bacteria > Bacillati > Actinomycetota > Actinomycetes > Micrococcales > Promicromonosporaceae > Isoptericola > Isoptericola sp. GX10416. Next base: position 340,441 of record NZ_JBWPVO010000001.1, on the reverse strand, counting down.
GCGGTGCAGGGACGGCGGTGACGCGCGCCACAGCACGATTGCGACATTAGGAGGACTTCCGCGGACTGTCAACCAAAAGATGCGTAACAGAAAGCAGCTTCACGCAGTGTGGGAGCTTGTCCAGGCAGGTGAAGCTGTCTGCGCGGCACCCGTCTCGGTGGCGTGCCTGACCACCGCGCGGAGGACGTCGGGATCGTCGAGGACGCGGTTGTGGCCGAGACCCGGCGCCAGCAGGAGCTCGCTGCCGGGGTGCGCCGCGTGGAGCTGGCGGGCGTTGTCCGGATCGTTCATCGAGTCGGTGGTGCTCTGCACGAACAGCGTGGGGACGCCGGCAGGCACCGGGTGGCGGGTCAGGTCGAGCTCGGTGCGGGGCGCGACGACCTCGGGGAACATCGTGCGCGCCGCTCGGTCGGCGAGCCGGTCGTGCACGCCCGCAGGGAGCCCGGACTGGCGGACGAACGAGCCGATGACCGACTCGAAGCCGGTTGGGGCCGCGATCGCCACCCACCGGTCGGCAGCCAGACCGTCGCGCAGCGCGAGGCCTGCCGCCATCCCGCCGAGGGAGTGCCCGACGACGGCGGCGGCTGGGCCGGACTGCTCCTGGACCGCGCGGAGCACGCGAGCGTGCTGGACGGCCTGGGTGCGGTGCCCGGTGGACTCGCCGTGCGCGACGCCGTCGAACGCCACGGGCCGCAGGCCCGCAGCCTCGAACGCCTCGACCAGTCGGGCGAACCGCGAGGCGCGCAGCTGCCAGCCGTGGACGAGGAGCACCGACGGGGCGGAGGGGTCGCCCCAGGTGTAGGTGGTGACGTCCTCGCCGTCGACGCGAACGGTGCCGCGGCGGGCGGCGTCGTGCGTCATCTGGTCCGCGGGTCGGATGCGTGCCGCCGGTCCGACGCGGCGCATGGCGCGCAGGGCGAGGTCGACGCTGAGCGGCGGGGCGACCGTGCCGAGGATCCGGAAGCCGGTGCGGACGGGAGCGGGGGTGAGCGGCACGGGTCCTCCAGAGGACGAAGAAGAAGATGTACGACCGTTCGCACAGTAACACTGAACGAACGGTCGTACGATCAGTCCCATGACGTCGATCCAGGATTCCGCCGCGACGGACGGGCGCCGGGCACGAGGCGACCGCTCCCGACGAGCCGTGCTCGACCACGCCGTGCAGGTCGCCTCGGTCGACGGGCTGGGCGGCCTGACCTTCGGCTCCCTGGCCACGGCAGCCCCGGTCAACAAGAGCGGCATCGCGGGACTGTTCGGCTCCAAGGAAGGGCTGCAGCTCGCCGTTGTCGACCATGCGCGCGCGACGTTCGTCGAGGAGGTGATCGCCCCCGCACGGGAGGCCGAGCCGGGCGTGCCCCGGCTGTGGGCGCTCGTGGGGTCCTGGACGGTCTACTCGCGATCCCGCGTGTTCACCGGGGGCTGCTTCTTCCGCGCGGCCGAGGTCGAGCTCGACGGCCGCGCGGCCGGGCCTCTGCGTGATGCCGTCGTGGCGGTGCAGGAGCAGTGGGACGCCTACCTGCGCCACCATGTCGAGCTCGGGACGGCGGCCGGTCAGCTGGGGCCGGACGCCGACGCCGAGCAGGTCGCCTTCGAGATCGACGCCCTGCTCGGCGCCGCGAACGACCGGTCGCTGCTCCTGGGCGACGACGGCGTCTACGCCCGCGCGCACCGGGCGATCCGGGCGGCACTCGTGGCGCGTGGCGCCGACGCCGCCGCGCTCAGCTGAAGCCGAAGAGGGGCGGGAACAGCACCACGACGACGGCGGCCCAGACCGCGTACACCGGTAGGTAGCTCGTCTGCCAGCGTTCCAGCGCGGCGAACCCGCGGCGTCGGCGGCAGAACCCGAGCGTGAGCCGTCCCGACTGCACCAGGTGGACGGCCAGGAGCAGGTTGAGACCGAGGGCGGCCACCTTGTTGGGGCTCGCGCCGAACTCCGCGATGCGGGCGAGCATGGCAGTGACGGCCACGGCGTCGACCGCGAGCGCCGCCACCACCATGGCGAGCTGCAACGCGTCGAAGAGCCCCGGACGTGCGAGCGGATCCCGCGCCGAGATCGAGTACAGCAGCAGCGCGAGCACCAGCATCAGCACCGCGTCGAGCAGGATCAGCAGCTCACGGTCGACGGTGGTCAGTCCGCCCGCCGCGACGAGCGCGACGAACGAGACCGCGAGCATCGCCGTCGTCAGCGGTGTGAACACGCGCGTCAGCACGGGGGCGATGTTCTCGACCACCTCCTGCTTCGCCTCGACCAGCCAGGCGGCGACGAGCAGGGCGCCGGGCACGCCGAACGGCATCAGCCACCGCTCGAGGACCGGTTCGAGGTCGATGCCGGCCAGGCCGAGGAGGCCGAAGCAGAGCCCGACGAGGACGGCGCTGCCCAGCGCGATGAGCGCGAAGTAGATGGCCAGCTCGCCGGTGAACCGCACGAAGTCCATGCGGCGGTCGGCGGACCGCCAGCGGCCGCCGGCGTACGCCAGACCCACGAGCGCCCACAGCACCACCGGTGCGTGGACGGCGGCCAGGGCGACCGTCGAGCCGGCGGGGTCGAACGGGTACACGTTGAGCACGATGCCGAGGGCGACGAACGCCGCGCCCAGGGCGCCGAGGGTGCGCCCGGTCAGGCGCCGCTTCCAGGCGAGGTATCCGGCCAGGAACGGCGCCACGAGCAGCCCGACGTTGCGCAGGAGGACCGTCTCGACCCAGAAGGTCGCACCGAGCTTCACCGCCAGTCCGGCGCCGACGGCCAGGGCGAGCACGACGGCGAGCTCGCGGCGGGCGGCCGGGGAGGCGCCGTCGTCGGGGGCCCCGGGCAGGAGCACGAGCTGCTTCCAGAGCCGCTCGGAGTGCTCGCGGGCGAACTCGCGGGAGACGGAGTCCAGGCGGCCGAGGCGCTTGACGGCGACGAGGAACGCCTCGTCGTCGTCGAGGCCGGTGGCCGTGAGGTCGGCGATGCGTCCGCGCAGGTGGTCCTCCATCTCGTCGACGTCGGCCGGGGCGATGGTGCGGTGGCGGTGCACGTAGTCGCGCCATCGCGCGATCTGGGTCTCCAAGGAGGACTCGGTCTCCATCAGGCGAACCCCCCAGCGGTGGCCGGACCGCCCGGCAGCGGACGGGCGACGGCCTCCCAGGCCTGCGTGAGCGCGTCGCTCACGACCCGCCACTGCGCCTGCCGCTCGGCGAGCGTCTCGCGTCCGGCGGGGGTGATCGCGTAGTGCTTGCGGCGCCGTCCGGCGGGGGAGCGGCCCCAGCTCGCCTCGATGAGGCCGTTGCGCTCCAGGCGGTGCAGCAGCGGGTACAGCATGCCGTCGGTCCACTCCATGTGGCCGCCGGAGAGCTCGGCGACGCGCTTGGCGATCGCGTAGCCGTACGACTCGCCGTCGGCCAGGATGCCGAGCACGAGCGGTGTCGCGGAGGCCGCGACGAGGTCCTTGTCGATGTGCATGGGTCTCCATCCCTCGATCTACTAGGTATTAAACCCTCGTAGATCTAGGGGTGGCAAGCCATGAGGGCTCAGGTGCCGCCCTCGCGGGCACGCAGGCCGTAGGTACCGGCCGTCAGCGTGCGGTAGGAGTCCGCCACGATCCGTTCCAGCACGGCCAGGTCGACCCGCTCGAGGTCCTTGAGGTAGAGGCAGCCCACGCCGTGCTGGTGGGGCCCCAGCCGCTCGAGGTCCTCACGATGGGCGTCGATCCCGTCCATGAGATAGACCACCGTGCGGGCCTTGCGCGGCGCGAACCCCGCGGCCACGGCGTCGCCGGACCGGCCCGAGACGTACTCGTAGCGGTACCGCCCGAACCCGACGATGCTGCCGTCACGGTGCGGCGTCTCCCCGGTCGCCCGGGACATGAGGTCCAGGAGGGTCTCGGCGTCGCGCCGGCGCACCGGGTGCTCGACGGCGTCGACGAGCTCGCGGACGTCCGGGGGGACCTGCGCCGGGTCGGCCATCACGCCAGTCTGCGCCGTCAGGCGTCGGCGAGCACGCGGTGCAGGGCCTCGACGCCCATGCGGCGCACCCAGGCGTTCTCCGGGCCGGACTCGAACATCGACGTCGACATCGTCAGGGCCCAGCCGCGGGCACGCAGCCACACGGGATCGTCGGCCGGGTAGCGGTCCGAGAGCGCGTCGCGGTACGTGGCCCGGCCCGGCGCGTCGAGCACGAGCCAGGCGGCGGCCAGGTCGGTGGCGGGGTCGCCGGCCGTCATGTCGCCGAAGTCGACGACGGCGGCGAGCGCGCCGCCCTCGGCGTCCGGCCCGTCGCCGGTCACCACGAGGTTGCCCGGGTGCGGGTCACCGTGGATCCACACCGGCGGCCCGTCCCACGCCGGTGCCGCGACCAGGCGGGACCACAGCGCGAGGGCCTCCTCGCCGTCGGGCACGATGCCGCGCTCGACGCGGCCGCGCACGGCCGTGTCCCGCGTGGTGATCGGTGCCCCGCGGAACGGGTTGACCGGGGCGTCCGACGGCGCGGGGAGGTGCAGCGCCCGATGGAAGGCGGCGAGCTCCCCGGCGATCCGGCGCCGCCGACCGACCGGGACGTCCGCCGCGCGGACGCCGGCGACCCACGGCACCACGGACCACGACCACGGGTAGCCGAGGGCCGGGCTCGGGCGGCCGACGCGGACGGCGACCGGCACCGCGACCGGCAGGCGCGGGGCCAGCACACCCAGCCACTGCTGCTCGTGCTCGACGAGGTGGGCGGCGACCTCCCGCTGCGGCACCCGGACCGCCAGGTCGTGCCCGAGCCGCAGCATGACGTTGTCCCAGCCGTTGGCCACGACGCGCAGCAGGCGGTCGGCGAGGTCCGGGTGCTGCTCGGCGAGCAGGCCGCGCACCAGGTCGACGGTGACGTCCAGGTCGGCTCTCACGGCGTGCTCACAGGTCGAGCTCCAGCTCGTGCGCCCGGTCCCACTCCTCGGTCCAGCCCAGCTGGTCGAACAGCGCGTCGAGGATGCCCGCCGTGAACCCCCAGACCAGGTGCTCCGTGCCGCCGTCGTCCACCAGGAAGCCGGGACCGCGCCAGACCTGCCCGCCGCGGCGCAGCACGGTGGTGACGCGGCTGCCGGGATCGAGGAGGTCGGCCACCGGGGCGCGGAAGACGTGCGCGGACTCGGCCGGGTCGACGACGCCCACGGCGGACTGCCGCGCCCACCAGGCGAGGACCGGGGTGACGACGTGGTTGCTCACGGGCATCGGCAGGGACTCCAGCGTGCCGAGGACCTCGACGCCCGCGGTGTCCACCCCGGTCTCCTCGGTGGCCTCGCGCAGCGCCGCCTCGACGACGCCCTCGTCCGGCTCGACACGCCCGCCGGGGAACGCCACCTGGCCCGCGTGGGAGCGCAGCGTCGCGGCCCGCGACAGCAGGAGCACGTCCAGGTCGCGGTGCACGGCGAGCGCCTGCGCGTCGTGGTCGGCGGCGAGCGCGTCCAGCACGCCGAACAGCACCAGCACGGCGGCCGGCCGCGCGGCCGAGAGGTCGATCTCGCCGCGGGCGTGCCGCCACGGGCCCGCGAACGTGCCGGCGTCGGCCAGCGCGGCGAGCTGTTCGCGGGCGGTCGGTGCGCTCACGAGCTCACCAGGAGGTGGCCAGGGGCATGCCCTCGGCGTAGCCGGCGGCCGACTGCACGCCCACCACGGCGCGCTCGGCGAACTCCGCGAGCGTGCGGGCCCCCGCGTACGTGCAGCTCGAACGCAGCCCGGAGGTGATCTCGTCGAGCAGGTCCTCCACGCCCGGACGCTCCGGGTCGAGGTACATCTTCCCGGTCGAGATGCCCTCCTCGTACAGCGCCTTGCGGGCCCGTCCGAACGCGGTGCCCGCGCCCGCGGTGCGCGCTGCGACGGCGCGCGCGGAGGCCATGCCGAACGAGTCCTTGTACTGCCGCCCCGAGCCGTCCTCGTGGAGGTCGCCGGGCGACTCGTACGTCCCGGCGAACCAGGAGCCGATCATCACCTGGGAGGCGCCAGCGGCCAGCGCGAGCGCGACGTCGCGCGGGTGCCGCACGCCGCCGTCGGCCCACACGTGCTTGCCGAGCCCGCGCGCCGCCTCGGCGCACTCGAGGACCGCGGAGAACTGCGGGCGCCCGACGGCGGTCTGCATGCGCGTGGTGCACATCGCACCGGGGCCGACGCCCACCTTGAGGATGTCGGCACCCGCGTCGACGAGGTCGCGCACGCCGTCGGCCGTGACGACGTTGCCGGCCACGACGGGGACGTGCGGGAAGTCGGCCCGCACGGCGGTGACCTCGCGCAGTGCGGCGAGCATCTTGTCCTGGTGACCGTGCGCGGTGTCGACGACGAGCACGTCCACGCCGGCGGCGAGCACCTCGCGCGTCTTGGCCGCGACGTCGCCGTTGATGCCGACGGCGGCGCCCACCCGCAGGCGTCCCGCCGCGTCGAGGGCGGGGGAGTAGACCGTGGAGCGCACCGCTCCCTTGCGGGTCAGCACGCCGACCAGGACGCCGTCGCGCACCACGGGGGCGAGCCGCACCTTCTCGGCGTGCAGCCGCTCGAACGTCGCCTCGAGGCCGTCGGCCTCGACCTGGGCGGCGTCGAGCGTGACGAGGCCGTCCGCGACGAGCGTGCCCACGCGGGCGAACCGGTCGACGGCGAGGCAGTCCGCCTCCGTGACGACGCCGACGGGGCGGCCGTCGTCGACCACCACGGCGGCGCCGTGCGAACGCTTGCCCAGCAGGCTCAGGACCGTCGCGACCGTCTCCGTGGGGGCCACCGTCACCGGCGTCTCGATCACCGGGTCCTTGGACTTGGTGTCCGCCACGACGTCCGCCACCACCTCGACCGGCACGTCCTGCGGCAGGATCGCGATCCCGCCGCGTCGCGCGATCGTCTCGGTCATGCGGCGCCCGGACACGGCCGTCATGTTGGCGACGACGATCGGGATCGTGGTCCCGGTGCCGTCGTCGGTCGACAGGTCGACGTCGAACCGGCTCGTCACGTCGGAACGCGACGGGACCATGAAGACGTCGCCGTAGGTCAGGTCGGTGGTCGGCCGCTGGCCGTCGAGGAAGCGCACGGGTGCCTCTTTGAGGGTTGTGTCGAGGGAGAGTTCCTTCCGACCCTCGAACGCTCGCCGACGGTCAGGTCTTCCCGCCGGCCACTGCCGAACCTATCGTGCGACCCCCTCCCTCCCCGCTGTGGGTGCACGACACGCCGTCGGACCCGACGCCGTCACGGCGCGTCGTGCACCCACAGCCGTTGCGCGGTTCTCGCCGGGACCGCACAGCGACGTCACGAACAGCGCTTAGAGTTGTCGGATGACCAGTGGGAGGAACGCATGGGGCTGCTGAGCACGATCGAGACGCCCGCAGACGTGCGACGACTGAGCCCCGCGCAGACGCGGCAGCTCGCGACCGAGATCCGCGACTTCCTCGTGGAGAACGTCTCGCGCACCGGTGGGCACCTCGGACCGAACCTGGGCGTCGTCGAGCTGACCATCGCGATGCACCGCACCTTCGCGTCGCCGCGCGACACGTTCGTGTTCGACACGGGCCACCAGTCCTACGTGCACAAGCTGCTCACCGGCCGCCAGGACTTCTCGGGGCTGCGCAAGCGTGACGGGCTGTCCGGCTACCCGAGCCGCGCGGAGTCCGAGCACGACGTCGTGGAGAACTCGCACGCCTCGACGGCGCTGTCGTGGGCCGACGGCATCGCGAAGGCCAACACCGTCGCGCGGCGGGACGACCGCCACGTCGTCGCCGTCATCGGAGACGGTGCCCTCACCGGCGGCATGGCGTGGGAGGCGATCAACAACATCGCCGCCGACGCCGACCGGCGGCTCGTGATCGTCGTCAACGACAACGGCCGCTCGTACTCGCCGACCATCGGCGGCGTCGCCAACCATCTGGACACGCTGCGGGTCACCCGGGGGTACGAGGCGTTCCTCGGCTGGGGAAAGCGCACCCTGCACCGCACCGGTGCCCCCGGCCGGTTCGCCTACGAGTGGCTGCACGGGCTGAAGAAGGGCCTCAAGGACGTCGTCGCGCCGCAGGGCATGTTCGAGGACCTCGGGCTGAAGTACATCGGCCCGGTCGACGGTCACGACACCGCTGCGACCGAGGCCGCGCTGCGCCGCGCCAAGGCGTTCGGCGGACCGGTGATCGTGCACGTCATCACCGAGAAGGGTCGCGGCTACACCCCGGCCGAGGAGGACGTCGCCGACCGCTTCCACGCCGTCGGCAAGATCCACCCCGAGACCGGCCTGCCCGTCGCGCCGTCGCGGTTCGGGTGGACCCAGGTGTTCGCCGACGAGATCGTCGAGATCGGCCGTCGCCGCAGCGACGTCGTGTGCCTGACGGCCGCGATGCTGCACCCCGTCGGCCTGGCACCCTTCGCGAGCGAGTTCCCGCGCCGCACCTTCGACGTCGGCATCGCCGAGCAGCACGCCGTCACGTCCGCCGCGGGCATGGCTTTCGCGGGGCTGCACCCCGTCGTGGCGGTCTACGCCACGTTCCTCAACCGTGCGTTCGACCAGGTCCTCATGGACGTCGCCCTGCACCGGGCGGGCGTCACGTTCGTGCTGGACCGGGCCGGCATCACCGGCGACGACGGCGCCAGCCACAACGGCATGTGGGACATGGCCATGCTGCGCATCGTGCCCGGGCTGCGCCTGGCGGCCCCGCGCGACGAGGCGACGCTGCGCTCGGCGCTGCGCACCGCCGTCGACGTCGATGACGCCCCGACCGTCGTGCGCTACCCCAAGGGCGCGCTCGGCGACCCGCTCGAGACCGTCGAGGAGCTGGAAGGCGTCGACGTCGTCGCGCGCCACACCCCCGGCGCCGGTGCTCCCGCGGGCCGCAAGGTCCTCGTCGTCGGGGTGGGCTCGATGGTCGGCTCGGCGATCGCCGCGGGTGACTCGCTCGCCGCGCACGGGCTCCAGGTGGACGTCGTCGCGCCGACGTGGGTGCTGCCCGTGCCGGAGCATCTGGTCAAGATGGCCGGGGAGCACGACCTGGTCGTCACCGTCGAGGACGGGGTCGTCGACGGCGGCGTCGGGGCGATGCTCGCCCAGCGCGCCGCCGAGCAGGGGGTGCGCACCCCGTTCGTCCACCGAGGACTGCCGGTGACGTTCCTCGACCACGCCAGCCCGGACCAGATCGTCACGGCGCAGCGGCTGCGTGCCGAGGACGTGGTGCGCGACGCTCTGGCCGCGCTGGCGCGCGACTGACGCTCGCGGGTCAGGAGTGGGTGATCTCCACCGCCCGCTCGACGACGCCGTGGAGGTCGCCGGCCTCGGCGAACCAGGCGCGCTGCTGCGCCGCGCCGCCACCGGTCGACCAGACCTTGCCGAGCAGCTCGGTCACGGCATCGAGGTCGTCCGCGTCCCGCAGAGCCTCGCGGACGTGGTCGACGAGCTGCCCGACGACGTCGTGGGCTCCGGCCGGCCGCCAGGTGCGTGGCGAGACGAGGTCGCCCTCCAGTCCCGAGCGGCCGGCCCGCCACGCGGCGGTGCGCAGCAGCTCCGGCGGCGCGCTCGGCGCCGTCACGCCCTCGGCCGCCTCCCGTGCGGCGGTCTCGACCAGCCCACGGACCAGGGCGGCGACGAGCGTCGTGGTGTCGGGATCGAGGCAGACGTCCATCACCCGCACCTCCACCGTCGGGTAGGTGGGGGAGAGCCTCGCGTCGAAGAACACCATGTTCTGGTCGAGCACCGTGTCGGTGGCGACGAGCGCCGCGACGGCGGCGTGGTACTCCTCCGGGGAGCCGAACGCCCGCGTCGGCCCCGCCGTCGGCCACCGTGTCCAGACCTGGGAGCGGTAGCTCGCGTAGTCGGTGTCCGAGCCCTGCCAGAACGGCGAGTTGGTGCTCAGCGCCAGCACCGTGGCGAGCCAGGGGCCGATCCGGTCGATCACGGCCACCCCTTCGGTGTCGTCCTCGACCCCGACGTGCACGTGGCAGCCGCTGGTGAGCTGCTCGCGCGCCGTCATCCCGAAGACGTGGCGCGCCTTCTGGTACCGCAGCCTGGACACCGTGGTCCCCGTGAACGGGACGGGCGAAGTGGCCAGAGCGGCCACGCGGGCGTCCACGCGGTCCACGGCTTCCTGCGCACGGGCGCGACCGGCACGGATCTCGGCGGCCAGGTCCGACAGCGACGCGCGCGGATGGGTGGCCGTCTCGAGCTGCTCCTCCATGAACTCCGGCTCGAGCGCCCCTGTGCCGCCGTCGTGGTTGTCGTGACCGGAGGCATCGAGCGCCTCCTGGGCCTTGGCCACCGGTGAGCCGTCCGGGCCCACCAGCAGGAACTCCTCCTCGACACCCATCGTCCGTGGCTTCGTCATGTGAGCATGATGGGGTGTCGCGGCGGTCGACGCGCGGTGACGCAGGCCCGACGTCGGCACGACACCGTCCCGCCACCCGTTGTTCAGACGGGTCTGCTTCAACGAGAGCATGAACCTTTCGCATCGCGCGGGACCGGCTCTCGTGGCGGCCCTGACGGTTGTTCTCGGTGCCGCCGCGGTGGTCGTCGCGGCCACCGAGCTCCTGCGCCGTCAGGCAGCGCTCGCCCGGCGGCGGATCGGCAAGGCCCTCGGCGAGGAGGCGCTGGACGCCGACCGCGTCTGGTGCACGAGGTACGGCGGCCCGCCGCTCGACCTGCTGGTGCTCGGTGACTCGGTCGCCGCGGGGCTTGGCGCCGAGCGTCGCAAGGACACCCTGGGTGCGCGGATCGCGCGTGGCCTCGCGAAGCGCCTGCAGCGCCCCGTCAGGCTGCGGGTCACTGCGGTGGTCGGTGCCGAGTCGTCGATGCTGGCCGCCCAGCTCGACAGCCTGGAACGCGGCTACCGGCCGCACGCCGCCGTGGTCGTGGTGGGTGGCAACGACGTCACCCACCGGGTGCCGGTCGCGGAGTCGGTCGGGCACCTCGTCGCGGCCGTCGACAGGCTGCACGGTCTCGGCTGCGCCGTCGTCGTGGGGACCTGCCCCGATCTGGGTGCGCTGCGCCCGGTCCCGCAGCCGCTGCGCGCCCTCGGTGCGCGTGCCTCCCGGCAGCTCGCCGCGGCGCAGGTCGTGGCGGTGCGCGGGGCGGGTGCGTACCCCGTCTCGCTGGCGGACGTCGTCGGGCCGTTCTTCGTCGACCACCCGCAGGAGGCGTTCAGCCTCGACCGCTTCCATCCGAGCGCGCTCGGGTACCGGCGCACCGCGAAAGCGCTCGTGCCGTGGGTGCTCCACGCGCTCGGCGAGGACGACGACGTGCCGCCCGGCCCCGGCACGGAGGTGCCGTAGGGCCGGGCGCCGCCGCGTCAGCCAGCGGGGACGTCGGACGTCGCCAGCGCCGCCAGCCACTCGCCCCAGTACTCACGCCAGTGCTCCGCCGCCGTGGGCGACGCCAGCCGTTCGTGCGTGAGCGTCATCCGGGTGCGCTGTCCCACCGGGTCGGTGGACACCGTGAGCACGCCGTGCCGGGCCGGGTCCTGCGCGCCGGTGTTCTCCTTGATCGTCGCGTCGGACACCTCCGGCCGGCTGACCCAGCCCGGCCCGACCTCGCCCGACGGCGGTGGTTCCGGGAGCAGGGACCGGCGTGCGGCGGCGTAGCGCTCGCCGGTGCGGGACATGCGCTCGCGGACGCGGCGCTTGAACGACTCGTGGGAGGTCATGAGGACTCCTGTGCTCGGGGTGCGTCACCCGCGGCTCGCGCCCGTGGTGCCGCACCGGAACACGGTGTCCTGGCCGACGCGTCGAGCACTCGAGGTCCCCCTTTGCCTCCACCGTCGTGCCTCGCACGATGGTCCCGGCGGCGCGAGCGCCGGTGGCGGAGGTGAGGCGGAACGCGCCGCCTTCCTCCGACCATACTCCGGCCACCCGCGCCGTGCCACGACACGGGTCGGTAACGTACAGGCGTGATCTGGCTCTTCGACCTCGACAACACCCTCGTGAACCGCGACGCCGCGTTCGCCACCTGGGCGGGCAAGGCTGTGGCGGACCACGGGGGCACCGACGCGGACCTCGCCGCGATCGTCGCCGCCGACGACGGCGGCTTCTCGCGCAAGGCGGACCTCGCCCGGGTCGTCATCGACCGGCTCGGCCTGCCCGACGACGTACCGGCGACCATCGAGCTGTTCCGCGCAGGCATCCGCGAGCACGTCCAGGCCTATCCGGCCGTGCTGGGCGCGCTGGACGTGCTGCGCGGCGCCGGGCACGCCGTCGGCATCGTCACGAACGGCGACCCGGCGCAGCAGCGCGGCAAGATCGCCCGGTGCGACGTGGGGCCGCACGTCGACGCGGTCGTCGTCTCGGGCGAGGAGGGCGTGGCCAAGCCCGACCCGCGGATCGTCGAGATCGCCCTCGAGCGCCTCGGGGCCGCCGACGTCGACCGCCGGGACGTCTGGATGATCGGCGACGCGGCCCACGCCGACGTCGCGGTCGGTCGTGCTGCCGGGACGCGCACGGGGTGGGTGTCCCACGGTCGGGTCTGGTCGGGCGGCGCCCGGCCGGACGTGGTCGCCGGCACCACGCGTGACGTCGTCGCGCTCGCGGCCTCGCCGGCGCACCGGCGCTGACGGGGCAGCTTCGCCGTCGAGGCCTGCGGAGACGCCGGTGGCCGGCCCCCTACGGGACCGGCCACCGGTCGTGCTCCCCGGGGTGAGGAGTGTCAGGCGACGCTCCCGGGGACGTTCGCGACGCCGTCGGGCAGGATCCGTCGGCCGAGGACGCGCTCGCTGTAGCCCGTGCGGTCCAGGTACGGCGTGATGCCGCCGGTGTGGAAGCCCCACCCCGCCCCGAGGATCATGCACAGGTCGATCTGCGAGGCGTCCGCCACGACCTGCTCCTCGAGCATGTGGCCGATCTCGACGGTCAGGGCGGTCAGCACGGAGTCCAGGACACCGGCGGCGTCGAGCACCGGCGTGCCCGCGCGGCCCTGCGTGCCCACCTCGAGCGCCTCGCCGAACACCGGCTGGATCGCCGGGTCGACGGGCTTGTGCATCCCGGGAGCCGGGGCGTCCAGCACCACGCGCGTGCCGTCGGCGACGAGCTTCTCCAGTCCGGGCGAGCGCGGGAACCGGTCGCCGAGGTCTTCGCGCAACGACGTCAGCACGTGCAGCCCGACGGCGGGGCCCACCAGGTCGAACAGCTCGAACGTCGGCATCGGGAAGCCGAGCGGTGCGAGCGCGGCGTCGGCAGCCTCGACCGACGTGCCGTTCTCGACCGCCTCGACGACCTTGCCCATGACGAGCACGAGCAGCCGGTTGACCACGAACCCGGGACGGTCCTTGACCAGCACCGCCGTCTTGCGCAGCTTCTTCGTGATCGCGAAGGCCGTCGCCAGTGCCTCGTCGGAGGTGCGCTCCGCGTTCACCACCTCCACCAGCGGCATCTGCGCCACCGGGTTGAAGAAGTGGATGCCGACGACCCGCTCGGGATGGCGCAGGTCGGAGGCCATCTCCGTGATCGACAGCGCCGAGGTGTTCGTCGCCAGCACGGTGTCCTCGCCGACGATCTCCTCGAGCTCCGCGAACACCTTCTTCTTCAGGCTCATCACCTCGGTGACGGCCTCCACCACCACGTCGCAGTTCGCGAAGTCGTGGATGTCGGTGGTGCCGGTGACGCTCGCGACGATCCGCATGCCCACCTCCGGCTTCATCCGGCCACGGCCGACCAGCTTGTCGACGGTGTCGCGGACGAACCCGAGGCCCTTGGCGACGCGCTCGGAGTCGAGGTCACGCATCACGACGGGCACGCCGAGGCGCTGGGAGACCAGCAGCGCGATCTGGGCGGCCATGAGCCCGGCACCCACGATGCCGACACGGGTGACGGGCCGGGCGAGCTTCGTGTCCGGAGCGCCGACCGGCCGCTTCCCGGCCGACGTGAGCTGGAACGCGTAGACGCTCGCCCGCATCTCGTCGGTCATGACGAGGTCGGCCAACGCCTCGTCCTCGGCGGCGAACCCTTCCGCGCGCGAGGCGCTACGTGCCCCGGCGAGCAGGTCCAGCGCACGGTACGGCGCGGGCCGCGACCCGGCGACGAGCGCGTCGAGGCGCTCGCGGGTGCCCTGCACGACGGCGTCCCACACGGGCTGCGGGTCGAGGTCGCGCCGGGCGGGCGTCACCTTGCCGCGCAGCACGCGGGCGGCCCAGTCGATGGACTGCTCGAGGAAGTCGGCGGCCTCGAACAGCTCGTCCACGAGACCGATCTTCAGTGCCTCGGCGGGCTTGAACGGCTTGTTCGCCGCCGGCCGGGTGAGCAGCACGTCGACGGCCTTCTCGATGCCGACCAGACGGGGGACGAGGTAGGCCCCGCCCCAGCCGGGGACCAGCCCGAGGCCGGTCTCGGGCAGGCCGAGCGCCGCGGCGTCGGACGCGACGGTGCGGTAGTCGCAGTTGAGGGCGACCTCGAGGCCGCCGCCGAGGGCCAGGCCGTTGACGAACGCGAACGTCGGCACGCCCATGGTGTGCAGCAGCTCGTAGGCGTCGTGCCCGGAGCGGCCGAGCTCGAGGGCCTGCTCGCGCGACGTCACGGCGCCGACGCCGAGCAGGTCGGCACCCGCGGCCAGGAAGTACGGCTTGCCCGTGATGCCGACGCCCGCGATCTCGCCGGCCGCGGCGCGCTGCTGCAGGGCCGTCAGCGCCGCGGTGAGCTCGGCGAGACCCTCGGGCCCGAGAGTGTTCGGCTTGGTGTGGTCGAGCCCGTTGTCGAGCGTGACGAGCGCGAGCGTGCCGCCGCCGTCGGGCAACGTGACGTCGCGGACGAGGGAGTGGGTGACGCGCTCGGCGCGGGGTGCGGTCGTGTTCTCGGTCATCGTGTTCAGCCCTCCGTGGTGGCCGGGACATGGCCCGAGTAGTCGGCGTGGTGCGGGTTCTCCCAGACGACGGTGCCGCCCTGGCCCAGACCGACGCACATGGTGGTGATGCCGTAGCGGACCTCGGGGTGCTGGGCGAACTGCCGGGCGAGCTGGGTCATCAGCCGGACGCCCGAGCTGGCCAGCGGGTGCCCCACGGCGATCGCTCCGCCGTAGCGGTTGACGCGCTCGTCGTCGTCGGCGATGCCGTAGTGGTCGAGGAAGCTGAGCACCTGGACGGCGAAGGCCTCGTTGATCTCGAACAGGCCGATGTCGTCGATGGTCAGGCCGGCCTGGGCGAGCGCCTTGTCGGTGGCCGGCACCGGACCGTAGCCCATGATCTCGGCCGGGACGCCGGCGAACGCGTAGGAGACGAGGCGCATGGCGGCGGGCAGGCCGAGCTCGTCGGCGGTCTCGCCCGCGGCGAGCAGCGACACGGTGGCGCCGTCGGTGAGCGGCGAGGAGGTGGCCGGGGTGACGCGTCCGCCGGGGCGGAACGGCGTCTTGAGGTGGGCGATGCCCTCCATCGTGGTGTCCGGGCGGGGCAGCTCGTCGGCCGTGGCCAGGCCCCAGCCGAGCTCGGCCGAGCGCGCGGCGACCGGGACGACCTCCGGCCCGATGTCGCCGTTCGCGACGGCCTTCGCGTAGCGCGTCTGGCTGCCGACGGCGTACGCGTCGGCGCGCTCCTTGGTCAGGTGGGGGAACTTGTCGTGCAGGTTCTCCGCCGTGACCCCCATGTTGAGGGCTTCCGGGTCGACCAGCTTCTCGGAGAGGAAGCGGGGGTTCGGGTCGGCGTCGAGCCCCATGGGGTGGCGGCCCATGTGCTCCACGCCGCCGGCGACGACGACGTCGGACGCGCCGACGGCGATGCTGGACGCGGTGGTCGTCACCGCGGTCATGGCGCCGGCGCACATGCGGTCGATGGCGTAGCCGGGCACGGAGTGGGGCAGGCCGGCGAGGAGGCCGACCGTGCGACCGAGGGTGAGGCCCTGGTCGCCCTGCTGGGTGGTCGCGGCGATCGCGACCTCGTCGATGCGCTCGACCGGCAGCTCGGGGTGGCGGCGCAGCAGCTCGCGCAGAGCCTTGACGACGAGGTCGTCGGCGCGGGTCTCCGCGAGGAGACCGTCTGCCCGGGCCTTGCCGAAGGGGGTGCGCACGCCCTCGACGAAGACGACGTCGCGCAAGGCTCGTCGGGCTGGGTCGCGGGTGGTGCCGGGGGCCTGGGGGGCCACGGTCATGGCAGCTCCGTCCGTTGCGGGGGTCGGTTCCGACGGTGCCGGGAGCATCGTCGCTCGGGACCTCGGGGGATCGCCCCGGGGCTCGGGTACACGCTACCGCGAGTACCAGGAACAGCATAGCCCATCTGATACGCAGTATCAGCGCTCGACCGAACCGGGCGGCGCCTGCTCAGGTGCTGGCGAAGGCCCTGGCCAGACGCTCGGCGACCAGCTCGATCTGCCACTCGCGGGCCTGGCGAGCACGCAGGAACTCGGCGATCTCCTCCGGGCCGGAACGTGCGGGCGGCGTCCAGCAGACGCGGCGCAGCGCGTCCGGCTGCAGGAGGTTCTCCGCGGGGACCGTGAGCTCCTCGGAGAGCTGCGACACGATCTCGCGCGCCGCGGTGAGTCGCTGTGCTGCGACCGGGTCTCGGTCTGCCCAGGCGCGCGGGGGCGGCGGTGCGTCGGTGCGCGGGCCCCGCGTCGTGGGCAGCTCCGCCTCGTCGAGGGCGAGCGCGGCGTCGATCGCCTGCTGCCAGGCCGGGGCCCGGCGCCTGGCCCCCTTCGTCGCGAACTCCGGCAGCGCGACGAGCTGGGGCACGCTGCGCGGCAGGGCGCGGGCGGCCGCGATGATCGCGCGGTCCGGCAGCACCCGCCCGGGGGAGACATCGCGCTGCCGGGCGTTGGCCTCCCGCGCCTCCCAGAGGCTGCGGACGACGGCGAGCTGACGGCGGCCCTTGACCGTGTGGGTGCCCGAGGTGCGACGCCAGGGCTCCACGCGAGGTGCCGGCGGCGGCAGGGTGCGCACGTGCTCGAACTCCTGCGCCGCCCACGCGGCCTTGCCCGCCTCCTCGAGGCGGGCCGCCAGGACGTCGCGCACCTCGACGAGAACCTCCACGTCCAGGGCGGCATACCGCAGCCAGTCCTCCGGCAGCGGTCGGGTGGACCAGTCGACGGCGGAGTGCTCCTTGGCCAGCCCTAGACCCAGGGTGTCCGCCACGACGGCGGCCAGGCCCACGCGCGGCATCCCCAGCAGCCGCGCGGCGAGCTCGGTGTCGAAGACCCGGGCCGGGCGCAGGCCGTGCTCGGCGAGACCGGGCAGGTCCTGCGAGGCGGCGTGCAGCACCCACTCGACGTCCCCGACGGCGGCACTCAGCACGGACAGGTCCCGCAGCGGGACCGGGTCGATCAACGCTGTGCCGGCGCCCTGGCGGCGGACCTGGAC
This sequence comes from Isoptericola sp. GX10416, assembly GCF_056590155.1. Classification (NCBI taxonomy): domain Bacteria; kingdom Bacillati; phylum Actinomycetota; class Actinomycetes; order Micrococcales; family Promicromonosporaceae; genus Isoptericola; species Isoptericola sp. GX10416. The sequence goes on along the minus strand of NZ_JBWPVO010000001.1, from coordinate 323,217 downwards.
CAGGTACGTCGCCTGGCCGTAGCGGTAGCCCGAGGCTCGCTCGGCGTCCGCGGCGACCGGTCCGGACCCGGCCGCAAAAGCGCTGGCGACCCGTTCCAGCGCCGCCGGGGCGTCCACGACCCGCCCCACGCCGTCGGCCGGCTCCGTCAGCGGCGCGATCTCGGCCGGGTCGATGGCGTCGGGGGTGACCGCAGAGCTCATGGGCCTACCGTACGGCGCCGCACGTCCAGGGCCGTCACGCCGTCCGGCAGCGGAGGCAGGCCCCCCGCCGTGGACATCAGGTCCGCCCAGACCTCGAGGTGCGCCCCGAGGTCGGTGTCCGTCGGGGTCCACGACGCGCGGATCTCGAGGTCGACGGCGGCGGGCGTGGCGGCCAGCGCGCCGTAGCTCTGCGACAGGACCCGGGTGACCGTGCCGCCCGCGGCGACGGCACCCACGCCGGCGGTCCCCAGGTTCTCCGTCACCCAGGTCCAGGCGACGTCGCCGAGCATCTCCTCGGTGGCGAGCTCGGCCTCGAGGCGGGTGCGCACCAGGGTCACGACGCGGAAGTCGCCTCGCCACGCCTCCTGGCCGTCGGGGTCGTGCAGACCGACGAACCGGCCGGTGGCGATCTCGTCGTCGTCCACGAGGACCTCGCCCTCGAGCGCGAGAGCGAACGGGGCCACCCGTTGGGGCCCGGGGACCTCGACCAGCCGGACCTCCGGCCGCAGCCGCCGACCGCGCAACGACTCGAGGGCGGCCGCGAACCGTTCGGGCACGTCACGCCGGGTTCCGCTCACCGGACCACCGTACGACGACCGGCGGTGTCCGGATCCCGGCGGGTGGGCGTGTCGCGTCACAGGGACGACTAGGCTGTTCGCGGCCTCCCGGGTGTGCCACGACGAGACGCCCGGACACGATCTTCACGAGGAAGCAGGAATCGATGACAGCACGTGCCCAGATCGGCGTCACCGGACTCGCGGTGATGGGCCGCAACCTCGCGCGCAACTTTGCCCGGCACGGCTACGCCGTGGCCGTGCACAACCGCAGCTACGGCAAGACCCGGTCGCTGGTCGAGGAGGCGGGCGACGAGGGTGACTTCGTGCCGTCGGAGACCATGGCCGACTTCGTCGCGTCGCTCGAGCGGCCGCGCAAGGTCGTCATCATGGTCAAGGCCGGCGCCGCGACCGACGCCGTCATCGACGAGCTGCTGCCGCTGCTGGAGGAGGGCGACATCGTCGTCGACGCCGGCAACGCCCACTTCCCGGACACCATCCGCCGTGAGGAGGCGCTGAGCGCCCGCGGCCTGCACTTCGTCGGCACCGGCGTGTCGGGCGGTGAGGAGGGCGCGCTGCTCGGGCCCTCGATCATGCCCGGCGGGACGCGCGAGTCCTACGAGTCGCTCGGACCGATCCTCGAGGCCATCTCCGCGAAGGTCGACGGCACGCCGTGCTGCACCTACGTGGGCCCGAACGGTGCCGGCCACTTCGTCAAGATGGTGCACAACGGCATCGAGTACGCCGACATGCAGCTGATCGCCGAGGCCTACGACCTGCTCAAGCAAGGGCTCGGTGCGTCCGCGGCGGAGATCGGCGACATCTTCGCTGAGTGGAACACGGGCGACCTCGAGTCGTTCCTCATCGAGATCACGGCCGACGTCCTGAAGCACGTCGACGCCGAGACCGGCTCCGCGTTCGTCGACATCGTGCTCGACCAGGCCGAGCAGAAGGGCACCGGCCGCTGGACCGTGCAGAACGGGCTGGACCTGGGCGTGCCGATCACCGGCATCGCCGAGGCCACGTTCGCCCGTGCCCTGTCCGGCTCGGTGCCGCAGCGCGCGGCCGGTCGGGCCGCGCTGCCGGCCCACACCCAGGCCTGGGAGGTCGGCGCGGACGACGAGTCCCGTGCCCGCTTCGTGGAGGACGTGCGTCTCGCCCTCTACGCCTCCAAGGTGGTGGCCTACTCCCAGGGCTTCGACCAGATCGCGGCGGCGTCGGCCGAGAACCGCTGGGACATCGACCGCGGTGCGATGGCCCGCATCTGGCGCGGTGGCTGCATTATCCGCGCCCGGTTCCTCAACCGGATCACCGAGGCCTACGAGCGTGACGCGGACCTCCCGCTGCTGCTCGCCGACGAGTACTTCACGAACGCGGTCGGCAACGGTCTCGCGGCGTGGCGCCGCGTCGTCGCAGGCGCCGCGCAGAACGGTGTGCCGACACCGGCGTTCAGCTCGTCGCTGGCGTACTACGACGGCGTGCGGGCCGAGCGCCTGCCGGCGGCGCTGATCCAGGCGCAGCGCGACTTCTTCGGCGCGCACACCTACCGTCGCACGGACCGGGACGGGACCTTCCACACGCAGTGGTCCGCCGACCGCACCGAGCAGGAGGCCTGACACCCTCGTGACCAGCTCCCTCGCGGGACCCGGGGCCGTCGCGGGCCCCGGGTTCCATCCCGTGATCGTCGGGTCGGACATCGGCGTGTACGGCCTGACCCGTTCCTTCCACGAGCAGTTCGGGCTGCGCACCACGGTGGTCGCGTTCGCCGAGCCCGGCCCCATCGCGCACTCGCAGCTCATCGACACGGTGCTGTCCGGCACCGCGCCGGACGAGATCGTCGCGACCCTCGAGCGCGTGGCGACCGACCGGCGGGCCGCCGGCCATCGTGAGCCGTTGCTGCTGCAGTCCAACATGGACTGGGTGGTGCGGATCCTCGCCCATCACCGCACGGTCCTCGAGACCGCCGGGTACGTCCTGCCCTACGCCGACGTCGACCTCATCGACCGGATCTGCGACAAGGCCGAGTTCTCCGCGGTGTGCACCGAGCTCGGCATCCCGACGCCCGCCACCGTGATCCAGGACTTCGCCACGGCCGCCGACGACGCCTGGCGTCCCGAGCCGGTCGCGTTCGACTACCCCGTGATCGCCAAGCCGGCATCCAGCGCCGACTACCACGAGGCGCGGTTCCCCGGGAAGAAGAAGATCTACGAGATCGCCTCGCCCGGTGAGCTCGAGGAGCTCTGGACGGCGTTGCGCGGGGCAGGCTTCCGCGGACGTTTCCTGGTCCAGGAGATGATCCCGGGCGACGACACGCAGATGCGGTCCGTCACCACCTACTCCGACACGTCCGGCCGGGTCACGCTGCGCTGCTCCGCGCAGGTGCTGCTCGAGGAGCGGACGCCTGCGGCACGCGGGAACCCGTCGGCCATGATCGTCGAGCCGATCGACGAGATCCTCGACGCGGCGCAGCGCATCTGCGAGCACACGGGGTGGCGTGGCTTCGCGAACTTCGACGTCAAGCTCGACCCGCGCGACGGCGTCTTCAAGTTCTTCGAGCAGAACCCCCGCATCGGGCGGAACAACTACTACGTCACCGCGGGCGGCCAGAACCCGACCGAGGTGCTGGTCGACGACGTGATCCACCGGCAGCGTCGGGAGCGTGTGACCGCCCAGCGCGAGGTGCTCTACGCCGTCGTGCCGCACCGGATGCTGCGCCGCTACGTGCTCGACGACGGGCTGCGAGCCCGCGTCGTGGGCCTCATGCGCACCGGCCGGACCGTGCACCCGCTGCGGTACCCGGCCGACGCGAGCCCGCGACGCCGGCTGTACATCCTCACGGCGTTGGTCAACCACGTGCGCAAGTACCGGCGGTACTACCCGACGAGCGCGTTGAAGGCCAACTACGCGGCCGCTCAGCGGGCCGCGGCCGCACGGCCCACCGGTGGACGGAGGAACCGATGAACCGGCGGCTGCAGCCCGTCGTCCTGGGCGGCGACATCGGGGCGTACTCCCTGGCCCGCACGTTCCACGAGGCCTACGGCGTCAAGCCCGTCGTCGTCTCGGGGATGTCCACCGGGCTGGTGCGCTACTCGCGGATCCTGCACCACGTCGCCGAGCCCCGCATCGACGACCCGGACGCGATCGTGGCCCGGCTGCGGGCGATCGCCGACGAGCACACCGACGCCGACCTCGTCGTGATGGGCTCGGCGGACTGGCTCGTGCGCACCCTGGTGGAGAACCGCGACCGGCTGGAGGACCGTTACACGGTGCCGTACGTCGGAGAAGAGCTGCTGCTGCGGCTCACCGACAAGGAAGGCTTCGGCGACGTGTGCGCCGAGCTCGGCATCGCCCACCCGACCACGGTCATCCACAAGATCGGCGGGGCCGACGGGGCCGAGCCCGACACCTCCGGCCTGACCTTCCCGGTCATCGCGAAGGCCGCCAGCACGGCCGCCTACCACGACGTGGAGTTCGTGGGGAAGAAGAAGGTCTTCCTCGTCGACTCCCGCGACGAGCTGGTCGAGCTGCTCGCCCGCGTGGGCGCTGCCGGCTACGCGGGGTCGTTCGTCATCCAGGACTACATCCCCGGTGACGACTCGGGCATGCGGATCCTCACCTGCTACTCCGACGCGAGCGGCAAGGTGCGGTTCTCGGCGTTCGGGCACGTGCTGCTCGAGGAGCACACCCCGGGAGCGCTCGGCAACCCTGCCGGGATCATCACCCAGACCCAGCGTGACGTCGTCGAGCAGGCGACGCGGCTGCTGGAGCACGTGGGCTGGACCGGGTTCGCCAACTTCGACCTGAAGTACGACCCGCGTGACGGTCGGTACGTCTTCTTCGAGCTCAACCCCCGCCTCGGCCGGTCGAACTTCTACATCGCCGCCGCCGGGGCGCACGCGGTGAGGTTCTCCGTCCACGAGCACGTGCGCGGGCTCGACCCCGACCCGCGCTCCGTGCTCGGGCCGGACGTGCCGCTCTCGGCGACGGGCGAGCTCGAGGCGCGGAGCCTGTACACCGTGCTGCCGGGACCGCTGCTGCGGCGCTACGTGCTCGACCCCGGTGTGCGGGCCGAGGCACGGCAGCTCGCGCGGCGGGGCCGGTCCACCAACCCGCTGTGGTACCGGGCCGAGACGGACCCGCGCCGTATCGCCTACCTGTGCATCGCCCAGCTCAACCAGTGGCGCAAGTACGCCCGCCACTACCCGCTGGCCGAGGCACGACGGCTGGCGTGGAAGGGCGCGGCGTGACCGACGGGCCTGCCCCGCACGACGAGACGCCGCCGGTCGGTGTGATCGGCGGCGTCGGTCCGCTCGCCACGGCGTACTTCCTGCAGCGCGTCGTCCAGCTCACCCAGGCTGAGCGGGACCAGGAGCACGTCGACCTCGTCGTGCTCAACCACGCCACGGTGCCGGACCGCACGGACTTCGTGGTCGGGCGCTCGACGATCGACCCGGGCCCGGTCCTGGCCCGCGACGCGCGCCGCCTCGAGCGGTTCGGCGTGAGCTTCCTGGTGATGCCGTGCAACACCGCGCACTACTTCACCCAGCAGGTGCTCGACGCGATCACCGTGCCGTTCGTCTCCATCGTGGACGTCACGGTCGCGGCGGCGCGGCGACGGGCCCCCGGGCTGACGAAGGTCGGTCTGCTGGCCACGGCCGGGACGGTAGCCTCCGGCGTCTACGACGACGCGTTCGCCGTGCACGGCATCGAGGTCGTGACGCCGGACGAGGCCGACCAGGCGCGGGTCAACGCGGTCATCTACGACCAGGTGAAGGCCGGGCACCCTGCCGACCCGGACGAGCTCCGCGCCGTCGCGGCAGGGCTGGTCCGTCGCGGTGCCGGCGTCGTGGTCCTCGGCTGCACCGAGCTGTCGGTCGCCGCGGTGGACCACGGGCTGCTCGACGAACCGCCGTTCCTGGACTCGATGGACGAGCTCGTGCGCGCGACGATCACCCGGGCCGGTCACCGGGTGCGCTGAACGGGAGCCCAGCTCGGTCAGCCCAGCTCGGACGTGCCCGCGTAGAGGTGGAGCACCGGCACGTGCAGCTCGTCGCGAGCCTTGGAGGCCCAGTCGGTGTGGAACGTGTCCGCCACGGCGTGGGGGTAGGTCACGACGACGACCTCCTGGGCACCGGCCTCGACGGCGGCCCGCAGGGTCGGCAGCGGGTCGTCCTCGGTGACCTCGCCCTGCGCCGTCGCGCCCGTCGCGCGCAGCAGCTCGACGGACTCCACGACCTGCTCCGAGGCCGTGGACGTCGCCTGCTGGGGGTCGGGCTCGCGGCCGGTCAGGTCGTCCCACGCCTCGCGCAGCTCGAGCATCCCGAGATGGTCGAGGAAGGATGCCACGACGTTGTGCTCGGTGTCCGCGGGGACCAGCACGCGATAGGCGACCTCGTCGTCGCCGTGCAGCGAGGTGATGTGCGCGACGTCGGCCGACGTCAGCGCGTCTTCGGTGAGGACCACGATGGACCAGGGTACGTCAGGCATGCCAGCAACCTACGGCACCCCGGGCGCCGGTGCCCAGCGCCTACGTGCGACGGCGCAGGTCCCAGGTCGCCAGGAGCGTGCCCGACGGCGCCACGAGAAGACGGTCGAGCCGCGCCGGCCGGAGCTGGTCGGCCGGCACGCGCTCGGAGGCGAGAGCCGGGTCCGCGGTGGGCGGGCCGGCGATGATCCGGCCGGGTCCGGCGCCGACGAGATGCGGCGTGGTGGTGACGCACAGCTCGTCGACCAGGCCCGCGGTGAGCATCGAGCCCAGCAGACGCGGGCCGCCCTCGCACAGCACGCGCCCCAGCCCGTGGGCTGCGAGCGTGGCGAGGCCGGCCTCCAGGTCGATCGCGCCGTCGTCGTCGGGGACCACGACCACGCGGTCGTCACCGACCGCCGCGGACGCCGTCGCGGCGCCCGCCGCACCCGTGACCACCCAGGGGAGCCGCGGGCCGTCGAGGGCGCCGGCCGGCACCCGACCGCTGCGCGTCACGAGCGCGAGCTCGAGCGGGCCGGGGGAGAGGTGCTCCAGCCCGCGAGGGCGGTCGAGCGCGGTGTAGGACTCGGCCCGCGCGGTGCCCGCTCCCACCAGGACGACGTCGGCCAGCGCGCGCAGGACCCGGAAGAGCCGCCAGTCCGCGGCGTCGTTGATGGAGCCCGAGCGGCCGTCGTCGCCCCAGGCGCCGCCGTCCACGCTGGAGACCATGTTCACGCGCACGTGCGGGTGCTCGGGCAGCCCGTAGAGCGCGGCCAGCCGCTGCTCCTGCGGGTCGGGGGGCAGGTCCTCGAGGGTCGGCACGAGGACGCGCAACGGCGTGGTGTCAGAACTCACAGCGGCCAGCGTACGCCGCGCACGTACGCTGGAGGATCGTGACCGCAGCCCAGTCCTCGGCCTCCCGAGCCGCTTCTCGAGCCCCGTCCCGCACGACCGTGGACGAGTACGGCTCCCTGGTGTCGGTGCGCCCCACGGTGTCCCCGCAGCGTCTCCTGGCCGACCTCGTCCCGCCGCGACACTTCGACGACGCGCGCTTCGCCACCTACCGGGCGAACCCGCGGCACCCGAGCCAGGGTGCCACGCTCACGCGGCTCGAGCAGGTCGCCGCAGAGATCGCGGCACCGGCGCCCACCGGTCTGCGGGCGCTGCTGGGCCGACGGCGCGCGGCGCCCGCCGTGTACATGGACGGCGGGTTCGGGGTCGGCAAGACCCACCTGCTGACCTCGCTGGCCCACGCCGTGACCGAGGCGGTCGGTGAGGGCAGCGCGGCCTACGGCACGTTCGTGGAGTACACCAACCTGGTCGGCGCGCTGGGCTTCCTGCCGACCGTCGACGCGCTCGCGACGCGGCGGCTGGTCTGCATCGACGAGTTCGAGCTGGACGACCCGGGCGACACCGTCCTGATGTCGCGCTTGCTGCGTGAGCTCGCCGACCGTGGTGTGGCGCTCGCCGCGACGTCGAACACGCTGCCGGACGCGCTCGGGGAGGGCCGGTTCGCGGCGGAGGACTTCCTGCGGGAGATCCAGGCGCTCGCCGGGCGCTTCGAGGTGCTCAGGGTCGACGGCGAGGACTACCGCCACCGCTCGGTGGTCACGGACGCGGACCCCTTGCCGGAGGAGTCCGTGCGGTCCACGGCGCGGACGCGGCCGGGTGCGGTGCTGGACGACTTCGACGACCTGCTCGCACACCTGGCCACGGTGCACCCCAGCCGGTACGGCGCGCTGCTCGACGGGGTGGAGCTCGTGGCGCTGACGGGTGTGCGGGCGGTCACGCGCCAGGAGGTCGCCCTGCGGCTCGTCGTGCTGGTCGACCGACTCTACGACCGGGACGTGCCGGTGCTGCTGGCGGGTGTCGACGGCGCCACCCAGCGGGCACTGTTCACCGACGAGATGCTCGACGGCGGTTATCGCAAGAAGTACTTCCGCGCACTGTCCCGCCTCGGGGCGCTGGCGCAGGAGGGTCGCCGCCTGGCCGGCGCATGAGTCGGCCGCCGCCGAGGTCGGCGGGTCAGTCCACCTCGGCGGCAGGCTCGAGGTCGGCGCGCAGGACGACGACGGTGCGGCCGGGGACCTGCAGGGTGCCGGCGAGCAGGTGGGTCCCGTCGGGGTCCCAGGACGCGGCGACCCGCCAGGTGCCGGCGGGCTCGTCGAGGTGTCGCTCGAGGTCGACCTCCACGGGCTCGCGTGCGGTGACGAGGACGAGTGCGCTGCGGCCGCGTCGCACGACGAGCACGCCGGGCGCGGGGCTCGGACGGACCTCCTCGGCGAGGTCGGCGAGCGACGAGGGGCGCAGCGTCAGGAGTCGCCGGGTCCAGCTCACGAGCCGTTGGTCGTCGGGTTCGTGGTGTCGTACCGGGACATGCTCGGTGTCGAGGACGAGGCCGGTGCCGGCGAGGGCGGCGAACGCGAGCAGCGCGGCCTGGTCGTCGGGGTCCGCGGGCGGTAGCGCAGCTCGGGGGTCGGGCCAGGGCACCGCGCGCGCGGCCGCGGGGAGCCGGGTGAGGTCGCCGACCAGCACGGAGGCTGACCGTGCGGCCGCCCGCTGGGCGCGGCGGAAGGTCGACGGGGGCCGGGCGACCGTGGAACCCGGCGGGAACGTCGCCTCGGCGAGGTCGCTCAGGGCGGCCAGCGGCGCCGACCCGCCCGCGCCCGACAGGATGTGTTCGATGATGGTGGTGAGCCGGTCGCTGCGTCCGGGGCCGTCCATGAAGAGCGTCCGGGGCCGGCCGGACTGCGCGGCGACGGCCTGGACGGCGTCGGCGAGCTCGCTCAGGAACGGCATCGCGGAACGGTCGACGAGGGCCTCCACGTCGAGCAGCAGGCCGTCGACGTGGTATTCCTCGAGCCATCGCCGGGCGTCGGCGATCAGGAAGTCTCGGGAGCCCCGGCTGCCCGACCCGTCGAGGTTGATGCGGGGGGTGTCGCGGGCGGGTGCAGAGCCGCCGCGGGGCCCCATGCGCGCACCGGTCGCGTAGGGGCCGAACGCGTGCAGGCCCAGCGCGTCGGCGACCGACCAGCGGTGCGGCAGGTCGAGCACCACGGCCAGGCCGGCACGGTGCGCGGTGTCGACGAATCGCTGCAGCGCACGGGGGCCACCGTAGGGCTCGTGCACGGCGAACAGGCGGACCCCCGCCTCGGGACCGGTCCGAGGGTCGAAGGCGGTGAGCGGGGAGAGCTCGACGCCGTCGACACCGAGGGCTGCGATGGCGGGCAGCAGCGCCGCCGCGCCGTCGAGCGTGCCCTCAGCGGTGACGGAGGCGATGTCGAGGTGCAGCAGCACCCCGCGCCGGAGGTCGACGCCGCGCCACGCGTCGTCCTGCCACGCGAACGTCTCGTCCAGCACGCGGCTCGGTCCGTGCAGGCCGTGCGGCAGGAGGGTGCTGCAGGGGTCGGGGAGGGCCGGCCCGCCGTCGATCGAGAAGGCGTAGTCCGTCCCGTGCGCCAGCTCGTCGTCCGCGCGCCAGTAGCCGGGCTCGTGCGCGCCGACGAGGCGCATGGGACGGCGCTCGGCGGCGCCGTCCGCCTGGGGGAGGAGCACCTCGACGGTGCGTGCGCGAGGCGCCCAGACGAACGGCCTGCGTCCGGGCCAGCGTTCCCTGGTCCGTGGCTGCGGTGCGCGGGTGCCGGGGGCGAACGCTGCCTCGTCGGTGGGATCGGCTGCGGTCACGCCCGACACCATAGCCCGGTCCGTGTCGCTCCACGGAACCCGGCTGCGGGCGCGTCGGGCTGGGTTCGGGCCGGCCCGGTGAACGTCGCGGGCCGGTGCGGTGCAGGACTCGCAATTCGACCAAAAAAGTGTGCCAAGCGTCAGCGAACGGAGACGGCCGCTGGTAGACCTGGTGAATGAGCACAGAGCACCCGGAGGGCAGCCCCGACCGAGCCCGGCACCTCCTCGACGAGTCGATCGCGTCACAGGCACGGATCGCGCCCCGACGCCGGTCGCACACCGATCCGCACGGCGACCCTCGGTCGGGCGGAGACGCCAGCAAGGCGCCGCACTCGCTGTCCGAGGCGGAACGGCATCTGCACGAGGATGCCTCGAGCGGGCATTCCTGGGACGACCCCGAGGAGCTCTGAGCGAGCGCTCAGCGCGGCCGGCGGTCCGCACCGACGGCGATGAGCCGGGGCATGCCCGCCGGGGCCACCTCGCTGACGGCCAGGTAGCGCGCCTCGGCCCGGTGCAGACGGATGTGCTCGTCCAGCGACCACTGAGGGCCGTTGCACAGCACCATGCCGCACGAGCAGTCGATCTCCACGGTCCCGTCGTCGTGGTGACGCGCCTGGCCCACCGTCACGTGCGAGGCGCGGGCGTGCACCTTCGCGCGGTGCATGGCTGCGGAGACTGCCGACGGGCTCTCGGCGCTGCGCTCGGTGTCCACGGCGGTGAGCCTACCCGGCGGTCGGCAGCGTCTCGTCCGGGCAGGTCGACAGGACGTCGGTCATGGCCGCCTGCTCTGCGGTGGTGACCCACAGCTCGTAGCGCAGCTTCACCGCGACCTGGCGCGCGACGTACTCGCAACGGTAGGACGTGTTCGGCGGTAGCCAGGTCGCGGTGTCGCCGTCACCCTTGGCGCCGTTGGACGGGCCGTCGACGGCGAGCAGGTTCAGCGGGTCGTTCGCCAGCTCACGGCGCTCGTCCTCGCCCAGCGCCTGGGCGCCCTTCTGCCAAGCGTCCGAGAGGGCGACGACGTGGTCGATCTGGACGGCAGTCGACGTCTTCTGCCCGCGCTGGAAGGCGATCGCCTCGCCCGTGAACGGGTCAGCCAGGTCGCCGGTGAGGACGATGCACTCGTGGGTGCCCTCCTCGTAGGTCACCTCGGTGAGGTCCCGCGCGAGGATGTCGTTGCGGGTGTCGCACCCGTTGCGGTCGACGTCGGCCCAGGCGGGGCCGAACTCGTCGCGGTCGTAACCGGTCTTCGGCGCGCGGCCCTTGACCGCGAGGTCGTCCACCGCGGCCAGGGCGGACCCGGGGGAGGCCTCCGGTGCGGTGACGCCCGCCAGGAAGGAGGACAGCGTGCCCTCGGTGCTGCGTGCGAGGCCGTCGAGCGTGAACACCCCGGTCACGAGGAGCACGACGGCGACGATCGCCAGGCGCACGAGACGGCGGCGGGTACGGGCCGGGCGGTCCGAGGACGAGCGGGTCACGGGCGTCTCCTTCGCGAGGTTCGTCCGCATTCTGGCACACCGCCACGTGGGCGTCGTCGACACCACCTGAGACGGACGAAGGCCCCGGACGGATGTCCGGGGCCTTCGTGGGTGGTGGGCGATACTGGGATCGAACCAGTGACCTCTTCCGTGTCAGGGAAGCGCGCTCCCGCTGCGCCAATCGCCCGTGGAGCGGATGACGGGACTCGGACCCGCGACATCCACCTTGGCAAGGTGGTGCTCTACCAACTGAGCTACATCCGCATGGCCGGACAGGTGTTCCAGGGATCGCTCCCCGGTGTTCCGGCGCCTGAGGAACATTACTGGAACCCTCGGGTGCTGGTCCAATCGCCACGGGTGTGACCTGCGCCTCGGCAGGCCGGGGCCATCGCCGGGCGCGGGGTGCGGATCAGGCCGGCTGCTGCGCTGCGAGGCGCGCCTGCACCTCCGGGCGCCGCAGGGGCGGGACGGTCTGCGGTGGCTGCCGGCGGGCAGGCAGCTCGCCGAGCAGACGGGTGACGATCTGGGTGATCTCGGCGGCGGCGGCCTCGCAGGGCTCGCGCGAGGCCGGGGCCGCGTTCGACGCGACGCCAGTCACCTTGCGGACGAACTGGGCAGCAGCGGCCTCGATCTCCTCGGCCGTGGCCGCAGGCTCGAGGCCTCGCAGGGTGGTGATGTTCCGGCACATGCTCGTGACGTTACGCCGGGCGGGCTCAGGATGCACGAAGGCCCCGGACAGATGTCCGGGGCCTTCGTGGGTGGTGGGCGATACTGGGATCGAACCAGTGACCTCTTCCGTGTCAGGGAAGCGCGCTACCGCTGCGCCAATCGCCCGAGGTGGGTACGGGATTCGAACCCGTGTATACGGCTTTGCAGGCCGCTGCCTCGCCTCTCGGCCAACCCACCATTGAGAAAGCGTGCTCTCCCGCTACCTCGTCGCCGAGGAGGCAGGGAGTGGGCCTCCGAGCGGATGACGGGACTCGGACCCGCGACATCCACCTTGGCAAGGTGGTGCTCTACCAACTGAGCTACATCCGCACGACCGGACAGAGGGGATCGCTCCCCGGCGTTCCGGCGCGAGGGAAACATTAGTTGACCTAGCCCGATTCCGTCCAATCGTCCCGCGGGGCGTGCTTGGCATAGCGTTCGCTGCGTGGACGAACAGAGATCCTGGGCCTCCTTCGCCGGCCGCCTCGCCAGCGACGTCGTCGAGTGCGTCGACCTCGACCAGGAGCCGCACCGCCTCGCGGAGACCGGGCCGTGGTTCATCGTGGTCGACTTCGAGGCGTTCGGGCGCGGCGGCCGCGCGCGGGCCTGGCGGTTCGCCCACGTGTCCGACGGCGTCCCGCCCGGCGACCTCGCGCCGTCGGGCACCGCATGGCGTGGCCCGGAGCCGACGAGCTGGCGCAGCTCCCTGGACCGGGACGCCTACCAGGCCGCCGTGCGTCGCGTCCACGACCACGTCCGCGAGGGGACCGTCTACCAGGTCAACGTGTGCCGGGTGCTCCAGGCGCCGCTCCCGCTGGTGCACGACGGCGGCACACCGGTCGAGCCGGACGCTGCGGCACTCGCGGCCCGGCTCGCCGCCGGGAACCCTGCACCGTACGGTGCGGGCGTCCACGTGCCGGCGAGCTCCGGCGTCGAACCGGTGTGGGTCGTCTCGGCCTCGCCCGAGCTGTACCTGTCCCTGGACGGCGGAGCGCTCGCGTCCGGTCCGATCAAGGGCACCGCCCGCACAGCGGCCGGGCTTACGGACAAGGACCGGGCCGAGAACGTGATGATCACCGACCTGGTGCGCAACGACCTGCAACGGGTGTGCACGCCGGGAACCGTGGCCGTCACCGACCTGCTGGGCCTGGAGGAGCACCCCGGGCTCGTGCACCTCGTCTCGCGGGTCCGCGGCGCCCTGGCCCCCGAGGTCGCGGCGGCGGAGGACCGGTGGGGCCAGGTGCTGGGAGCCACCTTCCCGCCAGGGTCCGTCTCCGGGGCTCCCAAGTCTTCGGCGCTGCGGATCATCGACGAGCTCGAGACGGCGCCTCGGGGGCCGTACTGCGGCGCGGTCGGCTGGGTGGACGGCGACTGCGCAGAGCTCGCCGTCGGCATCCGTACCTTCTGGTGGGAGCGTGGCCCGCGCGACGACGGCGTCCTGCGGTTCGGTACGGGCGCCGGGATCACGTGGGACTCGGACCCGGTGGCCGAGTGGCGCGAGACCGAGCTCAAGGCGGAGCGCCTCGTCGGGCTCGCCTCGGCGACGGTCACCGCCCCCGAGAGCAACCTCTGGCGGTCGGGGCGACACTGCCCGCGGTGACGGACGCACCTGGTCTACCGCCGTCGTCGGGCAGACTGACCCTATGAGTCTGGTGATCTGGGCCGAAGGCCGGTTGGTCGGTGCGGGGGAGGCCGCGATGAGCGCGGTCGACCACGGCATCACGGTGGGTGACGGCGTCTTCGAGACGTGCACGGTGCTCGACGGGCGGGCGTTCGCGCTCACGCGGCATCTGGCACGGCTCGCGCGGTCCGCCGCCGGGCTGGGTCTGGAAGTGCCCGACGAGCAGAAGGTGCGCGACGGCGTCGCGGCCGTCCTGCAGGAGGCGGTGCGGTCGGGCGGGGCGTTCGACGGCCGGTTGCGCATCACCGTCACGGCCGGCGTGGGACCGCTCGGCTCGAACCGTGTGGAGGGCGCGCAGACCGTGGTCGTCGCCGCGCAGGAATCGGTCATGGCACCGGAGTCGCGCTCGGTGCGCTCTCCGTGGCCGCGCAACGAGCGCTCAGCGATCGCCGGACTCAAGACGACGTCGTACGCCGAGAACGTCGTGGCCCTCGCCCACGCCAAGGCGCAGGGCGCGGACGAGACCATCCTGCCCAACACCGTGGGGGACCTCTGCGAGGGGACGGGCTCCAACGTGTTCGTCGAACGGGGCGGAGAGCTCGTGACCCCGCTGCTCGAGTCCGGGGCACTGGCCGGCATCACTCGGCAGCTGCTGCTCGAGTGGGGCGCCGAGAACGGGCTCCCCGTGCGCGAAGCCCGTGCGGGGGAACTACCCTTTGCGGTCCTTGACGAGGTCGACTCCGGTGACGTGCAGCTCGTGCTGACGTCCTCGGGACGCAACATCCAGCCGGTGACCTGGCTCGACGGGGTCGAGGTCGCGGTCGGGGAGGTCTCGGCGGAGGCGCGCGTGCTGTTCGAGGAGCTCTGCCGCGAGCGCGTCGACCCCTGACCCGCGCCCGATCTCACCTGGGGCGACGCCGCCCGGCCTGTGGGCCACGCCGCACCGTCCCGGTTTGGACCAGCGCCCGATCTGTGACTACTATCGACCTCGCACTCGGGCGATTGGCGCAGTGGTAGCGCGCTTCGTTCACACCGAAGAGGTCACTGGTTCGAACCCAGTATCGCCCACCCTGTGCAGAAGGCCCTCGACCGGCGGAGACTCCGGTCGAGGGCCTTCTGCATGTCTCCTGCAGGCGGCCCGCCGCAGCCTATGATCGGGCGTCATGACGCTCCCCGAGCTCACCGCGCGCACCTCCCTGACCCGGCCCGACGGGCGGCTGGACCGTCGCGCGGTCGGATGGGCACGCCGTCCGCTGGTTGACACCGACGGCATCGCCCGCGACGGGCGGCGGTTCCTCGGCCGCAACAAGAGGTGGGAGTACTGGGGCGTCGTCACCCCGACGCACGTCCTGGCCGCCACGGTGTCTTCGATCGATTACGCGGCCGTGCACGAGGTGTGGGTGCTCGACCGTGCGACGGAAGAGACCTACGGCGCTGCCGTGACGGTCGTCCCGCCGCGAGGGGTCCGTCTGCCGGGGACGTTCGGTGCCGGCCCCGTCCGTGCTCGCGCACGAGGTCTGGACATCGCCTTCGACGAGGTGCCGGGCGGCACCCGGCTGCGTGCGCGGACCGGCGACGCATCGTTCGACGTCGTCGCCGAGCTGCCCGACGGCCACGAGCGGCTCGCGGTGGTGGTGCCGTGGAGCGACACCCGCTTCCAGTACACCGTCAAGGACGTCGCGCGGCCGGCGCGGGGGACGGTCACGACGGCGGGCGAGACCCACGAGTTGGTCGACGGTGAGTCGTGGGCGGTGCTCGACCACGGGCGCGGACGGTGGCCGTACGACGTCAGCTGGAACTGGGGTGCAGGGGCCGGGCGCTCCGGCGGGCGGACGGTCGGGATCCAGGTCGGTGGACGCTGGACGGCCGGGACGGGGTCCACCGAGAACGCCGTCGTCGTCGACGGGCGGCTGCACTTCATCCCCGCCGAGCTCACGTGGGACTACGACGTCGCGGACTGGCGCCGTCCGTGGCGGGTGACGGGCGGCGGGCTCGACGCGACGTTCGAGCCGTTCTACGACAAGGTGTCGCGGACGAACCTCGCCGTGGTGTCCTCCGTCACCGACCAGTGCTTCGGCCGTTGGTCGGGGACGTTCACGCCTCCGGGCGGCGGCGAACCGGTCGAGTTCTCCGGCCTCGTCGGCTGGGCCGAGGAGGTCCACAACCGCTGGTGACCCTCAGCGGCGGCGCGAGATCGTCCGACCCAGCCAGACGAGCGGGTCGTACCGGCGACCTGCGACGCGCTCCTTCATGGGGATGAGCGCGTTGTCGGTGATCTTGATGCCCTCGGGGCACACCTCGGTGCAGCACTTGGTGATGTTGCACCGGCCGAGGCCGTGCTCGTCCTGGGCGGCGCCCACGCGGTCCGCGACGTCGAGCGGGTGCATCTCCAGCTCGGCGATGCGGATCAGGAACCGGGGCCCGGAGAACGCCTCCTTGTTCTCCTCGTGGTCGCGCACCACGTGGCACACGTCCTGGCACAGGAAGCATTCGATGCACTTGCGGAACTCCTGGGACCGCTCGACGTCGACCTGCTGCATGCGGTACTCGCCGGGTGCAAGATCGGCCGGCGGGCTGAACGACGGGACCTCACGAGCCTTCGCGTAGTTGAACGAGACGTCCGTCACGAGGTCCCGCAGGACGGGGAACGTCCGCATCGGGGTCACCGTCACGACGTCGTCCGGAGCGAACACGGACATCCGCGTCATGCAGAGCAGCCGAGGGCGGCCGTCGATCTCCGCGGAGCACGACCCGCACTTGCCCGCCTTGCAGTTCCAGCGCACCGCGAGGTCCGGCGTCTGCGTCGCCTGCAGCCGGTGCAGGACGTCGAGGACCACCTCACCCTCGTTGACCTCCACCTCGTAGTCGTGCAGCGCGCCGCCCTCGGCGTCTCCGCGCCAGACGCGGAACCGGCCCGTGTACGTCATGCCGTGCCCCTCTCACCCGAGCGCTCGGGATGCGTCGCCAGCTCGTCCGCCGTGTAGTACTTCTCGAGCTCCGCGAGCTCGAAGAGTGCGAGGAGGTCGTCGCGCATCGCCGCTCGCTCGGCGGGCTCGACCACGAGGCGCGGCACCACCGGACCGCGCGTCCCGCCGTCGGCGTCGTCGCGCAGATGGGTCACCAGGACGCGGCGGCGCCAGGCGGGTTCCAGGTCGGGGTAGTCGTCGCGGGTGTGACCGCCGCGGCTCTCCGTGCGCAGGAGGGCCGACGTCGCCACGGCCTCGCCCACCAGAAGCATGTTCCGCAGGTCCAACGCGAGGTGCCAGCCCGGGTTGTACTGGCGGTGGCCCTCGACGACGACGTCGCGCACCCGGTCGCGGAGCTCGTCGAGGCGCTCGAGCGCCGAGACCATCTCGGCGTCCGTGCGGATGATGCCCACGAGGTCGTTCATCGTCTGCTGCAGGTCGGTGTGCAGGGTGTAGGGGTTCTCGGCGGTGGTGCCGGGCGGCGCGTCGAACGGCTCGAGCGCCCTCGCGGCGGCCATGCCCACCGCCTGCTCGTTGACTGCCGGCCGGCGGTCGAGCGCCTCGACGTGGTCGGCCGCGCCGAGACCGGCCCTGCGGCCGAAGACGAGCAGGTCGGACAACGAGTTGCCGCCGAGCCGGTTCGAGCCGTGCATGCCGCTGGCACACTCGCCGGCCGCGAACAGCCCCGGCACGCTGGACCGCCCGGTGTCCGGGTCGACCTCGATCCCACCCATCACGTAGTGACAGGTGGGGCCGACCTCCATCGCCTCGGCGGTGATGTCGACGTCGGCCAGCTCCTTGAACTGGTGGTACATCGACGGCAGGCGGCGCTTGATCTCCTCGGACTCCATGCGGCTCGCGATGTCGAGGTAGACGCCGCCGTGCGGTGATCCCCGGCCCTCCTTGACCTCCGTGTTGATCGCCCGCGCGACCTCGTCGCGGGGGAGCAGGTCGGGGGTGCGGCGGTTGTTCTCCTGGTCCTCGTACCAGCGGTCCGCCTCCTCCTCGCTCTGGGCGTACTGGCCGGTGAACACCTCTGGGACGTAGCGGAACATGAACCGCTCACCCTCGGAGTTCTTCAGCACGCCGCCGTCGCCGCGCACGCCCTCGGTGACGAGGATGCCCTTCACGCTGGGCGGCCAGACCATCCCCGTCGGGTGGAACTGGACGAACTCCATGTCGACGAGGTTGGCTCCGGCGCGCAGGGCGAGGGCGTGCCCGTCGCCGGTGTACTCCCACGAGTTCGACGTCACCTGGAACGACTTGCCGATCCCGCCGGTGGCGAGGACCACCGCGGGCGCCGCGATCTCGAGGAACCGGCCTGACTCTCGCCGGTAGCCGAACGCACCCGCGATCGCGTCGTCGTCGGTCAGGAGCTCGGTGACCGTGCACTCGGCGAAGACGCGCAGCCGGGACTCGTAGTCGCCGGTGGCGGCGTGGTCCTCCTGCTGGAGCGCGACGATGCGCTGCTGGAGGCTCCGGATCAGCTCCAGGCCGGTCCGGTCGCCGACGTGCGCGAGCCGGGGGTAGGTGTGGCCGCCGAAGTTGCGCTGGTGGATCCGCCCGTCGTCCGTGCGGTCGAACAGGGCGCCGTAGGTCTCGAGCTCCCAGACGCGGTCGGGCGCCTCCTGGGCGTGCAGCTCCGCCATCCGCCAGCTGTTGAGGAACTTCCCGCCCCGCATCGTGTCGCGGTAGTGCACCTGCCACGAGTCGTTCGAGTTGACGTTGCCCATGGCGGCGGCGCACCCGCCCTCCGCCATGACCGTGTGCGCCTTGCCGAACAGGGACTTGCAGACGACGGCGGTGCGCATCCCGCGCTCCCGCGCCGCGATCGCGGCCCGCAGCCCGGCGCCGCCCGCCCCGATGACGAGGACGTCGTAGTCGTGGTGCTCGGTCTCGGTCATCACATGCCCCCGGCGCCGAGGATGCGGAAGTCGGTGATCGTCCCGGCAGCGACGAGCGCGACGTACAGGTCGGTGAGCACGAGCGTGCCGAGCGTCACCCACGCGAACAGCATGTGGCGGGTGTTGAGCACCGAGATCCAGGTCCACAACCGGTAGCGCACGGGGTGTTTCGAGAAGTGCGTGAGCCGCCCGCCCATCACGTGCCGGCAGGAGTGGCAGGACACCGTGTAGAGCCACAGCAGCGCGACGTTGACCAGCAGCACGAGATTGCCGACGCCGACCACGAACCCGTCGGTGGGATGCCGGAACGCGACGAGCGCGTCGTAGGTGTTGACGAGCGACACCAGCACGGCGACGTAGAAGAAGTACCGGTGCACGTTCTGCAGGATCAGCGGGAAGCGGGTCTCGCCCGAGTACTGCGCGTGCGGCTCGGGCACGGCGCACGCCGGGGGTGAGAGCCAGAACGACCGGTAGTAGGCCTTGCGGTAGTAGTAGCAGGTCAGCCGGAAACCCAGCAGGAACGGCAGGCTGAGGGCCGCGTAGGGGATGAGGGGATGGTCGGGCAGGAACATCCCGAAGTGCGCCGCTCCCGGTTCCGACGCGCACCCGAGCGACACGCACGGCGAGTAGAACGGCGTGAGGTAGCGCTCGTCGGCGAAGAAGTACTGCTGCTGGAACGTCCGCACGCCCCCGTACACGACGAAGGCCAGCAGGCCGACGGCGGTGGCCGCCGGAGCCAGCCACCACCGGTCCGTGCGCAGCGTCCGCGCACCGACCTCGGCGCGCCCGGGGGCGTCGACCCCTCCGGCGGTCGCCGTCACGGCCGGTCGCCG
Organism: Isoptericola sp. GX10416; assembly: GCF_056590155.1. NCBI lineage: Bacteria > Bacillati > Actinomycetota > Actinomycetes > Micrococcales > Promicromonosporaceae > Isoptericola > Isoptericola sp. GX10416. The sequence continues at coordinate 303,804 of NZ_JBWPVO010000001.1, read as the reverse complement.
TGGTAGCCGCCGACCCCTTCGTCGTCGGCCCCGGTCCACAGCGACTCGTCCAGCGGAGTGTCCGGGACGACGACGTGCTCGGTCAGGGTGTCCGCGCGCGGGGGCGGGGCGGATGCCAGCTCCCCGGCGTCGATCTCCAACCGCTCCACGTCGTTGCGCAGCCGGCGCACCGCGGGCGCGTCACCGAAGGTGTGGTGCACCCCAGCGACGGTGTGGCGGAGCTGCTCGATCGCACGGCGGAGAGCGGCAAGCTCGGTGGACGTCATCCGGCACCTCCTCAGCGCGGCACCCCACGTCGTCGTGAGGCACGTCACACCAGCGTGCCGGTTGCGGCGCGGTCCGGCAAGGGGGCGCGCGGCGACGCTGCCGAGGTGAGGGCGGCGCCGCGGTCAGGCGGCCTGGGCGTAGCGGTGTCGGACGACCTCCCCGTCCGGCACCGACGCCTCCGCCTCGACGGTCGCGGACGCCTCGACGCGGACGTCTCGCCCGAGCTGGACATGGTCGGCGACGCGCGCCCCGGCGCCGACGAACGAGCCGGGACCCAGGTGCACGCTGCTGCCGATCCGGGCGTCGCGCCCGACGACCGCGTCATGGTCGACCCAGGTCACCTCACCGAGCCGGGCGCCGGCGTCGACGCGTGCGCCGCTCTCGACGTACGTCCCGCGGCCGACGACGACGTCGGGTGCGACCACGGCCTGCGGCGAGACGTAGCCGCCGTCGCCGCGCCGGACATAACGGACGGTCTGGCCGGCGTCGTTCTCGAACTCGATGCGCTTGGGCATTCGGATGCGTGGCATAAGACCCCCTCGGGTGGGTCCCGGGGGCCGACGGCCCGCACCGGGACATGGACTTTGTGCTTTTCTTCTCAACGTCGCGGGGCGGCTGGAGATTCCAGGCATCCGACCGCAGCCCGGGCTCAGGCGGGCGAGCCCTCCGCGCGGGAACGCGCGCGCCGGGGGAGCGTGCCCCGCCGCTGTCCGGACCATGAGACCTCCGTGGCGTGGGTGCGCGAGAGCGGATCGCCGAGCGGGTCGGCACCCAGCGCGGAAGCCACGTGGACCAGAGGGCGCTGGGCCTCGAACTCGCGGGCGAGAGCATCGAAGATCGGGGTGTCGGTCGTACGCACCCTGCCATTCTGCGAGCGGTTGCCCGAGGCGCGCCGCCCGACGCGGCCGCCTTCACAGTCACCTCACACGACCCTCGCGAGGGCGTGCCCGGTGCTGCCTCCTGTTGCGGTCCTCTCGGTGCGGTTCGATGATCGTGACGGGTGACCTGGACGTTCGTCGCGCCCGACTCGCCGACCGAGAGGCAGGACATGAACGCCGCCGCACCGGTGGAGCTCCTCCTGGTGGAGTTCCCGCACAGCGAGTTCAAGGGCGAGATCGTCGCGGAGCTCGTCCGGCTCTCCCAGGCCGGGACGATCAAGGTCCTGGACATGCTGGCGATCCGCAAGAACGAGGACGGTTCCGTCGAGTGGCTCGAGGCGGCGGACGCCGCGGACGAGCTGGCGGACCTTGTCGGGGAGCCGAGCGGGCTCCTCGCCGAGGACGACGTCGCGGCGGTCGCCGACGACCTGACGCCCGGCGCAGCGGTCGGGATGCTCGTCTTCGAGCACACGTGGGCCACGGGTCTCACCTCGGCCCTGCGCGACGCCGGCGGGTCGCTGATCGACATGACCACGGTGCCGCCCGCGGCCATCGAGGAGCTGGCCGCCACCCTCGCCGAGGAGGACTGACAGATGCCCAGGAGGATCGGACGCCCCGGCCTGATCGGGACCATGGCGCGTACCGCCGTGGTCGCCGGGACGGCGAACGCGGTGAGCCGCGGGATGAACAACCGGGCGAGCGCGAAGGCGGAGCAGCAGGCCGGTGCCGCGGCCTACGACGCGCAGCAGGCCCGGCTCGCGCAGCAGCAGGCGCAGCCGGCCCCAACCGCTCCGTCCGGCGCGGACACGCTGGCACAGCTCCAGCAGCTCGGGGAGATGAGGTCGGCGGGCCTGCTCACGGACGCGGAGTTCGCCGCGGCCAAGGCCAAGATCCTCGGCTGACCCGAGACCCCACATGTCGGACGCCGAGCAGCGCGGACCCGTCGTCGAGCCCGACGGCCCGGTCTCCGGCGAGCAGCGGGCCGTGCGGACCCGCGGATATGTGCGTCTGCTCCTGCTCGCGGCGGCGATCGGGATGCCCGTCTCGTTGGTGGCGTTCGGGTTCCTCGCCCTGCTGCACGCGATCGAGCACGCGGTCTGGGAGGTCCTGCCGGACGCTGTGGGCCTGGACGGCGTGCCGTGGTGGTGGGCCTTGCCCTGGTTGATGCTCGGCGGAGTGCTGGTCGGTGTCGCGATCCGCTCGTTGCCCGGCCACGGCGGGCACGTGCCGATCGACGGGCTCGGCCTGGAGCCGGTACCGGCCTCCTACGTCCCGGGCATCCTGCTGGCCTCCCTCGGCGGCCTGCCGCTCGGTGCGGTCCTCGGACCCGAGGCGCCGCTCCTGGCTCTCGGTTCGGCCTTCGCCCTGATCTTCGTGCGGCCGGTGGCCAGGCTCGACGACCCGACCGCCCGCGCGCTGATCACGGCGGCCGGGGCCTCCGCCGCGCTCGCCGCCATCTTCGGCAGCCCGCTCGTGGCGGCCGTCTTCGTCCTGGAGGCCGCCGGCCTGGCGGGGCCGAAGCTCGCTCGCGTCGTCCTGCCCTGCCTGCTCGCGTCGGGCATCGGATCGCTCGTCTTCACGGGTATGGGTGCGTGGACCGGCCTGAGCATCCCGTCGCTCGCGATGCCCGACCTCGACGCCCCGGTGCGCCTCGACCTCGCCGACGTGCTGTGGGCGGTGCCGCTGGCAGTGGTCATCGCCTTCGGCATCCGCCAGGTGCACCGGTGGGGGCACTGGACCAAGGCGCGTGCCACCGTCCGCCCTTTCCAGGCTGCGGTCGGTGCGGCGGTGGTCGTCGGCCTGGGTGCGGGAGCGTACGCGCTGCTGACCGGCAGGTCCCCCGAGGAGGTCACCCTCTCCGGTCAGGGGCTGCTGGGGCCGCTCGCGGCGGACCCGGCGGCGTGGTCGGCGGGGGCCCTGGTCGCGCTGCTCGCCTTCAAGGCGATCGGCTACGGGGTCTCGCTCGGTGCGCTGCGGGGCGGCGGGATCTTCCCCGCGGTGCTGCTCGGCGCCGCGGCCGGCGTGCTGGCCTCGGGCCTGCCGGGACTCGGTCCCGTCCCGGCGATGGCGATCGGGATGGGGGCGGCGACGGCGGCGGTGCTGCCGTTCCCGGTCTCCTCCGCGGTCCTGGTCGTCCTGCTGCTCGGACCGCACTCCGCCGCGATGGCACCGGTGGTGCTCGTCGCCGTCGTGGTGGCCTTCGTCTCGGAGCAGATCATCGCGAAGCAGCCGACGCGTGCCGCATGAGCGGGCGTGTTACTCCCCGGTGAGACCGTCGACCGCCTCGCGCAGCAGGTCGGCGTGCCCGTTGTGCCGCGCGTACTCCTCGATCATGTGCACCAGGACCCAGCGGAGCGTGAACGCCTCACCGGTGCGTCCGTCGGTGCGCACGGAGAGCAGGTCGAGTCCGTCGTCGCTCGCGAGCGCCCCGTCGATGACCTGGTCCGAGGCGGCCACGGCGCGGTCGAAGAGGATGCGGAGCTCGGCGGGGGAGTCGTCGGCGGCGCTGTGCCAGTCCCAGTCACGGTCGGCGGACCAGTCGACCGTGTCGAACGGGGCGAGCTCGTCACCACCGGTCATGACGGCGGAGAACCAGTTCGACTCGACGTAGGCCAGGTGTTTGAGGAGGCCGCCCAGGGTCATGTCGCTGGGGGCGAGCGGTGTGGCCAGCTGCGCTGCGTCGAGGCTCGCCGTCTTCCACCGCAGGGTGTCGCGGTGGTAGTCGAGAAAGGTGCGCAGCGTCGTGGCCTCGTCAGCCTGCAGCGGCGGGTCAGAGCGGTCGACCGCGAGGTCCCGGGGCGTCATGTCAGGACGGTACCGCGTCGAGCCCCGCCAGGGTCCGCGCGGTGCGCAGCACGTCGTCGAGCATGGGCTCCGTCAGTCGGCCGGTGTACGTGTTGTGGGGCGAGACGTGGTAGCAGCCGAGCACCGTCAGGCTGGTGCGTGTCGAGCTCCCCGGCGTGCCGTCGTCGGCCGGGGCGAGGGTGACCTGCGCACCGTGGGCGAACCGCGGGCGCGGGCGGGGGACCGCCCAGCCCTGCTCGCCGAGGGTCGCCAGGAGCGCGTTCCATCCGACAGCGCCGAGCGCGACGGCGACGCGCACGGTCGGGGCGAGCAGCTCGAGCTCGCGGGCGAGGTACGGGGCGCAGCGGCGCCGCTCGTCCGGCGTGGGCCGGTTGTCGGGTGGCGCGCAGCGCACGGGCGCCACCAGACGCATCCCGGTGAGCCGCATGCCGTCGTCGCGCCCGGTCGCACGGGGCTGGTTCGCGAACCCGGTGCGGTGCAGGGCGGCGAACAGGAAGTCACCGCTGGGGTCGCCCGTGAACATGCGCCCGGTGCGGTTGGCGCCGTGCGCGGCCGGCGCCAGGCCGACCACCGCGACGGCGGCGTGCTCGTCGCCGAACCCCGGGACCGGCCGGGCCCAGTAGGTCTCGTCCCGGAACGCGGCACGCCGCTGGGACGCCACCTGCTCGCGCCAGGCCACGAGCCGGGGGCACGCGTGGCACCTGATCACGTGCGCGTCGAGCGCTGCCAGGTCGGGGGCGTCGCGGGCGTCGGCGGGTGTGTCGTGCGGAACCACCGTGCCATTGTCCCGGACCGGGCGGAGCGGTGCGACGACGGAGCGCCGTGTCGGTACGATCGGGGGGCGTCGCCACCGGGCGGCGCCACCATCGACCACCGCAAGGAGCACCACCGTGTCCGACGCCGTACCGCACCCCGCCGAGCCCACGACCACGGTGACGGTGGAGTCGACGACGACGGGCACCGAGCTCTTCGCCGACCGCCGCGACGTCGTGGTGATGCGCGTCGACGGCGAGCTGCTGGACCTGTCGCGCGAGCTCGCCCCGGGCACCGTCGTCGAGCCGGTGACGATCGCCGAGCCCGACGGGCTCGCCGTGCTGCGACACAGCGCCGCGCACGTGCTCGCCCAGGCCGTGCAGCAGGTGAACCCCGACGCGAAGCTGGGCATCGGCCCGCCCATCGCCGACGGCTTCTACTACGACTTCGACGTCGCGGAGCCGTTCACGCCCGACGACCTCAAGAAGCTCGACAAGGCGATGACCCGCATCATCAAGGAGGGCCAGACGTTCCGCCGTCGGGTCGTCACCGAGGACGAGGCCCGCGCCGAGCTCGCCGCCGAGCCGTACAAGCTCGAGCTCATCGGCCTCAAGGGATCGTCGTCCGACGACGACGGATCCTCCGTGGAGGTCGGCGCCGGCGAGCTGACGATCTACGACAACGTCCGCGGGGCGGGACGCGAGAGCGAGACCGTCGTGTGGTCGGACCTGTGCCGGGGCCCGCACCTGCCCTCGACGAAGCTCATCGGCAACGGGGTGCAGCTCATGCGCTCGGCGGCCGCCTACTGGCGCGGCAGCGAGAAGAACCCGCAGCTGCAGCGCGTCTACGGCACCGCGTGGCCCAGCAAGGACGAGCTCAAGGGCTACCTCGAGCGGCTCGCCGAGGCGGAGCGCCGTGACCACCGGCGCCTGGGCAGCGAGCTGGACCTGTTCAGCTTCCCGGACGAGATCGGCTCGGGCCTGGCGGTGTTCCACCCCAAGGGCGCGATGGTGCGCATGGAGATGGAGGAGTACTCGCGCAAGCGGCACGTCGAGTCCGGGTACTCGTTCGTCAACAGCCCACACATCACCAAGTCGAAGCTGTTCGAGACCTCCGGGCACCTCGACTGGTACGCCGACGGCATGTACCCGCCGATGCATCTCGACGCGGAGCTCGACGACGAGGGCAACGTGCGCAAGCCGGGCCAGGACTACTACCTCAAGCCCATGAACTGCCCGATGCACAACCTGATCTTCGACGCGCGGGGGCGCTCGTACCGCGAGCTGCCCTTGCGGCTGTTCGAGTTCGGCACCGTGTACCGGTACGAGAAGTCCGGTGTCGTGCACGGACTCACGCGCGCCCGTGGCTTCACCCAGGACGACGCGCACATCTACTGCACGCGCGAGCAGATGCGCGACGAGCTCACCTCGCTGCTGACGTTCGTGCTCGACCTGCTGCGTGACTACGGCCTGGACGACTTCTACCTCGAGCTGTCGACCCGTGACCCCGAGAAGACGGTCGGCGACGACGACAGCTGGGAGGAGGCCACCCGGACGCTCGAGGAGGTCGCCACGGCGTCGGGGCTGGAGCTCGTGCCGGACCCGGGCGGTGCCGCGTTCTACGGTCCCAAGATCTCCGTCCAGGCGAGGGACGCCATCGGCCGGACCTGGCAGATGTCGACCATCCAGCTGGACTTCAACCTGCCGGAGAAGTTCGACCTGCAGTACACGGCCGCGGACGGGACCCGGCAGCGCCCGGTGATGATCCATCGTGCGCTGTTCGGGTCCATCGAACGGTTCTTCGCGGTGCTGCTCGAGCACTACGCGGGTGCCTTCCCGGCCTGGCTCGCGCCGGTCCAGGTCCTGGCGGTGCCCGTCGCCGACGCGTTCGACGACTACCTGGGCGACGTCGTCGCGCAGCTGCGCGCGCAGGGCATCCGAGCTGAGCTGGACACCTCCGACGACCGGTTCGGCAAGAAGATCCGCAACGCCGCCAAGGAGAAGGTGCCGTTCGTCCTCATCGCCGGCGGCGAGGACGCCGAGGCGGGCGCGGTCTCGTTCCGGTTCCGCGACGGCACGCAGGAGAACGGTGTGCCCGTGGCCGACGCCGTCGCACGCGTCGTGACGGCGGTCCGCGACCGCGAGCAGGTGTGACGGTGGGCGAGCAGGACGGCGCGCCCAGGCTGGACCCGGCGGACTCGTTCGGCCCGGCCCAGGACGACATCTCGCGGCTGTGGACGCCGCACCGGATGGTGTACATCGGCGGGCAGGACAAGCCCGCTGACTCCACGCCGCAGCACTGCCCGTTCTGCCGGATTCCCGCGGGCGAGGACGAGGAGGGCCTCGTCGTCGCCCGCGGGGCGGACTGCTTCGCGCTGCTCAACCTGTACCCGTACAACGGTGGCCACCTGATGGTCCTGCCCTACCGGCACGTCTCGGACTACACCGACCTGACGGACGGCGAGACGTCGGAGCTCGCCGCCATGACGAAGACCGCGATGCGCGTCCTGCGCGAGGTCTACGCGCCGGCCGGGTTCAACCTGGGGATGAACCAGGGCGAGGCCGCCGGCGCCGGCATCGCCGCGCACCTGCATCAGCACGTGGTCCCGCGGTGGCTCGGCGACGCGAACTTCCTGCCCGTCGTCGGGCGGACGAAGGCGCTGCCCGAGCTGCTCGCGGACACCCGCGCGCGGCTCGCTGCGGCGTGGCCCGCCCGCTGACCGGCGCCGGGCGCTAGCCTGGCGACGCCGGCCTGCCGGCACGCACGACGAGACGAGGAGCTCCCATGTTCGGCCGCCTGCGGGCCACGATGCAGCGCCTGTTCACCCCCCTGGCGAACCTGCTGATCCGTCGCGGGGTCTCTCCGGACGCGGTGACGGTCACCGGCACCGTGATCGTCACCGTCCTCGCGCTGACCTTGTTGCCCGCGGGCCACCTCACGCTCGGCGCGCTCCTGATCGGTCTCTTCGTCCTGACCGACTCGCTCGACGGCGTCATGGCGCGGGCGAGCGGTCGCAGCGGTCCCTGGGGCGCGTTCCTCGACTCGACGCTCGACAGGGTCTCCGACGGCGCGGTCTTCGCGGGCATCACGCTGTGGTTCGTGCTGCACGCCGACGAGCCGTGGGGCACGGCGGGGACCATCGTGGCCCTGGCCTGCCTGGTGCTCGGGTCGGTCGTGCCGTACGCCCGTGCGCGGGCCGAGTCGGTCGGTGCCACGGCGGCCGTCGGAATCGCCGAGCGCTCCGACCGGCTCGTCGTGGCGCTGGTGCCCACCGCGTTCGTCCAGGTGGGCCTGCCGGTCGCCGTCCTGGTGGTCGTGCTCGGGCTGCTCGCGCTCGCCAGCCTGGTGACGGTCGCCCAACGTGTCCTGACGGTCCGGAACCAGCTCCTGCCCACCACCGAGGAGGCGTGATGGACCTCGCTGCCGCCTACACGTTCGCCTGGCGCCACGCCCCGAAGGTCCCGGAGCCGCTGCTGCGGGCTCTGTTCGACCTGGCCGCCGACGTCACGTGGCTCCGCCACGGCGCGGGCGTGCGCCGGCTGGAGGCCAACTACGCCCGCGTGCGCCCGGACCTGGACGACCGGGCCGTCCGTCGGCTGTCCCGCACGGGCATGCGCCGGTACCTGCGCTACTTCCGCGAGGCCTTCACCGTCCAGGGCGCCACCCGCGCACAGCTCGACGCCCGGGTCCGGGTCGAGGGGTACGAGAACCTCGAGCCGGTGACCGTCCGGGGCGGAGCGGTCTCGCTGGCGCTGGGGCACCTGGGCAACTGGGACCTCGCCGGTGCCTGGGCGTCGCTGAACGTCGCACCCGTGCTGACGGTGGCCGAACGGCTACGGCCGGAGGCGTTGTTCGACGAGTTCGTGAGGTTCCGGAGCTCCATCGGCATCGACGTGCTGCCGCTCGGCGACGACGGCGTCTTCCGCGACCTGGTGCGCGGCGCCGAGGACGGTCCCCGGCTCGTGCCGCTCCTGGCGGACCGCGACCTCACCGCCCGCGGGATCGAGGTCGACCTGTGCGGCCACCGGGCACGGGTCGCCGCCGGGCCTGCCGCCCTCGCGGTGGCCGCCCGTGTGCCGTTGATCCCCGTCGGCATCCGGCACGAGCGGCTGGACGGCGAGCGCCGCCGTCGTGCGGGGACCGCGTGGGGCATCGTCATCCGCTTCCACGCCCCCGTCGGGCCGCCCGACGCCGGGAACCGGCGTGAGCAGGTCCAGCAGCTCACCCAGGCCTGGGTCGACGTGCTCGGCGGGTTCATCGGCGAGCACACGGCTGACTGGCACATGCTGCAGAAGGTGTTCGTCGAGGATCTCGACCCGCAGCGGTACGCCCGCACGCGAGCCCTGGCGGGGGAGGCGTGATGCGGCCGTTGCGGGTGGGCATCGTGTGCCCCTACTCGTTCGACGCCCCGGGCGGGGTGCAGTTCCACGTGCGCGACCTCGCCGAGGCGTTGCGCGACGCGGGTCACGAGGTCTCCGTCCTGGCCCCGGCCGACGACGACACCGAGGTGCCCGACGTCGTCACCCCGGCGGGGCGTGCGGTCCCGGTCCGTTACAACGGCTCCGTCGCGCGGCTGGCGTTCGGCCCGCGCGCCGCGGCCCGGGTCCGCCGCTGGATCGACGCCGGCCGGTTCGACGTGCTGCACCTGCACGAACCGATGACGCCGTCCCTGTCGATGCTCGCGCTCTGGGTCGCCGAAGGACCCGTCGTGGCGACGTTCCACACCTCGCAGGTGCGCTCGCGGGCGCTGCAGGTGGCGCACCCCCTGCTGCGCCAGTCCCTGGAGAAGATCTCGGCCCGCATCGCGGTGTCGGAGGACGCGCGGCGCACGCTGGTCGAGCACCTGGGCGGGGACGCCGTCGTCATCCCCAACGGCGTGTACGTCGACCGCTTCGCCGACGCGCCCGACGCGCAGCGGTGGCGGGGGACCCCGGAGGCGCCCACCGTGGCGTTCCTGGGCCGCCTCGACGAGCCTCGCAAGGGCCTGCAGGTGCTCGCGGAGGCCGCGCCGGCGATCCTCGCCCGAGAACCCGGGACTCGCTTCCTCGTCGCGGGCAAGGGGGACGCCGGGAGGGCGGCGGCGCAGGCCGTGCTCGGCGAGCACGGAGCGGCCTTCGAGTGGCTCGGCGGTGTCAGCGACGCGGACAAGGCGGCGCTGCTGCGGTCCGCCGACCTGTACGTCGCTCCGCAGACCGGCGGCGAGAGCTTCGGGATCGTCCTGGTCGAGGCGATGAGCGCGGGCACCGGCGTCGTGGCCAGCGACCTCGGGGCGTTCCGCCGGGTGCTCGACGACGGCACCGCGGGCCGGTTGTTCCGCACGGGTGACGCGGGCGCCCTCGCGGAGGCGGTCGTCGGGGCGCTGGCCGACCGTGCGGACACCCGGGCGCGCCGGGAGCGCGCCACGACGTTCGTCCGCCGCTTCGACTGGACGACGGTCACCGACCAGGTGCTGGCCGTCTACGAGATGGCCGTCGCCGCCACCGAGGCGCTCGGCGACGGGACGGTGCGCCAGGACCTCCTGGCCGGGCGGTCGTCCTGGCTGCTGGGCCGGCGGCCCCGCGCGGACGTGGCGGGTGAGCGATGAGCTGGTCCGAGGTAGCCCTGCTGGCCGTGGTCGTCGTCGGCCTGGCGCTGTGGTTCGTCTGGGTCTCCGCCTCGCGCCTGGACCGTCTGCACCACAAGGTCGTGGCCTCACGCCTCGCCCTGCAGGCGCAGCTCGACCGTCGCGTACGCACGTCCCTGGACCTGGCGTCGTCCGGCCTGCTGGACCCGGCGAGCTCGGTGCTCGTCGCTGACGCAGCCTTCGCGGTGACCGAGACGTCCGAACGGTCGGCCCCCACCGCGGCGGGCGAGCCGTCGTCGTCCGAGGCGTTCGCCCTGACGGGCCTGCCCGCCGATCGCGAGGGAGCCGAGTCCGAGCTGTCCGTGACGCTGCGCTCGGTGCTCGACGACTCCGAGACGGTCGCGGGCCTGCGGGACTCCGAGCCGGGCGCCGAGCTGGTGGGCGACCTCGGGGCGGCGTGGTACCGCGCCCAGCTCGCCCGGCGCTTCCACAACGAGGCCGTGGCCCAGGCGCAGCGGGCGCGCAGACCGCGTCGCGTGCGGTGGCTGCGGCTGGCCGGGCGGGCACCGTTGCCGCAGACCGTGGAGCTCGACGACCAGATGCCGGACGGGATCGACCTCTCCTGACACGCCCGTAGGATGGGTGGCACGGCGTGGACCACGTCGGCATGCCCGGCACCGCGCCAGGGGCGTGCTCGCAAGAACACTGTGAGGTTGCGTTGACCGAGACCACCGGAACCCCGGCCGGCACGACGGGCGTCGGCGAGGTGGGCACCGCCCGCGTCAAGCGAGGCATGGCCGAGATGCTCAAGGGCGGCGTCATCATGGACGTCGTCACCCCGGAGCAGGCCAAGGTCGCCGAGGACGCCGGAGCGGTCGCGGTCATGGCGCTCGAGCGGGTGCCGGCCGACATCCGCGCCCAGGGCGGGCTCGCCCGGATGAGCGACCCGGACATGATCGAGGGCATCGTGGACGCGGTGTCGGTCCCCGTCATGGCGAAGGCCCGCATCGGACACTTCGTCGAGGCGCAGGTCCTGCAGTCCCTCGGTGTGGACTACGTCGACGAGTCCGAGGTGCTGTCACCGGCCGACTACACCCACCACATCGACAAGTGGGAGTTCACCGTCCCCTTCGTCTGCGGTGCGACGAACCTCGGCGAGGCGTTGCGCCGCATCACCGAGGGCGCGGCGATGATCCGTTCCAAGGGTGAGGCCGGCACCGGCGACGTCTCGAACGCCACCACGCACATGCGCCAGATCCGTCAGCAGCTCCGGCGCCTCTCCTCGCTGCCCGAGGACGAGCTGTTCGTCGCGGCCAAGGAGCTGCAGGCGCCGTACGAGCTCGTGGCCGAGGTCGCCCGTACGGGCAAGCTCCCTGTCGTGCTCTTCACCGCGGGCGGTATCGCCACGCCGGCCGACGCCGCGATGATGATGCAGCTCGGAGCCGAGGGCGTCTTCGTCGGCTCCGGCATCTTCAAGTCGGGCGACCCGGCCGCGCGTGCCAAGGCGATCGTGCAGGCCACCACGTTCCACGACGACCCGGACGTGATCGCCAAGGTGTCTCGCGGTCTGGGCGAGGCCATGGTCGGCATCAACGTCGAGGAGCAGCCCGAGCCGGTGCGGCTCGCCGAGCGCGGCTGGTAGCGAGCAGGTCGGGCAGAGTGCCCGCACCACCTGCTCGCCACCGGCCGCGATGGCACGGTCGTCAGTTACCTGGCTGCGGTGACTGCGACGGGTCGACGTCCGTGCAGTAGATCTCCTCCTCCGGCAGCCTGCCGGTGGTCAGGAACGCCACCGTCGCCTCGTCCACGCACGTGGAGCCCTGGCCGTAGACGTAGTGCCCGCCGTGGTCCGCGCCGACGAAGGCCGCTCGCTCGCCGAGGGCCACGGACAGCCCGCGACCGTCCTCCCACGGTGTGGCGTTGTCCCGGCGGTTCTGCAGGATCAGCGTGTTGCGCGGTCCTTCGTCGGTGACGCGGACGGGCTCCTCGATCGGCTCCGGCCAGAACGCGCATGCCCAGACGTTGGCGGGCATGCCCGCGGTGAGCGGCCAGGCCGCCCGGTCCTCGGAGGTGCGGCGGGCGTACTCGTCGACGTCGTCCGACCACTGCGCGTCGCCACAGGTCAGCGCCAGGAACATGGTGGCCTGGTTGTCGGCCGGCACGCCCGGGGTCGGCGGTGGCGCGCTGAACACCTGCTGCAGCAGCTGACCGTCCGCCTCGGTGAGCGTGCCGTCCGCCAGCCCGGCGGCGGCCTTCCAGAACTGCACGAGCACCGGGAGGTTCTCGTCGTGCAGCAGGAGGCTGTAGGTGACCGTGCGCAGCATCGGGCCCGTCAGGACCAGCGGGGTGTCGGGGACCGGTGCCGGGCTCCGATCGAGGTGGTCGGCGAGCGCGAGGTAGTTCTCGGTCACCTCGTCGACCGTGCCGCCCAGTCCGAGCGTGGCGTGCTGCGCCGCGGCGACCCGTGCCGCGTCGGGAAAGCGTTCCGACATGGCCTTGCCCCAGTTGTCCTTCGCGTGCGCCCAGACCTTCGTGGGGTCGACGTTGCCCTCGAGGACCATCTTGTCGGCGCGGTCCGGGAACAGCGACTGGTAGACGGTGCCGAGGTACGTGCCGTAGGACTGGCCCCAGTAGGAGATCTTCTCCTCGCCGAGGGCCGCGCGGATGCGGTCCATGTCGCGGGCCGTGTTGGCGGTGGTGAAGTATCGGAGCTGCTCCCCGGCGTTCGTCGCGCACCGTTCGGCGACGGCGCGGGCGTGGTCGACGTTCGCGTCGATCGAGCCGTCCGCGGCCGGGTAGGGGAAGAGGCCGGCGAGGGACGGGTCGTCGAGGCCGCAGCTCTGCGGGGTGCTGTGCCCGACCCCGCGGGGGTCGAAGCCGATCAGGTCGTAGGCCTCCAGGACCGACGACGGCAGGGTCGGCGCCACGACGCCCGGGGTGTCCAGGCCGGGCAACGCCGGGCCGCCCGGGTTCAGGAGCAGGGCGCCGCGGCGGTCGCTGGACGTCGTCGCCGGCAGCTTGGAGACAGCCACCTCGATCGTCTCGCCATCCGGGTCCTGGTAGTCCAGCGGGACCGTCACGGTGCCGCAGGTGAGCCGGGGGTCGCGACCGGCGCCCTCGGCCGGCGCAGGGCACGGGCCCCAGGTGATGGACGGTGCGTCGGCCGTCTCGGTGGCGACCGACGGTGCGGTCCCGCCCCCCGCGTCCGCGTCCGGAGCGGCGGCACAGGCTGCCGCCGCCGCGACGGTGAGCGCCGCCGCGACCACCGCCTTCGTGATCCTCCGGGGGATTCCGGTGCTCGCTGTGCGTCGTGTCGTCCTCAACGTCATGCCCTCCAGCTCTCTGCGTGTCACGACGCGTCGGCGCCGCTACCGGAGAACCTATGGAAGACCGTGGGGACGCGAATCCCCCTGATGTGGACAGTCTCCGTAGCTCGGACGGGGGGGCATGGCCGCGGATCCGCGGGGAAGAAGGGTCAGCCCGGCGGGACGATCCCCGTGCGCCCTTCCCACGTGCCGTGCTCCGAGAGCGGGCGGAAGCGGAACGTCGCGAACTCGTGGTGGAAGTCGCGACGCCGGCGTTCGACCATGGCGTCCGCGTGCCGCTCCGCGCCGGGCAGGGTGGTGCGGCCGTGCACCATCTCCTCCATCTCGCGGACGGTACGCCACACGGAGAAGGTGGAGATCGTGCTCGGCGGTCGGAACGCGGCCAGGGCGAGCGTGGTGGCGGGGTGGTCCCGCACTTGGCGTTCGACGGGCCTGCCCCACCGCAGGAACCGCGGCACCTCGAGCAGGCGCATCCGGGCGACGGTCACCGCGACCACGGTTTCCTCCTGGTCCCAGTCGCCCGCCCGGGCCGGCAGACCGGGCAAGGCCGCCAGCCGGGACCAGCGGCGCAGGTACTCCAGGCGCACGTGCCAGCCGCTCGCCAGGTGGCGGCCGAGGACGTCGTCGGACAGGAAGCGGTCCACGGCACCCGCGTCGCGCCACTGCGCGAAGACCGCGATCCGTCGTAGCTGCAGCCGGTCCAGGGAGACGGCGGGCGCGCCCAGGCGCATGAGGGCCAGGCACTCGGCGTGGTCGAGCCCGGGGGCGGTCGTGCCCGACGGCGGGCGCAGCAGCGCGCGTGCCGTCACGGTGGCCGGCATCTCGGCGAGGTGAAAGGTGTGGATCACCCGAGCCCCCGCACGGTGCTCAGGACAACGGTGCTCACGACGTCGTTCACGACCACGGATTGTTGCAGGTGGTCCCGACCTTGGCGATGCTGGGCACCTATGCTGGACGCCATGCCGGTCCGATCGAACGCGTCGTCCTCGCTGGGACCCGACTGGGTCCTCGGTGACGATGGACGGCGGCACCGCCGTGCGGCTCGTGTCATCATCCTGGACGCCGCGGGGCGCGCGCTCCTCGTCCGCGGGCACGACGCCGACGAGCCGGAGCGCAGCTGGTGGTTCACCGTCGGCGGCGGCATCGAACCGGGTGAGTCCGAGGCCGCGGCGGCGGTGCGCGAGGCGCGCGAGGAGGCCGGCCTGCGGCTGACCGAGGACGATCTGGAGGGCCCGGTCCTGACGCGCGCGGGGATCTTCCACTTCTTCGCCGAGACGTGCCACCAGGACGAGGTGTTCTTCGTCGCCCGCGTCACGGACCACGAGCCCACGGACGCCGGCTGGACCGCTCAGGAGCGTCACGTGCTCGACGAGATGCGCTGGATGAGCGTGGCTGAGCTGCGCGACCAGCGGGTCGAGATCTTCCCGACGGTGTTGCCCGACGTCGTCGAGGCCCTCCGCGCGGGGTGGGACGGCGTGGTGCGCCACCTGGGCACCGAGCACGACGACGACTGATCGTCGGCTGCGCAGGTGTGCTCTCCTTCACACCCGTTAAAGACGCATATCGGGTGCGACTTTAGATAGCGTTGCCGTGTGCAGCTCACCGCGTACACCGACCTGGGACTCCGCATCGTCATGCGGCTTGCCGTCCTCGACGACGAGAGCTCGGCCACCACCCGCGGGCTGGCCGAGGAGCTCCACGTCTCGGCGGCGCACGCGGCGAAGGTCGTCACGCGGCTTGCGGCGCTCGGCGTCGTCGAGGCGCGGCGAGGCCGCGGCGGGGGAGTGCGGCTGACCTCTGCGGCCGACCTGATCTCCGTGGGGGCCGTGGCACGTGCGATCGAGGGCGACGGTGAGGTCGTCGACTGCGACGGCGCGGTGCCCTGCCCCTTGCGTGGCGGGTGTCGCCTGCGCGGTGCGTTGGCCCGCGCCCGCGAGGCCTTCTTCGAGGTCCTGGACCCCCTGACGATCCAGGACCTTGCCGCCCCACCGACCCGGTCCCTGCTCCTCACTCTGAGGTCGGGACCACCTCGCTGAGCGCATCGCGTCCAGCCAGCACCCGCAGAAGAACGACAGGAGAACTCATGCTCTCGTCCCGGTCCGCCGACGTCGTCCGTGCCACGCTGCCCGTGATAGGAGGTGCCATCGGCGACATCACCCCGGCCTTCTACCGACGGATGTTCGCCGCGCACCCCGAGCTCGAGCGGGACCTGTTCAACCGTGGCAACCAGGCTCGCGGTGACCAGCAGCGCGCGCTCGCCGGGGCGATCGCCGCGTACGCGACGTTCCTCGTGGACGACGACGGCCCGGAGCCAGACGAGGTGCTGGCGCGGATCGCGCACAAGCACGCCTCGCTCGGCATCACCGCCGACCAGTACCCGATCGTGCACGAGCACCTGTTCGGTGCGATCGCCGAGGTGCTCGGCGAGGCGGTGACGGACGAGGTCGCGGCCGCGTGGAGCGAGGTCTACTGGCACATGGCGCACGCCCTGATCGAGATCGAGCAGGGCCTGTACGCCGAGGCCGCCGTCGATCCCGGCCAGGTCTGGCGCACGGTCCGGGTCCGACGGCGCACGCAGCAGTCGCCGGACACCGTCTCGTTCGAGCTCGGGGACGCCGACGGGCACGAGCTGCCGGCGGGGCGCGCCGGGCAGTACGTGTCCGTCGCGGTGACCCTGCCTGACGGCGCACGTCAGATCCGCCAGTACAGCCTCACCGGGATCGGTGCGCCGGGCACCTGGTCGATCTCCGTCAAGGCCGTTCCCGCCACCCACGACGGTGACCGCATCGCGCCGGCCGGCGAGGTGTCGGGGCACCTGCACGCCAACCTCTTCGAGGACGACCTCGTCGAGGTCTCCCTGCCCTTCGGAGAGCTGACGCTGGTGGACGGCGAGGCGCCGCTCTTGCTGATGTCCGCGGGTATCGGCGTCACGCCGATGATCGGGTTCCTGCACCACCTGCGAGCCACGGGGACCGACCGGCGAGTCGTGGTCCTGCACGCCGACAGGTCGCCGGCCCGGCACGCCCACCGCAGCGAGCTGCGCGAGCTCGTCGGGGACCTGGCCGACGGCGAGCTCGTGCGCTGGTACGAGGACCTCGGCGCCCGTGACGCCGACTCCTTGCTGCGGGCCGGACGGCTCAGCCTGGACGGCGTCGACGTACCGGCCGACGCCGAGGTGTACCTGTGCGGTCCGCTGCCCTTCATGGCGGCGGCACGCACAGCACTCGCCGATCGAGGCGTGCGTGACGACCAGCTCCACTACGAGGTCTTCGGCCCGGGCCTGGAGCTCGCCGCGGCGTGAACCCGTGCCGGTCGCCCTCCGGCGTCTACCCGGAGGGCGGCCGGCGTTCCGGCCTGAGATCACTCAGCGCGACGTCGGCCGGGTCACGTGGTCACCGGCCCCGAGCGCCGGGTGCGCAGCCACACCACCACCGCCGCGCCGACGAACACGAGGCTGTTCAAGATCACCAGGCCGGGGCTCAGGGGAGCGGAACGGTCGAGCCGCTCGGCGAGGTCGGCGTTCAGCGCGATCCAGAAGACGAACGTGAGCGTGTTCACGACGGCGTGCAGCACGATCGCGATCTCGAGCCCACCGGTGCGCCAGGTGATGAACGCCGTGGTCACGGAGAAGACGACGTAGAACGCGTTCCACATCGGGTTCCCCGTGGTGTGGATCACGGAGAAGATGAGGGACGACACGCCGATGCCCAGGATCAGCGACGTCGTCCGACCGCGCCCCCAGCTCGCCGCGATGCGGAAGACCAGTCCGCGCAGGCCGTACTCCTCGCCCGCGGCCTGCAGCGGCACCAGCGCGAGGCTCACGACGAGCAGCCAGATCACGTCGCTCTGCAGCCACTCGGTGGTCCGGTAGGGCGTCACGTGCTCTGCGATCGCCAAGGCGATCAGCAGCGCGGGGCCGATGGCCAGCAGCGCTCTCCCGAACAGGCCGAAGCGGAAGCGAGAGGCCACCGAGGTCAGCGAGGCGCCACGCACTCCGTAGAGCCAGTGCTGGATCACCATGCTCCACGGCACGAGCAGCGCGGTGGCGATCAGGCTGGCGGTGTGCGCCACCGGGGTGAGGACCCGACCGTCGTCGTGCGGCCCGCCGGGCGAGAGGAGCCCGTCGACCCAGCTACCGAGGTAGTAGAAGGCGGAGATGAAGGCGAACATGCCGCCGATGAGAAGTGCGATGGCAAGGACGCCGCGACCGATGCGACGTTTCTCTCCCGCCAGGACCCGGTGGTACTCCACCCCGGGTGGGACTGACGCCTGGTGAGGCCCGCTGGCCAGGGCCTTCTGGTCTTCATGGTCGGAACGCACGCTGCTTCGTCCTCTTCTGCCGCGATCGGTGCTGGGTGCTTGCCTGAGCAGTCCAGACCCTGTCGTCGCGACGGGCTCAAGCCCCTGGGCTGTGAGGTGGCGCACACCGCCCGCACGAGTCGGCCGGTCGTAGGATGAATGGCTGTGAACACTCCGACCATCGGCGTCCTGGCCCTGCAGGGCGACGTCGGTGAGCACCTGACCGCCCTGGCCTCTGTGGGCGCCCGCCCCGTGACCGTGCGACGACCGGACGAGCTGGCACTCGTCGACGGGCTCGTGCTCCCCGGCGGGGAGTCGACGACCATCGACAAGCTGCTGCGCATCTTCGAGCTGCGGGACCCGTTGCGGGCACGGATCAAGGAAGGGCTTCCGGTGTACGGCTCGTGCGCCGGGATGATCCTGCTCGCGGACCGGATCCTCGACGGCACGGCCGACCAGCAGACCCTCGGCGGGATGGACGTCGTCGTGCGGCGCAACGCGTTCGGCCGGCAGGTCGACTCGTTCGAGACCGACCTCGACGTCGTGGGCGTCTCCGCCGGGGCTGCGATGCGCACCGCATTCATCCGCGCTCCTTGGATCGAGGAGGCCGGGCGCGACGTCGAGGTGCTGTCGCGTATCCCGGCCGTGGATACCCAGGGCCGTGCCGTAGCGGCCGCCGGTAGGATCGTTGCGGCACGGCAGGGGCCGCTGCTCGCCACCGCGTTCCACCCGGAGATCACGGGGGACACGCGCGTGCACAGGCTGTTCGTCAGCATGGTCGCGGGCGACCGGCGGAGGTTCCCCGCCGCCGTTCGACGCCAGTGAAAGAGCCAACGGAGACGCAGGGAGTCAGGTAGAGGCATGTCAGGTCACTCGAAGTGGGCCACGACCAAGCACAAGAAGGCGGCGATCGACGCCAAGCGGGGCAAGCTCTTCGCGAAGCTGATCAAGAACATCGAGGTCGCGGCGCGCACCGGCGGCGGCGACATGGCGGGCAACCCGACGTTGTTCGACGCCGTCCAGAAGGCGAAGAAGTCGTCGGTCCCCAACGACAACATCGACCGCGCGCTCAAGCGCGGCTCCGGCGAGGGCGCCGACGCCGTCGACTACCAGACGATCATGTACGAGGGCTACGGGAACAACGGCATCGCCGTGCTCGTCGAGTGCCTCACCGACAACAAGAACCGTGCCGCGGCCGAGGTCCGGACCGCTTTCTCCCGCAACGGTGGCAACCTCGCCGACCCCGGGTCGGTGTCGTACCTCTTCTCACGCAAGGGACTCGTCGTCGTCCCGAAAACGGACGGCGTCACCGAGGACGACGTGATGCTCGCCGCGCTGGACGCTGGCGCCGAGGAGGTGACCGACGTCGGGGAGCACATCGAGGTGCTGAGCGAGGCGACCGACCTGGTCGACGTGCGCACCGCGATCGTCGAGGCGGGCATCGAGTACGACTCGGCGGACTCCATCTGGCACCCCTCGATGCAGGTCGAGGTCGACGTCGAGGGTGCCCGCAAGATCACACGCCTGATCGACGCGCTCGAGGACAGCGACGACGTCCAGAACGTCTACGCGAACTTCGACGCCTCCGACGAGGTCATGGCCGCCCTCGACGGCGACGACTGAGCACGCCCGGACGTTTCGCTCCCAGGGGTTGTCGGTGCTGCGTGAGACAGTGACGCCGTGCGAGTGCTGGGAGTGGATCCGGGTCTGACCCGTTGTGGCGTCGGGGTGGTGGACTCCCGTCCCGGCCGGCGGGCCGACCTGGTGGGCGTGGGCGTGCTGCGCACCGTGCCGGAGACGAGCACCGACCTGAGGCTGCTCGACATCTCGCGCGGGCTGGACTCCTGGCTCGACGACCACACGCCCGACGTGGTGGCGGTGGAGCGCGTCTTCGCGCAGAACAACCGCGGCACGGTCATGGGGACCGCGCAGGTCGCCGGCCTGGCGATGGTGGCGGCCGCGCGCCGAGGCGTGCCGGTCGCGCTGCACACGCCGAGCGAGGTGAAGGCCGCGGTCACCGGCTCGGGCCGGGCGGGCAAGGAACAGGTCCAGCGCATGGTCGCGAGCATCCTGCGCCTGCAGAGCGTCCCGCAGCCGGCCGACGCGGCCGACGCGCTCGCGCTGGCGATCACCCATCTGTGGCGTCCGGCCGGCGCCCTGCAAGGTGGTGACCGGCACGAGACCACCCCGGCGCAACGCGCCTGGGCGGCCGCGGAGCGCACGGCGCAGCGGCCCGCGGGGTACCGTACGGGTGTTCGAGGAAAGGAGGGAGCCCGGTGATCGCATCCCTGGCCGGCACGGTGACGCAGGTGAACCTCGACCGCGCGGTGATCGACGTCAACGGTGTGGGATACCTGGTCCACGCCACCCCGGCGACCCTCGCAGGGCTCCGCCCGGGGGAGCCCGCGCAGCTGCACACCATGCTGGTGGTGCGCGAGGACTCGATGACCGTCTACGGCTTCGCGGACGCCGACGAGCGTGAGGTGTTCGAGACCGCTCAGTCCGTCTCAGGCGTCGGCCCACGGATCGCCCTCGCGATGCTGGCCGTGCTCACGCCGGACGCCCTGCGTCGCGCCATCGCCGGCGAGGACCTCGCGGCACTGCGACGGGTCCCCGGCATCGGGGCGAAGAGCGCCCAGCGGATCGTCCTCGAGCTCACGGGCAAGCTGGGCGCGCCCGGGGCCGACGGCGGGGCGGAGCACGTCGCCGCACCGACGACGGACGGACGGGCCCAGGTGGTCGACGCATTGGCCGGACTGGGGTGGTCGGTGAAGGTCGCGGAGGACGCGGTGGCCAAGGTGCTCGCAGAGGCCGGGACGGAGACGGTCGCCGAGACCGACGTGCCCGCGACGCTGCGTGCCGCGCTACGGAGGCTCGGGCCCCGTGGCTGAGGGCGCGATCGACCCGGCCGAGCTCGGCGGTCGCACGGTGGGTTCCGGCGCCGACGAGGTCGAGCGTGCGGCCGAGGCCGCGCTGCGCCCCAAGAAGCTCGACGAGTTCGTCGGCCAGCAAGTGGTGCGCGATCAGCTGTCGCTCGTCCTGCACGCCTCCATCGCCCGCGACACCGCTCCCGACCACGTGCTGCTCTCCGGACCGCCGGGCCTCGGCAAGACCACGCTGGCGATGATCATCGCCGCTGAGCTCGGCACCTCGCTGCGCGTCACCAGCGGACCGGCGATCCAGCACGCCGGCGACCTCGCCGCGGTGCTGTCCTCCTTGGAGGAGGGCGAGGTGCTCTTCATCGACGAGATCCATCGCCTCGCCCGGCCGGCCGAGGAGCTGCTGTACGTCGCGATGGAGGACTTCCGCGTCGACGTCGTCGTCGGCAAAGGCGCGGGAGCGAGCGCGATCCCGCTCGCCCTGCCCCCGTTCACCGTCGTCGGCGCGACCACCCGCTCAGGGCTCCTGCCGGCCCCCCTGCGCGACCGGTTCGGGTTCACCGGGCACCTCGACTTCTACGCCGCGGCCGAGCTCGAGCGGGTCATCCTGCGGTCCGCGGGCCTGCTGGGGGTCGACGTCCGGCACGAGGCCGCGCACGAGATCGCCGGTCGTTCCCGGGGCACGCCCCGCATCGCCAACCGGCTGCTCCGGCGTGTCCGCGACTGGGCGCAGGTGCGCGGCGACGGCGTCCTGGACCTGCAGGCGGCCCGTTCGGCGCTGAAGGTCTACGAGGTCGACCCGATCGGGCTCGACCGGCTCGACCGGGCCGTCCTCGACGCGCTGTGCCGGCGTTTCGGGGGCGGGCCCGTCGGCCTGACGACGCTGGCGATGATGGTCGGTGAGGAGCCGGAGACGGTCGAGACCGTCGCCGAGCCGTACCTGGTGCGGGAAGGACTGGTGGCGCGGACGCCCCGCGGCCGCGTCGCGACGACCGAGGCGTGGGACCACCTGGGTCTGGAACCGCCGGCGGGGGCGTGGGCTGCCGGTCTTCCGGCCGCGGAGCCGGGAACCTCCCGGGCGTCGCGCACGTTGTTCGACGAGGCCTAGGGCCGCGTCCCGCGGCCCTAGACTGGGCAGAACACCCCGACCACCGCCGAAGGACTGACTCCACGTGGACTTCTCGATCATCATCCTCTTCGTCGTGCTGGCGGCGCTCATGTTCTTCATGAGCTCGCGCACGCGCAAGCAGCAGAAGCAGCAAGCAGAGTTCCGTGCTGCGCTCGCACCCGGTCAGGAGGTCATGACGGGTTCCGGGATGGTGGGCACCGTCGTCGAGATCGACGACGAGTCCGACACCATCACGATCGAGACCACGCCGGGCACCCGGACCCGCTGGCTGCGTGCCGCGGTCGCCAAGCGGACGGACACCGCCGTCGCTGACGAGACCGAGGAGGCCGAGGCCTCGGAGAGCTCGGACGATGCAGGTAGCATCACCCCCGCAGACGGTAACGTCGAGGTTCCCGACGACCTCTCCGGGCTGGACACCGCGCAGCGGGAGTACCTGGAGAACAAGCGCCGGGAGAGCGGCGAGACCGAGGACAAGTGACCTCTGCGCCGACCGGGTACGCCCGGTCGGCGCGATCACGCGTCGGCCATGGCGGCCGCGCGCACACGGGAAGAGAACCAAGTGGCCAACTCCAGCACGCAGCGATCGCGTCCAGTACGCACGCTCGTGGTCTTCGCGATCCTGTCCATGGTGGTGCCGTTCGCGGCGTTGCTCGCCGGGGTCTACCTCGAGCCCAAGACTGACGAGAACCCGGCGGGCGCGAGCCTGGCCCCGGGGCTCGCTCTCGACCTCCAGGGTGGCACCCAGATCATCCTGACGCCCGTCTCGACGGACGGCTCGGAGATCACTCCGGAGTCGATCGACGAGTCGATCAACGTCATCCGGCAGCGGATCGACTCCTCGGGGGTCGCCGAGGCGGAGATCGCGAACCAGGGCGGCGAGAACATCGTCGTCGGCATCCCCGGCGAGGTGGACCAGGCGACGATCGACCTCGTGTCCCAGCCCGCGCAGATGCGGTTCCGGCCCGTGCTGACCTACGAGATGGGGCTACCGGCCGAGGAGAACCCCGCCGAGGAGACCGAGGGCGACGACGCCGAGGGATCTGAGGAAGGCTCCGAGGGAACCGAGGAAGGTTCCGAGGACGCCGAGGAGACCGGTGACGTCGACGCCCGCATCGCCGAGGAAGCGGCCGACGTCGAGCCGACGGACGCGTCGGACCTCGCACAGATCACCCCGGCCGTGCAGGAGAAGTTCGACGCGCTGGACTGCACCGACCCGGACAACCTCGTGGGCGGCGGCGGCGACGACCCCGACCTCGTGCTGGTCACGTGTGCCAACGACGGCAGCATGATGAAGTACATCCTGGGGCCGATGGAGGTCGACGGGACGCACGTCACGACGGCCAGCTCCGGCCTGGTGCCGGGACCGAACGGTTCCGTCACCAACGAGTGGGGCGTCTTCATCGAGATGGACTCCGAGGGCTCCGCACAGTTCCGCGAGACGACGCAGCGCCTCCAGGGCCTCCAGAGCCCTCAGAACCAGTTCGGCATCGTGCTGGACGGCCTGGTCATCTCCGCGCCGTCGCTCGACCCGGGCGTCATCATCTCTGACGGCCGGCCGCAGATCTCCGGAAACTTCACGCGGGACTCCGCCGCCACGCTGGCCAACCAGCTGAGCTTCGGCTCCCTGCCCATCAACTACGAGGTGCAGAGCCAGGAGACCATCTCGGCCACGCTGGGCTCGGAGCAGTTGCGCAACGGTCTGCTCGCGGGCCTGGTCGGCATGGCGCTGGTGGTCGTGTACTCGCTCTTCCAGTACCGCACGCTCGGCCTGGTCACCGTGGGCTCGCTGCTCGTGGCCGGCGTCATCACCTACCTCTCGATCGCTCTGCTGTCCTGGGGGATGGGATACCGGCTGTCGCTGGCCGGCGTCGCCGGCCTGATCGTCGCGATCGGCTTCACGGCTGACTCGTTCATCGTGTACTTCGAACGCATCCGCGACGAGGTCCGCGACGGACGGTCGATGGCGATGGCCGTCGAGCGCGGTTGGCGCCGGGCGAAGCGCACCGTCCTCGCGGCCAAGTCGGTCACCCTGATCTCGGCGATCGTGCTCTACTTCCTCGCGGTCGGCGGCGTCCAGGGGTTCGCCTTCACACTGGGTCTGACCACCATCATCGACATCGCCGTGGTCTTCTGGTTCACCCACCCGATGC
The DNA here is from genome assembly GCF_056590155.1 of Isoptericola sp. GX10416. Taxonomy (NCBI): domain Bacteria; kingdom Bacillati; phylum Actinomycetota; class Actinomycetes; order Micrococcales; family Promicromonosporaceae; genus Isoptericola; species Isoptericola sp. GX10416. Next base: position 279,755 of record NZ_JBWPVO010000001.1, on the reverse strand, counting down.
TGCAGCTGCTGACCAAGGTGCCGTTCTTCCGGGACGGCCACGCCTGGTCGGGCCTGTCGCCGCAGCGGCTCCGCGCCGCCGGTCCGCGCTACGCGGGCGCCGGCAGGTTCTCGACGCCCGGTCCGGCAGCGGACGCCGCGGTGGACGCGCCCGAGCCGGAGCCCGCCCTGGCGGGTGCACGGGCCGGCGCCGTGCCGGCGACCGATGCCTCGGGGCGCCGTCTGACGATCGCGGAGCGCCGCGCGGCCGAGCGCAAGGCCTCGAGCGGATCCGGGGACGAACCACCAAACGACGCTCCGGGCTCGCCACGCAACGATGACGCCGGCTCCGGCGAGAACGAGGAGAACCGCTGATGGCCGGCAGCATGACCTTCGCCCAGTGGGGCAACGACCTGTACACCGGTCGCCGCTCCTACCCGATCATCGGCCAGCGCAAGATCTGGTTCACGATCGTCGCGATCCTCGGGATCGCCTCGGTCGCGATCCTCGTCGTCAAGCCGCTCGTCCTCGGTATCGACTTCCGCGGCGGCACGGAGTTCACGGTCAACGAGGTGAGCTCGACCGAGCAGTCCGTGGCGATCGACGCGGTGCAGGAGGTGCTGCCCGAGGACGAGCCGCGCGTGGCCGTGGTGGGCGGCAGCGCGGTACGGGTGCAGACCGAGCTCGTGGAGGACGCCGAGGCGACCGCCATCACCGAAGCGCTCGCCCGGGGTTACGGGGTCGAGACCGCGGACGTCGACCAGTCCTTCGTCGGTCCGACGTGGGGCGAGGCAGTCTCCGAACGTGCACTGTGGGGCGTCATCGTCTTCATCGTGCTCGCTGCCGGCTTCATGGCCGCCTACTTCCGGGCCTGGCGGATGTCGGTGGCGGGCATCCTCGCCATGCTGTCCGACCTGCTGATCTCCGCCGGGATCTATGCCCTGATCGGCTGGGAGGTCACGCCGTCGACGATCATCGGCTTCCTGACGATCCTCGGCTTCTCGCTGTACGACAAGATGGTCGTCTTCGACAAGGTCCGCGAGAACACGACAGGCGTCCTCGACCAGTCGCGCAACACCTACGCCGAGCGGGCTAACCTGGCGGTCAACCAGACCCTCGTCCGGTCGATCAACACCTCGGTGGTCGCTCTGCTGCCGGTTGCCGGCATCCTCTTCCTGGGGGCCCTGTGGCTGGGGGCGGGCACGCTCCGCGACCTGTCACTGTCGCTGTTCGTGGGTATCGCGGTCGGTGCCGCCTCGTCGATCTTCCTGGCGACGCCGCTCGACGTGGCGCTGCGTGAGCGCGAGCCCAAGTACCGCGAGCACACCGAGAGGGTCCTCGCCGATCGCCAGCAGCTGGCCGCGTCGGGCGGCCAGGAGGCCGAGCTCGCGGCCGCGGCCGCCGGCCGGTCGCAGCTGATCCCGGGGCACCACCAGGGCAACGCGGCGCAGCCGCGGCGCAAGCGGTGACGGGACGACGTTGACGGACGACATCTCGCTGGTCGCCCTGGCCGGGCTGGGCCCGGCCAGGGCCGCCGAGGTCCGCGCGCTGATCCATGACGTGCCCGACTATCCGCACCCTCCGGTGGTCTTCCGGGACATCACCCCGCTCCTCGCGGACGGTGCGGCGCTGGCGGACGTGATCGAGGCCTTCGCCCGGATCGTCGACGCGCACGGTGGCGTCGACGTGGTGGCCGGCATGGAGGCGCGCGGGTTCCTGCTCGGGGCGCCGCTGGCCACCCGGCTGGGTGTGGGATTCCTCCCGCTGCGCAAGGCGGGCAAGCTTCCGCCCCCGGTCGAGCGGGTCGAGTACGAGCTCGAGTACGGGGTCGCGGCGATCGAGCTGCGGCCGGGAACACTCCGGCCGGGTGCTCGTGTTCTCCTGGTGGACGACGTCCTGGCGACTGGCGGCACCGCGCGTGCCGCGGCCACCCTGGTGGAACGTTGCGGGGGAGTGGTTGCCGGGCTGGCCTTCCTGCTCGAGCTCGCGGGCCTGGGCGGCCGTGACAGGCTCGCCGGAAGGACGGTCGACACCCTGCTCAGGGCGGGGTCGTAGACTTGCCCTCCCGGACGTCGCCCGCCCGACGCTGGTCGAAGGAGGTGCCCGTGAGCGACGAGACGCAGGTCCGAAGCAACATGGACGCGCCCCGGCCGTCCGGCGGGAGCCGGGTGCGCAACCGCCTGGTCCGCCTCGGCGTACGAGGCGCACCTGCGAACACGCCCGCGCTGGAGCCGTTGCTGCAGGCGGTGCGCACGAACCACCCGAAGAGCGATCTCGGTGTCCTCGAGCGCGCCTACGCGACCGCTGAGCGCGCCCACCGGGGCCAGCAGCGCAAGTCCGGTGACCCGTACATCACGCACCCCGTCGCCGTGTCGACGATCCTCGCGGAGCTCGGGTTCGACGGCGCGACGCTCGCGGCCGCGCTGCTGCACGACACGGTCGAGGACACCGACTACTCGCTGACCGACCTCACCCAGGACTTCGGCAGCGAGATCGCGATGCTGGTCGACGGCGTCACCAAGCTGGACAAGGTGACCTACGGAGACGCTGCGCAGGCGGAGACCGTGCGCAAGATGGTCGTCGCGATGGCGAAGGACATCCGTGTACTGGTCATCAAGCTCGCTGACCGCCTCCACAACGCTCGTACCTGGAAGTACGTCTCAGGGCCCTCGGCCTCCCGCAAGGCCCGCGAGACGCTCGAGATCTACGCGCCGCTGGCGCACAGGCTCGGCATGAACACCATCAAGTGGGAGCTGGAGGACCTGTCCTTCCAGACGCTCTACCCCAAGGTGTACGACGAGATCGTGCACCTGGTGGCCGAGCGCGCTCCGGCTCGCGAGGAGTATCTCGGGGTGGTGCGTGAGCAGATCTCCGCGGACCTGCGCGGCGCCAAGATCCGGGCGACGGTCACCGGGCGCCCGAAGCACTACTACTCGATCTACCAGAAGATGATCGTGCGCGGGCACGACTTCGCGGAGATCTACGACCTGGTCGGCACCCGCGTCCTGGTGGACTCCGTCCGCGACTGCTACGCGGCCCTCGGAGCGTTGCACGCGCGATGGAACCCGGTCCCGGGCCGGTTCAAGGACTACATCGCGATGCCGAAGTTCAACATGTACCAGTCGTTGCACACGACGGTCGTGGGGCCGGGCGGCAAGCCGGTCGAGATCCAGATCCGCACGCACGACATGCACCGGCGGGCCGAGTACGGCGTCGCGGCGCACTGGAAGTACAAGGAGTCCGCTCGCGCTCCCAAGAGCGGGTCGAAGGACCCGCGCGCGAACGACATGGCCTGGCTGCGCCAGCTCGTGGACTGGCAGCGGGAGACGGCGGACCCGGGCGAGTTCCTCGACTCGCTGCGGTACGAGATCGGCGCTGCCGAGGTGTACGTCTTCACCCCGAAGGGCGAGGTCATGGCCCTGCCTGCGGGGTCGACACCGGTGGACTTCGCCTACTCCGTGCACACGGAGGTGGGGCACCGCACGATGGGTGGCCGCGTCAACGGCCGGCTGGTCCCGCTCGACTCCCCGCTGCAGAACGGTGACGTCGTCGAGGTCCTCACCTCGAAGGCCGACACGGCCGGGCCGTCGCAGGACTGGCTCGCCTTCGTGAAGTCTGGTCGCGCCCGGAACAAGATCCGTCAGTGGTTCACCAAGGAGCGCCGTGAGGAGGCGGTCGAGCGAGGCAAGGAAGCCATCACCAAGGCGATGCGCAAGCAGAACCTGCCGATCCAGCGGCTGCTGAGCCACGAGACGCTCGTCGGCCTGGCGAACGAGCTGCGGTACGCGGACGTCACCGCACTCTACGCGGCGGTCGGGGAGAACAACGTCTCGGCGCAGCACGTGGTCGAGTCGCTCGTGAAGTCTCTCGGCGGCGAGGACGGCACGGCGGAGGACACCGCCGAGGTCGCCCGGCCGGGCCAGCCCACGCGTCGGTCCCGCTCGACGGGCGACCCCGGGATCGCCGTGAAGGGCGTCGACGACATCTGGGTCAAGCTCGCCAAGTGCTGTACGCCGGTGCCGGGCGACGAGATCGTCGGGTTCGTCACGCGCGGGGCCGGCGTGAGCGTGCACCGGTCGGACTGCGCGAACGTCGTCCAGCTGCGTTCCCAGCCGGAGCGGCTCGTGGACGTCGAGTGGACCACCGGCGCGAACACGATGTTCCTGGTGCAGATCCAGGTGGAGGCGCTCGACCGCTCGCGGCTCCTGTCGGACGTCACCAGGGTCCTCTCCGACCATCACGTCAACATCCTGTCGGCCACCGTGTCCACGTCGACCGACCGCATCGCCGTCTCGCGCTTCGTGTTCGAGATGGCCGAGCCGGCGCACCTGCAGCAGGTCCTCGCCGCAGCGCGCAAGATCGACGGGGTCTTCGACGTCTACCGCATCACCGGCACGAAGGCCGCCGAGGTCGGGTCGGACGCGCCCGAGGCGCCGGTCGACGCCTGAACCCCGCGCACGCCACGCGCCCACGGCGTAGGTTCGCCCTCATGGACCTTCCTCTGGACGGACCGATCCGACCGATGCTGGCTCGCTCGGTCGCGACGGTGCCCGATCAGCCCGACGACGGTGCCCGCTGGGTGTACGAACCCAAGTGGGACGGCTTCCGCGCGATCGTCTATCGCGACGGCGACGAGGTCCGCATCTACTCGCGCGGCGCGAAGCCCATGGACCGCTACTTCCCCGAGATCGTCGAGGCCGTGCGCGCCGAGCTGCCGGCACGCTGCGTCGTCGACGGAGAGATCGTCGTGGCTCGCCCGCCCGCCGGGCGCGACGACGTCGCTCGGCTGGACTTCGACACGCTCAGCCAGCGTATCCACCCGGCGGAGTCGCGGGTGCGTCTGCTCGCCGAGTCGGTGCCCGCGAGCATGGTGGTGTTCGACCTGCTCGCCGTGGGCGACGAGGACCTGTCGAGGTTGCCGCTGTCGGAGCGTCTCGCGCGGCTGGACGCCCTGGGGCTGGGCGGCCCGCAGGTGCATGCCACGCCTCGCACGACGGACGCCGCGACCGCTCGGGGATGGTTGGAGACGTTCGAAGGTGCCGGGCTGGACGGCGTCGTCGCCAAGCGGGACGACGGCCTGTACGAGCCGAACAAGCGTGGCTGGCTCAAGATCAAGCACGCCCGCACCGCGGACGTCGTGCTGGCCGGGCTGCGTGAGCACAAGACGTCGACGCCGGGGCGGCCGCTCGTGGGGTCGCTGCTCCTCGGGCTATACGGCAACGACCCTGAGGGTGCCGGGCACGGCCGCACCCTGCAGTTCGTGGGGGTGGCCGCGTCGTTCTCGGCCGCTCGCCGTGCCGCGCTGTACGACGAGCTCGTGCCGCTGCGCGTCGAGCCGGGGTCGCCGGAGTCTGCACAGCACCCGTGGGCGGACTGGCAGGACCCCGCCGGCTCGGAGGGCGGCCGGCGGCGGCCGGGCGCGCAGTCACGGTGGAGCGCGGGCAAGGACCTGTCCTTCACCCCGCTGCGGGTCGAGCGCGTGCTGGAGGTCGGCTACGACCACATGGAGGGGACCCGGTTCCGCCACACCGCACAGTTCAAGCGCTGGCGGCCGGACCGCGACCCCGCCAGCTGCACGTACGACCAGCTCGCCGAGCCGGTCGGCTACGACCTGGCCGGTCTGCTACCGGGTGCTCCGGGCACCACGGCGCGATGAGTCTCGGAGGCAGAGGCGGTCGGTAGGGCATGGGAACACTGAGATTCGGGATGATCACCTGCTCGCTCGACGGCTTCGTCAACGACGGGGACGGGGAGATCGGCTGGACGGCGCCCAGCGATGACAGGCACGAGTTCATCAACCGTCGCGTGGGTGACGTCAGCGTCTTCGTGATGGGCCGGCGCATGTACGAGATGCTGCGGGTGTGGGACGACTGGCCGCCCGGCCGGCAGGTCGAGGACGAGTTCGCCGCGCTGTGGGCGCGGGCGGACAAGATCGTCTGCTCGGACGCGCTCGACCCGGTGGACGCACCGCGCACCACGGTTGAGCGGCGGCTGACTCTGGACCGCTTGGACGAGATCGTGGCGCAGACCGACGGCGTCGTGGAGGTCTCCGGCCCGACGATCGCTGCCGAGGCGCTCCGGGCGGGCCGGGTCGACGAGATCGACCTCTTCGTCCTGCCGCGAACGGTCGGCGAGGGTCGGCGGGCGTTGCCGCAGGGGATGCAAGCCTCGCTGGAGCTGCGGGAGAGCCGGACCTTCAGCGACGGGGCGGTGTACCTGTCGTACGGGCGGGCCGGGCCTGAGCGCGGAGTCTGAGCGCACGGGTCCGTGCGTCCGCGGACGGCGCGGTCACTCGGCGGTGCGCTGGCGGTCCTTGGCGCGGCTCGGCTGCACCCGCTTCGGCTCGCCCGGCATCTTGGGGTATTCGGGCGGGTACGGCAGGTCGCCGAGCCCGTGCTCCTCCTCGTCGCGACGGGCGAGCGCCAGCGCCGCGTCGAGCGAGCAGTCGAGGGCCGGGTCGCGGTCGGCGCGCAGCGCGGCGAACAGGTCTCCGCGCTCGGTGAACCGGGCAGGCACGGTCGCCACGGTGAAGTCGTCGGGATGGACGTCGCCGACCTCGTCCCACTCGAGCGGCGTCGAGACCGTGGCACGCGGGTTCGCGCGGATCGAGTAGGCCGAGGCGATCGTGCGGTCGCGCGCCATCTGGTTGTAGTCGACGAAGATCTTCTCGCCGCGCTCCTCCTTCCACCACCGCGTGGTGACCTGCTCGGGCAGGCGTCGTTCCAGCTCGCGGCCGATCGCGATGGTGGCGCGGCGGGCCTGGGCGAACGACCACTCGGGGGCCAGCGGGACGAACACGTGGATGCCGCGGCCGCCCGACGTCTTCGGGTACCCGACGAGCCCGAGCTCGTCGAGCAGCGCGCGCAGGTGGGGTGCGACGGCGGCGGCGTCGTCGAAGGTCGTGCCCGTCTGGGGGTCGAGGTCGATGCGCAGCTGGTCGACGGACTCGACGTCGTCGCGGCGCACGGGCCACGGGTGGAACGTCAGGGTCCCCATCTGCGCCGCCCACGCGACGACCGCCAGCTCGTGCGGCGCGACCTCGTCGGCGGTGCGTCCGCTGGGGAACGCGATCCGTGCGGTCTCGAGCCACGACGGCGCGCCCTTCGGGACCCGCTTCTGGTAGAAGGCGTCGCCGTGGCTGTCGGACCGGGTCGCCATGACGGCGCCTTCGAAGTATCCCTTGGGCCAGCGTTCGAGGGTGGTGGGCCGGTGCAGCAGTGCACCGAGGATCCCGTCGCCCACGCTGAGGAAGTACTCGACGACGTCCAGCTTGGTCAGCCCTGCCTCGGCGAAGACGACACGGTCCGGGCTGGAGATGCGGACGGAGCGCCCGGCAGCGTCGATCTCGACGGCTTTCGAGGAGGCCATGGGGTCACGCTACGCCGGGCCGTCGAGGACTGCTGCCCCAGCCTCAGCCTCAGCATCTGCCCGTGCGAGCGCGGCCTCGGCGGCGTCCAGGTGCTCCCGGGCACGGGGTCGCCCTACGGCACGGGTCCGGCGCTCCAGCGAGCGTCGTGCCGCGGACAGGTCCGCGCCGGCGCCGCGCGCGAGCGCCAGAACGGCGGGGACCGGGGCTGGAACGTGCAGCACGAGCTCCACCACCGTGCGGTCCGGTGTGGTCACCGGCACCAGGTCGAGGTGCGCCGTGTCGCCGTGCAGCAGGGGTCCCTGCCACAGGCGCGCACCGGGGGGCCGGTCGGGCTGGTGGCGGCCGGCCGGGTACGTCAGGTCGAGGGCCGCACCGTCGTCGTGCCCGGTGTGTACCCATGCTGCCGTCCGGCCGGTCACGACGGCGCCCGTCGGGACCTCGGCCGCCAGCAGGCTTGCACGCACCGTCGGGCCGATGGCGGCGTCGGCCGGGCAGGCGGCATCCCTCCGCAGGACCCGCAGGAACCCGTCGCGCACGAGGGTCTGCCACGCGGCCGCCCCTCCGACGTCCTCCGGTCGCAGGACGAGCCGCGTCGCCCGGACGGGCGTGAGCAGCGCGCTCAGGGGGCGCTCTGCGTGCGGGGCGGTGAGCAGGACCACCAGGACCTCCCGGGGACGGCGACGGGCGAGGAGCGCGGTGCGAACGTATCGCACCGTGCTCCTCGCCCGTCGGGCCGTCGTGGTGGTCTGTGGACGACGGCGCCGCCCACCCGGTGTCAGCCTCGGGAGTCCTCGGCGGCCTGGACGACCTGCTCGAGCCACGAGCGGCGAGCCGCGATCGCCGTCTCGAGCTCCTCCACCGCGCGTCCGTCGCCCGACTCCCGGGCAGCTGCGAGCTCCGCCTCGAGTCCGGCGATGGCCTCCTCGAGCTGAGCCGCCGCACCCTCGGCGCGCGCCTGCGTCTCGGGGTTGGTGCGCTTCCAGCGGGCGTCGTCGGCCTCGCGCACCGCGCTCTCGACGGCGCGCAGACGGCCCTCCACCCGCTGGATGTCGCCACGCGGCACCTTGCCGGCGTCCTCCCACCGGTCCTGGAGGTCCCGCAGAGCCGCCTTCGCGGCCGCCAGGTCGGTGACCGGCAGGAGCGCCTCCGCCTCGACGAGCAGCTGCTCCTTGACCTTCAGGTTCTCGCCGTACTCGGCGTCGATCGCGGCGTTCGCCTCGTCCCGCGCCCCGAAAAAGGTGTCCTGTGCCGCCCGGAACCGCGCCCAGAGGGCGTCGTCGTCCTTGCGGTTGGCGCGCCCGGCCGCCTTCCACTGCGCCATGAGGTCGCGGTAGGCGCCCGCCGTCGCGCCCCAGTCGGTCGAGTGCTGCAGCGCCTCTGCGTCGGCCACCAGCGCCTCCTTGGTGGCCTTCGCGGCGGTGTTGCGCTGCTCGAGCTCGGCGAAGAAGTGGCGACGTTCCCGGTCGAACGCGGTGCGCGCGTGGCTGAACCGCTTCCACAGCGCCTCCTCGCTGGGCCGGTCGATGCGCGGGCCGTGCCGCTGGGCGTCCTTCCACTGGTCCAGCAGGCCGCGCAGCTCCTCGCCGGCCGGTCGCCACTGCATCTTCGCCGGGTCGGTGCTCGCGATCTTCTCGGCGGCCTCGACGATGGCGGTCCGCGCCTCCACGGCACGGTCCTTGGCCGCGGCACGCTCGGCGTCGAGCTGCTTGCGCCGTTCTGCGGCGCGGTCCCGCAGCCCGGCAACGCGCGCCCGCAACGCGTCGAGGTCTCCGACGGCGGCCGGCTCGGCGGTCTCCTCGGTGAGCTTGGACAGCGTCTGGTCGATCTCGCGGACAGAGAGGTCCGCGCTGTCGAGCCGGGTGTCGAACAGCGCCACCTTGGCCACGAGGTCGAGATACCTGCGCACGTACAGGCTCAGCGCCTCGTCGGTCGAGACCCCGGGGTACTGGCCGACGCTGCGCTCGCCGGCGGTCTCGCGCACGTACACGGTGCCGTCGTCGTCCACGCGGCCGAAGCCTGCGGCGGACGCCTCCTCGGCGGCGTCGTGGACGACAGGCGCCACCGGCGTGGTCGGTGCGGCGGCCGCCGGGACGGCGGAAGGCTTGGGGCGGCGCAGAGCCGACGGCTTGGGCGCGGCGGGTCGGGGTGCGCCAGGCTTGGGCGCCGCCGGTCCGGGCGCGGGCGCGGCGGGGCGCGGGGCGGCCGGCTCGTCGACGCGGTCCTCGCCCGCGGGTGCTTCGCTGGGAGGAGTCTCGGCCTGCGCCTGCTCGGCGGAGTCCTCGACGTGGTCGGGGCCGTTCGAGCCGGGGATGCTCTCGCTCACTGGGTCTCAACTCCTTCGATGATGACGGGGCTCGCCGGGGAGCCGTCAGCGGCTCCGTCGGTCGTGCCCGCGTCAGCGACTGCCTGGACCGTGTCCAGGCCGGACGTCACGGTGCCGAACACCGTGTACCCGCCGGCGGCGTCGGACGGGATGGTGGATTCCTCGTAGACGAGGAAGAACTGTGAACCCATGGACTCCGCGTCGCCACCGCGGCGAGCCATCGCCACCGTGCCCGCCGGGTAGACGTCGTCGTCGGGCGCGTTCTCGACCGGGCCGTACGAGTACCCGGGGCCTCCGGAACCGCTGGCCGTCGGGTCCCCGCACTGCAGCACGTGGATCCCCTGGGTGACCAGGCGGTGGCACGCGGTGGCGTCGAAGTAGCCCTGCTCGGCCAGGGAGACGAAGCTCGCGACCGTCTGAGGAGCGCGTTCGCCGTCCAGTTCGAGGGCGACGGTCTCGGTGGCTCCGTCGACGCACAGGTCGAGCGAGACCTCCCAGGTGCGTCCCTCGGCGGCATCGGGTCCGGGAAGCTCGCCGCCGTCGCGCGCGTCGGTCGAGACGGCGGAGCACGCCGCAGAGCCCTCGGTGGCGTCGGACGTGGCGCCGTCGGCCTGCGAGCCGGACATGCCTGCGACGACCGCACCGCCGGCGACCAGCGCGAAGACGGCGAGGATCGCGACGAGCACGCCGACCCGACGACGGCGCTCCCGCTTCTCGCGCTGCCGATCCTCCCACTTCGCCTGACGCTTCCGGGCGTACTCGCGCTCGCGCTTGCTGGGCGCCACCGTCGCTCGTCCCCTCTCGATCCGTGCTCGCACGCGGAACCGTGCGCGTGCGACAGTCTAGGGCTCGCCGCGCTGGTCAACCGCCCGAGCACCGCGACCAGGAGTGCGCGGCGCCCTCGTGCCCCCTGTCGAGGGGCCGTTACGGTAGCGCCATGGACGTGCACGTGGTCGTCGCCCCTGTCTTCGGCACCAACTGCTGTGTGGTGGTCGCCGACGTCGAACGCGCGGACGGTCGACGCGACTGCGTCGTGGTCGACGCGGGCGCCGGGACCGCCGACGGTGTGGCTCGCGTCGTCGACGAGCACGGGCTGGTGCCCCGGGCGGTGCTCGCCACGCACGGCCACGTGGACCACACGTGGGACGCGGCGGCCGTCTGCGACAGGTACGGCGTCCCGCTGCGGCTGCACGCGGCCGACGTCTACCGGATCTCCGACCCGTTCGGCACGATCGGGCTCGGGGGGCAGCTGGACGCCCCCGCCGGCGCCGTCAGCGACGCGCTGACCCAGGCGCTCGCAGACTTCGGCTGCACGCCGCGCGACTACCGCACGCCGTCCGAGGTCCAGGGCTTCGACGGCGCATCCGTCGAGCTGCAGGCCGGCGACGTGCGGCTTCGCGCGGTGCACGCCCCCGGGCACACCGAGGGGTCCACGCTGTACCTCGTGCCGGGGGCGGACCGGACGGGCCTGGTGCTCAGCGGTGACGTGCTGTTCGCCGGGGGAGTCGGGCGCACCGACCTGCCCGGGGCGGACGTCGACGCGATGCTCGCCACCCTGCGGGGCGTCGTCGCCGGCCTGGACCCGGAGCTGGGTGTCGTGCCCGGCCACGGGCCGACGACGACCGTGCGACACGAGCTGGCGACGAACCCGTTCCTCGGGGGCTGAGCCACCGGGCGGGCGGTGTCCGCACCCTGCGGCCGGATCTGGGAAGATCGCCCCATGGCTCGCATCACGCCCCTCTCCGGCTTCCCCGAATGGCTCCCTGACGGTCGCGTCGTGGAGCAGCACGTCCTGGACGTGCTGCGCCGCACGTTCGAGCTCCACGGGTTCGCCGGCATCGAGACGCGTGCGGTCGAGCCGCTGGACCAGCTCCTGCGCAAGGGCGAGACCTCCAAGGAGGTCTACGTCCTCGACCGGCTGCAGGCCGAGGACACCGCTTCGCGGTCGTCCGAGAAGCAGTTCGGGCTGCACTTCGACCTGACGGTGCCGTTCGCGCGCTACGTGCTGGAGAACGCCGGCCGGTTGGCCTTCCCGTTCAAGCGCTTCCAGATCCAGAAGGTCTGGCGTGGTGAGCGTCCCCAGGACGGCCGGTTCCGCGAGTTCGCGCAGGCCGACATCGACGTCGTGGGAGCAGGCGAGCTGCCGTACCACTACGAGGTCGAGCTGCCGCTGGTCATGGCCGAGGCGCTCGGCGCCCTGCGTGACGTCGGGGTCCCCGAGGTGCGCGTGCTGGTCAACAACCGCAAGGTGGCCGAGGGCTTCTACCGCGGGCTGGGGATCGAGGACGTCGAGGGCGTGCTGCGCCAGATCGACAAGCTGGACAAGATCGGTCCGGAGCGTGTCGCGGAGCTGCTCGTGGCCGAGCAGGGTGCCAGCCCGCAGCAGGCCGGAGCGTGCCTGGACCTCGCCGCCATCAGCGGCACCGACGTCGGGGTGGTCGACCGTGTCCGTGCCCTCGCCGACGAGCACGGAGCACGGACCGAGCTCCTGGAGACCGGCCTGGAGGAGCTCTCGGCGCTGATCGTGGCGGCGTCGACGCGCGCGCCCGGTGTCGTCGTGGCCGACCTGAAGATCGCCCGCGGTCTGGACTACTACACAGGCTCGGTCTACGAGACGCTCCTGGTCGGCCACGAGGAGCTCGGCTCGATCTGCTCCGGTGGCCGGTACGACACGCTCGCCTCGGACGGCAAGAACACCTATCCCGGCGTGGGGCTGTCGATCGGCGTCTCGCGCCTCGTCTCGAGGCTGCTGTCGGCGGGGCTGCTGTCGGCCACGCGAGGAGTCCCGACGGCCGTCCTCGTCGCGGTCTCGGACGAGGAGTCACGCGCGGCCTCCGACGCGGTGGCCGCGGCGCTGCGAGCGCGCGGCATCCCGACGGACGTGGCGCCGTCGGCGGCGAAGTTCGGCAAGCAGATCAAGTACGCCGACCGCCGCGGCATCCCGTTCGTCTGGTTCCCCGGCGACGAGCACCAGGTCAAGGACATCCGCTCGGGTGAGCAGGTCGAGGCCGACCCGGCGGCGTGGGAGCCTCCCGCGGCCGACCTGTGGCCGCGCGTGGTGCCCGCCGCCGGGTGAGCGAGCGCCGTCCCGGGGACCGACCACCTGTGCTGGAGGTCCCGTCGCAGGTGAAGCCCCTGCTAGGGTGCGCGTGCCGCCCGTCCTGGGACCGCCCCGGGCCGCCGGGGCGGCATGCGAGCGAGGGAGCTTCAGCGTGGTAGGCAGTGCAACGCCGGTCGCGGGGACCGAGACGGACGCGACGGGTGACCTGGGACCGCCCACGTTCGACCGGTGGGTCCGCTACCGCGAGCTGGACGAGCTGCGGACCGCGCTCGAGGCGGGCGACGCGAGCCGCCTCGTGCGGACGTTCGAGGCTCTGGACACCGAGACCGCGTCGCTTGCCGCCTGGTTGCTCTTCGAGAGCGCGGACCTGGAGGGTCTGGTCGAGGAGGTGCTGGTCGACCGGCCGCAGGACGTCCTCGCACGGACCCTGCTGGCCGGTCGCCACGTGGTGCTCGCCTGGGAGGCGCGCAGCGGGGCCCGGGTGCAGGACGTCTCGGCCGACCAGCTCGAGCGCTTCCGGGCGCACCTGGTGCGCGCGGAGTCCATCCTGTCCGAGGTCTGCGCGGGGGCCCCCGACCAGGTCCTCGCCTGGGAGCTCCGGCTGACCACGGCGCGTGGCCTCGGGCTCGGCCTCACCGAGGCGCGGCGCCGGTACGACCGGATCGCCGACCTTGTCCCCGGGCACTGGCGGGCGCAGGACGCCTACCTGCAGCAGGTCCTGCCGAAGTGGGGCGGGTCCTGGGAACGTGCCGAGGCGTTCGTCGCCGAGTGCGCAGCGGCCGCGCCGGCGGGCTCGCCGAGCAGGGCGCTCGTGGCGAACTTGCAGGTCGAGCGTTGGCTCGCCACGGGCGACGGAACGTTCCTGGACGACGCCACGGTCGCGGAGCTGCGCCTGGCCGCGCGGGAGGTCCTCGGTCCGGACGCCGCGACCGGACCTGCAACCGACGCCGTGCACGCCAGGCTCGCGCTGCTGTTCACGTTCGCCGAGCGTTCCGACGACGCAGCGCCGCACTTCGCGGTCCTCGGCACCGACCCCGTCCCCGACGGCTGGGAGCACCTGGACGACGCTGCGGGCTGGTACGCCCGCAGCCGTGCGCAGGCCCTGGGGGCAGCGGTGGTACCTGACGCCCCGGGAGCGCCGTCGCGCACCAGACGCCGGTGGCTCAGGGTGCTGTGGGGGGTCTCGATGGCATTCCTCGTCGTGATGCTGGCCCTGTGCGCCACCGGCGTCGTCGTCAGCGTCGGGGCGGTGTCCCGGGGCGAGCCGGGCGCGGTCGTCCGTCTGGTCGTGCTCCTGGCGGCGACGGGTCTGGCGGCGCGGTACCTGTGGCAGGGCGCGCGGCCCGGCCGACGACGGGCGAAGGTGTGAGCACCGACCGCACCGGAGCGCCCGACGTCGCCGAGACTGCCGCAGCACCGTCCGGGGCCCCGATGTCCGAGGACCTCGGACGACGTCTGGCGCCCTTGGCGGGAGTGATCTCGTGGTCGGTGGTCGACGACGTCCCGGTCCTGCACGCGCACCGCGACGGGCCGGTGACCGGCGCTCTGACGTTCCGGGTGGGTCGCGCGGACGAGACGCTGGCGACCGCAGGGATCACCCACCTGGTCGAGCACCTGGCGTTGCACTCCGACCAGCCCGTCGACGTGCACCACAACGGTGTGACGGGCGCCATGTACACGACCTTTCACGCGACCGGGGCGGTCGACGAGGTGGTCGCGCACCTCAACGCCGTCTGTGCCGCGCTGCGAGACCTGCCCGTCGCCCGGCTGCCCCTGGAGAAGCAGGTGCTGCGCACGGAGGCGTCCGGCTCGGTTCGCGGCGTCGGCGGGGAGCTGCGCGCCTGGCGTCACGGGCCCCGGGGGTACGGGCTGAGCGGCTTCGACGAGCTGGGCGTCCGGCGGCTCACCGAGGAGCAGGTGCGCGACTGGGCCGAGGAGCGGTTCACGGCCGAGAACGCGGTGGTTCACCTCACCACCGCCGCGGTGCCCGCCGGGCTCGACCTGCGCCTGCCGCGCGGGGCGCGGATCGCTCCGCCGGTCCCGACGAACGCCCTGGAGGTCACCCCGGCGTCGTTCGCCGGTGCGGACGGGGCCGTCGTGCTGGATGCGGTCGTGGACAGGTCGCCCGCGGCGGTCGTGCTCACCCGGGTGGCCTCCCGTGCGCTGTTCGACCGGCTGCGGCGGCGGACAGGACTCTCCTACGCGACCGAGGCGGACTACTCCGTCCGCGACGCCTCGGCCGCGGTGATCACTCTCTACGCCGACGCGCTGCCCGAGAGGCAGGACGCGGTGGTCGGGGAGTTCGTGGACGTGCTCGCGACGCTCCGCGGCGGCGGCCTCTCCGAGGCGGACCTGGACGCGGCGCGCTCGACGCTGCACCGCGAGCGCGACGTGCCTCACCTGGGCGCCGCGATGCTGCCGACGGTCGCGGCCGACCTCCTGCTGGGGGCGCCTGTGGTCTCGGTCGAGGAACGACGTGCGACGCTCGACGCCGTGTCGCTCGAGGACGTGCGGGCCGTGGCTCAGCGGGTCTGGGACGACGCCCTGATCCAGACGCCCGGAGGTCGTCTCGACTGGGCCGGGGTCGAGCCGGCCCTGGTGTGGTCGCGGGACACCGTCGACGGCGAACGGTACCCGTCGCTGGTGGCACCCGGCGTCGCGCTCGTCGTCGGCCGCGAGGGGGCCAGCGTCGTGACGCCGGACGGCGCGGCCACCGTGCGTTTCGCCGACTGCGTCGCACTGCTCACCCGCCCGGACGGCGGCCGGGTGCTCGTCGGCGCCGACGGGTTCCGCGTCGCCGTCGAACCGACCGTCCACGAAGGGCTGTCGGCCGACGTGGTCGCCGCAAGCATCGACCGGCGCGTCGCCGACGATCTCACGATTCCGCTGCCGCCACGAGGCCCCGACGCGATCCCGCGACCGCCCGCGCGCGTCGCCCCGGTGGTGCGTGCTTGGTCGGCGCTGACGGGCCGGATGGCCCGTCTCGGCGACCTGGCGCACGCGAGGCTCGGCCGATGGAACTGGCTGGTGTTCGCGGCGGGCTGGTTCCTCGGGGTCCGTTCCGCGCGGATGCTCTCCGAGGTTCAGGCCGGTGACGCGGCGCTCGCGGTCCCGGCCGCGGTGACCGGCGTGGTGGCGGGCCTCTTCCTGGCCGTCTCGGCAGCTGTGGCCCTGCGCGCACGGCGCGCACGCACGTCCCGCTGAGCGGGGACCGTACGGACGGCTCGGCGTCAGGCCTGGATGAGCGCGAGCACGTTGCCTGCCGGGTCGGTGAACCACGCGAACGAGGCGGGTCCGTGGGCGTCGCCCTTGGGGCAGACGAAGACGGCAGAACCTTCCGTGACGTCGAGCTCCAGTCCCATGGGCGTGCGCCGGACGGTGAGGCCAAGGGTGTCGTGCGAACCCTGAGCCGTCCCTGAGTTCACCCCTGATTCTTGCGCTGACCTGGCCCGATGTGACCGATGCTGACATATCGTCCGTCGCGTGAACGTCTACGTCGTCCTGTCGCGCAGCACCACCGTCCTGTCCCGAGCGATCCGGTGGGCCACCGGCGCCGAGTTCACGCATGCTGCGCTCGCGCTGGACCCGGGCCTCGAGCACATGTTCAGCTTCGGCCGCCGCCGCGCGGGCAACCCGTTCGTCGGGTGCTTCAAGCGGGAGCGGCTCGACGACGAGCTGTATCGGCGCATGCCGGTGCTGCCGGGCGCGGTGATCGAGGTCCCGGCCACGCCGCGGCAGCGCGTCGCGGTCGAAGCGAGCATCGCGCGGTTCACCGTGGACAGCGACGCGTACTCCTACAACCACGCCGGGCTGCTCGGGCAGGGCTCCGAGGACAGCACGCGGTTCGTGTGCTCGGAGTTCGTCTACCACGTCCTGCGTGACGCAGGCGTCTGCGACCTGGGGATGCCGCGCTGGAAGGTCAGCCCCCAGACGCTGCTCCGTGTGCCGGGCGACGTGGTGTTCCGCGGGGACCTCAAGGGGTACCGTCCGGGCCCGACGCCGCACGCACCCGCGATGGCCACCGTGCCGTTGACCTCCGATAGAACTCGTGTTCGAATAGCGGCGTGAGATGGGACGCGCAATCGGTCACCGCCGACGACGGCGCCCTGCCCGGGCTGGACCGGACCGACCTGGCCCGTGCGGGCCTGGTGCGCAGCGTGCGTACGCCGGAGTTCGCCGGGATCACATTCCACGAGGTGCTGGCCAAGAGCGCGCTGTCCAAGGTTCCGGCGGCGTCCCGCATGCCGTTCGGCTGGACGGTCAACCCGTACCGGGGATGCAGTCATGCGTGCCGCTACTGTCTGGATCCGGAGACGCTGGTCCTCCTGGCCGACGGCCGGCAGAAGCCGATCCGTGACGTCATGGTCGGCGACCAGATCGTGGGCACCGAGCCGGACGGCGAGGGCAGGCGCTACGTCACGACGCAGGTGCTCGCGAGATGGCCGACCGTGAGGACGGCGTACCGGGTCGTCCTTGCCGACGGGACCGAGCTGGTCGCCAGTGGAGAACACCGGTTCCTTGCGCGCGGTGACGGGTGGAAGCACGTCGCGAGGCAGCGGCCCGGTGGGGCGCAGCGACCGTCCCTGACGCAGGGCGACCACCTGATGGGATGCGGCGGCCGCCGTCCTCGGGGTGCCGCGACGCCTGCGTCCGCGCGGCCGCTGGAGGTCGTCGGCGACACCGTCACGTCGTGGGCCGGCCTGCGGGTGGTCAGCGTCGAGAATCTCGGGTTCGAGCAGGAGATGGTCGACATCACGACCGGCACCGGTGACTTCGTCGCCAACGGTGTGATCAGCCACAACTGCTTCGCCCGCCCGACGCACGAGTACCTCGACCTGGACGCCGGCAAGGACTTCGACTCCGAGGTCGTGGTCAAGACGAACGTCGACGACGTGCTGCGCGCCGAGCTGGCCAGACCCTCGTGGCGGCGTGAGGCGGTCGCGCTCGGGACCAACACCGACCCGTACCAACGTGCCGAGGGGCGCTACCGGTTGATGCCGGGCATCATCACGGCGCTCGCGGACTCGGGCACGCCGTTCTCGATCCTCACCAAGGGCACGCTCCTGCGCCGTGACCTGTCTCTGATCGCCGACGCGGCCGAGCGGGTCGAGGTGGGCCTCGGCGTCTCGCTGGCGTTCGTCGACGAAGAGCTCCAGCAGGCGGTCGAACCGGGGACGCCGACGCCCCGGGCCCGGCTCGACCTCGTCCGCGCGGTGCGCGACGCCGGACTGCCGTGCGGCGTCATGGTGGCGCCCGTCCTGCCCTGGCTCACCGACTCCACCGACCATCTGCGACGCCTGCTGGACGCCGTGGCCGACGCCGGCGCGACCGGCGTCACGGTCGTCCCGCTGCACCTCAAGCCGGGGACGCGCGAGTGGTACCTCGAGTGGCTCGCCCAGGACCACCCGCACCTGGTGGCCGGGTACGAACGGGTCTTCACGCGGGGGACGTACGCACTGAAGGGCTACCGCGAGTGGCTGTGGGACCGGGTCCGTCCCCTGCTCGACGAGCGCGGGTTCGGCCGGTCCGGGCACCGATCAGGGTCCGGTGCCACCGGCCGGCACGGCGAGCTCCGTCCGCACGACGAGGGCGACTATCCCGCCGGGTCGATGGTCGAGGCACCCGCACGAGGGGCCGTCGCGGGGATGCCTCGCGACGGCAGCGGGCTCGAGGTGGCCGGCGCGGGTGTCGAGCAGGTGCTCTTCTGAACGGTCCAGCGCGCGTCCGCGCTGGCGCGTCCAGCCTGCCCGCCCGCCGACGGCAGTCGGCGCCGTCACCGGATGAACGAGAACCACAGGACGAAGAGGCACAGGAGCAGCATCCCGGTGGCGTTGACGAAGAAGTTGCGGCCGAGATCGCGTGCCCGGACGTGGAAGGTCATCGCGACGACGAAGTAGGCCACCAGTGCGACCGACGTGACGGAGCCGAGCACCGGGATCCGGAGACCGGCGACCAGCCCGAGGGCTGCGGCACCCTTGACCCACGGCGTGACCCACCACCACCGCTCCGGGAAGTTCACGTCGCGGAAGCACTGCGCGATGAACGCTGCCGGCCTGACGCACATGACGGCGTCGACGGCCGTGACGAGTGCCAGCACCAGCACCGGCCACGTCGGATCAGGAATCCACCGCATGAGCCGAGGTTACGACGGGCACAGCACCCCGTGCACCGATGGTGACGAGCGCCTCAGTCGTCGTCGGCCAGCCGCGCGGGGAACCCGCCGGTCGCGATCGGACCCCACCGTTCGATGGTGATCCGCACCACCGACTTGCCCTGCGTGACCATCGCGGCGCGGTACTCGTCCCAGTCCGGGTGCTCGGTGCCCGCCGCTGCCCGGTAGTACTCGACCAGCGGTTCGACGGACTCCGGGAGGTCGAGCACCTCCGCGATGCCGTCCACCTGCACCCAGGCGTCGTTGAAGTCCTCGCCCTGGGACATGAAGGACGCCTGCGGGCGCTTGCGCAGGTTCGCCACCTTCGCGCGTTCCGGGTACGTCGAGACCACGACCCGCCCGGCGGGGTCGACGCCGTAGGTGACCGGGCTCAGTTGAGGACGGCCGTCGCCACGGGTCGTCACGAGCACACCGTTGCGGCGCGCCCGCAGGAAGTCGACGAGGTCCTCGCGGGACACGGTGGTGCTGGTCGCGATCTGGCGGGCCATGGGAATCTCCTCGCGGTGGCGGTGCGGTGCCCCAGTAGGATGGCACGGGCGTCGCGCGCGCCCACGCCGGGACGCCGTGAGGCTCCGGCGGCCGACAACGATCCCGTTCGAAAGGACCACTTCGTGCTCCGCACCCACACGGCCGGCTCACTGCGGGCCGAGCACATCGGCCAGACCGTCACCCTCACGGGCTGGGTCGATCGCCGCCGGGACCACGGAGGAGTGGCCTTCATCGACCTGCGCGACGCCTCCGGCATCGCCCAGGTCGTCATCCGTGACGAGTCGGTGGCGCACCCGCTGCGCGCCGAGTTCGTGCTGCAGGTCACCGGCGAGGTGTCCCGCCGTCCCGAGGGCAACGCGAACGAGAACCTCGCCACGGGTGAGGTCGAGGTCATCGCCACCGAGGTCGTGGTGCTGAACGAGTCCGCGCCGCTGCCGTTCCAGGTCTCGACGGCGCTGGCCGAGACCGAGCAGATCGGCGAGGAGGCCCGGCTCGCGCACCGCTACCTGGACATGCGCCGACCCGGACCTGCCGCGGCGCTGCGGCTGCGCTCGCAGGTCAACCAGGCTGCCCGCCGGGTCCTGGACGGTCACGAGTTCATCGAGGTCGAGACGCCGACGCTGACGCGATCCACGCCGGAGGGCGCCCGCGACTTCCTGGTCCCGGCCCGCCTCTCGCCCGGCTCCTGGTACGCGCTGCCGCAGTCGCCGCAGCTGTTCAAGCAGCTCCTCATGGTCGGCGGTGTCGAGCGCTACTACCAGATCGCCCGCTGCTACCGCGACGAGGACTTCCGTGCCGACCGCCAGCCGGAGTTCACCCAGCTCGACGTCGAGATGAGCTTCGTCGACCAGGACGACGTCATCGCGCTGACCGAGGAGCTCCTCGTCGCGCTGTGGAAGCTCGTCGACGTCGAGGTGCCCACCCCGATCGAGCGGATCACCTACGCCGAGGCGATGCGGCTGTACGGCACCGACAAGCCGGACCTGCGGTTCGCCAACCCGCTCGTCGAGCTCACCGACTACTTCGCCGAGACGCCGTTCCGCGTGTTCCAGAACGAGTACGTCGGCGCCGTCGTGATGCCCGGCGGCGCGTCGCAGCCGCGGCGCCAGTTCGACGCCTGGCAGGACTGGGCGAAGCAGCGCGGCGCTCGCGGTCTGGCCTACGTGACGTTCGCCGAGGACGGCACGCTCGGCGGCCCGGTCGCGAAGAACCTCTCCGACGCCGAGCGGGCCGGCCTCGCCGACGCCACCGGTGCGCGGCCCGGCGACGCCGTGTTCTTCGCCGCCGGCAGGACGGCGGACTCCCGCGCACTGCTCGGCGCGGCCCGGGTGGAGATCGCCGAGCGGACGGGGCAGATCGACGACGACGCCTGGGCGTTCGTGTGGGTCGTCGACGCCCCGCTGTTCAAGCCCACCGGGGAGGCTGCCGCCGAGGGGGACGTGGCGCTGGGCGACTCCGCCTGGACGGCGGTGCACCACGCGTTCACCTCGCCGAAGCCGGAGTGGCTCGACCGCTTCGAGTCGGACCCGGGGGAGGCGCTGGCCTACGCCTACGACATCGTCTGCAACGGCAACGAGATCGGCGGTGGATCGATCCGTATCCATCAGCGTGACGTGCAGGAGCGGGTCTTCGACGTCATGGGCATCGGCCCGGCGGAGGCGCAGGAGAAGTTCGGGTTCCTCCTGGACGCGTTCAAGTTCGGCGCGCCGCCGCACGGCGGGATCGCCTTCGGCTGGGACCGGATCGTGGCGCTGCTGACGAGGTCGCCGTCGATCCGCGACGTCATCGCCTTCCCGAAGTCGGGCGGCGGCTACGACCCGCTGACCAAGGCGCCGGCGCCGATCTCGGCGGAGCAGCGCAAGGAGGCCGGCGTGGACGCGGAGCCGGAGACGACGGGCCGGCCGGAGGCCTGACCTGCCGGCTCACCCGGGCACGACCGCGGCCAGGTAGCCGTCGGGACGGACCAGCAGCGTGCTGCGGTGCTGGTCCGCCCGACGGACGACCACGCGGTCCGCGGTCGAGACCTCGCCGGCCACGGCCGGCGGGTCCGAGGATGTCACGGCCGGGCCGGCAGCGGCCGACGGCGGTCGGACGAGGACGAAGCGGCCCTCGCGCAGCGCCTCGGCGAGCCGGTCGCCGTGCTCACCGGGGACCAGCGGGAGGTCCGGCACGCGGCGCCCGACGGATCGGTGCGCCCCGGCGGGCGGTGGATAGGCGACGCCGATCGCCGAGATCATCAGCACCGCTCGCCGTCGGACCGGTGTCACGTGGGACACCACGGCCGTCAGCAGGCGGCGCGCCCAGGCCACCGCGCGACCGGGGCGGGTGGCCAGCCGCAGGATCGTCCCGCTGGCCCGCAGCACCTGCCGGCCCACCGGATAGCGCTCCGTCTCGTAGGAGTCGAGCAGGGACTCGTCCGCCCCGTGGTGCACCGCGGCCAGCTTCCACGCCAGGTTCGCGGCGTCCTGCAGGCCGGTGTTCATACCGAGCCCACCGGCCGGGCTGTGGGCGTGCGCGGCGTCACCCGCGAGGAAGACCCGACCCGCGCGATAGGTCGTGGCCTGCCGCTCGTCGGCGGCGAACCGGGACGCGTAGCGCACCTCGTGCATGCCGTGGTCGTCGCCCAGGGTGGCGCGTGCGAGATCCCGGATCTCGTCCAGGTCGACCGGCTCGTCGGGGTCGCGTTCGCCGGACCAGCCGATGAACCGGTGCCAGCCGTCGCCGAACGGGACGAGGAACCCGAGGGCGTCGTCGCGGGCGGAGACCGTCAGCGTGTCGGACGGCGGCCGCGCGAGCCGGACGTCGCTGATCACCATCGAGCGGATCACGGTCTCGCCGGGGAACTCGACACCGACGGCCTGCCGCACGGTGGACCGCACGCCGTCCGTCCCCACCAGGTGGTCGGCGCGGAAGGTCGTGGCCCCCTCGGGGGTCGTCGCCCGGACCGTGACCGCGTCAGCGTCCTGGGTGATGCCTGTGACCTCGGTGTCGTGGCGGACGTGCACGCCGAGCTCGTCCAGGCGACGGCGCAGCAGGCGCTCCACCTCGTACTGCGGGGTGACCAGGACGAACGGGAACCTGCCGGGCAGGTCGTCCAGGTTCAGCCGGAGCCGGTCGAACAGCCGGAGGTCGCGCACGGTGCGACCGGTGCGGACCAGGTCGTCGGCGAGTCCGCGGGCGTCGAGCAGCTCGAGGGAGCGGGCGTGCACCGCGAAGGCTCGAGACAGGTTGCTGAGCGCCGCAGAGCGCTTCTCGAGGAGCACGACCTCGGTGCCGGCGGCGGCCAGGTCGCCCGCGAGCAGGAGCCCGGTGGGTCCGGCACCGACGACGATGACGCGGGTCTGCATGGGAGCCCCCTCGAACGACGACGTCATGTCGAGTGTCGGCCATCGACCGCGGCCGACGCCAGACGTCGGTGCGATCCCGAGGCCGGCGCAGGCTGTCCCCGTGCGGCGTGCCCGCGGGTGTGGGTGGTCCTCCGTAGGCTGGGGGCATGGACCTGTTCGACTCCGCGATCACCGGTCAGCACGGCACCCCGGTGACCACGCGGCCGGGTCCGGGTGCACCGCTCGCGGTCCGCATGCGCCCGTCCACCCTCGACGAGGTGACGGGCCAGTCCCACCTGCTCGTGCCTGGTTCGCCGCTGCGCCGGCTGGTCGAGCCTGCCGACGACTCGGCGCGCCGCGCCGCTCCGGGCTCCGTGATCCTGTGGGGACCGCCGGGAGTGGGCAAGACGACCCTCGGCTACCTGGTGGCCACCAGCTCCGGGCGCCGTTTCGTGGAGCTCTCCGCCGTGACCGCGGGCGTCAAGGACGTCCGGCAGGTCATCGAGGACGCCCGCCGCCGGCTGGCCACGGGTGGCGAGGAGACGGTCCTCTTCATCGACGAGGTGCACCGGTTCTCCAAGACCCAGCAGGACGCCCTGCTGCCCAGCGTCGAGAACCGTTGGGTGACGCTCGTGGCGGCCACCACCGAGAACCCGTCGTTCTCCGTCAACTCGCCGCTGCTGAGCAGGTCGCTCCTGCTGACCCTCAAGCCGCTCACCGCTGAGGACGTGCGCACGCTGGTCCGCCGCGCCGTGGCGGACGACCGAGGGCTGGGCGCCGCCGTGGTGCTCACCGACGACGCCGAGGACCAGCTCGTGCGGATGGCCGGCGGGGACGCCCGCAAGGCGCTGACCGTCCTCGAGGCCGCGGCCGGCGCGGTGCTGAGCGACGCCCCGGCCGACGGCGACACGGGGCGGGGCGACGCGGTCGTGGTCGATCTCGCCGCGGTCGAGCGCGCCGTCGACGTCGCGGCCGTGCGCTACGACCGTGACGGCGACCAGCACTACGACGTGATCTCCGCGTTCATCAAGTCGATCCGCGGGTCCGACGTCGACGCCGCCCTGCACTACCTGGCCCGGATGGTCGCGGCGGGGGAGGACCCGCGGTTCATCGCCAGGCGTCTCGTGATCTCGGCCGCGGAGGACGTCGGCATGGCGGACCCGTCCGCGCTGCAGACGGCGGTGGCGGCAGCGCAGGCCGTGCAGCTCATCGGGATGCCCGAGGGTCGGATCGTGCTCGCCGAGGCCGTGGTGCACCTGGCGTCGGCGCCCAAGTCGAACCGGGCGTACGCCGGGATCGGAGCGGCCCTGGAGGACGTGCGCGCGGGCCGGGTCGGTGTCGTGCCGGCGCACCTGCGGGACTCGCACTACGCCGGTGCCGAGTCGGTCGGGCACGGGAAGGGTTACGTCTACTCCCACGACCAGCCGCACGGCGTCGCCGCCCAGCAGTACCTGCCCGACGAGCTCGTGGGACGGCGCTACTACGAACCGACCGATCGGGGGTACGAACGGCAGATCTCGGAGCGTCTGGAGCGGATCCGTGGGCTGCTCTCCGGCGGGGAGAGCGTGAGGTAGCATGGTGGGGTTGCCCTCACGGCGACCACCTGGGACCTCGGCCCTGCGAGCACCTCGCTCCGACGGCTGGTCCCGCACCCGACACCCTCGGCTCACGCCGCAGGACGCCTCGGGTGTGACCTCACCATCCAACGACAGGACAGGAAGCAACTGTGACTGCTGTCACCAAGTCGCGCCGCCAGGTGCGCCTCAGCCGCAAGCTCGGCATCCCGCTGACCCCGAAGGCCGTCAAGCACTTCGAGAAGCGCCCCTACCCCCCGGGCGAGCACGGCCGTGCTCGCCGCCGCACCGAGTCGGACTACGCGGTGCGGCTCCGGGAGAAGCAGCGTCTGCGCGCGCAGTACGCGCTCCGCGAGAAGCAGCTGCTCAAGGTCTACGAGGTCGCCCGCAAGAACCCCGGCCTGACCGGTGAGGTCATGGTCGAGGACCTCGAGACCCGCCTGGACGCGCTCGTCCTGCGCAGCGGCTTCGCCCGCACGATCCTGCAGGCCCGCCAGGCGGTCACGCACCGCCACATCCTCGTCGACGGCAAGATCGTGGACCGCCCGTCGTTCCGCGTGAAGCCGGGCCAGACCCTTCAGGTCAAGCCCAAGTCGCAGACCACGACGCCGTTCCAGGTCGCTGCCGCCGGCGCGCACCGCGACGTCCTGCCGCAGCTCCCGGGCTACCTGGACGTCAGCCTGGAGAAGCTGTCGGCCACGCTGACGCGCGCCCCGAAGCGTGCCGAGGTCCCCGTGACGTGCGAGGTCCAGCTGGTCGTCGAGTTCTACGCCCGCTGACACCACCAGCATGCCGGCCGGACGCCCCGCCCCCCTCAGGGAGCGGGGCGTCCGTCGTTCTCGGATAGGGTGGCCCAGCACCCGATCGAGGAGATGACAGATGTCCGCTGGGGACGTGGCAGGGCTGGTCGCCGCCTTCGCGTTCGTGCTGCTCGTCGGCTTCCTGGCCGTCCCGCTCGTGAAGCTGGGCAGAGCCTTCGACGAGACCTCGCGATCCATCCGCGAGCTGACCGAGCACTCCGTGCCGATCCTGGACGAGGCGGCCACCACGGTCGCGTCGACCAACGAGCAGCTGGTCAAGGTCGACACGATCACGACGTCCGCGGCGGAGGTGAGCGAGAACGTCTCGGCGCTCGCCGGTCTGTACGCATCGACCCTGGGACGCCCGCTGATCAAGGTGGCGGCGTTCTCCTACGGCGTACGGCAGGCGTTCGGCAAGGCGTGGCGGAGGCAGTCCGCCGACGACGGCGGTGACGTGCGGTGATCCGCCGCCTGTTCTGGGTGGGTGTCGGCGTCACGATCACGGTCGTCGCCGTCCGTCAGGGACGCCGGGTCGTCGCGCGGTACACCCCGGAAGCCGTCGCCGACCGCGCCTCGGAGCTCGGCCGGACGGCGTCTCGCCGTACCGGCACGTTCCTGTCGTCGTTCCGGACCGAGTTCGGTGCGGCCCGCGACGCGCGCGAGGCGGAGCTCGTGGCGGCACTGCTGGCGGATGGCCAGGTGCACCCGGACGAGGTGCGTGCCGCGCGCCAGGGGGCACACGGGCGCCACGCGGCCCGTGACGCGTCGCCGTCGTCGGCTGCCGCGACCGCCGACCCGGAGGCCGAGATCGCGGCCGACGAGGACGAGCTCGGTTATTCGTTCTGAGCCCTGCCCGCCTCGGGGGATAATCCTGGCAGGGCCTGCCCGACCGTCGTCGGGCACCAACGACCACATCACGAAGGACATCATGCGTACCGCCGAGATCCGCAAGCGTTGGCTCGACTACTTCGAGTCGAAGGGGCACGAGATCGTGCCGAGCGTCCCCCTGGTCTCGCCGGACCCCACGATCCTCTTCACGATCGCCGGCATGGTGCCCTTCATCCCCTACATCCTCGGGACCGAGACCCCTCCGTGGCCGCGTGCCGCGAGCGTGCAGAAGTGCCTGCGCACCAACGACATCGAGAACGTGGGCCACACGACGCGGCACGGCACGTTCTTCCAGATGAACGGCAACTTCTCGTTCGGCGACTACTTCAAGCGCGAGGCGGTGGACTTCGCGTGGGAATTGCTGACCTCCGAGCAGGCGGCCGGTGGCTACGGCCTCGACGGTGACCGGCTGTGGGTCACGATCTGGGAGAAGGACGACGAGGCCTACGACGCCCTGACCAAGGGTGTCGGGATCGACCCGCGGCACATCGTGCGCCTGCCGCGCGAGGAGAACTTCTGGGACACCGGGCAGCCGGGTCCGGCCGGCCCCTGCGCGGAGTGGCACTACGACCGTGGCCCGGCCTACGGACCCGAGGCCGTGGGCGGCAACGTGGATCCGGGCGGCGACCGCTACCTGGAGCTCTGGAACCTCGTCTTCGACCAGTTCGTGCGCGGTGAGGGCCAGGGCAAGGACTACCCGCTGCTCGGCGAGCTCGAGCACAAGAGCATCGACACGGGCGCGGGCCTCGAGCGGATCGCCTACCTGCTGCAGGGCAAGGAGAACCTCTACGAGATCGACGAGGTCTACCCCGTCATCGCGACCGTGGAGGAGCTGTCGGGCAAGAGGTACAACGCTGCGGACACCCCGGAGGCTCGTCTGGACGACGTCCGGATGCGCGTCGTGGCTGACCACGTGCGCTCGGCGCTCATGGTCATCGGGGACGGCGTGAGCCCGTCCAACGAGGGGCGGGGGTACGTGCTGCGGCGGCTGATCCGGCGTGCGGTGCGCTCCGTGCGGCTCCTCGGCGTCGAGGACCAGGCGCTCCCCGCGCTGCTGCCCGTGTCGAAGGACGCGATGAAGGCCTCCTACCCCGAGCTCGAGACCGACTTCGCGCGGATCAGCGACGTGGCGTACGGCGAGGAGGACGCCTTCCGGCGCACCTTGGCCTCGGGGACGACGATCCTCGACACCGCGGTCTCGCGGGCCAAGCAGGAGTCCGACGGCGGCCCCGCCGTGCTGGGCGGTGGCGAGGCGTTCCGCCTACACGACACCTACGGGTTCCCGATCGACCTGACGCTCGAGATGGCCGCCGAGCAGGGCGTCCAGGTGGACGAGAAGGCCTTCCGCTCGTTGATGGCCGAGCAGAAGCAGCGTGCTCGGGCCGACGCCCTGGCGAAGAAGACCGGGCACGCCGACCTGCGTGCCTACGAAGGGCTGCAGAAGGCCCTGGCCGCGCCGGTCGAGTTCCTGGGATACACCGACGTCCAGGCGGCGGTGCAGGTCGAGGGGCTCCTCGTGGACGGCGTCCCGGAGCCGACGGCCACCGCGCCCGCGGACGTGGAGGTCGTGCTGGACCGTACCCCCTTCTACGCCGAGGCCGGCGGTCAGCTCGCCGACCAGGGGACGATCGCGCTGGACTCCGGCGCGATCGTCGAGGTCGACGACGTCCAGCGCCCGGTGGCGGGCCTGTCGGTGCATCGGGGCCGCCTGGTCGAGGGGACGGTGACCCTGGGCGACCCGGGTACCGCGACGATCGACACGGAGCGCCGCGTGGCGATCAGCCGTGCGCACTCGGCGACGCACATGATCCACAAGGCGCTGCACGAGATGGTCGGCCCGGACCGGACGCAGGCGGGCTCGGAGAACGCGCCGAGCCGGATCCGGTTCGACTTCCGTTCGCCGTCGTCCGTGCCGTCGTCGGTGCTCTCCGAGATCGAGCAGCGGGTCAACACCCGGCTCACGGAGAACCTCGAGGTGACGGACGCGACGATGTCGCTGTCCGCCGCCCGGGAGCTGGGCGCGATGGCGCTGTTCGGAGAGAAGTACGGCGACGACGTGCGGGTCGTCTCGATCGGTGGCGACTGGTCACGCGAGCTGTGCGGTGGCACCCACGTGCGTGCCACCGGAGAGCTCGGGCGCGTGGCGCTGCTGGGCGAGTCCTCGATCGGGTCCGGGGTGCGCCGGGTGGACGCGCTGGTGGGCGACGGCGCCTACGGCTTCCACGCCAAGGAGCACGCCCTGGTCGGTCAGCTCACCGGCATGCTCAACGCGCGCCCCGACGAGCTGACGGAACGTGTCGGCTCGCTGGTCGCGCGCCTCAAGGAGACGGAGAAGGAGCTTGCCGCGATGCGGCAGGGACAGCTCCTGGCCGCGGCGGGCGCGCTGGCCTCCGACGCGCCGCGGTTCGGCGAGGTCCGGGTGGTGGCGCACGACGCCGGCACGGTCGGTACCGCGGACGACCTGCGGGCGCTCGCGCTCGACGTGCGCGGCCGGCTCGGTGACGCGGACCCGGCAGTGGTGGCCGTGGCGGGCGTCGCGGCCGACCGCCCGCTGGTGGTGGTCGCGACGAACGCCGGTGCCCGCGACGCCGGGTTGCGTGCCGGTGACTTCGTCAAGGCCGCGGCGAAGACCCTCGGCGGCGGCGGCGGCGGCAAGCCGGACCTCGCGCAGGGGGGTGGCTCGGACGCTTCCGCCGTGCCGGCGGCCCTCGAGGGCGTGTCGGCTGCGGTGCGCGAGGCCGTCGGTGCCTGATCTTCCCCGCGGAGCCCGGCTCGGTGTGGATGTCGGCAAGGCCCGCATCGGCCTGGCCGGCTCCGATCCCGACGGTCTGATTGCCACCCCGGTGGAGACGGTCCCGCGCGTGCTGAAGGTGCCGACGACAGCGGATGGTGGCTCGGCTGTCACCCCCGACATCGCCCGGATCGCGCACGAGGTGTCCGAGAGGTTCGCGGCGGTCGTCTACGTCGGGCTCCCGCGGCACCTGTCCGGCCACGAGGGTGCGGCGACGGCGGACGCCCGAGGCTTCGCCGCGCGACTCGCCCGCGCGATCGATCCTGTCCCCGTCCACCTGGTGGATGAGAGAATGACCACGGTGACGGCTCACGCCCACCTGCGGGCGGCAGGAAAGAAAACTTCCCAGCACAGACCCGTGATTGATCAGGCCGCAGCCGTTATCATTCTGCAACATGCACTCGATGTGGAGCGGACCACGGCGGACCGGGCTGGCGAGCACGTCGATGCGTGAGCGACAGGTGACCACTGCACGGACGACCCGAAGGATGATTCCGGCGTGACGGACCTCTTCGAGCCCTCGACGGCACAGCGCCCGACGGCACCCCCGTCGCGGGCCCGCTCCTCCGCGAGCAAGCGTGCCGCACGCAAGCGCAGGCGCCGTCGCCAGCAGCGCACCGCCGTCATCATGGTGGTCCTGCTCGGCCTCCTGGGAGCCGGCGGCTACATCTTCTGGGACCGGCTCAGCAGCTCGCTGGACGGCTTCGACTTGGCGCTGTTCAACGGTGCGCCGGAGGACTACGAGGGTCCTGGCGCGGACCCGGTGCAAGTCGTCATCCCCGAGGGGGCGACCGGGTCGCAGATGGGACAGGTGCTCGCCGAGGCGGACGTCGTCGCCAGCGTCGGCGCCTTCAACGACGCCTTCGAGTCGGCGCCGGGCGCCGCGGGTATCCAACCGGGCACCTACGAGCTCCACACGCAGATGAGCGCCTCGGGTGCCGTCGAGGCCCTGTTGACGAACGAGAAGGTCGAGACCGAGGTCACGATCCCCGAGGGTTACACCGTCGAGCAGGTTGTCGACCGCGTCGCGTCGATCACGGAGTTCTCGCGCGAGGCGATCGAGGAGGCGCTGGCCGACCCGAAGGCCATCGGGCTGCCCAAGGCGGCCGACGGCAACGCCGAGGGCTGGCTGTTCCCCAAGACCTACAACGTGCAGCCCGACGACGAGGTCACCGACCTGCTGTCGACGATGATCGACCAGACCAAGGCCGAGCTGGACTCGCTGGGGGTCGACAAGGATGACCGGCAGGACGTGCTGACCAAGGCGTCCATCGTCGAGAAGGAAGCACCTGACGGATACCGGGGTGAGGTAGCGCGAGTGATCGAGAACCGCCTCGACCGAGGGTCACCGCTTGGCATGGACGCCGTCGACGCCTACGGACGCCAGAAGCCCGCGGACCAGATCACCGTGTCGGAGTTCAACGACAGCGACTTTCCCTACGCATCTCGTCAGCAGGTCGGTCTTCCGCCGACGCCGATCAGCAATCCTGGCGTGGCTTCGGTCGAGGCGGTCATCGATCCGCCCGAAGGTGGTTGGATTTGGTACGTCACCGTGAACTTGAACACTGGCGAGACGAAGTTCACGGACAACTATTCCGAGTTCGAGCAGTTCAAGTCCGAGTATCAAGCCTGGCAGGCGGAGAACAACTGACGATGACCGCGACCCGACGCGCGGCCGTCATCGGCCACCCCGTGGGCCACTCCCTGTCCCCGGTGTTGCACACCGCCGCCTACGACGCCCTCGGTCTGGAAGGTTGGGAGTACACGGCCGTCGACACGACGGTCGAGCGCCTGCCGGACGTCGTGCAGAAACTCGACCTCAGCTGGGCGGGCCTCAGCGTGACCATGCCGCTCAAGCACGCCGTGATGGACATGGTCGACCACGTCGACCCGCTGGCTCGGGCGGTCGGTGCCGTCAACACCGTCCTGGTCGGCCCGTCGCAGGGCGGCATCACGCTGACCGGGACCAACACGGACGTCCACGGGCTCGTCGAGGCGATCCGTGAGGGGCTGGCAGAGCGGCACGGCACCCGGCGTACGCCGGTGCGCGACGCCGTCGTGCTCGGTGGGGGAGCGACCGCCGCCTCGACGCTGGCCGCGCTCGGCGAGCTCGGCTGCACCACCCCGCTCGTGCTCGTGCGCAGCCTGGCCCGGGCCTCCGGGCTGCAGGAGGCGGCGGAGCGCATGGGTGTCACGCCCCGTTTCGAGGTGCTCGAGCCCGTCGCCGCGCCGGCAGCCCTGGCCCGCGCCGACGTCGTCGTCGCCACCATGCCCGCGCACGCCGCCGACCCCGTGGCGGACACGTTGCGCCTGCGCGGCGACCGCCCGGCCGGCGTGCTGCTGGACGTCGTCTACGATCCGCGACCCACCGCGCTCTCACAGGCATGGGCCGCGCCCGGCGGGACCGTCGTCGGCGGCGAGCGCATGCTGCTGCACCAGGCCGTCGAGCAGGTCCGCCTCATGACCGGACGTCCCGGCCCTGTGGCCGCGATGGACGCTGCCCTGCAGGGCGCGCTGACCGCCGAGGCCGTCTGACGGGACCGTCCGGCGCGACGTCCGGCATCCGGCCACGCGTCCCGGAGCCCGGGACGGGCGTGAAAGAATCGCGACCATGCTGCGCTGGTTGACCTCGGGAGAGTCGCACGGTCAGGCCCTGGTGGGAGTGATGGAGGGTCTGCCCGCGGGGGTGGTGCTCGTCACCTCCGACATCCAGGACGCTCTGGCCCGCCGCCGCCTCGGCTACGGCCGTGGCGCGCGGATGAAGTTCGAGCAGGACGCCGTGCGCGTCCTGGGCGGCCTGCGCCACGGCGTCACGCAGGGCGGCCCGCTCGCGATCGAGGTGGGCAACACCGAGTGGCCCAAGTGGGTCGAGGTGATGTCCGCCGACCCGGTCCCGCCGGAGGCGCTCAAGGTCGACGCCGGTACCGGTGATGAGCGCGAGATCGCCCGCAACCGTCCGCTGACCCGCCCCCGTCCCGGTCACGCCGATCTGGTGGGCATGCGCAAGTACGGGTTCGACGACGCCCGCCCCGTGCTGGAGCGCGCCAGCGCCCGCGAGACGGCCACGCGGGTGGCGCTCGGCGTGGCTGCGGCGAAGTTCCTGGAGCAGGCGCTCGGCGTCCGCCTGGTCAGCCACGTGACGTCCATCGGTCCCGTCGAGGTCCCCGAGGACGCCGACCTGCCGACGCCCGAGGACGTCGCGGCGCTCGACGCCGACCCGGTGCGCTGCTTCCATGCCGCGACGAGCGAGGCGATGGTCGCGGAGATCGACGCGTGCCGCAAGGACGGTGACACGCTCGGCGGGGTCGTGGAGGTGCTCGCCTACGGCGTACCCACCGGGCTCGGGACCTACGCCCACTCCGACCGCCGTCTCGACGCGCGCCTGGCCGCCACGCTCATGGGCATCCAGGCGATCAAGGGTGTCGCGGTCGGTGACGGGTTCCGGACGGCGCAGCGTCGCGGCTCGGCGGCGCACGACGAGATCGAGCGCGACGCCGACGGCCGGATCCGGCGTCGCTCCAACCGGGCGGGCGGCATCGAGGGCGGCATGTCCAACGGCGAGGTGGTGCGCGTCTCGGCGGCCATGAAGCCGATCTCCACCGTGCCGCGTGCCCTGGCCACCGTCGACGTCGCCACCGGCGAGGCCGTGACGGCCCACCACCAGCGCTCGGACGTCTGCGCCGTGCCGCCGGCCGCCGTCGTCGCCGAGGCGATGGTGGCGCTCGAGCTGGCGCAGGCCGCGCTGGAGAAGTTCGGCGGCGACTCGGTGGCCGAGGTCCGGCGCAACGCCGAGGCCTACCTCGCGTCCATCCCGGAGCTGCTGCGATGACGGAGGCACAGCCACGCCTGGTCCTGATCGGCCCGCCCGGCAGTGGCAAGACAACGGTCGGCACCATTCTCGCCCGGCGGCTGTCCACGGGGTTCCGGGACACCGACGCCGACGTCGAGGAGCAGGCGGGCAAGAGTGTCGCGGACATCTTCGTCGAGGATGGCGAGCCGCACTTCCGCGCGCTGGAACGCGAGGCCGTCACGACGGCGCTCGCCATGCACCCGGGCGTGCTGGCTCTCGGCGGTGGCGCGGTGATGGACTCCCACACCCAGAGCGCGCTGGCCGGCTACGCGGCGGGCGGCGGCGTCGTCGTCTTCCTGGACGTGTCGCTCGCCCAGGCTGCTCCGCGCGTGGGGTTCAACCAGGCCCGGCCGCTCCTCGTCGGCAACCCCCGGGCGCGCTGGGCCGAGCTCATGGAGGCCCGCCGCCCCACCTACGAACGGCTGGCCACGCTGCGCGTGCACTCGGACGGGCGCTCAGCGCACGAGATGGCCGAGACGATCCACCAGGAGGTACAGGCATGACGGTCCGCGTGACGGTGAACGGCGACAGGCACTACGACGTCGTGGTCGGACGGCACCTCCTCGGGGAGCTTCCCGGACTCCTGGGCCCGGACGTGCGCCGGGTGCTGGTCATGCACCCCGCCTCGCTGGAGGCCACCGGGGAGGCGGTCCGCGAGGACCTGGTCGCCCAGGGCTACGAGGCGTTCGCCGCGGAGCTGCCCGACGCCGAGGAGCAGAAGACGGCGCAGGTGGCCGCCTTCTGCTGGCAGGTCATGGGACAGGCCGACTTCACGCGTTCCGACGCGATCGTGGCGGTGGGCGGCGGCGCGACGACGGACCTTGCCGGGTTCGTGGCGGCCACCTGGCTGCGCGGCATCACGGTGGTGCACGTGCCGACCACGCTGCTCGCCATGGTCGACGCCGCGGTGGGCGGCAAGACCGGGATCAACACGGCCGAGGGCAAGAACCTCGTGGGCGCCTTCCACCCGCCGGCCGGCGTGCTGTGCGACCTGGCAGCCCTGGAGTCGCTCGACCGCTGGGACCTGGTAGCCGGCCTGGCCGAGGTGATCAAGACCGGCTTCATCGCCGATGAGCGCATCCTGGAGCTGGTCGCCGAGCACGCTGACGGACTGCGGGAGTGGGCGGGCGCCGACGCGACCGAGGAGACCTGGGCCGTGCTGACCGAGCTCATCGAGCGCTCGGTGCGGGTCAAGGCCCGGGTGGTGTCCGAGGACCTCACCGAGCAGGGGCTGCGGGAGATCCTCAACTACGGCCACACGCTCGGGCACGCGATCGAGCTGGTCGAGCGCTACCAGCTGCGGCACGGCGCCGCCGTGGCCGTCGGCATGGTCTTCGCGGCCGAGCTCGGCCGGCTCGGTGGCAAGCTGGACGACGCCGTCGTCGAGCGGCACCGGGAGATCCTCACCGCCGTCGGCCTGCCCACCACCTACCGCGGAGACCGCTGGGACCAGCTCCTCGCGGCGATGCGCCGCGACAAGAAGGCCCGCGGCGACCTGCTGCGCTTCGTCGTCCTGGACGACGTCGGCCGACCGGTCCGCCTCGAAGGGCCGGACCCGACGGTGCTCGCCGCCGCCTACGCGGAGATCTCGAAGGAGCCGCCGTCGGGCAACGCGGGGGTCCCGGTCCAGCTCGGCGCCTGACCCGTGCGCGGCGCGGTCACCACTGGCCGCGGGCGCGGAGCACGTCGCGCAGCAGGTCGGCACGGTCGGTGACCAGCCCGTCCACCCCCAGGTCGAGCAGCCGGTGCATCTCGGCCGGCTCGTTGACCGTCCAGACGTGCACGGCCCGCCCCGCCCGGTGCGCCGCGGCCACGGTCCGCGCGTCGACGACGGTCACGCGGTCCTCGACCACCGGCACCTGCAGGGCGTCCACCCGCCGCAGCGCGCGTCCCACCACCGGGCGGAGCCCCGCCCGGGCGCCCACCAGGAACCCGATCACCTCACCGCGCCCCGCGCTGGTGGCCACAGGCCGGGACAAGCGATCCAGCGCGGCCCGACGGCGGCGCGGCGAGAAGGACGTGACGCACACGCGGTCGTGGCTCGCCGTCGCCTCGATCGCCGCCACGACCGGTTCGATGCCCGAGTCGCCCTTGATGTCGATGTTGACGCGCAGCCCGGGCCAGGTGCCCAGCACGTCGGTCAGCAGCGGCACCGGCTCCGTGCCACCGATCCGCGCCCGGCGGACCTCGTCCCACGGCAGGTCGGCCACCAGGCCGGAACCGTCGGTGGTGCGGTCCAGGGACTCGTCGTGCAGGGCGACCGCGACGCCGTCGCGCGTGCCGTGGGCGTCGGTCTCCACGTACCGGTAGCCGAGGTCGATGGCCGCCGCGAAGGCCGCCATCGAGTTCTCCAGGTTCGCGTGCCCGTGCGAGAAGCCGCGGTGCGCCAGCGCCGCGACCGGTGGACGGCCGGTGGGCCCGGGCCGCCCGAAGTACGGGTGCCCCGAGGGCGACGCGCCGGTCATGCGGCCACCGCCGGCAGCCGATCGTCGAGGAAGCGCACGAGGGTCCCGAGGTACTCCTGGCGCGGGCCGTCCGCCGAGAGCGTCAGATCGTGCACGCCGCCGTCGACGACGACCTGGGTGACGTCGGGGCCGAGCCGCGGCGCGAGCCGGGCGATCTGCCGGGTGTCGAGCACCGTGTCCTGCCGGTCGAGGCCCGGGTTGTCGGGGCTGTCCGGGCCGGAGGACGCGGCCCGCGCCACCAGGACCGGGCCGGGGATGTCGAGACCCCGGGCCAGGCGCAGCTGGGCGCGCCGCACGGCCCGCAGCCACGCGGCACGGACGGGCTGCCCCTCGGGCTTCTTCAGGTCGGTGTCGAACCACCACCGGCCCCCGTTGTCCACGTGCTGGTACGTGGCGTAGACCGAGGGGTGGGTGCTCACGACCGCCAGGGGGCGCAGCCTGCCCAGCACTCCCAGCACGCCGGTGTTCACCTGCCGGGAAAGCCACGAGCCGGCCAGGTCCAGGAAGGGCGAGTTCAGCACGACGGCGTCGGGGCCGTTCGCACCGCGCGCGTGCGACCACATCGACGTGGTCAGCGCACCGGTGGAGTGCGCGTGCACGGCCACGCGCAGCCCTGGCTCGGCGGCGTGCACCCGGGCGAGCGCCGCGTCGAGGTCGCCCCCGAGCTCCTGCAGCGACGTCGTGAAGTGCGGTGGGATCCCCGCCTCGGCACCGGCGTCGTCGGCCGGGCGCAGCAGCGAGCGCCCGGCGCGCCGCAGGTCCACCGCGTAGAAGGCGTACCCCGCCTCGTGCAGGGCGTCCGCCAGGTGGTCCTGGAAGAAGTAGTCGTTGTACCCGTGCACGTGCAGCACGGCACCGCGCGGCGCGGACGGGCGCCCGGCACGCCGCACGAGCGTCGCGGGGCCGAGAGGAGCGGACACGAAGCCGTCGAGCAGCGGGTCGGGCTCCCAGGCGAGCTCGTCGGGCGGCGGGACGTCGGGCAGCGCTGGCACGTGGGTACCGTACGCCGACATCGCGGCCCGGCGCCCTGCGACGGGACCGACCGCGCGGCGCTACCCGCCGTTCACCCGGATGCGGCAGACTCGGCGCCCATGAGCGACGCCCCGCCGACGAAGCCGTCGGACCACGACTCCTCGCACCCCGTCGACGCGCTGCCCCCGGCCGAGCGCCGCCGCCGGGTGCGGTCGTGGGCACTGTGGGACTGGGCCACGCAACCCTTCAACACGGTGGTGCTCACCTTCGTCTTCACCGCGCTCTACCTCACGGGCGAGTCGTTCCTCGACCCCGCGGTCGTCGCACTCGGCTCGGACGCCCCGGAGTACACCCGGGCGCTCGCGGGCCTGACGAGCGCGCTGGGTGCCTGGATCGCCGTGGGCGGGGTGCTCGTCGCGCTGCTCGCCCCGGTGCTCGGCCGCCGGGCCGACGTCACGGGACGGCGCAAGGCCTGGCTGGGCGCGGGCACGATCCTTCTGGTCGTGTGCATGTTCGGGCTCGGGTTCGTCCGTGCCGACCCCGCCTACTTCGTCCTCGGCGCCGCGCTGATCTCCTTGGGCAGCGTGGCCAGCGAGATCGCCGGCGTGAACTACAACGCCATGCTCACCCAGGTCTCCACACCGCGGACCGTCGGCAGGGTCTCCGGTCTCGGCTGGGGTCTCGGCTACGTGGGCGGCATCGTCGCGCTGCTGGTGGTCGTCGTCGCCCAGGCATTCGACTTCTTCGGCATGCCGACCGACGACGGGCTCGGCTACCGGGCGATCGCCGTCGGCTGCGGGGTGTGGGCCGTCGCCTTCGCCTGGCCCCTGTTCCGGAACGTCCCGGAGGCCCCGCCCGCGGGCGACCGCCCCAGGGTGGGCTTCTTCGCCGGGTACGTCGAGCTGTGGCACGACGTCGTCGCGCTGTTCCGGACGTCGCGCACCACGTTCTGGTTCCTGCTCGCCAGCGCGGTCTACCGCGACGGGCTGGCCGGTGTCTTCACCTTCGGGGCGATCGTGGCGGCCGTGTCGTTCGGCTTCGCACCCGACCAGGTGATCGCGTTCGGCATCGTGGCGAACCTGCTGGCGGGGGCCAGCACGATCGTCGCCGGGCGCCTCGACGACCGCCTCGGCGCCCGCCGGGTGATCGTCTGGTCGCTCGCCGCGCTGGTGACCTGCGGCATCGTCGTCGTGGCGCTGCACACGCTGGGCGGGATCGTCTTCTGGGTCGCCGGGCTGGCC
Source organism: Isoptericola sp. GX10416 (assembly GCF_056590155.1). Lineage (NCBI taxonomy): Bacteria > Bacillati > Actinomycetota > Actinomycetes > Micrococcales > Promicromonosporaceae > Isoptericola > Isoptericola sp. GX10416. The sequence goes on along the minus strand of NZ_JBWPVO010000001.1, from coordinate 242,456 downwards.
CTGACCTGCTTCGTCGGACCGGCGCAGACGGCCTCACGGTCTTTCCTCGCCCGGCTGACCCCCGCCGGCCAGGAGTCGGAGATCTTCGGCCTGTACGCGACGACGGGTCGCGCGGTGTCGTTCCTGACACCGGCGCTGTGGGGCCTCGTCATCGCGCTGACCGGCGCCACGATCTGGGGCGTGCTGGCCATCGTGGCCGTCATCCTGGCGGGCCTGGTGCTCATGCTGGTCGTCACCGACCCGGCCGAGGCCTGAGGGACGGGCACCCCGGACCGGCGCGGACGGCCACGGTGGCTCAGGATGGAGGCATGGGCCAGGTGAGCGAGTACGTCGAGTCCCTCGAGGAGCCGGAGGCGTCGGCCGTACGGCGGGTGCTCGACCGGGCCCGCACGATCGTGCCGCAGGCCCAGGAGGGGGCCGGCTACGGCATGCCCGCCCTCCGGTACCGGGACAGCCCGCTGATCAGCGTGATGCGGACGAAGAAGCACATCGGCGTCTACCCGTTCAGCCCGCCCGTGATCGAGGCGGTGGTCGCCGACCTCGAAGGCTTCCACGTCACCAAGGGCTCGATCGGCTTCCCGCTGGACCGCCCGCTGCCCGACGCGGTGATCGACCGGCTCGTGCGGCTGCGACGGGACGAGATCGACGCGATGCGGGCGTAGCGGCGGTGCCCGCCCTCGACGTCGCCGAGTGCCGTCGCCGGTTCGCCGGGGCACGGCGCGCCGTGCTCGCCACGGCCGACGCGGACGGCGCTCCGCACCTGGTCCCGGTCACCTTCGCCCTGCTCGGTGGCCAGGACGGCACGCAGCTCGTGTCCGCCGTCGACCACAAGCCCAAGTCCACCACCGACCTGCGGCGGCTGCGCAACCTCGCCGCGAACCCCCGGGCCGCGCTGCTGGTCGACGCCTACGACGAGGACTGGGCGCGCCTGTGGTGGGTCCGTGCGGACGGGCCCGCCTCGGTCGAGCACGACGGCCCGGCCCGCGAGATCGCGCTGGACGCGCTCTCGGGCCGCTACCCGCCGTACCGCGAGCGCCGCCCCACCGGCCCGGTGGTCAGGGTGCACGTCGACCGGTGGACGGGCTGGACGGCTCAGGGAGCCTGAACGGCCCGCGCCAGGACGACGGCGTGACGGACCGTGGCGGCGCGCCTGTCGTCCCTGTCGTCGTCGGGTGTGACGAGCGCCGTGAGGCCCGCCAGCGTCCATGCGCCGGTGACCAGGGTGATCACCGACAGCAGGAGGTGGCGGGCGGCCTTCTCGTCGGCGGTGGGCAGGGCGTCCTGCAGACGCCTCGTGACGTCGGCGCACGCCGACGTCCGGTGCGCGGCGGCGGCGGGTCCGTCGAGCTCGAGACCCTCCCAGGCGAGCAGGCGGGCGACGTCCGGGTCGGCGACGTAGCGGTCCCACAGGAGCCCGGCCCACGCGCCGACCGCTTCCGGCCCGGTACCCGGGACCTCGAGGTCGTCGAGCAGCCCGTCGAGCCGGTGGGCCAGCACCTGGTCGAAGAACTTCCGCTTGCTGCCGAAGTAGGCGTACAGGCGTTCCTTGTTCACCCCCGAGTCGCGGCCGATGTCGGCGACCGACGTGCCGGCGAACCCGGTAGCGGCGAACTGTCTGCTGCCCGCGTCCAGCAGGCGCTCGCGGGTGCGGGCGGTGTCCCAGGGCATGTGCACATCCTAGACTCCAACCGATCGGTTGGGATATGGTCGCGTTCCAACTGAACGTTTGGAGATGATCGTGAGAGCACTGGTCGTGGGCGCCCGTGGCGCGGTCGGGCGACATGTCGTGGACGCGCTGCGGTCGGTCGGGCACGACGTCACCCCAGCGGGCCGGTCGGGGGCCGACGGCGGCGCTCTCGTCGACCTGACGGCGAGCGACGGCCGGGACCAGCTCGGCCGTGCCGCTGCCGGGCACGACGTGGTGGTCAACGCCTCGGGCATCGAGGACGCTCGGATCGCCGGGGTGCTGGGAGGCGCGGCCCTGGTGGACATCAGCGCGTCCAGCTCGTATCTCGTCGGCCTCCGTGCGGCGGTTCCTGCTGGCGTGTCCGCGGTGCTCGGTGCCGGGCTCGTGCCAGGACTGTCCACGGTCCTGATCTCCGCGACGGGAGCGCGCCGCGGCGACGAGGTCGACCTGGCCGTGATGCTGGGATCCGGGGAGAAGCACGGGGCGGCCGCGGTGGCGTGGACGGAGGGCCTCGTCGGCACCGCGCTGCACGCGCCGCCCGAGGGCGGGCACGTGCGCAACCTGCACGAGCGGCGACGCATCGTCGGGCCCGACGGGCGACGTCGCACCCACCTGCGCGCGGATCTGGCCGACCACGTGCTGAGGGACGATCTCGTCGTCCGGTCGTGGCTGACGTTCTCCAGTGCCACGGCGACCGCAGCCGTGGCGATCGTCGGCGGGCTCGGGCGGGGGAGGCGACTCATCGGCGGAGCGCCGCCGATCGGCTCGGACGCCTGGAGTCTCCAGGCGACCGTCCGGAGGGACGGTCGGCAGCTGGCCGCGGTCGGGTCCGGGCAGTCGCGGGCCACCGGCCTGCTCACCGCGCTGGCCGCCGAGCGCGTCGTGGACGTCGCGCCCGGCCGCTGCGTGACGATGGCCGACCTCGTCACCGCCGAGGAGGCAGTCGGTGCACTGGGGCCGACGGCGACCGGGTCGACGACGGCTCAGGAAGCCTGAACGGGCTCGACGTTGAGGTTGCCCCTGAAGAGGTTGTGCGGGTCGTACGTCGCCTTGAGCGCCGCCAGCCGGCGGCCGGTGGCTCCGGGGTAGGCGTCCGCGAGCCGTGCCGGGTCGCCGTCCGGCACGAAGTTGACGTAGGCGCCCGGCCGGCCCGCGCGCAGCCGGTCGGCGAGATCGGACGCCCACCCGCGGTGCTCGGCCACCGCGGCGGCCGTCCGATCGGCCGCGGCCACGACGCCGGTGATCGCGGCGTCGCGGTGGGCGAACGCGGTGGCGTCGGCTGGGACGTCGGCGACGGCTCCGCCGAGCACCCGTAGCTGCACCGCCCGCATCATGGCGGTGCTCGACTCCAGGGCGGCCAGGAGCTCGGCGGCACGCGACTCGTCGAGGTCGTCGGCGAAGAAGGAGCTGTTGTGCATCGCCAGGGGCGGGCCCTCCGGACCGACCAGCAGCCCTGGGTACGGGCCGGGGGCCACCAGGTCGGCGAGCACGCCACCCTCTTGGTCGCCGAGCGCGCGCAGGGGCGCGACGGCCGCCTCCGCCTCGTCGACGTCGCCCGACCAGCACAGGTTCACCATGGCGATGAGCCGGCCGTGGACCTCGGCGGGCAGGAACGGCATCGGCGGCGCCACCATGACCATGACGATGGCCGCCAGCTCGCGGGGAGCCGCCCGCAGCAGGGAGACCGCTCCCGCCACGGAGGCCGGCGTCCCCGGCAGGATCAGGGGACCGCCGACGACGGTACCGAGCTCGTGGACGTCGAACGTCAGCTCGGTGACGACTCCGAGGTTCCCGCCACCGCCCCGGATCCCCCAGAACAGCTCCGGGTTCGAATCAGGGGAGGCGAGCCGGACCTCGCCGTCGGCCGTGACGACCTGTGCGGCCCGCAAGGAGTCGATCGTCATGCCGAGCCGGCGGGACAGGAAGCCGACGCCGCCGCCCAGCGTGATGCCGGCGACGCCGACCGTCCCGGTGTCGCCGAACGGCGTGACCAGGCCGTGCGCGGCCGTCGCCGCCGTGTAGGCGCCGGCCGTGGTCCCGCCCCCGGCGGTCGCCGTGCCGGCGTCGTGGTCGATCCGGACCGTGTCGAGGCCACGGACGTCGAGGACCAGCGCGCCGTGCTGCCGGCCGCGGCCGAGGGCGGAGTGCCCGCCGGAGCGGACCGCGAGCTCGAGCCCGTTCTCGGCGGCGAACCGGACGGTGCGGGCCACGCCGGTGGTGTCGGTGGGGCGCACGACGGCGGTCGGCACGGCGTCGACCCCGCCGAGCCGGATCTGGTGCGCTGCCTCGAACGCGTCGGCCTCCGGGGTCAGGACGGTGGCGGTGCCGTCGAGGGCGGCGCGCAGCGCGGACGGGGGCGGGGTGCTGGTCATGGTGTCTCCAGGTGGGTGGGAGCGAGCAGGCGGTTCCGGTCAGGAGGACCGCGCGGGCGGCGAGTTCTCATCGGCCTCCTCGTCACCGGCGCTCACCAGCGTCGGACCTCGAGCGGGCTTGAGGTCAAGGGGGAAGCCGGTGTGTCGGCGCGAGCCGTCACGGCACGGGGGTGAGTACGCTCACGCCCATGACAGTCGACGGCCGCGCGGCGCGCGTGATGATCCTCAACGGTCCCAACCTCGGGCGCCTCGGGGTGCGAGAGCCGGAGATCTACGGCCACGCGTCCATGGCCGACCTGGAGCGGGAGGCGGCGCACTGGGGGAGCGACCTGGACCTCGCCGTCCAGGTGCGCCAGACCGACGACGAGTCGACCCTGGTGGGCTGGTTGCACGAGGCCGTGGACATCCGCTCCAACGTTGTGCTCAACCCTGCAGCCTTTACCCACTACAGCTACGCCTTGCGTGACGCCGCCGCGCAGGTGACCACCTCGGGGCTCGTTCTCGTCGAGGTCCACCTGTCGAACCCGGCGTCGCGCGAGTCCTTCCGGCATTACTCCGTCGTCGCGGGCATCGCGACGGGGACCGTGGCAGGGTTCGGTTTCGACTCGTACCGTCTCGCCCTGAGTGCGGTTTCACACAAGGTCAGGGGCTAGAGCGGCGCTGATCAAGCCTCGACCCTTGATAGATGCCAATCAAGGGTGTAGCCTTAATGAATGATCGTCCTTACCGTCGACCAGAAGGCGAGCACCACGCGCGGGGACCTCGTGCCCGCCCTCCTCGAGCGCCTGCGGGCGAGGATCTCTGCCGACCGTGGTGCAGATGCCGCCCTCGTCCTGCCCTTCGAGCGGACGGTCGGCGACGAGGTCCAGGGCGTCCTCGCGGCCGACGACGACGGCGCGCGGGTGGCGGTAGGTCTGATCGCCGACCTCCTGCGCGACGGTGGCTGGTCGGTCGGCGTCGGCGTCGGCGGGGTGGACGAGCCCCTGCCCACGAGCTCCCGTGCCGCCGCCGGGCCCGCGTTCGTCCGGGCCCGCGCGGCCGTCGAGGACGCGAAAGGTCGGGGCAGCTCGGCGCCGATCGCCGTCGTCGGCCCCCAGGACGAGCCCGCGGCCACCATCGCGAGGGACGCCCAGGCGCTGCTGCGGCTCCTGGGTGCCGTAGCGGCGCGTCGGTCCGACGCCGGGTGGGAGGCCGTCGATACGCTCGCCGAGCACGAAGGGGTGGATGCCCCGCAACGGGCGACCGCCGCGCGGCTCGGTGTGAGCGAGCAGGCCGTCAGTCAACGGCTGCGGACCGCACTGTGGGCCGAGGAGCTGGCGTCGAGGCCGCTCGCCGGGCGCCTGCTGCGGGCGGCGGACGCCGCAGCGACCGCCGTGGACGACCGTCCGGACGGACCGCACGACGACGAGGAGTGACTGGTGGCGACTGGCCTGGCGATCGCGGGCATCTCGGCAGCCGTGCTGGCCCTGAGCGTGGGGCTCGGCGCATGGCTCGTCCCGCTGGTGCTCCGGCACGCCGAGTCCGGACAGACGGCACGGGCCGAGGCGCTGGCCGTGCTGGGCAACGGCACCTGGCTCGGCCTGCTGGAACGGTTCTCCATCACCGGGACGATCCTGGCCGGCTATCCCGAGGGCGTCGCGGTGGTCGTGGCAGTCAAGGCGCTGGGCCGGTTGCCGGAGCTGCGCGAGCACCCCGTCGCGGGCGAGCGTTTCGTCGTCGGCACCCTCGCGTCCCTGGTGTGGGCGGCGGCACTCGGGCTGGCCGGGCACGCAGTCGTCGGCGCGCTGTAGGATGTTCCGGGCCTATCGTGGGCGCCGCACGCTTTTCCGACAGGCTCACCGCCTGACCCCGAGACACCGCCGAGGACAGACAAGAACGTGGCTACCTCCAACGACATCAAGAACGGCACCGTGCTGCGCATCGACGGGCAGCTGTGGTCGATCCTCGAGTTCCAGCACGTCAAGCCGGGCAAGGGGGGCGCGTTCGTCCGGACCAAGATGAAGAACGTGCTCTCGGGCAAGGTCGTCGACAAGACGTTCAACGCGGGCACCAAGGTCGAGACGGCGAACGTCGACCGTCGCGACTTCCAGTACCTGTACATGGACGGCACCGACTTCGTGTTCATGGACACCGACACCTACGACCAGATCATGGTGCCGGCCGCCACCGTCGGTGACGCCAAGGACTACATGCTCGAGGGCATGAGCATCATGATCGCGTCGAACGAGGGCCAGCCCCTCTACGTCGAGCTGCCGTCGTCCGTCGTGCTCGAGATCACCTACACCGAGCCGGGGCTCCAGGGCGACCGTTCCACGGGCGGCACCAAGCCGGCGACCCTCGAGACGGGCGCGGAGATCCAGGTGCCGCTGTTCCTCGACCAGGGCACCAAGGTCAAGGTCGACACCCGTGACGGTTCGTACCTCGGCCGTGTGAACGACTGACATGGCCTCCCGCACCAAGGCCCGCAAGCGGGCCGCCGACATCCTCTTCGAGTCGGAGGCACGGGGTGTCGACCCGCTCGTGCTGCTGCAGGACCGCGTCCTCGAGCCGCACGCCGAAGCCTCGGTGCCGCAGTACACCGTCGACCTCGTTGAGGGTGTCGTCGCGCACCGGGAGCGCATCGACGAGCTGCTCGAGACCTACTCGCGCGGGTGGACGATCGCCCGGATGCCAGCGGTCGACCGCGCGCTGCTGCGGGTGGGGACGTTCGAGCTGATCTTCAACGACGACATCCCGGACGCCGTCGCGGTGGACGAGGCCGTGGACCTGGCCCACGAGCTGTCGACCGACGACTCTCCGGCCTTCGTCAACGGCCTCCTGGGGCGCCTCCTCGAGATCAAGCCGACCCTGCTCGCCTGACGGGCGCGGAGCTCGGCGTGCCGGGGACGCCGGTGTGACGCAGCCGACGACCACATGCTGGTCGTCGGCTGCCTCGTCCCCGGACCAGCGGGTTACAGTGAGCGGGACAGACCCCCTTTAACACCGTCCTGTGAGGCGGAGAAGGAGTCCCGTTGAGCTCTGGTCCTGCCCTGCCCGCAGACTCTGACCCGGACGGTACGACCGTCCTCGGCGCGAGCGACGTCGCCCGCGCGCTGACCCGCATCGCCCACGAGATCGTCGAGCGGGCCCGAGGGGTGGACGACCTCGTCCTCCTCGGCATCCCGACCCGCGGCGTGACCCTCGCCCGGCGACTGGCCGAGCGGCTCGCCCAGATCGACCCGGCCTTCGACGTCGACGCCCGCGTCGGCGAGCTGGACGTCACGATGTACCGCGACGACCTGCGACGCCAGCCCACCCGTGCCGTCGGCGTCACGCGCCTTCCTGCGGCAGGCATCGAGAACAGGACGGTCGTGCTCGTGGACGACGTGCTCTTCTCCGGACGCACCATCCGTGCCGCCCTCGACGCGCTCGGCGACCTCGGCCGGCCGCGGGCGGTGCGGCTCGCCTGCCTCGTCGACCGCGGCCACCGCGAGGTCCCGATCCGTCCCGACTTCGTCGGCAAGAACCTGCCGACCGCCCAGAACGAGCGCGTGCGAGTACGCCTCGCCGAGGTCGACGACGTCGCAGACGCCGTGGTGATCGCCGGCCGGGACGACGCGGCGGGCAAGGAGTCGGCGCGATGAAGCACCTGCTGTCCACCGCGGACCTGTCCAAGGAGGAGGCCGTCGGGCTCCTCGACACCGCGGCCCAGATGGCCGCGACCCAGTCGCGGGAGATCAAGAAGCTGCCCACGCTGCGGGGACGGACCGTCGTCAACCTCTTCTTCGAGGACTCCACCCGCACGCGCATCTCGTTCGAGACGGCCGCCAAGCGGCTGAGCGCCGACGTCATCAACTTCTCCGCCAAGGGCTCCAGCGTGTCCAAGGGCGAGTCGCTCAAGGACACCGCGCTGACGCTGCACGCGATGGGTGCCGACGCCGTCGTCGTGCGCCACTGGGCGTCCGGCGCGCCCTACCAGCTGGCGCACGCCGGCTGGCTCGACGCCGCGGTGCTCAACGCGGGCGACGGCATGCACATGCATCCCACCCAGGCGCTGCTGGACGCCTACACGATCCGCCGCCACCTCGCGGCACGCGGCTCGGGCCTGGCGGGCGACGGCGGTGACGGGGTCGGCGCGGACCTCTCGGGCCTGCGGGTCGCCATCGTGGGGGACGTGCTCCACTCGCGGGTGGCGCGTGCCAACGTCGCGCTGCTGCGCACCCTCGGTGCCGAGGTGACGCTCGTCGCCCCGCCCACGCTGGTGCCCGTCGGGGTCGGGGCCTGGCCGTGCCGCACCTCGTACGACCTCGACGCCACCCTCGACGAGTGGCGCCCCGACGCGGTGATGATGCTGCGGGTCCAGCGTGAACGGATGTCCGGCGGCTCCGGGTCGTTCTTCCCCAGCCCGCTGGAGTACAGCCGCTACTACGGCCTGGACGCACGCCGGCTGGCGCGGCTCGCCGACCACGCCATCGTCATGCACCCCGGTCCGATGAACCGTGGCCTGGAGATCTCGGCCGAGGCCGCCGACTCCGACAAGGCCGTGATCGTCGAGCAGGTCGCCAACGGCATCGCCGTGCGCATGGCGGCCCTCTACCTGCTGATGGCCGGCGACAGCTCGGCAGAAGGGAACGACCTGTGAGCACCGACCCCACCACGTACGTCCTGCGGGGCGCGCGTCCCCTCGACGGAGACGCGGTCGACGTCGTCCTGGCCGACGGTGTCGTCACCGAGATCACCGCGGCGGGCACCGCCACGGTCCAGGGTGCGACGGTGGTCGACGCCGTCGACCACGTCCTCCTTCCCGGGCTCGTCGACCTGCACACCCACCTGCGTGAGCCGGGGCGCGAGGACGCCGAGACGGTGGCCTCGGGGACCCGGGCGGCCGCCGTCGGGGGCTTCACCGCGGTGCACGCGATGGCCAACACCTCCCCGGTCGCGGACACCGCCGGCGTCGTCGAGCAGGTGCACCGCCTCGGCGAGCAGGCCGGCTGGGCCGACGTCCACCCGGTCGGTGCCGTGACCGTCGGTCTCGACGGCGTGCGGCTGGCCGAGCTGGGGGCCATGGCGGACTCCGCGGCGCGCGTCCGCGTCTTCTCCGACGACGGCAAGTGCGTGCACGACCCGGTCCTGATGCGCCGGGCGCTGGAGTACGTCAAGGCGTTCGACGGCGTGGTGGCGCAGCACGCCCAGGAACCCCGGCTCACCGAGGGTGCCCAGATGAACGAGGGGGTCGTCTCCTCCCAGGTCGGCCTGACCGGCTGGCCCGCCGTCGCCGAGGAGGCGATCATCGCCCGTGACGTGCTCCTCGCCGAGCACGTCGGCTCCCGCCTGCACGTGTGCCACCTGTCCACGGCCGGCTCGGTCGAGATCATCCGGTGGGCGAAGTCACGCGGGATCGACGTCACGGCAGAGGTCACGCCGCACCACCTGGTCCTCACCGACGAGCTGGCCCGCACCTACGACCCCACCTTCAAAGTCAACCCCCCGCTGCGAACGGCGGCCGACGTCGAGGCGGTGCGACAGGGCCTGGCCGACGGCACGATCGACATCGTGGCGACCGACCACGCACCCCACACGCGCGAGGACAAGGACTGCGAGTGGGGCGCCGCGGCGTTCGGCATGACCGGTCTGGAGACCGCGCTGAGCGTGGTCCAGCAGACCATGGTGGACACGGGCCGGCTGACCTGGGCGGACGTCGCCCGGGTGCTCTCCGCCAACCCTGCCCGCATCGGCCGGGTCGAGGCCACGCAGGGACGGCCGATCGCGGTCGGCGAGCCCGCCAACCTCACCCTCGTCGACCCGGCGGCGACGCGCACGGTCGACGGCGCCGAGCAGGCGACCGCCAGCGGCAACACCCCGTTCCGTGGGCGCGAGCTGCCCGGCCGGGTCGTGGCCACCTTCCTGCGGGGACGGGCCACCGTGCTCGACGGGGCACCGGTCGACGCCGACGTGGTGGGTGCGCGATGAACCTGCCGATGCCCGTGGCGGTCGGGATCTGGATCGTGCTCGGCCTGGCGCTGCTGCTGCTCGTGCTGACCGGTCGGCGCCGGATCGCCGCGCGCACGAGGCACCTCGTGCCGAGGCCTCCCGAGGTGCCTGGTGCGGACGGCGCGCTCGGCGCGCTCCGGCTCGGCCCCCTCGAGGCGACCTACGTCTCCAGCACCCTGGCGGGCGACTGGCTCGCCCGCGTGGGGACCCACGGTCTCGGCGACCGCAGCGCGGCCGAGGTGACGGTCCTCGACGGCGGCATCGTCGTCGACCGCGACGGCAACCCGCCGCTGCTCGTCCCGGCGGCCACGCTCTTCGACGTCGGCACCGCCCCCGGCATGGCCGGCAAGTACGTCGGCGGTGACGGGCTGGTCGTCCTGACCTGGTCCGTGCCGTCCGACGGCGAGACCGACGCGACGCTGCTCGACACCGGGCTGCGTCCGCGCTACACGGCCGACAGGGCGCGGCTCGTCGAGGCGGCCAGCTCCCTCATCACCCCGTCCACCCCGAGCACGAAGGACACGAAGTGACCTCCAGCACCAGCACCGACCCGGCGGTCCTCGTCCTCGAGGACGGCACGGTCGCCCGCGGCGTCGCCTACGGCGCACGCGGCACCACCGTCGGCGAGATCGTCTTCTCCACCGGGATGACCGGCTACCAGGAGACGCTGACCGACCCGTCGTACCACCGCCAGATCGTCGTGATGACGGCCCCGCACGTGGGCAACACCGGTGTGAACGACGACGACCCCGAGTCCCACCGGATCTGGGTCGCGGGCTACGTCCTGCGCGACCCGGCACGACGCACCTCGAGCTGGCGCTCGCGCGGCGACCTGGCCGACGAGCTCGCCGAGCAGGGTGTCGTCGGGATCGCCGAGGTCGACACCCGGTTCGTGACCCGTCACCTGCGCGAGCGCGGCGTGATGCGCGCCGGGATCTTCTCCGGCGACGACCTGCTGCGCGACGGCGTCGAGCGTGCCGTCGACGACCTCGTCGCGCAGGTGCAGGACGCGCCGCCGATGGCGGGCGCAGACCTCGCCCGCGAGGTCACGACCCCCGAGGCCTACACGGTGGAGCCACGCGGCCTGCCCGAGGGGTCGGACGCGGTCGCGACCGTCGTGGCCGTCGACCTGGGGATGAAGTCGATGACACCGGCGCGGCTGGCTGAGCGCGGCGTGCGCGTGCACGTGGTGCCGCAGTCGATCACCATCGCCGAGGTGGAGGCGCTGCTGCCTGCCGGGAGCCCGGTCGGCGTGTTCTTCTCGAACGGCCCGGGCGACCCGTCGGCGGCGACCGCCGAGATCGACCTCCTGCGCCAGGTCCTCGACCGGCGGATCCCGTTCTTCGGCATCTGCTTCGGCAACCAGCTCTTCGGCCGGGCGCTGGGCTACGGCACCTACAAGCTCGGCTACGGTCACCGTGGCATCAACCAGCCCGTGATGGACCGGACCACCGCCAAGGTGGAGGTGACCGCCCAGAACCACGGGTTCGCCGTCGACGCCCCGCTGGACGCGGTGAGCACCGCGCCCTACGACCTGGAGCGAGACGACCAGGGCGCCGAAGGAGCCCGGTACGGCCGCGTGATCGTGTCCCACGTGGGTCTCAACGACCAGGTGGTCGAGGGACTCACCGCGCTCGACCTGCCGGCCTTCTCGGTGCAGTACCACCCGGAGGCCGCTGCCGGACCGCACGACAGCGCCTACCTGTTCGACCGTTTCGTCGAGCTCATGACCACCCGCGAGCCCGTGACCGTGCCTGCCAGCGCCCTCGCGCTGCTGGCCGGCGGCTCCGGCGACAAGGAGAACTGATGCCCCGCCGTTCCGACCTGACCTCCGTCCTGGTCATCGGGTCCGGCCCGATCGTCATCGGCCAGGCCTGCGAGTTCGACTACTCCGGCACGCAGGCCTGCCGCGTGCTGCGGGAGGAGGGCCTGCGGGTCGTCCTGGTCAACTCCAACCCGGCCACGATCATGACCGACCCCGAGTTCGCCGACGCCACGTACGTCGAACCGATCACCCGGGAGGTCCTGACCACCATCATCGCCAAGGAGCGGCCCGACGCGCTGCTGCCCACCCTCGGCGGCCAGACGGCCCTCAACGCGGCGATCGAGCTGCACGAGGCCGGCGTCCTGGACGAGTACGGCGTGGAGCTGATCGGCGCCAACATCGCGGCCATCCGCAAGGGCGAGGACCGCGAGGAGTTCAAGGGCGTCGTCGAGCTGTGCGGCGGCGAGTCGGCCCGCTCGAAGATCATCCACACGGTCGACGAGGCCGTCGTGGCGGCGGACGACCTCGGGTACCCGATGGTCGTGCGCCCGTCGTTCACGATGGGCGGCCTCGGGTCCGGCCTGGCCTACGACGAGTCCGACCTGCGCCGGATCGTCGGTCAGGGGCTGCACTACTCGCCGACCACCGAGGTGCTCCTGGAGGAGTCGATCCTCGGCTGGAAGGAGTACGAGCTCGAGCTCATGCGCGACAAGGACGACAACGTCGTCGTGGTGTGCTCCATCGAGAACGTCGACCCCGTCGGCGTGCACACGGGCGACTCGGTCACGGTCGCCCCCGCGATGACGCTGACCGACCGCGAGTACCAGAACCTGCGCGACATCGGCATCGCCGTCATCCGTGAGGTCGGCGTCGACACCGGCGGCTGCAACATCCAGTTCGCGGTGGACCCCGAGTCCGGGCGCGTCATCGTCATCGAGATGAACCCGCGCGTGTCGCGCTCGTCGGCCCTGGCGTCCAAGGCCACCGGCTTCCCGATCGCGAAGATCGCCGCGAAGCTGGCCATCGGCTACACGCTCGACGAGATCCCGAACGACATCACGGGGGTCACTCCGGCGAGCTTCGAGCCCACCCTGGACTACGTGGTGGTCAAGGTGCCGCGCTTCGCGTTCGAGAAGTTCCCGGCCGCGGACGACACGCTGACGACCACGATGAAGTCGGTGGGCGAGGCGATGGCCCTGGGCCGCAACTTCACCGAGGCGCTCGGCAAGGCGCTGCGCAGCATCGACAAGGGCGGCGTCGACTTCCACTGGCAGGGCGAGGCGCCGTCCGGTGACGCGCTGGCCGAGCTGCTCGCCGACATCGCACGGCCGACCGAGCAGCGGCTCGTGGGAGTCCAGCAGGCGCTGCGTTCCGTCGTCGCGGGCCACGCCACGCTCGAGCAGGTCTTCGACGCCACGAAGATCGACCCGTGGTTCCTCGACCAGATCCTGCTGATGAACGAGGTGGCCGAGGAGACCGCTGCGTCGCAGACGCTGACGACGGACGTGCTGCGCCGGGCCAAGCGGCACGGGCTGTCCGACGTCCAGGTCGCGCAGCTGCGCAAGATGGGGCCGGGCGGCGAGGCCGCGGTGCGCGAGGCACGGCACGGGCTCGGGGTCCGTCCCGTGTACAAGACGGTGGACACCTGCGCGGCCGAGTTCGCCGCCACCACCCCGTACCACTACTCGTCCTACGACACGGAGACGGAGGTCGCACCGCGCGAGCGCGAGGCGGTCATCATCCTGGGCTCGGGGCCGAACCGGATCGGGCAGGGCATCGAGTTCGACTACTCGTGCGTGCACGCGGCGCTGACGCTCAAGGACGAGTACGAGACCGTCATGGTCAACTGCAACCCCGAGACGGTCTCGACGGACTACGACACCTCGGACCGGCTCTACTTCGAGCCGCTCACCCTCGAGGACGTCCTGGAGGTCTACGCCGCCGAGCTTGCCGCGGGACCGGTCAAGGGCATCATCGTCCAGCTCGGCGGCCAGACGCCGCTGGGCCTGGCGCAGCGCCTCGCGGACGCCGGCCTGCCGATCCTCGGCACGACGCCCGAGGCGATCGACGCCGCCGAGGACCGTGGGCTCTTCGGCCAGGTCCTGGCCGACGCCGGTCTGCCCGCACCCGCGTTCGGCACCGCCCGGTCGCTGGGACAGGCCCAGGAGGTCGCCGAGCGGATCGGCTACCCCGTCCTCGTGCGTCCGTCCTACGTGCTCGGCGGCCGCGGGATGGAGATCGTGTACTCCGCCGAGCAGCTCACCGGCTACGTCGAGCGAGCGCTGGCGGACGCCGCCACGGTGGCCGCGGCGAAGGCACCGGGCACGCTGCCCGCGCCGCTGCTCATCGACCGCTTCCTCGACGACGCGATGGAGATCGACGTCGACGCCCTGTTCGACGGCGAGGAGCTCTTCCTCGGCGGCGTCATGGAGCACATCGAGGAGGCGGGCATCCACTCGGGCGACTCCGCCTGCGTGCTGCCTCCCGTCTCGCTGAGCGAGTCCGAGATCGAGCGGATCCGTCGCTCCACCGAGGCGATCGCGCGCGGCGTCGGGGTGCGCGGCCTGCTCAACGTCCAGTACGCGCTCGTCTCGGACGTCCTCTACGTCCTCGAGGCGAACCCGCGCGCCTCGAGGACGGTGCCCTTCGTCTCGAAGGCGACCGGGGCGTCGCTGGCCAAGGCTGCCGCCCGCGTCATGGTGGGCGAGTCGATCGCCGACCTGCGGGCCGAGGGCATCCTGCCGGCGGTGGGCGACGGCGGCATGCTCGATCTGGGTGCGCCGCTCGCGGTCAAGGAGGCGGTGCTGCCGTTCAAGCGGTTCCGGACCGCCGACGGGCAGGTGGTGGACACGGTGCTCGGGCCGGAGATGCGTTCCACGGGCGAGGTCATGGGCTTCGACAAGGACTTCCCGCACGCGTTCGCCAAGTCGCAGGCCGCGGCGTTCGGCGGTCTGCCGACGTCGGGCACGGTGTTCGTCTCGGTGGCCGACCGCGACAAGCGGTCGATCGTGTTCCCGGTCAAGCGCCTGGCGGACATCGGCTTCGAGATCCTCGCGACGGCGGGCACGGCCCAGGTGCTGGCACGCAACGGCATCGAGGCGACGACGGTGCGCAAGCACTCCGACGGTGCCGGCCCGGGCGGCGAGCCGACGGTGGTCGACCTCATCAGCGAGGGACGGGTGGACCTCGTGGTCAACTCCCCGTCGGGCCAGGGCGCGCGGGCCGACGGCTACGAGATCCGGGCGGCCACGACCGCGGCGGACAAGCCGATGGCCACCACGGTGGACCAGCTGGCCGCGGCGGTGCAGGCCATCGAGGCGGTCAGGGGCGGGCCCTTCGCCGTGGCGAGCCTGCAGGAGCACGACGCGGCGGCGCAGGTGCGCCGTGGGCTCGCCGGGGCGGTCGCCGGGGCCGGGGCGTGAGCGCCGCGAGCGTGCCGCGTGCCGCGCGGCTCCCGTTCGGGGCCCGGCTCGCGGCCGCGATGGACGAGCTCGGCCCGTTGTGCGTGGGGATCGACCCGCACCCGTCGTTGCTGGCCGACTGGGGGCTGCCCGACGACGCCGAGGGCGTGCGTCGGTTCGGCCTGCGCGTCGTCGAGGCGCTGGGCGGCCACGTGGCGGCGCTCAAGCCGCAGGCGGCGTTCTTCGAGCGGCACGGTTCCCCGGGGGTGGCCGCCCTCGAGGAGGTGGTCGCCGCCGCGCGGACGGCGGGCACGCTGACGATCGTGGACGCCAAGCGCGGTGACATCGGCTCGACGATGGGCGGGTACGCCGAGGCGTTCCTCGCCGACGGCTCCGCGCTCGCCGGTGACGCGGTGACGCTCTCGCCGTACCTCGGCTTCGGGTCCCTGGCCCCCGCGGCGGATCTCGCGGCGGCCACGGGCCGGGGCATCTTCGTGCTGTGCCTGACCTCGAACGCGGAGGGTCACGAGGTGCAGCACGCCGTCGGTCCGGACGGGGTCAGCGTCGCGGCGAACGTCGCGGCCCGGGCGTCGGCGCTCAACGCCCCGGCGGTGTCGGCCGGTCTGCCGATGGGTTCTGTCGGCCTGGTGGTCGGCGCGACGATCGGCGACGCGGCGCGGCGCACCGGGGCCGACCTCGAGGCGGTCGGCGGCCCGCTGCTCGCCCCGGGCGTCGGAGCCCAGGGAGCGGGGGAGCGTGAGCTGGCCGACGTGTTCGGTGCGGTGCGCCGCAACGTGCTCGCCTCGTCCTCGCGCGGGGTCCTTGCGGCGGGTCCCGACCCGACGGCGTTGCTGCGTGCCGCGCAGCGGTCGACGGCGGAGGTCCGGGCGGCGCTGCGCGCGCGGCCCTGACCGGCGGTGATGTCGGAAGAGTCACACGGCACGCCCGGTTCGCCGCGTTTGAGTCGCTATGCGGGGTGGAATCTGGCGTTCGTCGCGCCGCAGGAGGCCCCAGCGATTGCCGCCGCCGCAGGTCGTGGCTACTTTCGAGTGAGCAGTACGTCCTGTCGGTTCGATTGAGTAGGTGACTTGCGTGGCCCTTCCTCCACTCACCCCGGAACAGCGTGCGGCGGCCCTCGAGAAGGCGGCCGAGGCACGACGCGTCCGGGCGGAGATCAAGAACCGTCTGAAGTACTCCCAGGGGTCGCTGCGGGAGGTGATCGAGCAGGGCCAGGCGGACGACGTCGTGGGCAAGCTCAAGGTCGTCTCGTTGCTGGAGTCGCTCCCCGGAGTCGGTAAGGTGAAGGCTCGGGCGATCATGGAAGAGATCGGGATCGCCGAGACCCGCCGTGTCCGTGGCCTCGGGCCGCACCAGGCCCAGGCGCTCATCGAGAGGTTTGGCTGAGATTTCCGCATCACCTGCCGGCATGCCGGCTCCCCGAGGCGCCGCTCCTGACGACGACGCCCTGCGAGGGCCGGCACGGCTGACCGTGCTGGCCGGACCCACGGCCGTCGGCAAGGGCACCGTCTCGGCCGACATCCGCGCCCGCTACCCGCAGGTGTGGCTGTCGGTCTCGGCCACGACGCGGCCACCACGACCGGGCGAGGTGCACGGTGTGCACTACCTGTTCGTCGAGCCCGAGGAGTTCGACCGGATGGTCGCCGCGGGGGAGATGCTGGAGTGGGCGGTGGTGCACGGCCGCCACCGCTACGGCACCCCTCGCGGCCCGGTCGCCGAGCATCTGGCCGCCGGCCGTCCCACCCTGCTGGAGATCGACCTCCAGGGTGCCCGGCAGGTGCGCGACGCGATGGGTGCGGCGGGCCTCGACGCGCAGTTCGTGTTCCTGGCCCCGCCGAGCCACGAGGAGCTGGTGCGCCGGCTCGTGGGGCGGGGGACCGAGAGCTCTGCCGAGCGCGAGCGCCGGCTGGCCACGGCCGCGGTGGAGATGGCGGCCGAGCCCGAGTTCGACGTGACGATCGTCAACGACGACGTCACGCGGGCCACGGACGAGCTGGCGCGGCTGCTGGGCGTGCGAGCCCAGGACGGCGCACCCGCGACCTCCCGGTCTGCTTGATCGCGGCGGGTAGACTGGGCGACGACTTCCCCCCTGAACTTCCGGTGGCCCCCGCCACCGGTCCGTACGTCTGCTTGGAGTGACACTCATGGCCGGAACCGTGCCCCAGCCCATCGGCATCACCGACCCGCCGATCGATGACCTGCTCACGCACAGCGAGTCCAAGTACGGCCTGGTGCTGTACGCCTCCAAGCGTGCCCGTCAGATCAACGCGTACTACGCCCAGCTCAACGAGGGCCTGCTGGAGAACGTCGGGCCGCTGGTGGACACCCGCATCCAGGAGAAGCCGCTGTCGATCGCGATGCGCGAGATCAACCAGGGCCTGCTCACGGCGGAGCCTGCCGAGCCGGCTCCTGAGCAGCCGACCACGCCGTCGCTCCCCGAGGGCGTGGAGGTCGTGGACTCCGAGCAGGCCGCCGGCGACGAGATCGTCTGATCCGGACCCCCGGCGCGCCGCGATGAGGATCCTGCTCGGAGTGAGCGGCGGCATCGCCGCCTACAAGGCGGTGCTTCTGCTGCGGCTCCTGCGCGAGCAGGGGCACGCGGTGCGCGTGGTGCCGACCGCTGCCGCGCTGCGGTTCGTAGGCGCGCCGACGTTCGAGGCGCTCTCGGGCGAGCCCGTCAGCACCGAGGTGTTCGACGACGTCCCGGGCGTCCAGCACGTCGGGCTCGGCCAGGAGGCCGACCTGGTCGTGGTGGCACCGGCCACCGCGGACCTGCTGGCCCGGGCCGCGGCCGGCCGCGCGGACGACCTGCTCACCTCGACCCTGCTGGTCGCCCGCTGCCCGGTCGTGATGGCCCCGGCCATGCACACCGAGATGTGGCAGCACCCGGCCACGCGGGCGAACGTCGAGACCTTGCGCGGCCGGGGCGTGCACGTCATCGAGCCGGCCAGCGGTCGGCTGACCGGCGCCGACACCGGCGCGGGCCGCCTGCCCGAGCCCGAGGACATCGCTCGTGCGGCGCTGGAGGCTGCGGCGGTAGGGGCGGACGCCTCCGTCCGGCACGACCTCGCCGGCCGGCATGTCGTGGTGTCCGGCGGTGGCACGCGCGAGCCGATCGACCCGGTGCGCTTCATCGGCAACAGGTCCAGCGGACGCCAGGGCGTCGCGCTGGCGCAGGCGGCCGCGACGCGGGGCGCGCAGGTGACGCTCGTCGCGGCGAACCTGGCCGCGGACCTGACGGCACCGTTGGTCGCCGCCGGCGTCTCGGTGCGGGCGGTCGGCTCGACGGCCGAGCTGCGCGAGGCCGTGCGTTCCGCGGCCGAGAGCGCCGACGCCGTCGTCATGGCGGCGGCCGTCGCGGACTTTCGTCCGAGCGCTCCGCCGCGGGCCAAGATCAAGAAGGTCGCGGGCTCGTCGCCCGCCCCGATCGAGCTGGTGGAGAATCCCGACATCCTGGCCGAGCTGGCTGCGCATCGTCTCCGCGCCGACCAGGTCGTGGTGGGTTTCGCGGCCGAGACCGGCGGCGACGGGACCTCCGTCCTGGAGCACGGGCGCGCGAAGGCACGGCGCAAGGGCGCCGACCTGCTGGCCGTGAACGCGGTGGGCGAGAACCTGGGGTTCGGCACGGACGTGAACGACGTGACGGTGCTGGACGCGCACGGTGAGACGGTGGCCGCCGTCGCGGGCTCCAAGCGCGAGGTCGCGGACGGGCTCTGGGACGCTGTGGCCAAGATTCTGACCGACATGTGAGACGTTCCCATGCTGTGAGACGTTTTCGGGTGGATCTGCTGGGTCTACGGCATCCGGGGACGTAGGCTGGGCGGCATGAGCGATGCGCTGCGCCTCTTCACGTCCGAGTCCGTGACGGAGGGTCACCCGGACAAGGTGTGCGACCAGATCTCCGACGCCATCCTGGACGCGCTCCTCGCGCAGGATCCCCGCTCGCGGGTGGCGGTGGAGACCATGGTGACCACCGGGCTGGTGCACGTGGCCGGCGAGGTCACCACCGAGGCGTACGTCGAGATCCCCCAGATCGTGCGCGAGGTGGTCCGAGGCATCGGCTACACCTCCTCGGTGATCGGGTTCGACGGTGATTCGTGCGGGGTGTCGGTGTCCATCGGGCAGCAGTCGCCGGACATCGCCCAGGGTGTCGACACCGCCCTCGAGCGCCGCACCCGCGCCGCCGAGGCCACGGCGGACGACCTGCTCGACGCGCAGGGCGCGGGCGACCAGGGGCTCATGTTCGGCTACGCCACCGACGAGACGCCGTCCCTGATGCCGCTGCCGATCTGGCTGGCGCACCGCCTCGCGGAGCGGCTGGCCGAGGTCCGCAAGTCCGGTGCGGTGGCGGGGCTGCGGCCCGACGGCAAGACGCAGGTCACGATCGGCTACGACGGCGACCGGCCGGTGAGCCTGGACACGGTGGTGCTGTCCACCCAGCACGACGCCGACATCGAGCAGGACAAGCTCTTCCGCGAGGTGGCCGACCACGTGATCGACCCCGTGGTCGACGAGGTGGCCGCGTCCGTGGGCCTGGCGACGTCCGACGTGCGCCTCATCGTCAACCCGACCGGCAAGTTCGTCGTCGGCGGGCCGCAGGGCGACGCCGGGCTGACGGGTCGCAAGATCATCGTCGACACCTACGGCGGGATGTCTCGGCACGGCGGGGGGGCCTTCTCCGGCAAGGACCCTTCGAAGGTCGACCGCTCGGCCGCGTACGCCATGCGGTGGGTGGCCAAGAACGTCGTGGCCGCGGGTCTGGCGCGGCGCTGCGAGGTGCAGGTGGCGTACGCGATCGGCAAGGCGCACCCGGTCGGTCTGTACGTCGAGACGTTCGGCACCGAGACGGTCGCACCCGAGCGCATCAGCGCGGCCATCGGCGAGGTGTTCGACCTCCGCCCGGCGGCGATCGTGCGCGACCTGGACCTGCTGCGTCCCGTCTATGCCACCACGGCGGCCTACGGGCACTTCGGTCGTGAGCTCGACGGCTTCACCTGGGAGCGCACCGACCGGGTGGACGCGCTGCGCGCCGCGGTGTGAGCGCCGGTGCGTGGTTGCATGGTCCCGTGACGACCGCTGACGAGCCCGAGCAGCCCGCGCTGCTCGGGCTCGACGACGTGCCGGCGGCCCCGGCGCCCCGCAGGCGCGGCCGCGCGAAGCAGCCTGCCGGTCCGGCCGCCGTCGACCCGGTGGCCCGGGTGGTCCTCGATCTGGCCCCGGCCCACCTCGACCGCGAGTTCGACTACCTGGTCCCCGCCCCGCTGGCCGACGACGCCGTGCCGGGCGTGCGGGTGCGCGCGCGGTTCGGCCCGCAGGAGGTCGGCGGCTACCTCGTGGGCCGCGCGGCGACGTCCGACCACGACGGGCGGCTGGTGGCCCTGCGGCGTGTCGTCTCGCCCGATCCCGTGCTGGCCCCGGAGGTGCTGGCGCTGGCACGCCGGGTGGCCGAGCGGTACGCGGGGACGCTGTCGGACGTGCTGCGCCTCGCGGTGCCACCGCGGCACGCCCGCGTCGAGGCCGAGGTGCTGGCCGCGCTCGCCGAGCAGACGAACGACGGGCAGGCACCGCCTCCTGCCTCCCCGTCCGACGGTGACGGCTGGGCGGGCGTGTGGGCGCCGTACCGGGGCGGGGAGGCGTTCAGTCGCCGGGTGCTGGCCGGACAGGCTCCGCGGGCCGTGTGGACGCCTCTGCCGGGCCTGGCGGCCGGCCCCGAGGGTCCGGCGCGCACGCCGCACTGGGCGGCCGCCGTGGCGCACACCGTGCGCGCGTGCCTGGCGGGCGGGCGTCGCGCCCTGGTGGTGGTGCCCGACGCCCGCGACGTCGACCGGGTGTGCGCCGCGCTGGCCGTCGCGGGCGTGCCCGACGTGGTGCGGCTGCAGGCCGACGACGGCCCCGCGCCGCGCTACCGGGCGTTCCTGCACGCACGGCACGGTCTGGCGGCGGCGGTGGTCGGCACGCGCGCGGCGATGTTCGCCCCCGTGCCGGACCTGGGCCTCGTGGTGCTGTGGGGCGACGGCGAGGAGACGCTTGCCGAGCCGCACGCCCCGTACCCGCACGCCCGGGAGGTCCTGGCGCTGCGCAGCGAGCTGCAGGGCGCGGCGTTCCTGCTCGGCTCGCCCGGCCGGACCGTCCAGGCGCAGGCGCTGCTGGCGCACGGCTGGGCGCAGGAGATCGGCGCCCCGCGCGACGTCGTACGCTCCCGGGCGCCGCGGGTGCGCGCCCTGACGTCCGTGGAGCTGGCCCGCGAGGGCGCCGGTGCGGCCGCGCGGCTGCCGAGCGCGGCCTGGCGGGCCGCCCGCGACGCGCTGGCCCACGGCCCGGTGCTCGTCCAGGTGCCCCGGACCGGCTACCTGCCGGTGGTGGCGTGCGCGCGGTGCCGGACGGCGGCACGCTGCGAGCACTGCCACGGCCCGCTGGGGCTGCGCGGGGCGAGCGCGACGCCGCAGTGCACCTGGTGCGGCCGGCTCGCCGGGGGGTGGCGCTGCACCGAGTGCGGGCACGACCGGGTGCGGGCCGTGCGGGTCGGCTCGGAGCGCACGGCCGAGGAGCTGGGGCGCGCCTTCCCCGGCGTCCCGGTGCGGGTGTCGGCGTCCTCCGCGCCCGGCGGTGTGCTGGACCACGTCGACGCGGCCCGGGCGCTCGTGGTCGCCACTCCCGGCGCCGAACCGGTGGCCGAGGACGGGTACGCCGCCGCGCTGCTGCTCGACGCAGCGGTCGCCACGGCGGGCACCGGCCTGGCCACCGCCACCGAGGCGGCGCACCGTTGGCTCGCCGCCGCCGCCCTGGTGCGACCCGCACCCCAGGGGCAGGTCCTGCTGGTGGGTGACGCCGCGCCGGCCCCGACCAGCGCCCTCGTGCGCTTCGACGCGCCGGGTCTGGCCGAGCGCGAGCTGGACGAGCGCCGCGAGCTGGACCTGCCGCCCGCCGTGCGCGTCGCCGCCGTCACCGGTCAGGTCGACGCGGTGCGCGCCGTCGTCGCCCGCGTCGGGCTCGCCACGCCCGAGGCCGTGCTCGGCCCGGTCGACCTGCCCGACGACGGCACCCGGCTCGAGCCGGCGGTACGTGTCGTGGTGCGCGTCCCGCTCGCCCAGGGCACCGAGCTCGCCCACCAGCTGCGCGCCTCGATGGCTGTGCGCGCCGCCCGCCGCGAGGGCGGCAGCGCTCGTGTCCAGCTCGACCCCGCGGAGATGCTCTGATGGCGACCGACCCCGCGACCGCCCGCGGCCCGGTCGAGGCCGTGATCTACGACCTCGGCAACGTGCTGGTGGGATGGGACCCCTACGGGGCGTTCGACGGACTGGACCGCGCCGCCGTCGACGCCTGGATGGCCGACGTCGACTTCGCCGCGTTCAACCACGCCCAGGACGCGGGCCGCACGTGGTCCGAGGCGGTCGCCCACCTGGAGGCCACCCGACCGCACCTCGCCGCGTACGCCGAGCGCTACCGCACCGCGTACCCCGGCACCCTCACCGGCCCCGTGCCCGGGTCGGCGGAGCTCGTCGACGAGCTCGACGAGCTCGGGCTGCGCCGGTACGGGCTGACCAACTGGGCCGCCGACACCTTCCACCACGCGGTGCCGGCCGCACCCGCCATCGGTCGGCTGGGTGACGTCATCGTCTCCGGCCAGGTGGGCGTCGCCAAGCCCGACCCGGCGATCTTCCGCCTCGCCGCCGGACGCTTCGCCGTCGACCCGGGGCGCACCGTCTTCGTCGACGACACCGCCCGCAACGTCGAGGCCGCCCGCACCGTCGGGTTCCAGGCCGTGCACTTCACCGGCACGCCCGCGCTGCGGACGGCGCTCGCCGACCTCGGCGTCCCGGTGCGGCGCCGGCCCTAGACTTGTGCGGTGCGTCTGCTCTTCGCCGGAACCCCGGAACCCGCCGTCCCCGCGCTGCGTGCGCTGATCGACTCCCAGCACGAGGTGGCCGCCGTCCTGACCCGGGCCGACGCCCGTGCCGGACGTGGTCGCCGCCTCGTGCCGAGCCCCGTGCGCGTCGCCGCCGAGGAGGCGGGCATCGAGGTGATCACGGACGTGCCCCGCGGGGAGGACTTCGTCGCCCGCCTGCGCGACCTCGACGTCGACGTCGCCCCCGTGGTGGCCTACGGGCACCTGCTACGCCCCGACGTCCTGGCCGTGCCCCGCCTCGGGTGGGTCAACCTGCACTTCTCGGTGCTGCCCGCGTGGCGCGGTGCCGCCCCGGTGCAGCACGCGATCCTCGCCGGCGACGAGGTCACCGGCGCCACCACGTTCCTGCTCGACGAGGGCATGGACACCGGACCCGTCCTCGGCACCGCCACCGAGACCGTCCGCCCCCGCGACACGTCCGGCGACCTGCTCGCCCGGCTCGCGGTCTCCGGTGCGGAGCTGCTCGTGGCGACCCTGGACGCGCTGGGCGCCGGCCGGCTCGCACCCCGGCCGCAGGCCGCCGAGGGCGCCTCGGTCGCCCCCAAGATCACCCGTGAGGACGCCCTGGTGCAGTGGGACGAGCCGGCGCTCGCGGTAGACCGGCGCATCCGTGCGGTCACGCCGGCCCCCGGCGCGTGGACCACGCTCCCGGCCGACGACGACACGCCGGGGCCACGTCTCGGCGTCGGACCCGTGCGCCCGCGGCCCGAGGTCACCGACCTCGGGCCAGGCCGGGTACGTGCCACCAGGACCGAGGTGCTGGTGGGCACCGCCACGCACGCCGTCGCCCTCGGCGACGTGCAGCCGGTCGGCAAGCGGCCGATGCCGGCAGCCGACTGGGCACGCGGCGCCGGCCGTGCCGTGCTCGCCGCCGACGCAGCGCTGGGAGGCACGCGATGAACGTCCACCGTGACGAGGACCGGGACGGCGACCGGCGGGACGCGCGCGGCCGCCAGCGCGGTGCGGCCCGCTCCCGCAGCCAGGGACACCGCACCTCCCAGGCACCCTCGCAGCGCCGCCGGGCGACCGACCCGGCCCGCACCGCCGCCTACGACGTGCTGCGCGAGGTCGACGCCTCGGACGCCTACGCCAACCTCGTGCTCCCGCCGCTGCTGCGCGAGCGCCGCATCACCGGCCGGGACGCCGCGTTCGCCACCGAGCTCGCCTACGGCACTCTGCGCCTGCAGGGCCGCTACGACGCGATCCTGGCCCACTGCGTCAACCGGCCCCTGGACCGGCTCGACCCCGAGGTCCTCGACGTGCTGCGCCTGGGCGCCCACCAGGTGCTCGGCATGCGGGTGCCCGCCCACGCCGCCGTCTCGGAGACGGTGGGGCTGTGCCGCGACCGCGTCGGCGCAGGCCCGGCGCAGATGGTCAACGCCGTCCTGCGCGCCGTCGGGCGCACGAGCCTCGACGACTGGCTCGACCGGCTGCGCACCGAAGCCCCGGACGAGACCACCGCGCTCGCGCTGACCGGCTCCCACCCCGTGTGGATCACCCGCGCCCTGCGCGAGGCCCTGCACGGCTCCGGACGCTCCGTGGACGAGCTCGCCGACCTGCTGCAGGCCGACAACACCGCACCGCGCGTCACGCTCGTCGTGCGGCCCGGGCTGGTCGGACCCGACGAGCTGACCGGCAGCGCGGAGACCGACGTGCGCCTCACGCCCGGCCGCTGGGCACCCACGGCACAGGTGCTCGCCTCCGGGACCGACCCTGCCGCCCTCGAGCCCGTGGCCGACGGACGCGCCGGCGTGCAGGACGAGGGGTCCCAGCTCGTCACCCTCGCGCTGGCCGCCACGCCGCTCGAGGGCCGCGACGAACGCTGGCTCGACCTGTGCGCCGGACCGGGCGGCAAGGCCGCGCTCCTCGGGGCGCTCGCGGCCCGGCAGGGCGCCCGGCTCGTGGCCAACGAGGTCCAGCCGCACCGCACACGTCTCGTACGCCAGGGGCTGCGCGCCGTGCCCCAGGAGACGGTGGAGGCCGTGCGTACCGGGGACGGCCGTGAGGTGGGCTCCGACGAACCCGGCGCCTACGACCGCGTGCTCGTCGACGCGCCGTGCACCGGCCTGGGTGCGCTGCGCCGGCGACCCGAGTCCCGGTGGCGGCGCACGCCCGCCGACCTCGGCACGCTCACCGGGCTGCAGGGCGAGCTGCTCGCCTCCGCCCTCGACGCCGTGCGACCCGGGGGAGTGGTGGCGTACGTGACGTGCTCGCCCCACCTGGCCGAGACCCGCCTCGTGGTGGACGACGTGCTGCGCCGGCGCGACGACGTCGAACGCCTCGACGCCCGTGCCGCGGTGCGTGACGTGCTCGTCCCGCACGCCGAGATCGACCTGGGGGCCGACGGCGGCGGCGCGGACGGGCTCGACGCGCAGCTCTGGCCGCACGTGCACGGCACCGACGCGATGCACCTGACGCTGCTGCGCCGGACGGGCTGACAGGTATTCCTTGCGATCTGGCGTTCGCCAGGATAAAGTGGCAGAACGTTTCTGCCAGAATAGCCTGTCATCGGAGGAGCCATGCCCGGCGAACCGTCCCGCTGGACCCAGCCACGAGGACCACGCGACCTCGGACGCTTCGTCCAGCAGGCGCGCCGACGACGCGGCCTCAGCCAGGTGGCGCTCGCGGACGAGCTCGGCCTCACCCGGCAGTACGTCTCCGAGGTGGAGTCCGGCGTCGGGAACCTCTACATCACACGGCTCTTCGAGATCTTCGACGAGCTCGGCATCGACGTACGCCTGGAGGAGCGGACGGCCGATGCTGACGCCTGAGCTGGACGCATGGCTGTACGGCAGTCGCGTTGCGCGCTTCACCGCGCGCGACGTGGGTCGTGCCGCACCCCGCGTCGAGCTCACCTGGGACCCCGACGCCGTCGTCCGCTGGGGTTACGGCGCCCGGGTGCTCTCCCACCTCCTGCCCATGGACCCGGACGATCCTCCGCCGCCTGCCCGCGTCACCGCGTGGCTCGACGGGCTGATGCCCGAAGGGCGCGTCCGTGACCACATGGCCATGGACGCCGGAGTCGACCCCGAGGACGTCGTCGGCTTCTTCAGTGCCTACGGCGGGGACACCGTCGGTGCGCTCGAGTTCGTCCCCGTCGGTGCCGCGCCGCGATCGGGCACCGTCAGCGACCAGCCGCTCGACGGGGCGGGCATCGCCACACTCCTGCGTGCGAGCGTCGCCCGTGCCGGAGGGCAGGGCCGCACGCAACGTCTCACCAGCTCGCTGCCCGGGATGGAGCCGAAGATCGGCCTCGTCCACGCCGACGGCGGGTGGTGGCGGGCTTCCCCGGAGCAGCCGACCACCCACATCCTCAAGGTCGCCCGCGCCGCGGGATCGCCCACCGCCGACCTCGTCGACACCGAGGCCGCCTCGCTCGACCTCGCCCGTCGCATCGGCCTGACGACGGTCGACGCGCGCGTCGAGACGTTCGGCGACATGCGCTGCATCGTCGTCACCCGCTACGACCGGGTGCCCGACGACGGCGTGCCCGGCGGGCTGCGACGCATCCACCAGGAGGACTCCGCCCAGGCGCTAGGCATCAACACCCGCGACCCGGAGCGCAAGTTCCAGCACGGGCGCGCCCTGCCGTCGCTCGCCCGGATCGCCCAGGTCCTGCGCGACGACGGCGCCAGGCCGGACCGGCTGCTGGCGCTCACCGCGCTGAACCTCGCGCTCGGGAACACCGACGCCCATGCGAAGAACATCTCGCTGCTCCGCCGCGAGGACGGCACCGTCGCGCTCGCTCCCGCCTACGACGTCTCGATGCACCTGCACCACTCCCACGCCTCGCGCGTCTTCGCGATGGACGTCGCGGGGGAGCGGGACATGGACTCGATCACGGGGGAGCACCTCGTCGCGGAGGGCGTCTCGTGGGGCCTGCCGCGCCGTCGTGCCGAACGCGTCGTCGCGCGGACGCTCGACGACCTCAGGACCGCGCTGGACGAGATCGACCGCGGTCGGCACCCGGGCGTCCCGGCCGAGGCCTGGCGGACCGTCGTCGACCACACGGACGTCCTGCGGACGTCGGTGGGCTGAGCGTCAGTGGAGGGAGCGTTGCAGCAGCATCGTGCTGACGCTGCGCCCGTGCTTGACCCCCACGTCGCGCAGCACGCCGGCCACCTCGAAGCCGAGGCGGCGGTGCAGCGGCAGCGATCCTGCCGCTGCCGGGTCGTCCGCGACGACGGCGACGACCTCGCGCACACCGGCCAGGGAGCACGCGTCGAGCAGCGCGGAGAGCAGCCGGGTGCCGACCCCGCGCCGCTGCGCCGCGGGGGAGAGGTAGACCGTCGTCTCGACGGTATGCCGGTACGCCGCCTTCGGACGCCACGGAGCGGCGTAGGCGTACCCGACGACGACGCCGTCGACCTCCGCGACGAGGAACGGCAGCCCACGGTCGTGCAGGTCGTCCAGCCGGGCCTCCCAGGCCGGGACCCCAGGAGGATCCTCGTCGAACGTCACGGCGGTGCCCAGCACGTACGGCTCGAGGATCGCGGCGACGGCAGGCAGGTCGTCCGGGGTGGCGGGACGGACGAGCGGCCGGGCGGCGGGTGTGTCCACGGCGCGAGAGTACCGGGGCCCGGTCAGGATGATGCGTGACCGGATGTCGAGAACGCCGGCTCGGCTCCGTCCCCGGGACGAGAGCGGCCACGACGGCCGCCACGACGAAGGAGCGAACGATGGCGAAGTACCTGCTGCTCAAGCACTACCGGGGTGCGCCGGCCTCGGTCAACGACGTGCCGATGGACCGGTGGACGCCCGACGAGGTCTCCGCGCACGTCCAGTACATGAACGACTTCGCGGCCCGGCTCGAGGGCACCGGCGAGTACGTCGACAGTCACGCTCTCTCCCCGGAGGGCATGTTCGTGCGGTACGACGGCGAGGGGCGGCAGCCGGTGACCGACGGCCCGTTCCCGGAGACCAAGGACCTGATCGCGGGCTGGATGGTGATCGACGTCGAGAGCCAGGAACGAGCCGTGGAGCTGGCCGGGGAGCTGTCGGCGGCGCCCGGTGCGGGGGGCCGTCCGATCCACGAGTGGCTCGAGCTGCGGCCGTTCCTCACCGAACCGCCGACCGTCATGGAGTGAGCCGGTGGACGAAGCGTTGCTGCGGGCGCTCACGCCCACGGTGATCGGCGTCCTCTGCCGTCGCGGAGCCGACTTCGCGACGGCAGAGGACGCCGTCCAGGAGGCGCTGGTCGAGGCCGTGCGCCGGTGGCCGCACGGCTCGCCCCGGGACCCGCAGGGGTGGCTGGTCACGGTCGCCTGGCGCAAGTTCCTCGACATGGTCCGCGCGGACGCGTCCCGTCGGCAGCGCGAGACCCGGGTCGGGGCCGAGCCGCCGCCGGGCCCGGGAGGATCGACGGACGACACGCTCCGGCTGTACTTCCTCTGCACGCATCCCGCCCTCTCACCCGCCTCGGCGGTCGCCCTGACGCTGCGGGCCGTCGGCGGGCTGACGACGCGGCAGATCGCCGAGGCCTACCTGGTGCCGGAGGCGACGATGGCGCAACGCATCAGCCGTGCCAAGCGCACGGTCGCCGGTGTCCGGCTGGACCGTGCGGGTGACGTGGCGACCGTCCTGCGTGTCCTCTACCTCGTCTTCAACGAGGGGTACTCGGGCGACGTCGACCTGGCCGCCGAGGCGATCCGCCTCACGCGCGAGCTCCGCGCGAAGGTCGACCATCCGGAGGTCTCGGGACTGCTCGCCCTCATGCTGCTCCACCACGCCCGCCGTGCCGCCCGGACCCGGGCCGACGGGAGCCTGGTGCCCCTCGCCGACCAGGACCGCGGGCGGTGGGACGCGCGCCTGATCGCCGAGGGGGTCGAGATCCTCCAGGCGGCGCTCGTGCGGGACCGGCTCGGCGAGTTCCAGGCTCAGGCCGCCGTCGCCGCGCTCCACGCGGATGCCCGGACGGCCGAGGAAACCGACTGGGTGCAGATCGTCGAGTGGTACGACGAGCTCCTGCGGGTCAGGGACAGCCCGGTGGCCAGGCTCAACCGGGCCGTCGCGGTGGGCGAGGCCGACGGCGCGAGAGCCGGCCTCGCCGCGCTGGAGGAACTCGACCCTGCCCTGCCGCGGTTCACCGCGGCGGCCGCGTACCTGCACGAGCGAGACGGGGACCCGGCGACCGCGGCACGGCTCTACGCCGACGCCGCGCGGGCGGCGTCCAGCCTGCCGGAGCGCGATCACCTGGTGCGCCAGGCCGCCCGGCTCAACGCCCGACGTGGTCCCTGAGCGGGCGAGCCGGGACGTGCCGACCGGCGCCCGGCTCTAGGCTGGTAGCCATGGCAGCCCTGATCAACCCGAGCATCCTGTCGGCCGACTTCGCGAACCTCGAGCGTGACCTCCAGGTCATCGCGACGGCGGACGCCGCGCACGTCGACGTCATGGACAACCACTTCGTGCCCAACCTGACGCTCGGCCTGCCGGTCTTCGAGCGGCTGGTGCAGATCTCTCCGGTGCCGATCGACGGGCATCTCATGATCGAGGACCCCGACCGCTGGGCGCCCGCCTACGCCGAGGCGGGCGCGGCGACGGTCACGTTCCACGCCGAGGCCGCACGGGCGCCTGTGCGGCTCGCACGCGAGCTGCGCCGGCTGGGTGCCCGGGCGGGCGTCGCCCTGCGCCCTGCGACCCCGGTGGAGCCCTTCCTGGACCTGCTGGCGGAGGTGGACCTGATCCTGGTGATGACGGTCGAGCCCGGGTTCGGCGGCCAGTCCTTCATCGAGGGGACCCTGCCCAAGATCCGGCGGGCACGCCGTGCCGTCAGCGAGTCGGGGCTCGACGTGCACATCCAGGTCGACGGGGGAGTGTCGCGGGAGACGATCGAGCGGGCGGCCGACGCCGGGGCGAACGTCTTCGTCGCGGGATCCGCGGTGTTCGGGGCGGACGACGTCCCGGCGGAGATCGACGTGCTCCGGGACCTGGCGAGCAAGCACACGCACTGAGGCGGGGGATCAGCGAGCATCTCCGCAGCAGGGGAGCCTTGTTCCTTCAACAGAAATAGTGTGCCAAGCGCCGATATGACACCTGTGACCTCCGTCCCGCGCACCGGGACGAAGCCTGGACGACCGGGGGCGGCGTCTACGCTGGTGGGGTGAAGACCTTCGACTCCCTGTTCGCCGAGCTGTCCGAGAAGGCCCGCACCCGACCCGCGGGGTCGGGGACCGTGGCTCAGCTGGACGCCGGCATCCATGCGATCGGCAAGAAGGTCGTGGAGGAGGCCGCCGAGGTATGGATGGCCGCCGAGCACGAGCCGGACGAGGCTGCGGCGGAAGAGATCTCGCAGCTGCTCTACCACCTGCAGGTGCTGATGATCGCCAAGGGGCTCACGCTGGACGACGTGTACGCGCATCTGTGAGCGCCCGGTCCGGTGTCGCCCGACACCGGACCGCAGCGCGCGCTCCGATCCGCACCATCGCCGTCGTCCCGCCCGATCCGAACGAGGTAACCCGTTGCTCCGCATCGCCGTCCCCAACAAGGGCTCGCTCTCCGCTCCAGCCACCGACATGCTGCGCGAGGCCGGCTACCGCCAGCGCCGCGACAGCCGCGAGCTCGTGCTCGCCGACGCCGACAACGGCGTCGAGTTCTTCTTCCTGCGTCCGCGGGACGTCGCCGTCTACGTCGGTGCGGGGACCGTGGACGTCGGGATCACAGGGCGCGACCTGATGCTCGACTCCGACGCCGACGCCGTGGAGCACCTCCCGCTCGGATTCGCCGGGTCGACCTTCCGGTTCGCGGCTCCCGCCGGGACGATCGAGGAGGTCGCCCAGATCGCCGGCAAGCGTGTCGCCTCGTCGTACACCACGATCGTGCGGCGGTACCTGGCGCGGCAGGGCGTCGAGCCCGCGGCCATCGTCCACCTCGACGGCGCGGTGGAGAGCTCGGTACGGCTCGGGGTCGCCGACGTGATCGCCGACGTCGTCGAGACCGGCACCACGCTGCGGGCCGCCGGGCTCGAGGTCTTCGGCGAGCCGATCCTGCGCTCCGAGGCCGTGCTCATCCGCCGGTCCGGCGACGAGGTCCCGAACGGGATCGACATCCTCACCCGTCGGCTGCAGGGTGTCATCACCGCGCGGGAGTACGTCCTGCTGGACTACGACGTGCCGACCGAGCTGCTCGACGCGGCCGTGGCCGTCACGCCGGGGTTCGAGTCGCCCACGGTGTCACCCCTGCACAACGGGCAGTCCGCCGCCGTGCGCTCGATGGTGCGGCGCTCGGAGACCAACCGGGTCATGGACGCGCTGTACGACGTCGGAGCGCGCGGCATCCTGGTGACCCGTATCCACGCGAGCCGTCTGTAGACGATGAGCGACGACGGCACGCAGCAGCAGGACCGGTTCCGGACCTTCCGTCCGTGGTGGACGCGCGTCGCGGTCGTCGTGACGGGCGTCGTCGCCGCGGGCGGGAGCCTGCTCGTGGCGTTGTTCGCCGAGCAGGGCGTCCTGCTCGGTGCCGGGACGCGCGTCTCGCTCGGCGCCTTCGCGATCTTCGCGGTGTGGTTGCTCTGGCGGCTGGGTGGCGTGCACGCGAAGCCTGACGCCGAAGGGCTCACGGTGCGCAACATCGTCCGCAGACGGCGCGTCGCGTGGCCCGAGGTGGTCGCCGTCCGGCTGACGGTGAACGACCCGTGGGTGATCCTCGACCTCGCCGACGGCGGCACGCTGGCCGTCATGGGGATCCAGCGTGCCGACGGCGAGCGGGGGATGGCGGAGGCCCGCCGGCTGCAGGCACTGGCCCGTCAGCTCGGCGAGGCCCCCGACAGCCCCTGACCTGCCTCGCTCAGTGCGCGGCGTGCGCCGGTCGGCGCTCCGTGCGGGGTGCGCGACGCTCCGGGGCGCCCTTGTCGACCGAGATCCGCAGCTGCCGACCGGCGACGTTGGCGCGGCCGATGCGGTTCATCGTCGCGTCGTCCAGCGGCTTGGTGATGTCGACCAGGGAGAAGTTGCCGAAGATGTCGATCTTGCCGATGTCGCCACCGCGCAGACCACCCTCGTTCGTCAGCGCACCGACGATGCCGCGCGGCTGGGCACCGTGGGTGTGCCCGACGGCGATGCGGTAGCGGGTGCCCTCGGCCGGACGGCGGATGCCGCGGCCCGACTCGCCACGGCCGTCACGGTCGGCCCGCGGGTGGCGACGCGTGCGGTCGCCGTCCCGGTCGCCACGCTCCGCCCGGTGCGTCTCGCGGGTGCGCCCGCCCTTGACCTCGGCGCGCTCCCGCTCGTGCTCCTCCTGGGCGGCACGGTGCGCGGGGCCGTCGTCGCCGACCGCGAGCGCCAGCAGCGCGGCCGCGACCTGCGCGGCGTCCGGTGCGGTGCCGTCCTCGCGGGGGGCGAGGTGCTCGCTCAGGAGCTCGGTGTAGAGATCGAGGCGGCCGGCTTCGAGGCGTGCGGGCACGGTGCCGAGGATGGTGCGGGCCCGGTGTGCCGACACGTCGCGGGGGGAGGGGATCTCGACCTCGGTGAGCTTGGCCCGGATGGTGCGCTCGATGTGCTTGAGCTTGCCGCGCTCGTGGGGGGTGACGAACGACAGCGCGCGGCCGGTGCGTCCGGCGCGGCCGGTGCGCCCGACACGGTGCACGTAGGCCTCGGGCTCGCGGGGGATGTCGAAGTTGACGACCAGGCCGATGCGGTCGACGTCGAGCCCGCGGGCCGCGACGTCGGTGGCGACGAGGACGTCGAGGGAGCCGTTGCGCAGTCGCTCGACGATCTTCTCGCGCTCCTTCTGGGCGACGTCGCCGGAGATGGTCGCGGCGGAGACGCCTCGCTCGACGAGGGCGACCCCGACCTCCTCGGCGGCGGCACGGGTGCGGGTGAAGACGATGGTCGCGTCGGCCTCGGAGGTGGCGAGGACGCGCACGAGGGAACCGACCTTGTGGCGGAACGGCACGACGGCGTACGTCTGCTCGACGGCGGTGACGGTGCTGGACTGGCGCGAGACGGCGACCTGGACCGGGTTGTTCAGGTGGGTGTCGGCGACCGCGCGGATGGCGGGCGGCATGGTCGCGGAGAAGAGGGCGACCTGCCGCTCGGTGGCCGCCTGGCCGAAGATCTTCTCGACGTCCTCGGCGAAGCCCATGCGGAGCATCTCGTCGGCCTCGTCGAGGACGAGGAACTTGACGGTGTCGAGGTGGAGCGACCCGCGCTCGAGGTGGTCCATGATCCGGCCGGGCGTGCCGACGACGACCTGGACGCCGTCGCGCAGGGCGCGCTGCTGGGGCACGTAGGGCGCGCCGCCGTAGACGGGCAGCACCCGGACGCCGGGCATGTGGGCGGCGAAGCTTTCGACGGCGTCGGCGACCTGCATGGCGAGCTCGCGGGTGGGGGCCAGGACGAGGGCCTGGACGTGCCCGCGGGAGACGTCGGCGGCGGGGTCGACGGCGGCGAGCAGCGGGATGCCGAAGGCGGCGGTCTTGCCGGTGCCGGTCTGGGCGACGCCGGTGATGTCGCGGCCGGCCAGGAGGGCGGGGATCGCCTCGGCCTGGATGGGGGAGGGGGTGGTGAAGCCGAGGTCGTCGACGGCCTTCTGCAGCTGTGCGGGAAGGTCGAGGTCGGCGAAGGTGACCTGGGCCTCGGTGGGCAGCGTGGAGTCAGGGGTGCTCATGGCGAAGTGACCGTTTCGTCGGGTGCGGGGTGGGAGTCCTGCCGTGCCTTGCGGCACGGCGGTCGCTCGGTCCCGTACACACACCTGCACCTGGCTGGCTGTCTGATCGACTGCCAGGGCCTACGAACACGCGGGAGGACGACGAACTCCGATGGATTGGTCCCATCGTACGGGTCGCGAGCGCCGGGCGGTGGTGAGGTGCCCGGTGAGTTTGCCCACTGCCGCAGGCTCTGCCCGGTCCTGCGTAGGATGTGCGCGGCAGGGGACTCGGTGGACACAGGCGGTGATCGTGCAGGCAGGGCAGGGCGACGCAGCCGTGTGGACGGTGCCGAACGTCGTGAGCATGGCGCGCCTGGCGCTCGTCCCGGTGTTCGCCGTGCTCATCGTCTCGGGCGAGGACGTGTGGGCGTTGGTGGTGCTGGCGGTGTCCGGCGCCAGCGACTGGCTCGACGGGTTCCTCGCGCGGCGGCTGAACCAGGTGACCAAGCTCGGTCAGATGCTGGACCCCGCGGCGGACCGGTTGTTCATCCTGGTCACGCTCGTCGGGCTGTTGTGGCGCGGCGTGGTGCCGTGGTGGGTGCTGACCCTGGTGGTGCTGCGTGACGTGCTGCTGGCCTGTCTCGCCCCGGTCCTCGCTCGGCACGGTTACGGTCCGCTGGCGGTGAGCATGACCGGCAAGGCCGGGACGTTCGCGCTGCTGTACGCCTTCCCGCTGCTGCTCCTCGCCGAGACGCCGGGGGCGGTGGGCACCGTCTCCCACGCGGTGGGCTGGGCGTTCGCCTGGTGGGGCATCGGGCTGTACTGGTTGGCCGGCTGGCACTACGTCGTGCAGACGCGCCGGCTGGTCCTGCAGCAGGGTGATCGTCAGGAGGGCCCGGGATGACCCGGGTACCGCCGGACCGGCGGCCGGACGCGTCCATGACGCTCCTGGTCGAGGTCATGGAGAAGCCGCTGGACGCGGGCTACGCCGAGGCCGCCCGCCGTCGTGCGGCGGGTGAGGCCCCTGCGCGGGGGGCGGGGACGCTCCTGCTGCTGCTGGTCGCCGTGCTGCTGGGCCTCATGACGGTGGCGGCCGCGCAGCAGCTCAGGGCGCCGTCCGACGGGCCGTCGGCCCGTGAGCTGCTGGAGCAGGAGATCTCCGAGCGGCAGCAGTCGGCGGACGAGCTGCGGGCGCAGACCGTCGCGCTCAACGAGGAGATCGAGGAGCTGCAGTCGGCGGCGCTGTCTGCCGCGGACCAGGGGCTGCTGGACCGGTTGCGTCTGGACGGCGTCGTGACGGGCGCCACGGCGGTGTCCGGCCCGGGCCTGGAGCTCACCCTGAGCGACAGCGACGCGGACCTGGACCCGGACGTCGCGGCCTCGGACACGCGAGTCCAGGCGGTCGACCTGCAGACGGTCGTCAACGCGTTGTGGGCCTCGGGTGCCGAGGCCGTCAGCGTGGGGGGCCAGCGGCTGACGTCGTTGTCGGCCATCCGGCACGCGGGCGAGGCGATCCTCGTCGACCTGGTGCCGCTGCCGGGCCCGTCGTACGTGGTACGCGCCGTCGGTGACCCGGAGGACATGCAGGCCGCGTACGCTCGGACCGGCGCTCCGGCGTACACCCAGTACCTGTCCTCGGAGTGGGGCATCGGGTCGAGCATGGCCACGGTGGACGAGATCGACCTGCCGAGCGTGGGTGGGCAGGGTCTGCGCTACGCAGAACCGGTGGAGCCGGACGTGGACGAGAGCCAGGAGGAGATTCCATGATCGCCGTGGTCGGGCTGGTGATCGGTGTCGTGGCAGGGATGGTCCTGCACCCGACGGTGCCGGTCGCGTTGCAGCCGTACCTGCCGATCGCCGTGGTGGCGGCGCTCGACGCGCTCTTCGGGGGGCTGCGCGCCAAGCTCGACGGGCTGTTCGACGACAAGGTCTTCGTCGTGTCGTTCCTGTCGAACGTTCTCGTGGCGGCGTTCATCGTCTTCCTGGGCGACCAGCTGGGCGTCGGTTCCCAGCTGTCGACGGCGGTGGTGGTCGTGCTCGGCATCCGGATCTTCTCCAACGCCGCAGCGATCCGACGGCACCTGTTCAGGGCGTGAGCATGAGCGACGAACGCCGCGAGCACGACGGCTCGGCGGACACACCTCCCGAGCCGCAGGCCGAGCACGATGCGTCGCCGGTCGGCGGGGGAGACGCGTCGGGC
This sequence comes from Isoptericola sp. GX10416, assembly GCF_056590155.1. NCBI lineage: Bacteria > Bacillati > Actinomycetota > Actinomycetes > Micrococcales > Promicromonosporaceae > Isoptericola > Isoptericola sp. GX10416. Next base: position 206,553 of record NZ_JBWPVO010000001.1, on the reverse strand, counting down.
TCCGGTGCGACCCCGGACGGGGCGGGTTCCGCGCAGAGCGCCCCCGAGGAGGCCGACGGGCCGGACCGGGCCGAGGATGCCGGTCCCGCCGAGCACTCCGGCCCGCCGGACCCCCTCGACCTGTCCGTCCCCGTGGCCACGATCACCGGCCCGCAGGTCGCCGAGGAGTCGCGCGAGCGCGGCGCGGGCTCGCCGTCCTCCGCGGGTAGCCCGAGCGTGCCCGGGACGTGGCCCGGCCCGGGCACGGGTGCGGTCCCGGCGGTGCCTGAGGTGCCGGACCTCGCCGCAGGACACGACGCGAACGAGCGGGGCGACGACGGCGCCGCGTCGGCCGTGCCGCCGCCCGACGGGTGGCGAGCCCTGGTCGGTGCGATGCGTCCGCGCGCCAACCGGTCGCAGCTCCTGGCCGCGGTGCTGTGTGCCGCGCTGGGCTTCGCCCTCGTCGTCCAGGTGCAGCAGTCCGCTCAGGACCCGCTGTCGTCCGCGCGCCAGGACGACCTCGTGCGGCTCCTGGACGAGGTCACGCAACGCTCCGAACAGCTGGCCGAGCAGGTCGCCGAGCTCTCCGGGACGCGCGACGAGCTGCAGTCGGGCAGCGGCCAGGCGCAGGCAGCGGTCGACCTGGCCGAGGAGCGCGCCGGCGCCGAGGGCATCCTGTCGGGCCGCCTGCCCGCCGTCGGACCCGGCGTGGAGATCGTGGTGCGCGACCGGGGCGGCCTCCTGGACGCCTCGAAGATGTTCAACGTGCTCGAGGAGCTGCGCAACGCGGGCGCGGAGGTGGTCGAGCTCGACGGCATCCGCCTGGTGACCTCGACGTGGTTCAGCGACACGGACGAGGGGATCGTCGTCGACGGCCAGGCGCTCGACCCGCCGTACCGGTGGACCGTCATCGGCGACCCGTCGACGCTCAGCCCCGCGCTGGAGATCCCCGGCGGTGCTCTGGCGACCCTGCGCACCGCCGGGGCCGAGGCCACGATCACCGAGCACGACGAGGTCGAGGTGACCGCGGTGCGCGAACCGCCCGAGCCGCAGTACGCCACGCCCCGAGGACCCGAGGGATGAGTCGCGCCGCGACGCTTCGTGCGGCTTCCCGCCACGACCGGTGAGAGGGTAGGTTTGACGGACGACGGCGCACGTCGGACCGGCCGACCCAGCCAGGAGGACTGATGACGGACCCCCGCGCAATCCCGCACGAGACGGGCGTCGACACGACGGCCCACCTCGGTAGGCTCGGTGCGCACGCGGAGGAGCAGGCTCCCCGGATCCCTCTGACCGCCGAGGAGGGCGCGGCGGTGGCCGCGCTGCCGAGACACTCCGCCCTGCTGGTGGTGCAGTACGGTTCCGGCGCGGTCGGCGAACGCTTCCTCCTGGACTCCGACCGGACGATCGCGGGGCGCAGCGAGCGGGCGGACATCTTCCTCGACGACGTGACCGTCTCGCGCAGGCACGCGGAGTTCGTCCGTGAGGGCGACCGGTTCGTGGTGCGCGACATCGGGTCGCTGAACGGCACGTACGTCAACCGCGACCGCATCGACGCCGCGAAGCTCACCACGGGCGACGAGGTGCAGATCGGCAAGTTCCGCATGTCCTTCCACGCGAGCCCGCAGGCGCCGCGGGACGACCAGGCGCCGGTCTCGTGACCTTCGGGGCCGGGATCGAGCCGGTCCCGGAGCCCGACGACGCCCCGGAGCCCTGGCCGCGCGGGATCTCGAGGCAGGCCTCGATGCGGATCTCCGAGGTCCTCGCGCTGCTGCGCGGCGACTTCCCGTCCGTCTCGCACTCCAAGCTGCGCTTCCTCGAGGAGCAAGGGCTGATCACGCCCGTGCGTACGCCGGCCGGCTACCGCCAGTACAGCCCTGCCGACGTCGAACGGCTGCGCTTCGTCCTGGCGGAGCAGCGCGACTCCTACCTGCCGTTGAAGGTCATCAAGGAACGGCTCGCCGCGATGGACGCCGGCGAGCCCGCCCCCGGTCCTGCCCCGCGCCTCGCCCCGCCGGTCGCGGGGGAGACCGACGCGGCCCGTCGCCGCTGGACCGTCGAGTCGGTCTGCGACGCGACCAGCACCCCGCCGGAGTTCGTCCGGTCCCTGATCACCGCAGGCTTGCTGCGCACGTCCTCGGGATATCTCGATGCCGGAGCGCCCGAGGTGGTGCGGCTCGCCACCCGGCTGGCCGAGCACGGCATCGAGCCCCGGCACCTGCGGCCGCTGCGTTCGTCCGCCGACCGCCACGTCGGCCTCGTCGACCAGGTCGTCGCTCCGTACCGCAGCCAGCAGACGTCGGACGGCCGCGCGCACGCGGCAAGCCTCGCCGACGAGCTCGGTGACCTCGTCGCCCGGCTGCACAGCGCCTGGGTCCGCGAAGGAACCTCGTCCCTCGGCTGAGCCCTTGCCGACGGCACGACTTCCAGAGCGTGCGACCTCGTGCCGTAATACCGTTGACGCGTGGAGAGCGACGACGAGGCCGAGGCCCCGATGGTGCCGGTCGAGGTGCTCGGGGTGCGGCAGCAGCAGCGGGACCAGGAGATCGTGGTGCTGCTCTTCGACACCGCGGCAGAGCTCGCCGTGCCCATCGTCATCGGCGCCCGCGAAGCCTCCGCGATCGCGATGGCGCAGGCCGGCGTCGCTACGCCGCGGCCGATGACGCACGACCTCCTGCGCGACCTGCTCGGCGCCGTGGGCGTCGACCTCGACCGGGTCGAGATCGTCGCGCTCGACGGCGGGATCTTCTTCGCCGAGCTGGTCCTGTCCACCGGCGTCCGGCTCGACTCGCGGGCCTCCGACGCGATCGCTCTCGCCGTGCGGACCGAGAGCCCGGTGCTGTGCTCCGCCGAGGTGGTCGCGGCCGCCGGCGTCGAGGTCGTCGACCTCGACCAGCAGAAGGAGGTCGAGAAGTTTCGCGACTTTCTCGACCACGTCACCGCCGAGGACTTCACCACCCCCGAGGGGCCCACCGAACCGGGCGACGACACACCACCTCCACCCTCAGGTTCAACCTGAAGGTTGGGGGCTATGGTGTGGAGGAACCCTCTACCGGAAGTTCAAGGCCACGGTTCAGCGCTCCGCGACATGTCACGGTTCAGCACCGTCCCGCGACACGCCGAACCTCTCGAGCGCTACGTCGTTGACGGCCCCCAGGGGCGGTCCTAGCGTGGAGTCGACATCTTGGAGGCACAGTGAACAGCAGCGGTGAGGCGAGCGTCGAGACCGGCGCAGCGCCGACCGGCGCCCAGGGGCTTCTTTTCGGTGAGGACCTCACGGAGCAGGACGGCGGCACCGGATACCGCGGCACGACCGCCTGCCGGGTTGCGGGGATCACCTATCGACAGCTCGACTACTGGGCGCGGACCGGACTGGTCGAACCGTCGATCCGGTCGGCCAGCGGTTCCGGCACCCACCGGCTCTACAGCTTCCGTGACGTCCTGGTGCTCAAGGTCGTCAAGCGGCTGCTCGACACCGGGGTGTCGCTGCAGCAGATCCGCAGCGCCGTGACGCACCTGCGAGAGCGGGGCGTCGACGACCTGGCGCAGATCACCTTGATGAGCGACGGGGCGTCCGTCTACGAGTGCACCTCGCCGGACGAGGTCGTCGATCTCGTCCAGGGCGGCCAGGGCGTCTTCGGGATCGCTGTCGGCCGCGTGTGGCGCGAGATCGAGGGCACGCTGGCGCAGATGCCGACCGAGTCGCTCGAGGACGAGGGCGACGACCGGTCGCACGGCGAGGACGAGCTCGCCGCCCGACGTCGGGCACGGCACGTGGGCTGAGCCGTGCGGCTGACGTTCCACGGCCACGCCTGCGTGAGCCTGACGGGCGCCGGCTCACGCATCGTGCTCGACCCGGGCACGCTCGCCCGCTCGGCCGAGGCGCTGGACGGCGCCACGGCGGTGCTGATCACCCACGAGCACGCCGACCACCTGGACGTCGCGGCGGTGGTCGCGGCGCTGCGTGCCGACGACGCGCTGACGGTGCGGGGGACGGCCGGGGCCGTCGAGGCACTGCTGCACGCCGGGGCGGCCGGCGAGAGGCTGCACGCCGTCGAACCGGTGGAGGAGCTCCAGTTCGGTGCCGCACTGGTGCGTGTCGGTGGCGGTGATCACGCCCTGATCCACTCGCGGGCTCCCCGGGTGGCCAACCGGACGTACACGGTCACCCTGGAGGGCGCCACGGTCCACCATCCTGGTGACTCGTTCGACGTGCCCACGGAGGCGCTCGACGTGCTGTGCCTGCCGGTGTCCGGGCCGTGGCTACGGCTGACCGAGGCCATCGACGCCACGCTGGCCGCGAGCGCCCGGACGGTCGTCCCGGTGCACGACGCGATGCTCAGCGAGACGGGCCACGAGCTGACCCGGCGGTGGCTGGACACCGCACGCCTCGGCGGTGAGCACGTGTACCGCCGGCTCGGCGCGGGGGAGTCCTTCGAGGTGTGAGACGACCCCGCACGGGGACGGTTCGAGGGGGTTCAGAGCAGCGGTTCGAGGGGCTCGAGCACGCGCTCGGCGATCTTGGTCAGCAGGGAGCGCCCGCGCCACTCGTCGTAGGTGAGCTCGTGGGAGTTGCTCTCGTCCATGCGGAAGATCTCTTCGAGCTTGCTCGCCAGGCCGGCGTCCACGATCTCGAGGTTGATCTCGTAGTTGCCGGTGAGGCTGAGCCGGTCGATGTTCGCGGTGCCGACGGTGGACCAGCGTCCGTCGATGGTCGCGGTCTTGGCGTGGACCATCGCTCCCTCGTACAGCATGATCCGCACGCCGCCGCGCAGGAGCTTGGTGTACCGGCCTCGGGCCAGCCAGTCGGCCAGGGAGTGGTTGGAGCGTTCGGGCACCAGCACCCGGACGTCCACCCCGCGTGCTGAGGCGGCCAGGAGCGCCTCGAGGATGTCGCGGTCGGGGATGAAGTAGGCCTGCGTGATGTAGATGTGGCTGGTCGCACGGTCGATCGCGTCCAGGTACAGGCCCCGGATCGGGAAGACGAGGTCGCTGGGGGCGTTGCGGGCCGCCCGGAGGCTGGGCTGCCAGTGCTCGGCGCCCTTGTCCTGGAGCACAGGGAGCTTGTGGGTGCGCCAGCGGTTCCAGAAGTCGACGAACGCGTTCTGCAGCTCCCACGCGGCCCGCCCTTCCAGCCGGATGTGCGTGTCGCGCCACTTGGTGGCGTACTCCTCGCCGATGTTGTACCCGCCGACGAACGCCACCTCCTCGTCGACGACGAGGATCTTGCGGTGGTCACGCCCGGAGCGGCGCACGTCGAGCGTGAGGAGCCCGGGTCGCAGTGCGGGGAAGCGCAGGACGTGGACCTGCGGGGGAAAGTGGAAGAACTCCCGGGGGACGACGAGGTTGGCGAAGCCGTCGTAGATGACGTAGACCTCGACGCCTCGCGCGGCGGCCCGGGAGATCGCCTCCTTGAAGCGTTCACCCGTGGCGTCGCCCTTCCAGATGTAGGTCTCCAGGAAGACCGTGTGCTGGGCGCCGTCGATCGCCTCGAGCATGGCGTCGAAGAGGTCGTCGCCATAGGTGTAGAGGGTGGCGTTGGTGCCGTCGATCTCGGTCGACAGCGGGGCCGCGGTAGGGAACTTGCTGTTGAGCGGGTGGCGCTGGCCACGGATCTTGTCGGTGACCATGACCGCGGCACCGGCGGAGAGTGGGATCGCGCAGGCGACGGTCGCGGCGCGTCGTGCGACCTTGCGGATGCGTCGCCAGTCGACCTGGATCCTGACCGGGAGTGCGAGAGACTGCTGCTGCGGGCTGGGCACGCCCTCACGCTAGCGGCGACGACGCCGTCGCGCCCGGTGATTCCGCCCCGGAGGTGTGTGAGACGTCCCGCAGGGAGCCGGCGAGCGGGTGGGTGCGGATGGCCGCGGCGAGCTCGCCGTCGATCCGGTCGAGGTAGGCGCCGGTCGTGGCGATGGAGGCGTGGCCGAGCAGCTCGGCCACCACCTTGACGTCCCAGCCGTCCGCGACGAGCAGCGTGGCGGTGGTGTGGCGCAGCGCGTGGGGGGTGGCGGGTCGGCGGTAGGCCTCCGGCATCCGTACCACCGCGCGCGCCAGCAGCGCCCGGATGGCCTGGGTGTCGAGGCGTCGGCCCCGCCACGAGAGCAGGAGGGCGCGCTGGGCATCGGTGTCGTCGGGTCGCCGCGCGGCCAGCCGGGGGCGCAGGTCGGTCAGGTAGCTCTCCAGCGCGGTGGCCAGGGGAGGGCTGAGGGCGACGGTCCTCGTCGAGCCGCCCTTGCCGACGATGCGCCAGCGGGTCTCCTCGGGCTCGCGGGTCAGGTCGGCGACGTCGGCGCGGGCGAGTTCTGAGACGCGTGGCCCGAGGACGATCAGCAGCGCGACGACGAGGCGGTCGCGGGCAGCGAGCGCCTGGTCGGCGCGCGTGGTGCCGGCCGTGCCCGGGCGGTCGGCGGCTTCCTGGACGGTGTGGACCAGCGCCTGGGCGGCCGACGCCGACAGTGCGGTGCGTTCGACGCGCAGGCGTTCGCGCACCTTGGCCGGTGGTGCGGCCCACTGCATGGGGTCTGCCTGCACCCAGCAGTGGCGTGCGGAGTGGGAGAAGAACCGGGTCACGGACTGCCGGAAGCGGTTGACGGTGGCGGTGGACCGGCCGGGTGCGGTCTTGCGGGTGGGGTCCGTGTATCGGCCGTCCGGGCCCGACTGGTAGCGCACGAGGGCGTCGTCGACGTCGTCGCCGGTGACGTCGTCGAGCACGCGGTCGGGGCCGAGCAGCCGGACGAGCTCGCTGACGTCACGCGCGTAGGAGCGTTCGGTGGCGGGGGAGAGGACGCCACGGACGGTCTCGACCCGCACCGAGGCGAGGTAGCGGTCTGCCGCCTGGGCGACGGTGAGGCGTTCGAGCCGTGGCGGCGCGACCATGAGGTTCCTCCTGTCCGACGGTGGGACGACCGGGGGAGCGCAGGTCTGTGACCTGCACGGCCATCGTCGTCAGGCTAGGCGGAGGTACCGACATCGATGAGACCACTGTGTTGCGGCATACACAATGGTTTGTGCCCGATTGTCCGATTCAGCATACCTGTGGCGCGGCGTCCTGGCGAGCCGTGGCCGACCAGCGATGTCGGGCCGGCCGTCGGCACCGGGCTGTTGCGTGCGATGATCTCGGCAGAGCCTGACATGGCTCCCGGACGAGGGTTGCCGTACCCGGAGTGCGACAAGACGGCATCGGGGAGTGGGCCGCATGTCATGGATCGTCCTGGTCGTCTCCGGGCTGCTGGAGGCCGTGTGGGCCACGGCGCTCGGCCGTTCCGAAGGATTCTCGCGCCTGGTGCCCAGCATCGTGTTCGTCGTGAGCCTGGCTGCCAGCATGGCCGGCCTGGCGTACTCGTTGCGCGAGCTGCCGGTCGGCACCGCCTACGCCGTCTGGGTCGGCATCGGCGCGTCGCTGACCGCCGGCTATGCAATGGCGACCGGCGCCGAGCCGGTCACCGTCGTGCGGATCGCGCTCATCCTGGGCATCGTCGCGTGCGTGGCGGGACTGAAGCTGACGACGCACTGAGGCAGGCCCACGGGGAGCGGTCGGTGGCGCGTGCCGGCCGCTCCCTTCCGCCGTAATGACATAATGCGCATTATCGGCGCCCAGCGGCGCGGAGACGACTCGATTGATCACGGACGGTCCGGCATGATGCTCGCTATGCCGGACCACGCCACACCCGCTGCCACCGCGAGCACCGTGAGCACCGGGTTCGCCGGCCTCGACGCGGTGGTCGACGGGCTGCGCATCGGTGACAACGTCGTCTGGCGAGTCGACGACGTCGCCGACTACCGGACCGTCGCGCGTGCGTTCGCGACGCAGGCCGTCACCGACGGCCGCCGCGTGGTCTACGTCCGCTTCGGCAAGCACCAACGCCTGCTCACCGACGACGACGGCGTGCTCACGGTCGAGATCGACCCCGACCAGGGCTTCGAGAGCTTCGCCCTGCGGATCCACCACCTCGTGAACGACGAGGGTCCCGGGGTCTTCTACGTGTTCGACAGCCTCACGGACCTGCTGCCCCGGTGGTTCTCGGACCTGATGATCGCGAACTTCTTCGTCGTCACGTGCCCCTACCTGTTCCGTCTCGACACGGTCGCGTACTTCGCGCTCGAGCGTGGTGGGCACACCCACCGCACGGTGGCGCGCATCCGAGAGACGACGCAGGTGCTCCTCGACGTGTACCGCATGGACGGTGAGGTGTACGTCCACCCTCTCAAGGCCTGGGAGCGTCACTCCCCCACGATGTTCTTCCCCCACCGGGTGCGTGGCGACGCGGCCGTCCCGGTCACCTCGAGCGTCGAGCTCGCGCGACTGTCCGCCCGGCGCCCGCGGCAGGGCGACCGGCTCGATCCGTGGCATGTTGCCTTCGACCGGGCCCACAGCGCCCTCGACCTGCCCCCGGAGCACCAACGCGGTGCCGCCACGGGGCTGGTGCACATGCTGATGGGCGGTTCCGAGCGCATGACGCGGCTCGCCGAGTCGTACCTGTCGCTCGCCGAGCTCCTGCTCGTGGGTGCCCGGTCCATCGGCACCGGGGCGATCGGTGGCAAGAGCGCCGGCATGCTCGTCGCACGCGCGATCCTGGAGGCGAGCGACGACGCCGAGCTCGTCGGATCGCTCGAACCGCACGACTCCTTCTACGTGGGCTCCGACGTCTTCTACACCTACCTGGTCGAGAACGGGTGGTGGTTGCTGCGCGCCGAGCAGCGCACCCCGGCGGGCTACGACACCCGTGCCGCCGAGCTGCGCGAGCGGATCCATCACGGGCACTTCCCCCACGAGGTCCGCGAGCAGTTCGTGGAGATGCTCGAGCACTTCGGCCAGTCCCCCGTCATCGTGCGGTCCAGCTCGCTGCTGGAGGACGACTTCGGCAACGCGTTCGCCGGCAAGTACGACAGCGTTTTCTGCGTGAACCAGGGCGACCCCGTCGAGCGGCTCGCGGCGTTCGAGGACGCCGTGCGCACCGTCTACGCGAGCGCGTTCAGCACGGAGGCCCTCGCCTACCGCGCGGCCCGTGGCCTGCAGGACCGCGACGAGCAGATGGCGATCCTCGTGCAGCGTGTCTCCGGGGACCGGCACGGCGACGGATTCTTCCCCCACGCGGCCGGCGTCGCCGTCTCGCGCAACCTCTACCTGTGGGACCCGAGGATCGACGCCGAGGCCGGCATGATGCGCGTCGTCATGGGTTTGGGGACCCGCGCGGTCGACCGCACATCGGAGGACTACGCGCGGATCGTCTGCCTCGACGACCCGGCCCGGGTGCCGCCCACGCTGTACGGCGACGCGGCGCGCTTCGCGCAGCGTCGCGTCGACCTGCTGAGCCTGAGTGAGAACACGCTGGTCAGCCGCCCGTGCGAGGAGCCGGTCGCAACCCTGGGCGAGGACGCTGCGCTCCTGACGAGCCCGGACCTGGAGGCCGCGCGCATCGCGGCCGACTGGGGTCGCCCGAGCCCGGTCCGGCAGCTCGTGGACCTGCGCGGGCTGCTCACGCGCACCGAGCTCCCCGCGACGGTCCGACGTGCCCTGCGCCTGCTCGAGGCGGCCTACGACCACCCCGTCGACATCGAGTTCACCGCCAACCTCGCCGCCGACGGCACGGTGCGGATGAACGTCGTGCAGTGTCGGCCGCTGCAGACGCGCGGACCTGGCTCACCGGTGCAGATGCCGCGTGCCGACCCCGGCACGCGGCTGTTCGCCGCGACGGGCAGCTTCATGGGCGGCAACGTGCGCCTGCCCGTCGACCATGTCGTGCTTGTCCGTCCCGCCGAGTACCTCGCGCTGCCGCAGCAGCGCAAGCACGCCGTGGCCCGGGCGGTCGGCCGGCTCAACCGGACCGTCGCGGCGCAGCAGCCGACGCTCCTGGTCGGACCGGGACGCTGGGGCACGACGACGCCGTCGCTCGGCGTGCCGGTCCGGTTCTCCGAGCTCGGCCGGATGGTCGGGATCGTGGAGGTCGCCGCACCCGATGCGGGCATCGCCCCGGAGCTGTCGTTCGGCAGCCACTTCTTCCAGGACCTCGTCGAGGCAGGGATCTTCTACGTCGCCCTGCACGCCGGGCGACCTGACGTCGACGTACGCCCCGAACGCGTGACCGACCTGCCGAACCTGTTGGCGGACCTGGCACCGGAGGCCGCCGACCTGGCCGACGTGCTCCATGTCGCCTCGACCCCCGGCCTGTGGCTGGCGTCCGACATCGAGACCCAGGCCGTCGTGTGCGGGCCCGCCTGACGAAGGCTGAGGACGTCGGGCGCGTCCCTGCGCCGATGTCACCCACCAGCCGGCGTCCTCCGATGGGCCTCAGGCCTGGACGTACTCGGCCAGGTGCTCCCCCGTCAGCGTGGACCGGGCGGCCACGAGCTCGGCGGGCGTGCCCTCGAAGACGACGGTGCCGCCGTCGTGCCCCGCGCCGGGGCCGATGTCGATGATCCGGTCGGCGTGGGCCATGACGGCCTGGTGGTGCTCGATCACGATGACGGACCTGCCCGCGTCCACGAGCCGGTCGAGCAGGCCCAGGAGGTTCTCGACGTCGGCCAGGTGCAGGCCGGTCGTGGGCTCGTCGAGGATGTACACCCCGCCCCGCTCCCCCATGTGCATGGCGAGCTTGAGGCGCTGGCGCTCTCCCCCGGAGAGCGTGTTGAGCGGCTGGCCGAGGTGGATGTAGCCGAGACCGACGTCCTTCAGATGACCGAGGGTCTTCGCGACGGCAGGAATCTTGGCCTCCCCGTGCGCAAAGAACTCGTGAGCCTGAGCGACGGACAGGTCGAGGACCTCGGCGATGTTCCTGCCGCCGAGGGTGTAGTCGAGCACCTCCGCCATGAAGCGCTTTCCGCCGCAGTCCTCGCACGGCGTCTCGACGGTCTCCATGAACCCGAGCTCGGTGTAGATGCGCCCGTTGCCCTTGCAGGTGGGACAGGCGCCCTCGGAGTTGGCGCTGAACAGGGCGGGCTTGACGCCGTTCGCCTTGGCGAAGGCCTTGCGGACGGGCTCGAGCAGGCCCGTGTAGGTCGCGGGGTTCGAACGACGGGAGCCCTTGATGGCGCCCTGGTCCACGACGACGACGCCGTCGCGGCCGGCGAGGTTGCCGTGGATCAGCGAGCTCTTGCCCGAACCGGCGACACCGGTGACCACCGTGAGGACCCCCGTGGGGATGTCGACGTCGAGGTCGCGCAGGTTGTTCTGGGACGCTCCGCGGATCTCGAGCGCGCCGTCAGGCTCACGGACCGTCTCCTTGACCTGCACGCGGTAGTCGAGGTGGCGGCCGGTGAGGGTGTCACTGTCCCGCAGACCGTCGACGGTGCCCTCGTAGCAGATGGTTCCACCGTCGGACCCGGCGCCGGGGCCCAGGTCGACGACGTGGTCGGCGATCGCGATGGCCTCGGGCTTGTGCTCGACCACGAGCACGGTGTTGCCCTTGTCCCGCAGCTCGACCAGCAGGTTGTTCATCCGCGCGATGTCGTGCGGGTGCAGCCCGATGGTGGGCTCGTCGAAGACGTAGGTGACGTCGGTCAGGGCGGAGCCGAGGTGGCGGATCATCTTGGTGCGCTGCGCCTCTCCCCCGGACAGCGTCCCGGCGGGCCGGTCGAGGGAGAGGTAGCCGAGCCCGATCTCGACGAACGCGTCGAACAGGTGCAGCAGGCTGCGCACCAGGGGCGCCACGCCGGGGTCGGTGATGCTGCGGACCCACTGCGCGGCGTCGGTGATCTGCATCGCGCACACCTCGGCGATGTTGCGGCCCTCGACCTTGGCCGAGCGGGCCGAGGCGTTGAGCCGGGTCCCCTCGCAGGCGGGGCAGGGACCGAAGACGGCCGCCCGCTCGACGAACCGCCGCAGGTGCGGCTGCAGCGACTCCGGGTCCTTGGAGAACAGCGACTCGCGCAGCTTGGGGATGAGGCCCTGGTAGGTCATGTTCATGCCCAGGGCCTTGACCTTGCCCTTCTCGCGGTACAGCAGGTCGTGGCGCTCGGTCTCGGTGTACTCGCGCACCGGCTTGTCGCCGTCGACGAACCCCGACTCGGTGAATCCCTTGACCATCCAGCCGTCGGCCTTGTATCCGGGCACGAGGATCGCACCCCCGCGCAACGACCGGGACTCGTCGACGATCACCGACAGGTCGAGGTCGGAGACGGTCCCCCGGCCCTCGCACTCTGGGCACATGCCGCCGAGGTAGACCTGGTCGCGCACGACCTTCTTCTCCGTCTTGCCGTCGGCCTTGTCGGTGCGGAACACCCCGCTCGCCTTCGACGTCGGGATGTTGAACGAGAACGCCGTGGGCGGGCCGACGTACGGCTCGCCGATGCGGCTGAACAGGTTGCGCAGCATGGCGTTGGCGTCGGTGACGGTCCCGACCGTGGACCGCACGTTGGCGCCCATGCGCTCCTGGTCGACGAGGATCGCGGTGGTGATCCCCTCGAGGTGGTCGACGTCGGGCCGCGGCAGGGACGGCATGAATCCCTGGACGAACGTCGAGTAGGTCTCGTCGATGAGCCGGCGCGACTCCGCGGCGACGGTGGCGAACACCAACGAGCTCTTGCCTGACCCGGACACCCCCGTGAACACCGTCAGGCGTCTCTTGGGCAGCTCGACGTCGATGCCGCGCAGGTTGTTCTCGCGAGCGCCCTGGACCCGGATGACGTCGTGGGCGTCGGCGGGTCGGGCGGGCGCCGGCTGGGGGGTGCTGGGAGCCATGTGCGGGGGTCTCCTTCAGGGGTGTGGTGCGCCGTCGGTGGCGCGGTGCGGCGTCACTCAGGTTAGCGGCGGGCGAGCCGGACCACCGGGTAGGTGCGCGCGCTCCGGGCCTGGTACTTGGTCAGGCTGCGGACGACCTGCGTCAGCCGGTGCCAGGCGGCCTCGCGTGGTGCGCCGGCGAGCACCTGCGGCGTGATCGGGACGGGCGTGCTGCCGTGGACCTCGACGGTGGCGTCGTCGGGGCGTGCCAGCAGGTTGTCGTACCAGTCGGGGTGGCGCTGCCCGCCGCCCGAGGCGACGACGACCCAGCCGTCCGCGCCGTCGTCGACGAACGCCAGAGGGTTCTGCCGTGGGTGGCCGCTGCGGCGCCCCACGGTGTGCAGCACCAGCAGCTCCATGCCCATCTGGGTGCCGCCCTTGGTGCGGACCTTGGCCGCGGTGCGGGAGTTGGCGGTGTGCTGGAGCCAGCGGGAGAACCGTCCGGGTCGTCGCGGGGTGGTGGTGGTCATCGGTGTCACCTGACCTCGTCGATGCGGACCATGTTGCCGGCGGGGTCGCGGAAGGCGCAGTCGCGCACTCCCCACGGCTGCTCGGTGGGTTCGGAGGCGACCTCGGCGTCGGCGGCCTGGAGTCGGTCGAACGTCGCGTCCAGGTCACGGGTGGCCAGGATGATGGACTGGTAGGCGCCCTTGGCCATCAGCTCGAGGACGGTGCGGCGCTCGTCCTCGGTGACGCCGGGGTCGGCGGCGGGCGGGGCGAGGACGAGGCGGACGTCGGGCTGTGCCGGGGAGACGAAGGTGAGCCAGCGCATGTCGCCCTGGCCGACGTCGCCCTGGACCTCGAAGCCGAGCAGGTCGCGGTAGAACGCCACGGAGGCGTCCGGGTCGGTGTGCGGGAGGAACGTGGTGTGAATGGTGATGTCCATGCGCCTCACGCTAGATGTGCCCGTACCCCCGGCGCTTCTCGATTCCTGATCGGTCTGGCGACCTGCTTCGTCACGCACGAGGGCAGCTCGGTGGCGTCCTGGGCCCGTCGCCGGTACTCGCTGGGCGGCATGCCGACCAGCTCGGTGAACCGCGTGCTGAACGTGCCGAGGGAGGAGAAGCCGACCGCGAAGCAGGCGTCGGTGACGCTGGAGCCGCGGCGCAGCAGCGCCATCGCCCGTTCGACCCGGCGGGTCATCAGGTAGCTGTAGGGCGACTCGCCGTAGGCCGCCTTGAACTGCCGGCTCAGGTGCCCGGCCGAGAGGCCGGCGTCGGCCGCGAGCGCCGGCACGTCGAGGGGTCGGGCGTACTCGCGGTCGATGCGGTCGCGCACGCGGCGCAGCAGCGCGAGGTCGCGCAGGTGCTGGTCGGCGGCGCTGCGGCTGCTCATGACGTCGATGCTGCCGTGCCGGTCGTGGCGCGCAGGTGCTTGGCCAGGCGGACCGACGCCTCGATCTCGGCGCGGCGGATGGAGACCGACTCGACGTTGAACCCGTACGGGATCTCGTGGCGGGTGCAGAACTGGGCGAGGTCGTCGGCGATGGCTGTGCACTGGTTGAACGAGGTGGTCAACGCGTCGTCGGTGTGGCGCAGGTCGTTGCGCATCCAGCGCGGTACGTGCACGCCGAGCCATTCGAGGAACTCGAGGGTCTTGGGCGAGCCGCACACCGAGAGGGTGAAGACGACGGGGACGGGCTTCTGGCCGCGGTCCTGGCAGGCGTAGTGGTAGTCGGAGACCATCGACTTGGCGGCTCCGACGTCGTAGACGACCTGGGTGACGAAGAAGCCGACTCCGGCGTCCTGCTTGCGGCGCATGCGTTCGTGCTCGTCGCCGCGGGACTCGTGGCGCTCGGGGATCGCCACTCCCCCGAGAGCCAGGTCCGGCGCGTGCTCGCGGCACAGGCGCTGGGCCTGGCCGAGCGTGGTGCGCACGGCGCTGTCGCTGGTCGAGGCACCCACGAACACGGTGCTGACGCGGTCGGGGTCCTGGGCGGCGGCCCAGTCGGTGAGCTCGGTGGGGCTGTACTTGCCGGTGCTGCGGTAGACGACCACGGGGCGTTCCCAACCGGTGAGGTGGCGGGTGCGGAACTCGGCGGGGTCGAGGGTGGGCAGGTAGGGGAAGGGGCGTTCGTCGGGGTTGCGGTCGGTCTCGTCGTCGATGTCGTACAGCACGAGCGCGTCGAGGTCGAGGTCGGCCAGCCGTTCGACGGTGCGGTCGGCGATGCGTTGTGCCTCGGCGGGGGTGGTGGTGCGCCGCGGTGGGGTGATCGCGAACATCAGCAGCCCGTCCGTGCGCCCGCTGGCCTGCTCGGTGAGCTCCATGTGTGCCTCCTGCGCCTCGGTCGTGGCCCGGGGGGGGTGGGGATCCGCCGGGCAGGGTCAGGGGCGGTCCTGCTCGACGAGCGTCACGGTCGCGTCCGGCCCGGTGAGCGTGAGCGTGCCGTCGTCGAGGGCGAGCGTCGGTTCCGCGCGCAGCAGCTCGCTGAACCAGGCTTCTTGGTCCATGAGCTCGTCGGAGCAGGCCATCATGGTCGATCGCATCTCGCCGGTCAGGCGCAGGGTGCCGTCGTCCCAGGTGGCCGGGGCCGACATGCTGTTGCAGCCGGGTTGGGCGCCCACGGAGTCGTCGGTGAAGGCCAGGACGATCTCGGTCCCCTCGGCGAGCTCGTGGCCTTCGACGTCGGTGGCGACGAAGGTGCGGCCGGCGACGTCGCTCGGGCCGCCGGCGCAGGCCGCGAGCGCCGTCGTGGCGAGCACGGTGGTCAGCAGGGCGGCGAGGAGGGGGCGGGGGGCGCGGCGTGCGGTCACGGGGCCAGGCTAGTGCCGGTGCTCGGCCGGCGCTCGCAGGCGGCGTCCCCCGCCTGGCTGGCGGTGGGCGCGGCGGGTGCCGGGCTCAGTCGGCCTGGACGGCGCGCACCGCCTCGGCGACCGCTTCGGCGACGCGGTGGTCGAAGACGCCGGGGATGACGAACGCACTGTTGAGCTCGTCGTCGGCGACGACGTCGGCGATGGCCAGGGCGGCCACGCGCATCAGCTCGGTGGTGATCTGGGTGGCGCCGACGTCGAGCAGCCCGCGGAACAGGCCGGGGAAGGCGAGGACGTTGTTGATCTGGTTGGGGTGGTCCGAGCGGCCGGTGGCTACGACGGCGGCGGTCTCGGCCGCGGCGAGGGGGTCGACCTCGGGGGCGGGGTTGGCCAGGGCGAACACGATCGCGTCGTCGTTCATGGTGGCGATGTCGGCGCCGGTCAGGATGTTGCCGGCGGACACGCCGATGAAGACGTCGGCGCCGTCGAGGCCTTCGCGCAGGGTGCCGGTGAACCGTGCGGCGTTGGTGTTCGCCGAGATCCAGTTGCGGTGCGGGTCGCCGTCGAGGGTGTCGGGTCCGAGTGCTCCCCCGCGGCCGAAGGCGACGATGTGCTCGGCGCCCTGGGCCTTGAGCAGGCGGATGATGGCGTTGCCTGCCGCGCCGACGCCGGAGACCACGATGCGCACCTGCGACAGCTCCTTGCCGACCACCTTCAGGGCGTTGACCAGGGCGGCGAGCACCACGATGGCGGTGCCGTGCTGGTCGTCGTGGAAGACGGGGATGTCGAGCTCGTCGCGCAGGCGTGCCTCGATCTCGAAGCAGCGCGGCGCGGAGATGTCCTCGAGGTTGACTCCCCCGTAGACGGGGGCGATCGCCTTGACCACGGCGATGATCTCCTCGGTGTCGGTCGTGTCGAGGCACACCGGCCAGGCGTCGACGTCGGCGAACTGCTTGAACAGTGCGGCCTTGCCTTCCATGACGGGCAGGGCGGCGGCCGGGCCGATGTCTCCCAGGCCGAGCACGGCGGTGCCGTCGGTGACCACGGCGACGGTGTTGCGCTTGATCGTCAGACGCCGGGCGTCGTCGGGGTTGTCGGCGATCGCGGTGCACACCCGTGCCACCCCGGGGGTGTAGGCGCGCGACAGGTCGCGGCGTGTCTTGATGGGCGCCTTGAGCGCGATCTCGATCTTGCCGCCCAGGTGCAGCAGGAACGTCGAGTCGGACCACTTGAGCACGTGCACCCCGTCGAGGGCCTCGAGGGTGGCCACGACCTGTTCGCTGTGCTGGGTGTCGACGGTGTCGCAGGTGACGTCCACGACGAGGCCGTCGGGTGTGGAGTGGGCGATGTCGACGCCGGTGACTGCCGCGCCGGCGTCGGCGACCGCGCCGACCACGGTGCTCGTCGCGCGCTGGGAGGCGGGGACCTGCACGCGCAGGGTGATGGTGTAGCTGGGGCTGGGAAGAGCCACGATGCCTTCCTTCTCGGGCGGCAGCGCTGCCGCCCGGTGGGACCGATGTGTCGGGGCCAGTATGCCGTCGGCGGGTACCGTGCACGGGTGACCAGCGAC
Organism: Isoptericola sp. GX10416; assembly: GCF_056590155.1. Taxonomy (NCBI): domain Bacteria; kingdom Bacillati; phylum Actinomycetota; class Actinomycetes; order Micrococcales; family Promicromonosporaceae; genus Isoptericola; species Isoptericola sp. GX10416. Next base: position 189,536 of record NZ_JBWPVO010000001.1, on the reverse strand, counting down.
CTGCCCGGCCTCGACGGCGTCCAGCACGAGCTCGTCGCGGCCTGGTTCGGTGCCGTGACGCTGGTCGCGGACCACTCCCGGGGGCCGGGGGACGCCGCGGTGCTGCGGCTGCGCGCCGAGGACGGCACCGACGTCGCGCTCAAGGCTTCCGGGCCTGCCGACCATCACCTGGATCGAGAGATCGTCGCCCATCGGACGCTGCTGGCGCCGCTGGTGCCGGGTGGGCGGGTGCCGCGGCTGCTGCACGCCGACCGCGAGCGCCACCTGCTGGCTACCGCGTGGCTGCCGGGCGACCTCGTCGAGGGCGGTGCGGCCGAGCGGGAGCCGGACACCTACCGGCAGGCGGGCGAGCTGTTGGCGTGCCTGCACGCGCTGGGTACGCGTGTGGACGGCGACTGGGAGGCGGCGCAGGACGCGCGCGCGATGCGGTGGCTGGACTCGCCGCACCGCATCGACGTGGCGACGACGGAGCAGTTGCGTGCGGTGGTGGCGGCGCACGCCCACCCGCCGGTGCGGGTGGTGCCCACCCACGGCGACTTCCACCCGCGCAGCTGGGTGGTCGAGGACGGCGTGGTGCGTGTCATCGACTTCGGCCGCGCGGGCTGGCGCGCGCCGTGCACGGACTTCGCCCGCCTGCACCGTCAGCAGCTGGCCGGGCGCGAGGACCTGGCGTCGGCGTTCGCGGCCGGCTACGGGGGCGACCCGCGCACCGGTGACGTCTGGCGGCGCACCCTGGTGCGCGTGGCGATCGGGACGGCGGTGTGGGCCTACCAGGTGGGTGACGCCGCGTTCGAGGCGCACGGTCACCGCCTGATCCGCGCGGCCCTGGCGCAGGTGGGCTGACGTCGGGGCGACGTCACCTCAGGCGGGACTGAGCGGCCGGCCCGCTAGCGCCAGCCGAGCGCCGGCGCCACGTGCGCCACGACGTTCTCCATGACGTGGGCGTTGTAGTCCACACCGAGCTGGTTCGGCACCGTCAGCAGCAGGGTGTCCGCGGCGGCGATCGCGCTGTCGTTCTCCAGGTCGGCCACGATCTCGTCGATCTCGCCGGCGTAGGTCTTGCCGAACCGTGCTCGGCCGCCGTCGATGATGCCGACCTGGTCGGTCGACTGCGTCTCGAGGCCGAAGTAGGCGCGGTCGCGGTCGTCGGTGATCGGGAAGATCGAGCGCGACACCGACACGCGCGGCTCCCAGCCGTGACCGGCGGCGGCCCACGCGTCACGGAAGCGCTGGATCTGCTCGGCCTGCAGCGCGTGGAACGGCACGCCGGTGTCCTCGGTCAGCAGCGTCGAGCTCATGAGGTTCATCCCCTGGGCGGCCGTCCACTCGGCCGTGGCGCGTGAGCCCGCGCCCCACCAGATGCGCCGACGCAGGCCCGGCGAGTGCGGCTCCAGACGCAGCAGCCCGGGCGGGTTGGGGAACATCGGCTGCGGGTTCGGCTCGGCGAACCCCTCGCCCTCGAGCAGCTCGAGGAACCGGGCGGTGTGCCGGCGGGCCATGTCGGCGTCCGACTCCCCCGGTGCCGGGACGTGACCGAAGTGGCGGTACCCCTCGATCACCTGCTCCGGTGATCCCCGTGAGATGCCGAGCTGCAGGCGCTCGCCGGCGATGAGGTCGGCGGCACCGGCGTCCTCGGCCATGTAGGCGGGGTTCTCGTAGCGCATGTCGATCACGCCGGTGCCGATCTCGATGCGGCGGGTGCGCGCCCCGACGGCGGCCAGCAGCGGGAACGGGCTGGCGAGCTGGTGAGCGAAGTGGTGCACCCGGAAGTAGGCGCCGTCGGCCCCGACCTCCTCGGCCGCCTCGGCCAGCTCGATGGACTGGGCCAGGACGTCGGCGGCGCTGCGTGTCGCCGAGGACGGGTGGTCGGTCCAGTGGCCGAAGGACAAGAACCCGATGCGCTTCATACCGGCGTCAACGCCCCGGAGGGGGCGACATTCCCGGATCCTGGGCCAGGAGCTGCTCGCGCAGGATGTCGGCGTGCCCGCCGTGCTGGGCGAGCTCGCGCAGCACGTGCAGGTAGACCCAGCGCAGCGGCAGCGGGCCGCGGCGGTTGCCGCGCACCAGGTCGTCCAGGTCGAGCGTGGCGGCGCGCTCGCGCGAGGCCGCGCACACCTCGAGGTAGTGCGCCCGTACGGCGTCGATCGTGTCCCGGTCGGTCAGGTCGAACGACTCGTCCGGGGTGGCCGGGATGCCGATGTCGACCCGCGAGCGCCTCGTGATCGCCTCGTCGAACCAGACCTGCTCGACGAACGTCGCATGCTTGACCAGGCCGAGCAGCGTGGTCTTGGACGCCACCAGACGCCGCCGCACCTGCTCCTCGGTCAGTCCGTCGAGGCTCTTCGCCAGGTGCCGTCGGTGCTCGTCGAGGAACGCCTCGAGCTGTTCACGCAAGGGCGCGGAGCGCACGTCGGGGCCGATCGTCGCGGGGTCCGGTGACATGGTACGAGCGTAGGCGGGCCGCTCGCGTGCCGACGCCGCGGACGCCGCGTAGCCTCGACGCGTGATCCTCGCTCACGACGACGTCGGCACCGGTCCGCCCGTCCTGCTCGTCCACGCGGGCGTGGCCGACCGCCGCATGTGGGAACCTCTGGTCCCCGCACTGAGCCACGCCTTCCGCGTGATCCGGCCCGACCTGCGCGGGTACGGCGACACACCGCTGCCCGGCGACGAGTACGCCGACGCCGACGACCTCGCGGCGCTCCTGAACCACCTGGACGTGCCCGACGTCGCCGTCGTCGGCTCCTCGTTCGGCGGGCAGGTCGCCCTCGAGCTCGCCACCGCCCACCCGGCCCGCGTGCGCCGGCTCGTCCTGCTCGACCCCGCCTACGACGGCCTGGCCCCGACGCCGGCCGCCCAGGCGTTCGACGACGCCGAGACCCGGCTCCTGGAGGCCGGCGACATCGAGGGCGCCGTGCGGCTCAACGTCGCCACCTGGCTCGGGCCCGACGCCGACCTGTCCGTCCGCGAGGCGCTCGCGGCCATGCAGCGCCACGCGTTCGAGGTCCAGCTGGCCGCCGACGCGCGTGAGGACCCGCCGGCGCCGCACCACGTCGAGGTGGACCCGGCCGCGATCGCGGTACCGACGCTGGTGGTCAGCGGGACCCGGGACATGGACCACTTCCAGCACGTCGCGGCCCACCTGGCCGAGACGATCCCCCGGGCCGAGCACCTCGTCCTCGACGACGCCGGCCACCTGCCGGCGCTCGAACGCCCCGACGCGGTGCGCGCCCTGCTGCTCGACGTGCTGCGCGGCGACCCCGCCGTGCACGCACCCTGAGGCGGACCGGCCCCGTACCCGTACCCGTACGGACGAGATCTGGGTCCGGCTCAGGACGCCACCGTCGGTGGACGCGATCAGCTCATGCTTCCCGTGCCGAGGTGCCGGGTGAAAAAGCGGATGGCACTGTCGATCTCGAAGTGCGGCACCTGGTGGTGGCCACCCCCGTTCGCGTGGAGGGACTTCTCGGTGGTGGCGAGGGCCTCGAAGATTCTCATGGCGCCGTCGCGAGGAACCTCCTCGTCGTCCCACTGCACCAGGAACTCGACCGGGACGGTGACCCGCGCCGCAGGGCGTGTGAGCCACTCGTTGACCGCCACCGTGCCCGACCAGGACGAGGGGCCGAGGCCCTGTCGCTGCCGAGGGAGTCCAGAGCACGCCCGGGACGTCCCCCACCGCAAAGATCTGCTCACGGACGCCGTCAGCGACGGTCTCTCGGGTGATGCGCACGCTGCCACGTCAGCACGAGGGGTACCGCCACGTCCATCGGCTATCGACGCGCGGTCCATGCGCGTCGGCTCCAGGGTCGCGGGGGCCGGCACCCGCGCGCGGCTGGGACGCACCGAGTCCGACCGGTCGGCCGGGACACACCGTCGAAACATCGCCGGGCGATGATGGGGCCGTGATCATCGCGGTCGACTCCCCCGCGCGCGACGACGTGCGCACGCTGCTCGACGAGCACCTGACCGACATGTTCGCCACCTCGCCGCCCGACTCCGTCCACGCCCTGGACCACTCGGCGCTGCTGGCGCCGTCGGTCACGTTCGTCACGGCGCGCAGTGCAGACGGCTCCCTGCTGGGCTGCGGCGCGCTGACCGAGCTGGTCGGCGCCACGGGCCCAGGCGGCGGCCACGGGGAGCTGAAGTCCATGCGGACCGCCCGGGCGGCCCGTGGCCGCGGGGTGGCGACAGCCGTGCTGGCTCGTCTGCTCGACCTGGCGACCGCACGCGGCTACGCCCGCGTCAGCCTCGAGACGGGCACGCAGGACTCCTTCGCTCCCGCCCGCCGCCTGTACGCCCGTCACGGGTTCGTCGGGTGCGGCCCGTTCGCCGACTACGTCGAGGACCCGCACAGCACCTTCATGACGCTGACGCTGCCCTGATGCCTCACTAAGGTCTCAGTCATGGACTGGCGACGTCCGGTGGTGACGATCAGCGAGCTCGACGCGCCGCGGTCGGTGCTGTGGCAGCACGCGACGTCGTTCGCAGGGATCAGGGCCGAGCTGTGGCCGTGGCTCGACATGACCACTCCGCGCGGGCTCCGGGCACGACGGCTCGACGAGATCGCCCCGAGCGCTGGCCTCGGGCGGAGCGTGCTGCTCCTGGGCGGGCTGCTGCCCGTGGAGTACGACGACATCGTGATAGCTGACCTCGAGCCCGGCCGGCGCTTCCTCGAACGCTCGTCGATGCTGACGTCGGTGTTGTGGGAGCACGAGCGCGTGGTCGAGGACGGGGAGCGTGGTGCGGGTCGGGTCCGCGACACCGTCCGCTTCCGGCTCCGCGCCGTGCCGAGGCACGTGCCCGGCGTCGAGCGCCTCGCCCGGGCGACGGTGACGGCCCTGTTCGAGCATCGGCACCGACGCCTGCGCCACCACTTCGGCGTCCCGGAGACGGCCTGACCAGGGGCCTCCCGCCCTCGACACGGACGCCGCGCTGGTACCGGGCGGCATCGCACCGCCCTCGCGGTGCGTCGACCACCGCTGACCGTTCGCCTCCTCGTCGTGCTGCTCGGTGCGATGTCCGTCTAGGCCCTGACGAGCTGGCTCAACGACACTGTCGTCACCGGCGACCTGACGGTCCCGGTCCGTGCGATGAACGCCGTGCTGATCAGTGCGCTCGCCGTGCCGCTCGTGGTCGTCGCCCGGCGTCGTCTGGATCGTCGCCCCTGGGCGGGGCTCGGACTGGATCCGCTGTCCCGGGCGGCCCGCCCGTTCCTTGTGGGCGTCGCCGCCTTCCTCGTGCCGTCGGCGATCGGGCTGACGGTGGCTCTGCTGACCGGATGGACCGACCTGCGACCTCAGGTGCCGTGGTCCACGATCGTCGGATGGGCGGGCCTGCTCGTCGTGCTCGTCTTCTTCGAGGCGCTGCCGGAGGAGCTGATCTTCCGCGGCTACCTCCAGCGCAACCTGATGACCGCGATGGCGCCGTGGGCCGCCGCCATGGTGCAGGCAGCGCTCTTCACCGTGTTCGGTGTGGCGCTGTGGGTCGCCAGCGCCGGGTGGGGAGTCCTGGCCGAGCGGGGTCTGCTGTTCTTCGGGCTCGGCGTCGTGCTCGGCCTGCTCCGGCTCCAGACCGGCAGCGTGTGGACACCGATCGGGTTCCCTCTGGCGTTCCAGGGGGTCGCGCAGAGCCTGCTCAGCGACCGGATGAGCACGAGCAGCAGCGATGCCCTGATGCTGTCGGCGTTCGTCAGCGCGTTCGTCCTGGCGACGACGCTCGTGGCGTTCTGGTCGCCGCGTGCGGTGAACTGGTCCCGTCCTGAGCCCGAGTGAGACCACCGCACGGTCGAGGTCGTGCCGGGTGCGGTCTGGCGAGAGTCCTCGCAGGTCAGGGCGGCCCGACTCCCAGTAGGGTCGGCCCATGGCCTACACGGAGAAGCGCGGTACCCGCGGTGGCGCGGCCTCCTACGTGGGCCGGTTCCGCGTCGACGGGCGGCTGCGCAGCACCCGTGCGTTCCGCTCGCGCCGTGACGCGCTGGCCGAGGCGCGCCGGGCCGAGGAGGCCGGCAAGCTCGGCGCCTGGGTGGACCCGCGCGGGTCGGCGATCGCGGTGGCCGAGTGGTTCGACGACTGGCAGGCCACGAGGGCCGACCGCGCACCTCGCACGCTGGAGGCGGAGCGTGAGCGGTTCCGCTCCCTGGTGGCGCCGACCTTCGGCGAGGTACCGCTGCGCCGCATCACGCACGACGACGTCATCCGCTGGGCGGCCGGCATGCGGGCACCGCGCAGCGGCGAGGTGGCCTCCCCGGCCAGGCGGCGCGACGCCGTCCGGCTGCTTGTGGCGCTGCTCGACGCGGCCGTCGACTCACGGCGCCTGACCGCGAACCCCGCTCGCACGCCGTCCGGCAAGGTCTCCGGGCTGCCCCGGGCGCCGAAGACCAAGGCGCACCGCTACCTGAGCCACGAACAGCTGCGCCGCGTCGCGGACGCCGCGCGCACCCACCAGGGCCGGACCCTGGTGCTGCTGGCCGGTCTGACCGGCCTGCGCTGGGGCGAGCTCTCCGCGCTGCGCACCGGTGACGTCGACCTGCTGCGCGGGCGCGTCGTGATCGAGCGCGCCTACACCCGGCTCGACGACGGCACGCTGCTGCTCGGCGACACCAAGACGCACGCCCGGCGTGAGGTGCCGGTGCCCGGCGTCCTCGTCGCGGACCTGTCCGTGCTGCTGGCCGCCCGGGGCTCCGGCCTGCTGTTCGTCGGGCGCGACGGCGGAGCGTTGCGCCGCGAGAGCTTCGACCGCAACGCGTTCCGCCCAGCGGTGCGTGCCGCGGGCGCGGCGGTCACGACGCTGCAGGAGCTGCTCGGGCTGCGGGCCACCCGCCTGGTGGACGCGGCCACCCTCGAGCAGGTCCGCCGCGTCCAGGAGCAGGCCGGGCTCCCGGCCACGGGTGTGGTCGACGCCGCCACCTGGGAGGTGCTCGTCGAGGCGGACCGCCGGCGGCGCGACGACCTGTCCCGCGCCGCGAAGATCGCTCGGACCCACCGGCTGGAGGTCGCGGCCCGGCTCACCCTCGGTGCCGGGGCGGAGGACTTCGCGCCCTTGACCCTGCACGACCTGCGCCACACGGCCGCCTCGCTGGCGATCGCCGGCGGCGCGAGCGTCAAGGCCGTCCAGCGCATGCTCGGCCACGAGTCTCCCGTGCTCACGCTGCGCACCTACGCCGGCCTGTTCGAGGACGATCTCGACCGGTTGGGCGAGGCGATGTCCGCGCAGTTCGCAGCGCAGGACTTTGCATCTGGTGCTCACCATGTGCTCACGGAGGCCACTGAAGCGACGCCCGGCGTCCGTCAGCTGCCTCGCATTGCAGCGCGCTGACCTGCACTGATACGTCTCGACGGACTTACGACCGGATCGTTGCGCACCCGCTTTGGAAAAGCGGGTGTCGGTAGAAGAATGCCAGGAGTAGTAGTAGTTTGACCGCACTTCTCCTATTCCTCCCAGGGCAGGACGTGATGATGACCGAGACGATCGCCGCGGCAGCCCCGGCGGACAGGCCGGTGCACGACTCCCCCGGGCACGAGGACCGCCCGGACGCCGAGCCGCTGCCGGTCACCGCCCGAGACCGGGTGTACGCCGCCGCCGACGCGCTCCTGGCCGAGGACGCCGCCGTCACCGTCACGACGGTGCGCGAGCGCGCGGGCTGCTCCAACGCCGTCGCGACGACCTACCTGCGCCGGTGGCGCGCCGACCGTTCGGCGGCCGAGGCGGAGGCGGCACGGCTGCCCGAGCTGCCCCGCGGCGTCGGGCTGCTCGTCGAACGGGGCGTCACGGCGCTGTGGTCCGAGGCCGTACGCACCGCCCGGGCCGCCCACACCGCCGAGCTGACCCAGGCGCGCGAGCAGCTGGACGCCGCCCGCGAAGACGCCGACCGGGTCGCCGCACTGCTGGACGGCGCCGAGGCCGAGCACGCGGCCACTCGTGCCGACCTGCTGGCGGCGCACGCGGAAGTGGAAACCTTGGCAGCGCGGCTGGACGAGACGACCGCCGCGCGCGACGAGGCGCGGGCCGAGGCCGCCCAGGCCGTCGGGCAGGCCGCGACGTGGGGCACCGAGCTCGAACAGACTCGCTCCCAGATCGCCGACCTGCGCGGCCGCCTCGCCGACGCGGAGCGCGGCCGGGCCGAGCAGGCCGAGGCCCGCGCCCAGGCGCAAGGATCCGCGGAGGGCACCCGCGAAGCCCTGGCCGAGGCCCGGACCGCCCTGGAGCGCGCGCGGGCCGCGAGCCTGCAGGCCCAGGAGGACCGGGCCCAGGCCGATGCCGACCGCACGGCCGCGCAGGCCGCGGTCGCGCGTCTCGAGGGCGAGACCAGCACCTTGCGCGGTGAGCTCCAGGAGGCCCGGGATCAGGCCCGCCGGGCGGAGCGCGAACGTGCCACCGAGGCCGCGGCGCGGGCTCAGGCCGAGGGTGAGGCAGCCGGGCTACGCCTGGCCCTCGAGGCACGCGGCGCCGACGCGAGTACCTCCGAGTCCGGGAGCCAGGACTGATGGCCGTCGCGCCGGGCACCGGGCTGGAGCTCGAGCGCCGGTTCGCCTGGCGTGGACGCGAGATCGCCTGGACGGCCGTCGGGTCGGGGCCGCCGCTGGTCATGTGCCACGGCACCCCGTGGTCCTCCTGGCTGTGGGCGCCGTTCGCCCGTGCTCTGGCCGCCGAGTTCACCGTGCACCTGTGGGACATGCCCGGGTACGGCGTCTCGTCCAAGGACCCCGGGCACGAGGTCGACCTCGGCACGCAGGGCGAGGCCTTCGCCGCGCTGCTGGAGCACTGCGGCCTCGACGCACCGCACGTGATCGCCCACGACTACGGCGGCGCGGTGTCCCTGCGTGCCCACCTGCTGCACGGCCGGGACTACGCGTCCTTGTGCCTGGTCGACGTGGTCGCGCTGCGTCCGTGGGGATCGGCGTTCTTCACCCTCGTGGCCGAGCACGCCGACACCTTCGCCCGCCTCCCGGAGCCCGTGCACCGCGGCGCGCTCGAGGCCTATGTCGCCGGCGCGAGCCACCGCGGCCTGCGCCCCGACGAGACCGCAGCGATCCTCGCCCCCTGGCTCGACGCCGTCGGGCAGGCCGCGTTCTACCGGCAGGTCGCCGAGGCCGACGAGCGCTTCACCGCCGAGCTCGAGCCGCACCTCGGCGAGATCACCGCGCCCACCCACATCGTCTGGGGCGAGCAGGACACCTGGATCCCGCCGGACCGCGCCGAGCGCCTGGCTGCGGCCATCGACAGCAGCACGCTCACGATCGTGCCCGACGCCGGGCACCTGATCCAGCTCGACGCCCCGGTCGCGCTCGCCACCGAGCTGCACCGCTGGCTGACCGCCGCCACCGCGGGCGCTCACTGACCTGCTGCCCGCGAGCCGGGATCAGTACCAGCTCGCCCGGGCGTGCTCGAAGATCAGGTTCGTCTCGGTCAGTGCGACGCCGGGGTTGGTGGACAGGTTCTCGATGACGAAGTCGTTGAGTCCGTCCGAGTCCGGCGCGGCGACATGGATGAAGAAGTCGTGCGCCCCGCCCAGCAGGTAGACGTTCATCACGCCCGGTAGCTCGGCGAGCTCGCGCAGGAACGCCTTGAGCCGCGACCTGGCGGTGCCGTGCATCCGCACCGCGACGATCGCCTGCAGCGGCCGGCCGGCCAGCGCCGGGTCGACGTCGGCGTGGAAACCCCGCACCACCCCCTCCTCGCGCAGTCGTCGCACCCGGGTCAGGCACGTCGACGGCGCGATCCCGACCCGCCGGGCCAGCGCGTTGTTCGCCAGGCGGGCGTCCTCGGCCAGCGCCGCGAGCAGGCGGTGGTCGACGTCGTCGAGCCGCAGGGGCGCCGCCGAGCGGCGTTCGAGACCCGACTGGCCGCCGACGCGCGTCCGAAGATCGTTCGGGCCGACCACCCTGTCCGGCCTACCTCCTGAAGCATCCGACACCATCTCGCCAACCTACCGAACGATCACCGAATCTGTGGCGTGCAGTCGAACTTCTGCCCCACACTGGACGTGAGCGCCGTCACACCCCCGACGCGCACCAGCACGCTCCGACCGGAGCCACACCTGAAGGCGGCACACCATGCGCATCGCGGTCCCGAAGGAAGTCAAGAACCACGAGTACCGGGTGGCGATCACCCCGGCCGGGGTCCACGAGCTCACCGCGCACCACCACACCGTGCACGTGCAGTCGGGCGCTGGACTCGGGGCCGGCGTGAGCGACGAGGAGTACGCGGACGCAGGCGCCGACATCATCGGCGACGCCGACGCCACGTGGGCCGCCGGCGACATGGTGCTCAAGGTCAAGGAACCCGTGGCCGAGGAGTACCACCGGCTGCGCGAGGACCAGCTGCTGTTCACCTACCTCCACCTGGCGGCCGACAAGGTGCTCACCGAGGAGCTCCTGGCGCGCCGCGTCACCGCCGTCGCCTACGAGACGGTCCAGACGGCCACCGGCTCGCTGCCGCTGCTCGCCCCCATGTCCGAGGTCGCCGGCCGGCTCGCCACACAGGTCGGCGCAGCCACCCTGCTCAAGGCGGCCGGCGGGCGCGGTGTCCTGCTCGGCGGCGTGCCGAGCGTCGCCGCCGGACACGCCGTGATCATCGGTGCCGGCGTGTCCGGCATGAACGCCGCCCGCATCGCGGTCGGCATGGGAGCCCGCGTCACCCTGCTGGACACCGACGCCGACGCGCTGCGCGCCGCCGACCGCGAGCTCGCTGGGCGCGTGCAGACGCTCGCCTCGAACCAGCTCACCCTCACCCATGCCGTGCTGGAGGCCGACCTGGTCATCGGTGCCGTCCTGGTCGCCGGCGCCAGGGCTCCCGTGCTCGTGCCCGACGACGTCGTGGCCCGCATGCGCCCCGGCACCGTGCTCGTCGACATCGCCATCGACCAGGGCGGCTGCTTCGAGGACTCGCGCCCCACGACGCACGAGCACCCCACCTACGGCGTGCACGACTGCGTCTTCTACTGCGTCGCCAACATGCCTGGCGCCGTCCCGCGCACCTCCACCTACGCCCTGACCAACGTCACCCTGCCCTACGTCGCTGCTCTCGCCGACCACGGATGGCGCGACGCGCTGCGCGCCGACGCGACGCTCGCCCACGGGCTCACCACGCACGACGGCGTCGTCACTCACCCGGGCGTCGCCGAGGCCCACGGGCTCGAGCAGGTGCCGCTCAGCGACGTGCTGTGACGACCCCTGCGTGCCGACGTCGCGGCGGTAGCGGTACGCGGTCCAGGTCGGCGGCCACCGCCACCTCACCGTCGAACACCTTGCGGGCCTCGCGCTCGAAGGCGAGCGGCAGCTCGGCCGGCTCGGCGTACCGCTGGGAGAAGGGCGTCGGCACGAGGTGGCGGACCTCGGCGCTCGCGGCCACCGACGCCGCCTGCCGGCACGTCAGGATCGTGTGCTCGACGTCGTCGCCGGCTCAGGACGCCAGGGCGTGCCCCACGGCGCGGACCAGGCCGCTGGTGCTCACGGCACCTCGGCGGTATCGGTCGGCCGCCACGGACAGGGCCTCGGCGACCTGAGGCCGCACTCCGGCGAGGTCGGGACGCCACACGTCGCGGTCGAACACGGCGGTGCGGCGTGCCGGGCCGCGGCGCAGACGCCCGGCCAAGGGCTGGACCGTGGCGGTGGCCGCTACCTGCCGACGTGCCGGCATGGGCGCCCGGTACCGCGCGCCAGGGTTCCAGCGCTGGTCAGGGCGGGTGCGGCCGTCGTCGGTCATGGCACCATCCTTGCGCCCCGGGATGACGCCGCGCAAGCGGTCGGACGGCCGGCTCAGGAGTCCGGGAAGCCCTGGGGGTTCGCCGACTGCCAGCGCCAGGTGTCGGCGCACATGTCGTCGATGGTCTTGCGGGCGTGCCAGCCGAGCTCGGTGTTCGCCCGGCTCGGGTCCGCCCAGAACGCCGGCAGGTCACCGGCCCGCCGCGGGCCGACCTCGTAGGGCAGTTCGCGGCCTACAGCCCGCTCGAACGCCTTGATCATCTGCAGCACCGACGTGCCGGTACCGGTGCCGAGGTTGAACGCGCGCACGGGCGTGGCCATCGCGTCCAGGTGCTCCAGGGCGGCGACGTGCCCGGCGGCGAGATCCTCCACGTGCAGGTAGTCGCGCTCGCAGGTGCCGTCGGCCGTGGGGTAGTCGTCGCCGAACACCGTCAGCTTC